>JAKSLG010000014.1 GCA_024401295.1 Bacteroidales bacterium | reverse complement strand
ATTTAGAATCGGCAAATTTTTAGGGCATCTCGAATAAATAGCAAACGCTATGATTAGTAATATGTTAGTCTAAAATTATTTCTGTTTTTGTAAACTTACTACCTGTTCAATAATATATGTTTAAGTTCTTCTTTGCTCGGCAAAACCATTTCGTATTTAGCCGCAAAGATTTGATTGTTATCCTTGGGTAGAGTGTACTCAACTACTGCATTTTCTTTGTCAGCACAAAGAAGTAATCCAATAGTTGGATTCTCGTCATCTAACTTGACTTCTCTATCGTAATAGTTAACATACATCTGCATCTGTCCAATATCTTGATGCTTTAGTTTTCCTCTTTTTAAGTCGATTAGAACAAAGCTTTTCAGCAAACGATTGTAAAAAACCAAATCGACGTAATAATGCTCTTCACTAAATGTGAGTCGCACCTGCCGTCCGACAAAGGCGAATCCCTTACCTAGTTCAAGCAAAAATGACTGTAGGTTATCTATCAGTTTTTGTTCAAGATCTTTTTCTGAATAACAAGGCAGTTCAGGAAGTCCTGTGAATTCCAGAATATATGGATCTTTTAACAAGTCCTGCGGTTTTTCTACTATTTGTCCTTTCTGAGACAACTCCAATATCTGTTCCCTATTCCTACTTAACGCAAGTCGTTCATACAAAGAAGAATTAAATTGACGCTCCAACTCTCGCAGACTCCAATTGTTATTGGTTGCTTCTATTTCATAAAAGCGACGTTCTTCAGGGTTTGAGATACGCATTAGTTTGAGGTAATGCGACCAGCTAAGCGTAAAATTAGGAGTAGAACATTTAGTGTCAGTCAAAATACGAGAAGGTGTCTCGTATTTTGAATATGAGAGAAAAAAATTCCTCATATTCTGCAAATTATCAACGGAAAAACCCTTCCCAAATTTCTTTGCAAGACTGTCTGAAACAGTTTTCAAGACCTTTTTGCCATACTCGGCACGTCTATTCCCGTTTTGTTCATCTTCAACCAGCACACGACCTATCTCGTAGTAAGTATAAACCATTGTGACATTTACAGTTGCCACAACGGATTTTCTTGCTTCGGTTATTAGATTCGCTATGCGGTCTGCCAGCTGAGTATTTAATATGTCTGTTTCACTTTGCATCCAAAACGATTGCTATGATTAGTAATATGTTAGTCTCTGCTTTGTAAAACCTTTTATGAAGTCTATCAACTATACATTGAGTTCACTAATTTCTGGCAAATATAACAGATTTTTCCAAGCACTGCTTGAAAAAAATCCCTAAGCAAGCCACAATTATTTTCGTATCAATTCGATACGCCACACGCGGATATCATTGACAGGGCGGTCGCCATTGAGTCGGACATCGGCAATTTTGTCGACGACATCCATACCAGACGTAACTTCGCCGAAGATTGTATAATCACCATCAAGATATGGCGCGCCACCAATCGTCTTGTAGGTCTCGCGCTGTTCGGCAGTGAAGTGCTTACCATAGTCGCGTTCGATCTCGTTGAGGTCAACATCGGTGAATTTACGGCCAGCAACTATGTAGAATTGCGAGCCATCGCTTCTGTTCGACGCGTTATTGTCGCTCGGCAGTTTTGATGCGGCGACCACTCCTCTCTTGTGGTAGAGCCCATCAACGAGTCGCATCGGCAATTTATAGCCAGGCCCCTGCCATCCGACAACGTCATCGCTCTTGGCATGCTTGCTGTCGGCCGCTCCTGTCTGTATCAAATAGTTGGCCAAAACGCGATGGACGAGCAGCGAATCATAGAAATGGTCGCTGACAAGGCGAATAAAATTGTCGCGATATTCCGGCGTCTTATCGAACAATCGAATGCAGATATTGCCCATCGACGTCACAATGCGACAGCCTTTGACTGTCTCGTGCGACGGATAGATCTTGTTCGTCTTAAGACGCAAATCGTAGATGCTTTCATGCGATTCGGTGAGCTTCAGAGCCTTGAATTCACCTGCAGGAATAATTGTTCCATCTTCTTTGCAGATGCCTGCGACACGGCCTTTTTGAGTAAAAATCGGCATGCCCGTCACGGTCTTCTGTCCTTCGCCGTAGCTACGCGCAACAGGCTTTTTATTTTTCATCTCCATGACGATAAAATCGCCGCTTTTTCCAGTGGTATCTGTCTTTGCGACATTCTTGATGCGCTTGCCAATGCGCAGAGCGACGAGGTCGCGGTCGATATCGTATGCGACATATCCGAACACATTGATAATCTGCTTACTATCAAGTCGATTTGCCTTGACACTGAAAGCGCCCTTGATGAAGTTCATCTGCGTCAGAACCACGTCTGGCGCGATATATACGCCCTGTCCCTGCCCGATGCGCTGCCCATAGACATCGTACGTCGAAAGGCAGACGACATTGTCCACATTCTGCGCGGTATAGTCAATCGTTTTAACTTGTGAAGCCTGCTCTTCCGACTTTGAAGCGCACTGAACGAAAAGCAACGGCAAAACAATTGCGAAAAGCAATCTGATATAACGCATATACATAATTATCAATCAATTACTTCGAGTGTCATACGGACATCGGTCATCGGCCTGTCGTTCTTATCGACCTTCATATTGTTGATTTTTATCAAGACATCGATGCCTTCAACGACTTGTCCGAAGACCGTATATTCCTCGTCGAGATCAGGCGTGCCGCCACGCTTGGTATAGGCCTCGCGTTGCTCATCCGTGAACTTCTTGTAGCCCGAGATGCGATATTCATAGTCCATACGGTCCTTGATTTCTGTCACGAGCTTGTTATACTCCTTAGCCTTGCCTTCTGCCTTCAGCTGCGCAAGTTCCTCTTTGTGAGGCAGATAGTACGTCTTCTTCAGCTTATTCTTGATTGGAACATTGACAGCCATTTCCATCTTGTCGAGAATCGAATCGGCATACGTCTTGCCACGCACGATGTAGAACTGCGAAATGTCGGAAAATTTCAGCATGTTGACCTTATCGGGCTGACGCGGAGCACAAAGGGCGCCGAGCTGATGGAAATGTTTTTTAGTGAATTCCGAGTCGATGTTAATGGCTTCTTCGCCATAACCTATGCGTGTTCCGGGAGCAGCGTTGCGCGAGTCGGACGATCCGCCCTGAATCACGAAATTCCGAACCACACGATAGAAGAGCGTGCCGTCATAATGTCTGGCACGGACCAGCCGGAGGAACTCGTCGCGATGCTTAGGCGTGTCATCAAAGAGAACAACTTTCATGTTGCCCATCGATGTCTTGATGAGGACATGATGCGTCTGCGCGAATGTCGAAAGAGCAACAAGCGATAATATAAAGCAAAAGAATATCTTCATCAGTCGATGATTTTTATGGACATCTTGATGTCCGTCGATGGACGATTGCGCATATCTACGGCCACTCCTGCAATGCTGTCGAGCACGTCAAATCCTTCGACGACCTCGCCAAAGACCGTATATTCACCATCGAGATGCGGAGTGCCGCCGATGGTCATATATGTCTCGCGGACATCGTCAGGGAACACGAACAAGCCCTCTTCCTCGGCAATCTCATTGACCTTCTGCATGACGTGCAACTGCAGACGCATGAGATCCTCTGCCATTCCGTTTTGCTGATAATAGAGCAGCGAATCTTCATAATGAGCCTTGATGCGATAGAAGATTTCGTTCTTGATTTTCGTATTCTTCTTTGCCTCTACCTCATCGAGCATAGAAGGCGTATATGGCTCACCATGAACGATATAGAACTGTGACCCGGACGATTGCTTGTCGGGATTGACAGAATCCGGCTTGCGAGCTGCAGCCAATGCGCCACGCTTGTGAATATGCTTTGGGTATGATATTTCGGCATCGATTGGCGAACCATATTCGCCACCTCCGAGCTCGACATCGCGACCGGCATTCAGCGAATTAGGATCTCCGCCCTGAATCATGAAATCGCGAATTACGCGATGGAAAAGAAGCGAATCATATTTGCCTTCGCTCACAAGACGGAGGAAATTCTCCTTGTGGATTGGCGTATCGTCATAGAGGAGCACCTTCATGTCGCCATACGGAGTCGAGATGACCACATGAGAGACCTTTTCGAAGCCACCTTTTGAGCATGACGCCATGAAAACGAAGGAGGCCATGAGATATAAAAGAAGACGAATTTTCATGATAAAATACGTTTTAGTACGCAATGTTAGCGATTTTTTGACGAAAAACGCAACAGTTTGCTATATTTGCATTCGGTCAGATATTTTGATGACTGAAAAGAATGGAACAGGAAAGACTCATCGACAAGCAAAAAGGCGTGCTCGTAGCCATCAGTGGCGGAGCCGACAGCGTTGTACTTCTCCACTATCTGGTTTCAAACGGCTATTATTGCATAGCCGCACATTGCAATTTTCACCTGCGTGGTGAAGAATCGGACCGCGACGAGCAGTTCGTCAGACAATTCTGCGACGAGTTGAGCGTCCCGTTGCACGTTGCCCACTTCGAGACGAAACAATATGCCGAAAACCATAAACTTTCAATTGAAATGGCCGCCCGCGAACTGCGTTACGGGTGGTTCTTCAAGATCATGGAGCAGGAACAGCTGCCATGCGTTGCCGTTGCTCACCATTCAGACGATGCTGTTGAGACATTCCTGCTCAACCTCGTGCGCGGAACCGGCATCCGAGGCCTGACCGGCATGAAGCCGAAGCAAGGTCGAGTGGTCAGACCTCTTCTGGGCTATTCAAGGCAGGACATCGAGCTCTATTGCCGTGCCCACAAACTAAAATATGTAACCGACTCGACAAATCTCAGCGATGCCTACACGCGCAACAGACTGAGACACAACGTCGTTCCACAGCTTAAAGCCATCAACCCATCGTTCTTGAGCACGATGCGAGGCAACATGGCTCATCTCGACCAGATTTTTGCACTGTTTGATGCTCAGGTGAAGCAATTTGCCAAACGTGCCGTCGTTGAAGTCGATGGCCAGACGCTGATTGCAATGGAGCACCTGAAGAGCCTTCCGATGCCGGAGCCATTTCTGTTTGAATTGCTATTTGTCAAAGGCTTCAACTCCGATGCCATCCGCAAAATGGCGCGATGCGTGGAAGAAGAGAGATGGGGCCGCATATTCTTCTCACCGAAACACAGAGCCATCGTCGACCGATACAACATCGTTGTCACAACGCGTGACAAGGAGGTCGAGAACCGCGAATTCGACATAGAGCGAGACCAACTTGAGGTCTTCTCGCCTATTCATATCAGTCTGCGTCTGTTTGAGAAAACTGACGATTTCCAGTTCTCACGCGATGCGAACTGGGCACATCTGAATGCCGACAAACTATATTATCCACTGACGCTCAGACGATGGCGCAATGGCGATGTCTTCCGCCCGCTCGGAATGAAAGGCTTCAAGAAACTGAGCGATTTCTTCGTCGATCAGAAGATGAGCCGTGCCGAAAAAGAGAATATATGGGTGCTCGAAAGCGGCGGAGAGATCGTGTGGATCGTAGGCCATCGAATCGACGATCGTTTCAAAGTTGTCGACAACTGCAAGGAAGTACTTGAAATGAAACTGATAAGTAGCCAATTGTCAAACAATAAAGAAAACATTTAGCTATGTCAACAAAAATAACAAACGAGATCGTTGCCGAACTTCAGATGAAGGCGGCACTCAAGGCGCAAATCCTGAAAATCGGCGAGGAGAGCTTTCAGCTTCTTGAAACAGCATTGAACGCCATTGCCGAGGAGTACAACGCATTGCTCGAAAACGGCGTAAAAGTGGAACTCATCAAGCGTAGTCCACGCGTTTTTCAAATCAATGCCGACGAGGACACGCTTATTTTCTCGCTTCAAACGAATGTTTTTCAATTCGACCGCGAACACGAAGCATGGCAGACAGAATATGTCGAGGCAAATCCGCTGCGAAGCTATGCGACAATCGTAAACATATATAACTTCCTCAGCGATTCATTCAAATATGATCGCGACGAAGACCTCGGATATCTCGTTGCACGCGTGTTTGTCAATGCCGAAGGTTCATTCTTCGTCGAAGGCAAGCGCCAGCGCGGAATGGGCCACAAGGATTTCGGCAAGAAGGTCATAAGCGCACAGATATGGCGCAAAATCGCCGAAACGGCATTGCGCTATTGCATCGAATTCGACCTTTTGGCACAGCCTTACGACAATGTCAAAATCACGGATCTCGCGCACATGAACCTTGAAATCATGTCGTCGAAAACAAAGACCGGCAAGCGACTCGGATTCCAGTTCAATTCCGACGACGTCAAAGACAACTAAAAGCACACCCGTTTACACATCACACCATGGAGAAGATTCTTGACAGATTTCTTGGCTATGTCCAAGTTGACACACAGAGTGACGAGAATACGGAGTTGTCGCCATCGACACTTCAGCAGATGTTCTTCGCACAATCGCTGGCCGATGAACTTCGCAAAATAGGTCTCTCAGACGTCAGCGTGAGCGATTATGGCTACGTGACGGCAACGCTTCCGGCCAACGACGACACGCCTCGTCCGACTGTCGGATTCATCGCCCACATGGACACGTCACCTGACATGAGCGGCAAAAATGTCAAGCCACAAATAGTCACTAATTATGACGGCGGTGAAATCGTGCTGAACAAGGCGTTGAACATTTCAATGTCACCGACAGATTTCCCTGAAATGCTCCACTATATCGGTCAGGATCTTATCACGACAGACGGCACTACCCTCCTCGGAGCCGACGACAAGGCCGGCATCGCAGCCATCGTGACAGCCATGGAATATATGCTTGCAAATCCGCAAATCAAGCACGGCAAAATACGCATAGCATTCACACCAGACGAAGAGATCGGACAAGGTGCAGACCATTTTGACGTCGCTGCTTTCGGTGCTGATTTTGCCTATACGATTGATGGCGGTGAGGTTGGTGAACTTGAATTCGAAACATTCAACGCAGCCGCAGCTGTTGTCAAATGCCACGGACGCAATGTCCACCCTGGCGCAGCATATAAAAAGATGCGCAATTCGATGCGTATTGCATCGACATTCATCAATATGATTCCGCGACATGACACGCCGGAACATTCACGCGACTATGAAGGTTTCTATCATCTCACAGACATGAATGGCAGCGTCGAACTCACTGAGCTACATTACATTATACGTGACTTTAATCGTGACAGATTTGAAATGCGCAAAGATGAAATGCTCCACAATGTTCATCGTCTGAATGCAGAATATGGCGAAGGAACCATCGAGATTGAAATGCACGACCAATACTACAACATGCGCGAAAAAATCGAACCTGTCATGCACATCGTTGAATTGGCAAAGCAAGCGATGGTCGATTGCAATATCGAACCGAAAGTACTACCTGTTCGTGGTGGCACAGACGGTGCAAGACTCTCGTTCATGGGATTGCCGACACCAAACATCTTTGCAGGCGGACTCAACTTCCATGGCAAATATGAATTCCTGCCAATCGAGAGCCTCAAGAAAGCAATGAACGTGATTGTCAGAATTGCAGAACTCGTAAAATAAAGAACTGATAACTACATATATATGAAATATCTTATAGTGGGACTCGGCAACATCGGTGACGAATATGCCCACACACGCCACAACATAGGTTTTGATGTCGTAAGCGAACTTGCCGACCAACTTGACGCGCAATGGAGCGAAGAGCGTTATGGTTCTGTTGCTCAGGCAAAAATGCGCGGTCACATCCTCATTCTGTTAAAGCCGAACACATATATGAACCTATCGGGCAAAGCCGTAAACTACTGGATGCAGAAGGAAAATATCGCACTCGAAAATCTGCTCGTTGTTGTCGATGACTTGGCAATTCCTTTTGGAACACTCAGAATGAAAGGCAAAGGCAGCGATGGCGGACACAATGGCTTAAAAAACATCAATGCGCTCATCGGCAGCCAGAATTTCGCGCGCATCCGCTTTGGACTTGGCAATGAATTTCATCGCGGACAGCAGGTCGATTTTGTTTTGGGGAAATGGACTGATGAGGAAAAACCGATCCTGAAAGAACGTATAGCCATGGCCGTAGACATGATCAAAAGCTTCGTCGCAATAGGCCTTCAACTAACAATGACACAATTCAACAACAAATAATGGCACATCTCGAGCAAGTCAGAATCGACAAATTCCTTTGGGCAGTACGCATCTTCAAGACGCGTTCCATAGCCGCAGAGGCCATCAAAAAAGGACGTATCACAATCGGCGGTTCGCAAGTCAAAGGCTCGCGAAATGTCAAGGTGGGTGAAGTCATTCAAGTCAAAGTTTCGCCTGCAATACGTTCGTTCGAGATTATTCAACTGGCTCAAAATCGAATGGGAGCTAAACTTGTGCCAGACCACATCAAGGAAGTCACGCCAAAAGACCAACTCGAAATCATCGAATTGCAGAAACTGGCTTTGTCGCTCAACAGACGCAAAGGCCTCGGACGACCGACAAAGAAAGAACGCCGCGACCTCGACAGTTTCTTTGGCAACGAGCAGATTCCTGATGATTTCGAATTTGCAGGAAGCTTTGATTTCGACGGTGATGATGACGACTTTGATGACCTTGAAGAAGAATAAAACTCTATGATTATTGCACAAAAAAAACGCAAGGAGAGCATCGTTGAGTATATGCTCTATATGTGGCAAGTTGAAAACCTCATCCGTGCCAACAATCTAGACATCAATCAGATAAACGACAAAATAATAAGCCAATATAACATTAGCGACGAGAAGCTTCACAAGGAAGTCTATGATTGGTGGGACAATCTTGTTGAGATGATGCGACTTGAGCACAAAGAGCAGAATGGTCACCTACAAATCACAAAAGCTCTAACCGACGACGTATATAATTTCCATCTTTATCTGCTCACGCAAGGCGATGAAATCGCATATCAGAATGCATTTCAGAACGCATGGCCGGACCTCTCTGTATTCATGAAAAAAATACCTGACGGCGAGAAAATGCAACACATTGAATTGTCGCTCAACGCAATATACAACTACTTTTTGCTCAAGCTGCAAGGCAGGACAATTCTTGCCGACACAACCAATGCAATCATGCGCATAAGCCATTTCATGGCCATCTTGAGCAACAAGTATCTACAAGCAGAAAAAGAGCTGGAAAAGGAACACGAGACCAACCAAGAGGGAACTCTCAGAAAAAATTAGGAATCGACTAATAAAGCCTGCCATTAGGATTGAAAAGATCGCGTTCCTTCGACTTTCGCTTTCCAAAATAGTAGGTCAAGTCAACAATCGGCACACCACCGACTTTCTTGTCAACACCCGGATAATTGGCCAAACTCAGAGCTCCACCAACGCGGGCACTGAATTCCGGAATTACGAAGACCTCAGCCTCGGCTTGCAGTTCAAAAGCAAAATTACGCTCGAGAGAGCGGTTATGAAAGCGCATGCCGCCATGCACCAGCAGCCAATTTGTTGCTTTCCAATCGGCCCACAACTTAAGACTGGCAAGAAAGCCTCTATTCGTAAGCACTTCGCTGCGGTTTGCCAAGAAGTGATATGGAATGAGTCCAAGGGTTCCACTCCGCATTTCAATACCCCAATACGTACCAAGCGATGCCGTCAAAATGAGCCATATGCTACCATCAGAACAATTGACATCGCTCGAAATCGCTCTACTGAGAATAAGTTCATGACCGAACTCACCAACGACCGGCAACGTATCTTCAGATGTCGCAAAGGTTTCATAACCATGCTTTTGAGCGAACTTCAAGCCTGGATAAGCGTTACCGATATTGATCTTCGATGAAAGATACCAAAACTTCGGATGACGCGTCCATCGATACTTGGCCATGACATTCGGCTGAAAGAAATCGAAAGCCAAATAGGTCGAAAGTTCCCAGTTTTCTGTCAATCCATAGCGTGAAGCCGTTGTCAGGCTGACATTTCCCGCACGCTTGTAACTCACGTTGGCTGCCTCTGGATGCCATATCTGGTCATCGCGAGACGAGGCAGTACGACGCGTGCCTTTTGTCGCATCAAGATTCTGATTGAATTGTGCGAAAAGAGGCAGACATATTGCCAAAGCAAATATCAGGGCCGAAACACGTCTCATTTTCCAACTACCTTAGCTATACCTTGATAACGGTCAACCTTTGATTTAGGCACGTAAATGACCAATTTCTGACCAATACGGATGATATTGCGATGCAGACCGTTCCAATACTTCAAATCGGCCAGACGGACACCAAATTTCGTAGCAATACTACCCGGCACATCACCCGATTTAACAGTGTAAATAAGTTTCGCGCTGTTCGCAGGAGCCGCATGACCAGCAGTTGCATCTGAAACAGCAACAATCTTATTGTCAGGGAAATATTTTTCACGCTGATAGCCATATATCGAATCTTCCTGAGCAGCAAATGCCAACGAGATCTCAACCGGCAATTTCAGCGAATAATTCTTGCCATTTGCTGCAGGAATAATATCGTGGCGATACTGAGGGTTCAGTTCACGCAACAAATCGACAGGCAAACCCAAACGCGCAGAAACCTGCTCAAAATGAAGCGGTTTTGTTACCATTATCGTGTCCGACGCCAATGGCTTGTTCGTCGATGTAGCATAAAGCTGATGCTCAGACGCATAAGTCATTGCATACGCTGCGGCAATAAATGCAGGAACATAGCCACGTGTTTCACGAGGCAGATAATGATAGATTTTCCAGAAATCCTTATGACCGCCAGAACGGGCAATGGCTCTGTTTACATTGCCAGGACCGCAATTGTACGCAGCAATGGCAAGATGCCAATTGTTATATATCGAATAGAGTTCGCCAAGAAATTTTGCAGCAGCCCATGTCGCCTTTTGCGGATCACAACGGTCATCGACATACGAATTCACCTGAAGGCCATAACGCTTACCTGTGTAATACATGAACTGCCAAAGTCCTGACGCACCTGCACGAGAAAAAGCGCGGGGATTAAGCGCACTTTCGATGATTGGCAAAAATTTCAGTTCGAGAGGCAAATTATGTGCATCGAGCGCCTCCTCAAACATCGGGAAATAATATTTTGATTGTCCAAGCATACGTTGCACCAAAGCACGACGACGGACGACATACAACTCAATAAATCGCTTAACCTGATCGTTATACGTCATCGGAATTGGCGATTCCATTGCCTGAAGGCGCTCTACAAAAATCGAATCTGCAATTCCCAATATGAGGGTGTCGGCAGCAGCAACAGAGTCCGGAACAAAATCATTCATCACAACTTCTCTGTCGGAATACCAAGCATTCAAAAGGCTATCAACAGCCGGCGTCATATAAAGCAACTCTGCGACAACGGCCGAATCGGCCTCTGCAATCTCCATCTCCTCATTCTCCTCCTGAGCATACGCAAGACAAGGGAGCAACGAAAGTAATGCGAATGTATAAAACTTAAATTTCATCCAGTAAAAACCTATTTTGTTGTTATCGTAAAAAACTTCTTCATCATATCAAGATACGACTTGCCCACAGGCAAATAGCCCTTTGTGCCATCGAGCATGATCTGATTGCCATAAAGCGACTTTATAGCGTCACGACGCACAATGTAAGACTTATGTATGCGTACGAACATAGACTCCGGAAACGACTCTTCAAGGTTGCGCAAGGAATCGAGCGTGACGAACTTTTCGCCATTCGTACAATATATTGTGACGTACTCGCGCAGGCCTTCAACATACAATATCGAATCGAATCGCACTCTGAATATCTTATGATCCGCCTTAACCATTATGCAATCATTTGCAGCAGCATTCGTTTCAACCTCAGGAGTCTGCGTCTGAGGCTGCATACGCGCCATTGCCTTGCCTACAGCCTGCATGAATCTGTCAAAAGAGAACGGCTTAAGAAGATAATCCAAGACATCGAGCTGATAGCTTTCGATGGCATATTCTGAATAGGCTGTCGTGAACACGACAAGAGGTTTCTTTGTCAGCATTTTGACAAAATTCACACCTGTGATATCGGGCATTTGAATGTCAAGAAACATCAAATCGACATCACCTTTTTGGATAACCTCAAGCGCAGCCAATCCTGATTCGAAACTTCCGATCAATTCCAGATTCGGGACTTTCTCGATAAATTCCTTCAACAAAATTCTTGCAGGAAATTCGTCATCGACGATTATGCATCTTATTGCCATAACTATCCTTTTTTAGTTGACAAACGTATCAATCTTCATAAACACACGGAAGGATGAATCGCTTGTATCAATATTGAGTTCGTATCGATCGGGATAAAGCATTCCCAAACGCTTTCGGACATTCTCGACACCAATTCCGCCAACAACATCTTTATTAATCGCAATTGAAGGCAGCGAATTGCTGACCTGGAAAATCAGCATCGGCCCAAGCGTCTTTATTTCGACCTGAAGCCAGCCCTTCTTCGTGTCATTGATGTTGCCATGTTTAAAACTGTTCTCGATGAACGGAATGAGCAACATCGGCTCTATCATCAACTCCTTGTTGCAATTCGAAATATCAACTTTGATATTCGGCTCGCTGTCCATTTTAATCTTCTGAAACTCGATAAAATTGACAATATAATCGATCTCTCGTCCCACTTTCACCTTCTTGTTTTCGCTCTCATACAGAGTGAATCGAAGCATATCCGACAACTTCAGAATCATATCTGGAGTCTTCTCCGACTTGATTATCGAGAGAGCGTAGATATTGTTCAGTGCATTGAAAAGGAAATGCGGGTTTATCTGCGATTTCAGGAACTTCATCTCGAACTCGATGCTTTGATGCATCAGGTCTATTTCTCGTTTTCGCGATTTAGTCGAATGGAGATAATAGATGAATATACCACCGACTATCAGCATTGCAATAACTACGACAAGAGCAATTATAACAATATGATTCATTGCGAAATTTGCTATTGGAGTCTAAGAAAAATCCCCCTGCAAGAGTTTCCAGCAGAGGGATTATATTTCTCTTTATTCAAGAATATCAATCGCGCCAGTCATAGCCCTGATATGGATTGAAATACCAGCTATCGACAAAGAATTTACCACCACTTACAGTCACATTAGGAGCAACTGTAGATCCTGTGGTAACGAATGGTATATCCTGCATCTCGCCTGTTCTCTCATTAAGCATACTCATCACGAAAGAAACAGCAAACATACGTTCCTTACCTTCAAAACTTGTCTTCTGAATCCAGTAATCACCTGCCGGATCATATTCCCAAGTATAGTTACCTATGCCGCCAATACCACCAGTTGTAACATAAGCCTTGTCACCGAGAACAAACGAAACAGCGCCGTATGAAGACAAACCTACGTAGTCATCATCATAGTTTCCACGGTCTTTGTCTGCAGTCTTGCGAAGAGTTTCCCATGAATTTGTTCTTGGATTGTAGCGCTCGAAGAATTCAGTAGCACCACTATTATTACCGCCGAACACATAACCGTATTTCTGACCATCCTTTGGATCGGTGATTACGAATGCTGTAGCCTGAGATCGAGCGATACCGATTGAAGCGATAGGAGTCCAAGTCTTACCATCGAACTTATAGAAATCCTTCAAGATGTTGTTATCATAATCCTCGCCCGTACCGACATATGCAACATTGTCAATAACGAATGAAACTGCATATCGGCATGAGTCGCCAGGATAATCCGCAATGCGCTTCCAGCTACCAGTGTTTGTAAACTTGCCCTTCAAGCTATCAACCATCGATGGATAATCATCAGGATCTGGTGTTCCATTTGGATCAAACTCCCAGAAATCACGAAGGAAATGGTGACCGCTAAAACCGAGTCCTACATAGCCTTTGCCATTGATTGAGAATCCGACACCGCCGTTGCGCTTGAGCGCTGCTTCTGGCAAAGAAGTCACGCCTTCTGCCGTACGGTCCCACTTTGGACTCCAAGACAAACTCTTCTTGTCTTCAGAAACTGATACTGAATAAAAATCATTAAAACGCTCTTTTTCCTCAGTCTTTTCTGTATTTGCACCTGTTCCGATATAAGCTACATTATCGATAGTGAAAACCACAGCACCACCGCGAGGCACACCAGGAAAGTCAAATGAGCTTCTTCTCCAGTTACCAAGCAAATGGACATTGTCTTCATCTTCGCAACTTGTAACTCCGACAAAAAGCAACACCAACGATGCTATAAGCGGAAATGTAAATCGTTTAGTCATAATTCTATTGTGTCTTTTCTTAATTATCAATGTACGCTACAAAATTACTGCTTTTTTTGGTATTTAAACAAAACTTTCAACATTCGGAAAAAAGAATTTTATGCAAAAAGGGAGAATATCACAAGATCATCGACAGGTTTTAGATATATAATATCTTAACACACAACAGAATACGCACTGACAGTCACTCACACAATCACATCAAAAACATATTTTACCGAAAAGTAAAAAAGTCAATTTTCTTCAACGAACGGAATTATTTCGTCTTTCTCTTGACACCTCGTATTGCCGGTTCTTCCCAAGGATTATCCGGCCACGAATGTTTTGGATAGCGTTGGCGCAACTCTTTTTTGACCTCAAAATAGGCATTATTCCAGAAACTAGACAAATCCTGAGTTATCTGTACCGGCTTAAATCCTGGCGAAAGAAGGTGCATCATAACGCGCTGAGTTCCATTGCAGACAGTTGGAGTTTCTGCAAGCCCAAAACATTCCTGAAGTCGCACGGCAAGCACTGGCGGAGCACCATTAGGCATATAACGAAGTTTTATAGACGAACCGCTTGGCACATCGACGCGCAGCGGAGCCAATTGATCGAGCGCGAGTTGAAGCGGATAGTCAAGCATCGATTTTACAGCTTCGGAAACATCAATTTTCTTTAAATCAGCAATAGTCATTGACTTTACGAGATATGGCGAAACCCATGACTCTGGACTATTCATAAGCGTCTCTGTTGAGACATCTGGCCATTGATGATTTGTGTCCCAAACCGCCAATGATGATATTCGATTCTGCAGTTGTTCAACGTCCTCATTCCAATCAAACATGGACAATCCTTCTTTGGGTATAGCCGCGATTATGGCGGCATCAATATCTTCACGAGAGACATTTGCAAGAGGCTTGGACGAGAGCGTCAGTCTTCCTATTCGCATCTCGTGATTCGCAACGACACCACCCTTTCGAGAATCCCACATGACGACGTCGCGCTCAACTATATACTGTTGCAAGTCTGTAGGGTTCAGCGGCGAGGCCAGAAATATCTTACCTTTACCATCACGGGCATCCATATTGGCAATCGCCAGCCACGATTCGTTTGCGAGCTGGTCTGTATGACTTGTCATAGCCAGGCAACCATTCGAAAGACGGAACACGGCATTGTTTCCGACATGTGAGGATGCAATGCGTTCCGGATACGCAGCAGCGACAAGCATTCCTGTCGCGTAGCAATCCACGGGACCATCATCTCCTTGTGCACCAACAATTTGCCTATATATCGACGAAATCCTCTCAATACGATCATACGGTCGGCCCAGACGTTTTTCACGTCTGTTACGACGCAATGCCTCGATGCGAAGATTAATATCTATTCCCGTTTCACGAGGTAACGGATCACGCTCCTCCAAGAGTGCAGCTACATCAGCCGCCAAAGACTTATCTTCTGGCGTTTTGGCCGCTAAAAGCATCTGTGCCAGACGCGGATGACAAGGGATTCGGCCAAGCCGGCGTCCATGTGACGTGATACGTCCTTGAGCATCAATGGCGTCCAACATAAAAAGCAACTCCTTTGCACGCAAAACGCTCGCCGGAGGCGGAGGCGTGAGCCACAACAGATTTTCAGGATTTGTCTCTCCCCACAACGCCAAATCCAGTACAAGCTGCGACAAATCGGCCTGCTCGATTTCTGGCGAACGATGTGCTTTCATCCGCATCTCCGTGCCAGGTGTCCACATGCGGTAACAAAAACCCGACGACAAACGACCTGCTCGGCCTCGACGCTGATTGGCCATATCCAACGTTATTTGCTCGGTCTCCAACCGCGACAGACCCGTATTCGGGTCATATTTCATAACCTTGCAATAGCCCGAATCAACAACAATTCTAACGCCTTCGATGGTCAACGAAGTCTCTGCGATCGACGTCGCGAGAACCACCTTACGCCGGCCTTCAACATAGCGTATAGCCTCTTGCTGCTGAGACATAGGCAACATGCCATATAACGGGAACACTCGTGTCGCGCCAAGAGTATTTTCGAGACGCTCCGCACACTGGCGAATTTCAGCTTCGCCAGGAAGAAACGCCAATATATCGCCTTCATGTTTAGCATGAACCATACGAATTGTCTCAACCATCTGTGAAGCAATCGTCAACACATCACAATCGCCTACATAGCATGTCTCGACATCAAACATGCGACCCTTGCTCTCGATTATCGGAGCATCGAGTTTTTTTGCAAAATCTGATGCATCAATAGTTGCCGACATGACAACTATCTTAAGATCGGGACGGAGCACTTGCTGACAATCGCGACAAAGAGCCAATGATGTATCGGCAAACAACGAACGCTCGTGAAACTCGTCAAATATCACCATCGCGACATCGTTCAGTTCGTTGTCGTCCTGCAACATTCGCACAAGAATGCCCTCCGTAAGAACTTCAATGCGAGTTTTTGCCGAAACTCTATTCTCGAAACGCACCCGATATCCGACCGTCTGCCCGACATCCTCATTGAGCATATCAGCCATGCGACAGGCAACCTGCCGTGCAGCAATACGGCGAGGCTCAAGCATTAATATCTTTTTATCTTGGGGAATATCATCAAGAAGCGCCAACGGCAGAAGCGTACTTTTGCCGGCACCTGGTGGCGCAACAACAATCGCAGCGTCATTGCACTGCACAGAATTCCTCAGCTGCCCGACGACCTCTGCCGCAGGCAACCCAAACGAAGACAAATCCGGAAATGACATCGAACTATTCAAACTTCGACTTCATGAACCAGATTTCACGTATCTGAAGTGCAAATTTGAAATTGTGGAATTCCTCCTTAACAAGACCATAGTCAAGCGTTCCATGATCCTGGTATTCATAGGCAACCGAAACAGAATTTCGAGATCTGCCCAGTGGAACTGTCAAACCAAGTGTGACACTATTTCGATCTTGATAGACATTATGAACGCCCACATAATCAGTCGTATGATGATAGCCCGCTCTATAGCGCATTCGCTTATAAAATGGGCTTGTCGGCTCACCTGGAGCAAACTCAACACCGCCACCGATCGATTTCGTATCCTTGTAGCTGGACGCTGGCTCGCCATACTTCACGTTCTTGACATCGCTCCATTTTGCATACTTGAAATCTGCCGTTGCAGTAAACTTCTTTCGAGTGTATGCAAAACCACCACCAAACGTTTCCGGTATTGCAAACTCATCCAATGGCGGAATCTTATTATCCAAGAAAAGTTCAGCCGAAATATCGTTCGATACAATCTGTCGATATGAAGATCTCATCTTTCGATATCTGTTATATGTTGCGCCAAAACGGAAGTTATTGTACTTTCCAATATTGAAATCGAACTGCAGGCCAAACTCACAAAACAGATTATTACAAGTGTATTTCTTTGAATTATAGACATTTTCGCCCTTAAGTTCATCCGAAAAAATAGCAGATTCTTTTCTCTCAAAAGTGCCCCATACAACACCACAATTTATACCTAAAGACAAATGGTTAAAGAAAGTTACAGCATTTGTCAAGAAAGCCTGCTGCAAACCACCTGAGCCACTATGTTTCAATGTATACATTGCATCAGAACCGTACACAGACCGCTGTTCCCAAAGGTTATAACCTACAGAAGAATACGGAACATAACCAAATGCCATCGACCACCATTTTGTTCCACGGAAGCCCATCATAAGAGCATCAATATTTCCCTTGTAAACAGTCTGTCTCTCATACATCGTATATGCTTTAGCCTTATACCATTTCATCTGAACATTGAAATAGAACGAGAGACTATCCAGACCCGCAATACCCGCAGGATTCGAAATATTAACCCACTCGCTTGGTGCAAGAGCAATGCCTGCATGTCCCAAACCTGCTGCTGCAACATTTTCGCGATGGTTGAGCATACCAATGCCATACATAGAATATGGCGAAGAAACGCTATTCTGTGCGTTGGCAACAGACATGCTTGCCAACATGATAAATATGCTGAGTATCCTAACGATCGACCTTGTCATAATAATAAGAGTAGATTTCAAGATAAGAATAGTACTTCGGCTTGCTGTTTCCATTGAAAACCATGAAGTTATAATCAGTTGGCAACATAGAAGGATTCCAAGTAAGAACTAGTCCTTCATTTTCATCAATACTACCAGAAGTCAAAACCTGATTAATGTAATACGTCAAATCTGCCTCATAATAGACATTATATTCGTCATAATTATCATAATGAAGCGTTGCCAAAACAGGTTTAAAATCACTTGTAGTAACATTGCGGAGGACCACATTACCCTTGTTCACCACAGACAAGAAGAATGTTTTTGGGAAATTCCATTTGTCATAACTTCCTCGCTCCGGATAGAGCCTCAACTTAGCCTTAACAACGTGTGAGTAATTAGACTGACTCATCAGCTCGTATAGCGACGGGAAATTAATTCGAGTATAATATCCCAGGCCTTCAAACATCACGGCATGATTGCCACCTTCTTTCTCATTTACGTTAAGATAACGCGTCTTGAGTCTATCATAAGGCAAATCCATATTCTCGGTCCAGATTCTGTTGAACTGCAAAGCAGGAAACGGAGATGTCACCATATCTCGCGCAACCGTTATAACTCGCTGACGTTTACTGCTATGCATCAACGGCACATGAGTATGAAGCACAATCTTAAACGAGTCGGCACGGAAGGCCATCAGATTATTCGCATCACTACACATCAACTTAATGCCACCCAAGAAATATTCATAATCCTTTTCTCGAACACCTGCGGCAGAATGATTGTGATCTTTTATGAAATTCCATATTTCACGGCCAAACGTATCGTCCAGTCTATATCGCAATCGCGGGCGAGAATGCGGGCGAGGAATATAGCGAAAGGATCCGACGGTTGTCGAATCACGGAATGTTCTCAAATTCGAGAACACATATTCATTCTCGGAAAAACGGATTGGCTGAGCCATACGGCGCACCTCAATCTCCATCACCTTCATCGTATCTCCCTGATAGTCACCCGTATGCAAAAGATGGATGGTAATAGAGTCATACTTTTCCTGTTGGCTCCAATCGTAATACGAAGGTTCTGTGACACGCATGAACGACTCTGAACACACGTCACCAATCACAGGCTTTCTATGACGTCCCAACCATATCAGATTCTGGTTTGTTGTCAGCACGGAATCGAGTCTAAAGGTGCTCAATTCGATTGGAATCGTATTTTTACATTCGGCATAACTGCCTGATTTTACAAAAGTTTCGTCTATCAGCAATTCATCATTATTACACGACGCAACACTTGCGCAAAGCAGTGCTGTTATCGAGAATATGAGTAGCTTTAATCTGTTGTTCATTCTTCTTAATGCTAAAAGGCGCAACGGCATCGTTCGTACCGCGCCATTTTTTCAAGTTGCAAAGTAACAAAATACCTACGACATACCGCAAACATTTCAACAAAAGTTCGATTTATCTCAACAAATAGCATACGATTCGCCACGTTCATGGACCCTTTTAGCCATTGTTGCAACGCAAAAAAATACTATCTTGCGGCGCATTTACAGCATTATTGCAGACATGAACATCGACAACAAAACAAAAAAGAGAACTCCTGGCGCCTCATTTACCGCCAAGCAAGACGAGACAATCGAGCAATTCCTTGCACACGCGATGCAAGGCAAAAGCCGGACATCCATAAAACAACTGCTGCAGAACGGGGCCATAATAACCGGACGACGAGACGAAAAGGGTAAATGGAGACAGACAACCCTCAAAAAACTAACAGACATGGTTCGTGCCGGCGAAAGCGTCTTTATCGGCAAACGGCCAGAACCTGAATTCAGAATGCCGAACGGACTTCGAATTGCCTGGGAAGACCGCTGGATTCTGGTGGTGAAAAAAGAGACAGGACTGCTCACCGTTGTCAATGCTGCCGAGCCTGTAGAAAGCGCACAGACATATCTCGACGCATATATGCTGTTCAAGAAAGAGGGAGATCGCGTTTATGTCGTTCACAGAATTGACAGGGACACATCCGGCATACTTCTTTTTGCAAAGGACGAAGAGACACAGATGGAAATGCGCAGCAACTGGAACGAAATCGTCCATAGCCGCCGATACATTGCCATCATCGAAGGTCGCCCAGCAAAAGAAGAAGACACCATCGACACTTGGATTGAAGAGAACGATAGGACAATGACCATGTTCATCTCGAAAGAGGGTGAAGGCAAACGCGCGATTACGCACTACAAGGTTCTTGAGACGAAAATCATCGGAGGCGTCCCTTATTCACTGATGCAGTTTGAACTTGAGACAGGACGAAAGAATCAAATCCGAGTCCACATGAAACATATTGGGCATCCAATTGCAGGCGACGGAAAATACGGTGCCATCACAGACCCGATCGGCCGCCTTGCTCTCCACGCCCAACAGATTGAATTTGAACACCCAAGAACTGGAGAAATACTCGAGTTTACATCGAACATTCCACGCGAGTTTACTGATTTTTTCGGCAATTCAAAAGCAAAAAAGAGCGAAAACACACAACTAAGAGAGGGAAAACCTCGTAGACAGAGATACAAATACTAAAAAATTACAGCTATGGATTTGATTATCTCATTACTTGTCTGCGCACTCATCGGTTGGCTCGCAGGCATCATCATGAAAAGCAGCTACGCTTGGTGGGTGAACATTCTCCTCGGTATCGTTGGCGGTTGGCTCGGTAGCTTCATTCCGTTTGTCAGCGAAATCGGAGGATCAACAATTGGCGGAATTCTTTCAGGAGTGCTCGGTGCAGTCATCGTCATCTTCATTGCACGTCTGATCAAGAAATAAGCAACAATCACAAATCAACAGAAGGCAGGACTCACACGGGTTCTGCTTTTTGTTTTTTCACGAGCTGATGCAACAAAAAAAAGCGAATGACCCTAGAGCCATTCGCAATATGTGATTGTAGAGCGGAAAACGGGACTCGAACCCGCAACATTCAGCTTGGAGGGCTGACACTCTACCAATTGAGCTATTTCCGCAAAATAAAAAAAAGAGCCTGTGGACGGATTCGAACCGCCGACCAGCTGATTACAAATCAGCTGCTCTGGCCAACTGAGCTACACAGGCAATAGAAGTGGGTGAAGATGGATTCGAACCACCGAAGGCGTAAGCCAGCAGATTTACAGTCTGCCCCATTTGGCCACTCTGGTATTCACCCAAAACCAATATTTTCAAAGTTCGTCACTTTAGAGCCTCTGGACGGATTCGAACCGCCGACCAGCTGATTACAAATCAGCTGCTCTGGCCAACTGAGCTACAGAGGCAGGTGGGTAAGCAAACTGCATCGCACCGCTCAACCTTCTACCTTTGCTGCGGTCAAGCCCTGGAGGGTTTGAAAGGAGCTGGTCGTACAGGACTTACCCGTCTCGTTTGCGGTTGCAAAGTTAGATAGTTTTTTTCGAACAAGCAAGTGTTTTTACAAAAAATATTTCTGCAAAGTCAACATTTGAACTATTATGAGAGAGAACAATGTTGAATATCACACTAACAAAAACAGAGGCATAGTCTTGATAACCACACCTCTGCATATTTCCGTTACGAATCGTTTTGTCTTCTATTTCACATCGTAGCCAAACTGTTTCAGCATCGCATCTTTATCGCGCCAGTCTTTTGTCACCTTCACATAAAGCTGAAGGAAAACTTTTTTATCGAGGAATTTCTCGATATCTCGACGAGCTAATGTGCCAAGCTTTTTAATAGCAACGCCCTGGTGACCGATAATGATGCCTTTTTGCGAGTCGCGAGCGACATGAATTACGGCACGTATATTCACGTTGTCATCAGATTCGACGAACTCTTCAACTTCGACCTCAACCGAATAAGGAATCTCCTTCTTATAATAAAGAAGAATCTTCTCACGGATGATTTCATTGACAAAGAAACGTGTCGGCTTATCTGTCAGCTGATCCTTATCGTAGTATGGATCCGACTCAGGGAGCATCTCTGCGATGTGGCGTATGATGTTCGAAGTATTGAAAGAGTGAAGCGCGCTGACAGGAACAATTTCGGCATTAGGAATCTGTTCGTGCCAATAGTTTACCTTTTCCTCGAGCTGCTTCTGATCAATAAGGTCGATCTTGTTGATAATGACGATTATCGGGCAAGAAAGCTTTTCGACTTCAGCAAGGAAATCGCTATGTTTGTCTGGAGTCTCAACAGTATCGGTCACATAGAGCAACACATCTGCATCCTGCAAAGCGCTTCGCGAATAGTTGAGCATCGATTCCTGAAGCTTATAGTTCGGCTTCAAGACACCTGGAGTGTCGGAAAACACGATCTGGTAATCGACATCCTGCACGCCATCATTATATGAGCCATTAACGATGCCAAAGATGCGATGACGCGTTGTCTGTGCTTTCGATGTGATAATCGACAGACGCTCACCGATAAGCAAATTCGAAAGTGTCGACTTGCCGACATTTGGATTGCCAACAATATTTACGAATCCTGATTTATGCATTGTGTGCTGTATTAATGTTTTTATTCCTGTCGGCCCTTAGGATCGACGTGAATATGCTGGAAGCTAAGATTGTACTGATTCATAGCACGTTCGCTCATGCCGATGCTTGAAAAACCGCCATCGTGATAGAGGTTCTGCATTGTGATTTTCTTTGTAAGGTCGGAGAACATTGCGCAGCAGAAATTTGCACAATCTTCGGCAAGTGCATTGCCAAGTGGAGACTGACGATCAGAGAAATCGAGAAGTCCTTCAAAACCTTTTATGCCACTGCCTGCAGTTGTCATCGTAGGCGACTGAGAAATCGTATTGACGCGGACATGACGTTCACGGCCAAAGATATAGCCGAACGAACGGGCAATTGATTCGAGGAGAGCCTTTGCATCTGCCATATCGTTGTAATCACAGAATGTGCGCTGACCCGCAATGTATGAAAGCGCGACAACCGAACCCCATTCATTTATTGCATCCATCTGGTAAGCAACCTGGAGCATTTTGTGGAACGATATAGCTGAAATATCAAGTGTCTTGTTGAGGAATCCGTAGTCAAGATCGTGATATGGACGTTTCTTGCGAACATTGAGTGACATACCGATCGAATGCAAAACGAAATCGATTTTTCCGCCCAAAATCTCCTGAGATTTCTCAAAGACGATTTTGAGGTCATCAACATTTGTTGCGTCGGCAGGAATGAGTTCCGCATTACATCTCTTGCTCAATTCGATAACTTCGCCCATACGACATGCCACCTCAGTATTTGAGAGGGTAAAAGTTGCTCCCTGCTCTTTTGCTATTTCTGCCACCTTCCATGCAATCGACTTGTCGTTGAGTGCACCGAAAATGATACCACGTTTTCCTTCGAGAAGATTTTTAACCATTGTTGATTCTAAATATTAATCTGAGGTGCAAAGTTAGTTGTTCTCGGAGTGCAAATATGTTGTTTTTTACGAAATGCTGTTAAAGATTTGTAAAGCAAAAGTAATAACAGAAGCGGTAATAGACGCGAAGACGGAATCCTATACTTTTGGAAGACGGACGTGGAATGTTGTACCTTTTTCCAATTCCGTCTCAAACCATATTTCGCCTTGGGCGTTGACGATTATGGTCTTCACGATTGCTAGGCCGAGGCCCATACCGGTTGATTTTGTCGTAAAATTCGGGCGGAAAATCTTGTCTTGAACTTCCGGAGCAATGCCACGTCCATTGTCTGCTACGGCAATCTCGATGTTGTCGCCATCAAGACGGAGCGAACATTTTATGACAGCCTCCTTTTCAGGTGCAACACTCTGCAGTGCATTCTTAATCAGATTATTAAACACAGATGTCATTTGTTCTGCATTCGCCATTGCGTATGCATGTTCAACAGTGGTCTCAAGCGTCACGGAAGCATTTTCGCTGTTGCTGTAGAGCAATACTGTTCGGCTCAATCGCTCAGCGACATCAACTTTCGTGATTTCTCCTTGCTTCATTTTTGCAACGTTCGAGAATTCTGATGCCACGAAAGCCAGTTGGTCAATCTGTTCAACGAGCGACTGCGACGTTTTGCGGACAAAGGCATCAAAGCGTTCGGTTTGTTCGCCGGCATTGTCGAGTTCGCCACTTTCAGACAACTTGTCCCATGTCTTCATCATGAACTGCACGTTGAGCTTCATCGGCGTGAGCGGGTTTTTGATTTCATGAGCAATCTGTCGTGCCATCTCGCGCCACGTCATTTCGCGCTCGCTTGCAGCCAGTTTTTCGGCGCTATGTTCGAGCTCGTCAATCATGCGGTTATATTCGTTGACGAGAACGCCTATTTCGTCAGAACCAGTATATGCGATCTTGTCGTTTTTGTGTTGCAAATCCACACGACGGAGGCTGTTACTAATGGCCAAAAGCGGTTTCGTAATGCCTGCAGCGAGAAAATACGAAAAGAGAACGGCAAGTAGAATGACAATCATGTATGCATTACTGATTGGCATAATCGTGGATAAAATCTGCGTACGCATTCCAATTTCATCGTGGAAATATGGCACAGCAAGATATGCCTCGACTTTATCGTCGATTACGATAGGTGAATATGCGGCATAATATTCCATGTTGCCAATGTGCTCACTTTCGAAAACGTCGTCGCCACCTGTTTGTCTCAGACTCTGCAGCGCCATGCTGTTGATGAGCGGCGAAGCAATGCCATTGTCAAAAAGTTCGCGTCGCGATGTTCCAATCAACATTCCATTGGGAGAATAGAGATGAGCATCGGCTATGAGTGTGCGCGTTGCTCTCTGAAGGACATTATCGGCAGTTAGGCTGTTGACGAGCGCTTCATCACTGTCTGTCAATTCGTTGACAACGGAGTTTTTGATGCTTGCCAACGTCTGGAGCATGTGGTTGTTGCTCTGACGTTCGTAGTTCCTGACAGTTTCAATCGTCGTCAAAATAGATATGACCACAAGCAAAAGCATCACAAAGAAGATAAACGTAGCCTGAATGCGTTCGCTGATTGTCCGGTTTTCATTCAACAAGCTCCATCGGCGTCCAATAACGTAGAGCATTATTGATGAAATGAGCAGCATTGCGAGGAAAAGATATGAATAGTCGGCCATATATTGGCTGATCGTCATCGTTGGATAGCTAAGGACCACAGTCTGATTCTGTGTTGCTGCAAAAGCAAGATGCGAAAGGCCTTCTGCCTCGATACTGTTTTTATCGCCCGTCGGCACAGCGCCGATCCAACTATCATGTCGCGGATAGCCATAGCCACCATACTGTATCTGAAGCTTACCATCATAGTATTTAGCGTACGAATATCCTTTCATCTGTCTTGTATCAATGCGATCGCGACTGTTAGTCAACAAATCAGGATATCCGTTTTCGACCATCTGCAATTTCTGGTTTATCTCAAGATAGAGTCGGTCATACGAGTCTTTGCTCTTGTTATAATATCTGAACTGTCCGAAATACGATGCCCGGCCATCATTATAGTTGAGCAAATAGAAATTCGACTTTGGGACAATTCGCTGACCGAACATATCGACCATATTCTGGAAATATTCATAGCAGTTAAATTCCTCGCCGGTCATCGTCATTTGGATATAGCTGTCATCGCCACGACACGGCACTACCTGCAGATCATAGCGAGAAAAATAACCATCAAAATAACGGCTACGGATATATCCATAAAGGTTTATATATTCACCATCGGCGGCATGTCCGTCTGATTCGAAGAACGTCTGCACAATCGTGTCAGCCGCAATCGTGTGCTCAATTGACGAGAGCAGCGTCTCTGCCACAGGATCATCCTCTCGCACAAGACTGAACGACAAGTTTCCGACGAGCAATTCTCTGTTCTGTTGCTCTTTATCATGGTTCAGCGTTGTCAATCGGGCCATCACGAAAAATGCGACGACAAACATAAACCAGATATAATGGCTGTAACGAATGCCCGGCGTCGGCTCGTCGTATGATTTCTTGAACAGGAAATATACGCTATTCATCGCGACAAAGCCCAAAATGAACACGAAGCCATACACGTCGTCCATGATTATGATTGTCGGGATGACAACTACTGCGCACAAGCCAAGCATCGTAAGGAAAAACTCGGTCCATCCGACTTTAAAGGCCATCTCTGCATAAACCTTTTCGAGCATTGTCGCAAAAGCTACCATCAGCATGGTAATAATTGCCAGCTTGACAAGCGTTGGAGCGGAAACGTCCAGTTCGCCCACATAAACAGCGAAGTCTGTCGAGTTGTAAACCATGATGCTGATGGCGACATTGACCACCGAATATATAGCAAAAAGCAAGGCGAGCATCGCGGCGAATCGCATCTTTGGCCATCTGTCCAACTTTGAGAAAATCGGCCTTAGCGAGAATTCGGACATTCGCAACACGCATTGCGACAATGCAAAAGCCATTGCCGAAAAAACAAACAACGATGCAAGTGACGGCATCCACCAATCGAAGGCAAACACCTGAGGCGAGAAAAAGAAACTTTCGGCCATGCGAGGAGAAACCGACGACGAGACGAACCACGCATATACGCCCAAAAGCATCAACGCCATCGCGGCCAAAGCACGATTATCGCGATATGTCCGACCGATGTGTACGGCAATAAGATACGCTGCAACAAGCGCTGCAACAATCCATATTATCATCGCGATGGCATCAGCAACAAACAGCGTCAGAGACATTTTCTTGATGCCGTTATCGCGTATCGTAAAAAGATACGCACCATCGACATCATTAATTCTGATTCCATCGCCCGATGGATTGATGTCAATTTTGCATCGCGGATCAAGCTCAAGCGACGCATCATATTCAGAACGAAGATAATTATTCTCTACCGCGTAACTGCTGCTGACACGAAAAAGCGCATAGACACCAAGATTATCAACCAGATGGTGATGAATGTAATACCAACCATTATCTGTATGCAGCATTTTTCGACGCAGCATACGTTTCTGCAAATCCTGAATTGGAAGCTGCGGGTTCTGCCATGCAACAAGTTCCTGATTTAGAAATATATAATACGAATAATCGTCCGAAGCAACCAAGCGATTGAGAAGTTCAAACGTATCTGCCGCTGCAGAAATTGAATCGGTAATAAAGTTGATATTCGCCTCTATCTGCATCCTATGCTGATGCATAATCGTCTCGACATGAGACTTCAAATCGTCTTGTTCAGCCGTCGTCGGGCGACATATTACAAGGTGAATAAGGAAAGCAACAATCGCAGCGCAAACTGCGATCAAAATATGTCGGACGGGCTTATTCAAAATGGTTTATTACGCTTACTTAATAAGAAAATCCATCATTTGGCGATCGCCGATATAGGCTTGCAGACGCTGTCCTTCACACACTTTTCCAACACCTTCCGGCGTTCCTGTGTATATGAGGTCGCCCATTTTCAAAGTGAAGAACTGCGATACATACGCAATTATCTCATCAACCTTGAAAAGCATATCGCGCGTATTACCGTGCTGGCGTGTCTCTCCATCAATATCAAGGTGGAAATCAATGTTTTGAATATCACCGCCAGCTTCCGTAAGAGGAATAAATTCGGAAATTGCAGCTGACTGGTCAAAGCCTTTTGATAACTCCCAAGGAAGTCCCTTCGACATCAGTTTACGCTGAAGATCACGCGCCGTAAAATCAATGCCAATGCCGACTTCACTATAATACCTATGCGCAAACTTTCTGTCGATAGCTCGACCCAAACGATTTATCTTAACGACAATTTCAGTTTCGTAATGGAATTCGTCTGCAAAATCAGGAATATAGAAAGGCGTATTTACTCGCAGGATTGACGAATCTGGCTTCAGAAAAATCACAGGCTCATCCGGTCTCTGAAAATCCATGCCATGCAACTCATCAACATGCTTGGCATAATTCATTCCAATGCATATAATTTTCATTGCATCAACACGTTATCATTTATACGACTTAACCTTAAGCTGCATCAGCACATGCTTTGTGTCTTGCGGGAAATCACCTTTCATCATCCAATCGTAATAGCTTGGATCCTGCGCAAAGACATCAACAACACGTTTGCCGATATGCTTTCCGAAATTAAAGACCTCCTCGCCTTTATCATTATATCCGATACGGCCGGCATAATCTGCGGTCTTTTTCATCGTTGTATATTCCGAAAGAAAAGCTATGTCGTTCTGCAAATCAGGATAGCGATCGAGCTGAGCTTTCAAAACCTCGTATGTAGCACGGATGTCGGCTTCTGCGGCATGTGCGCCTTCAAGGTCCTTGTCGCAATAAAACTTATATGCAGCGACGAGCGTGCGCTGTTCCTTCTTGTAGAAAATGTTTTGCACATCAACAAAATGATGTCTGCGAAAATCGATTTCGCAACCTGCATTGTAGAATTCTTCTGCAAGAAGCGGAATGTCGAATTTATTAGAGTTATAGCCACCGATATCGCATCCTTCAAGGATTTTCATCAACGTCGGCGCAATATCGCGGAACTTTGGCTTATCCTTGACGTCCTCGTCTGTGATTTTGTGGACGAGAGTTGACTGCTCCGGGATATGCATTCCAGGATTAATGCGGAATGTTGAAACTTCTTCGTGAGAATCCGGATAAATCTTAAGTATGGATATTTCGACAATCTTGTCTTTCGACGGATTTGTTCCAGTCGTTTCGAGATCGAAGAAAACAATAGGTCGCGTCAGTTTCAGTTCCATAGTTTCGGCTATTTTGGTTGAAGCATTATTGTCTTTTCAATAGGTGTCTGCTGATCATAATATTTCTCAGCAACGACCAGGCTCTCCTTATAAGGTTTTGCTTCGTCAGAATCAATCGTAAGCGTGTATTTACCAGGATCAAGAGCCATGATGAATGTCGATGACGCGAGTTTCATTTTGAGAGCTGCTACCGTCTCGCCATTCTCGTCTACAACTTCAATCAGAGGCATCTCTGTCAACGGAATCGGTTTTGGCTTCATATTGATGCTGACATTGCACTTTATGAGAGCCGTGTAAGGCATAATCTTGTCATATACAAGCGCGTAGATATCACGACCGCCGAAGCCGCCTTCACGAATCGACGAAATGTATGCATAACGGCCATTGCGGCTAAATGAGACCGTAAGGTTGTCATACGTATCGTTGATTGGATATTTCAAATGAACAGGTTCGCCCCACTCACCTGTTTTTGCGTTGAAGTCGGAATAATAGAGGTCCATGCCACCCATCGACGAAGACCGGTCAGATGAGAAATAGAGTCGCTTGCCGTCGGCTGTCAACATCGGATAGTTTTCGTCGCAATCCTCGACATTGATTCTGCCAGGCAGCGGACGTGGAGTCTGCCATACGTCGTTGCGCTTGATGCTGTAGAAGAGGTCGAGTTTTCCATTTTCGCATGTACCCGAATAGATTATCGTATCACCATTGAGGCTCATCGTTGCGGCAACCTCATCGCCTTTCATATCGACAGGAGCGCCGATCTTATATCCATCACCCATGCGGCCATTGTTTATATAGCGTGAATCATAGACGCCGAACTGCACATCACGGTTAGAGTTGAAGAACACATGTCCGCCACCAAGTCCGCACGAATACTCGTCATAGAGAGTATTGACCATACCTGTGACAGTCTTACATTTTGTCCATCCAAGATCCTTGTTCTCGCTGAACTTAACATTGAAATAGTTCATCATTGCAGCCGAATTATATTTATCATCAGCTGCAAAGATCAAAGTCGTCTCATCAGAGAGGATATATGGATTTATTTCATGATATGAAGTATTGACCATCTCGCCCAAATTGACAAGCATATAGTTCAACGTATCTTTCATTGCAGCCTGAGCATTGTTAATCCAGCGATTAAGAGTCTCGGCCTTCTTATTATCCGCTTCGCTGTTGACCATTGCCTGATAGTTCTGAAGATACTTGCGGGCCTTCGAAAAATCGTGCTTATGATAATGAGCCTGAGCCGCCATGTAGTAGATTTCAACATCTTCGGCAGCTTCCGGTGCTTTCTCCATATATCTTTCAATGAAAGGGATAGCCTCACCACGTGGCGATTCGCTATTCAGTATCGTCTCGGCAATGCGACGCATCAGCTTCGTATCATCAGGGCGCTTAGTATATGCCTTCATATATTCGATGAGGGCGCGTGTATAGCTCTCCGATTCAAACAGAGCATCGCCCTTGACATCAATCACATTCTGTCCTGCCACGCTCAACGGCAAAAGCATTGCTGCAATGGCTGCTATTTTTTTGATTGTCATATATATGGATTTTATTTGCGTTTCTAATATAATGGCAAAATTAATTATTCAGACACAATTCTTTAGTCATTGGCATAAAGAAAGTTGTTTTTTTTATTCTTTCGTCAGAATTTATACTTGAACGAGATGCAAATATTCTCCTTGAACTGGAATTTTTCGCTCTCGTTGTCGAAATATCGGAGTTCAAAAATACTTCGCGTCGAGAGGAACCTGTTGATCTGTATTTCGAGAATATTTTCCCAATCCAAACGTTTCTGTCCCTTCTTCTCAAAATATTCATAAAAGACTTCAGCCTTTGTCTGATAGGTTATCAACGAAGAGAATTTCTTCTTCCAGTTGACTGTTATCGAAAGACCATTGACGGTGTTCGAACGCTTGCCTTCCGGAATTTTGAACGACTTCGGATCAACATCGGCCGTATCGGCAACGATTGTAATAATGGCCGTATACGGCGAGAGCAGAACGCTGAGATCCGTCTTCTTGTAGTCCATACCAAAGATGAATTGGATATATGCCGGAGACAGCATTGTCGACTTGATTTTCTCTTTTTTGGCATCATTGCCCGCATAATGGCGGAACATCTGCGTCTTGAACGTCGTCTGGAACGAGTAGAACCATTTATTGACAGCCTGATAGCCATATTTTGAAGACAAATCGAGAACATCGTCACTCACTCGACATCCAAGCGTTGACGTGTAGGTTATTCCCAATTTATGTGTACCGTTATTTTCCCACTGATGCTTTTTATTCGTGTATATTGCCTTAACGCGAAAATCGCTCGTGAGACTCATCGAACTTTCGCCGCCCTTTGCCCAGTTTGCGAGAAGAAGATGTGAGAACTGCATGTTTTCTTCTCCTTCAATTTTCCATGGCGATGGAGTTGGAGTCGGAAGGAGACGCATAGAATAGTCCACAAGAAGCGAATCTGACGTTTTTTCCATCATCTCGGCAGCTCGTCGCAAATCGGCACTTTTATCTCTTCTGATTTTTCGTCGATCACGGATCTGTCGCCAAGGCTCCGGCACCTGACGCCATGTATAATCGACCTTTTCCGGATGTTTTGTGATATAATCTAGCATGAGATTGTCACGAATCTCCGAAACTTCCTGCACCTTGATTCGGTCTGCAAATCCGAGCGTCTCGTGGCTGTTTAGAGCATCAATCAGCCTTTTACGGGCATAATCTGTCGGATAATACTTTATTCTCATCGGTTTTGGCCGATAGATAATCAAGTCGTCGAACGACTGCATATTAGTGAACAGACTATCGGGAACTGGCTGCCATTTCGGCTGCTTATAGACCTTGCGAAGCACCTCTACGCTATCTGGGGACAACGCTGCTGTATCTTCTTCACAAGTCAATACGACCGTATCCGGCACAAGACGCAGATGCGTCCGCCAGAGTTGTGCATGAATTGCAGTCGATGCAAGTGCAAGCAATATGAATATTGCAAAGCGCAGTTTCACGTGCATGAATCGTTGTATAACAAAAAATTATCGACCTTTTCGATATGCAATAAGCATGCCGAAAGGCGTCATCCAAGCATCGAAATACGTTCGAGTGCCGGCTCGTTGATAATGGTTATTTCACGTCCGCGCACATTGATGATGTTTTCGCTGACGAATTGTGAGAGCGTGCGAATGGCATTTGAGGTAGTCATGTTGCTGAGGTTTGCCATATCCTCTCTCGATAGATTTACATTGAGTACATTACCTACGCTGTATCCAAACTTATCGCGCAGGACGAGCAGGCTTTCAGCCAGACGTCCGCGAATCTGCTTCTGGGCCAGCGTCACACTGCGATAGCGACTGAAGCTAAGTTCAACAGCGAGCGATTTGATTATGAATTGTGCCAACTTAAAGTTGGTTTGCAACGTCGAGAAGATTATCTCTTTCGGGATATTCGCAATGACGCTATCTTCGAGCGTCTCGGCGGTTGCCGAATGAGTTTCATTGGCCATGACTGCACGATAGCCGAGGAAGTCGTTGGTCTTTGCGAGCTTTACGATCTGTTCTTTCTGACCGATTCCCTCCTTATAGACCTTCACCTTTCCGCTGAGAAGCAGCTGCACAGCATCTGCAGAATCACCTTCGCGATATATGACTTTATTGCGAGAATAAGTCGTAATCGTATGATTCTTCTGCAACGTTTCGAACTCTTCCTCGGTGAGGACATTGAACGGAGCTATGTCGCTTCTCAAGACGTATTGGCCAACCATATTCTTTACTTACTCTAATCGGAATCGATAAGTTATTGTTCCCGTCTGAATTGACGAAGCAGATGCATTTGCATTAACGCTAAACTTAGCCTTTTTTGCAGCCGCAACGGCTTCTGCCCATAGTGATTTATTCTGAACCGTGGTGCCTTTCGACTGAACTGTAGCCGCAAGCACATCACCATTTTTATTCACTTCAATGCTGACAACAACGGTGCCCTGTTCTTGGACACGATAGCTCGGCTTCGGCAAATTGCCGACAAGCGAACGGCCTGCGAGCGAGAATGTTCCGCCGCCACCGGTTGCGCCGCCAGTGCCTGTTCCACTGCCGCCCGTTCCGGTTCCACTGCCATTGCCCGTCAGATTACCCTGACCACTTCCGCTGCCGTTGCCAGCCTGTTCCGTGCCCGTTCCGCTACCAGCGAAACCTTTTGTGAGCGCACTTCTCGCAGCAGCAGCTTTCGCTGCCTGTTCAGCCTTGGCTTTTGCTTCGGCCTCGGCTTTTGCGCGAGCGGCCGCTTCTGCTTCAGCTTTTGCTTTTGCCTCGGCAGCAGCGGCGAGTTCAGCAGCACGTTTTGCGGCAGCTTCCGCTTCAGCCTTAGCCTTGGCTTCTGCTTTGGCTGCATCTTCAGCAGCACGCTTTGCAGCAGCTTCTGCATCGGCCTTTTTCTTTGCTTCACGCAATGCTGCAGCCTCTTCAAAATCCTGAGTATCAGTTGTCTGACCATCAGCTTTTGCGACTGAAGGTGTACTTGGTGCTGGGGCCGGTTGCGAAGGCTGAGGCTGCTCCACTGGCTGACTCTCGGCAGGCTGAGGCAATGATGACCCTGCCGAACCGGAAGAGCTGCCACCTCCACTATAGTCAATCAACAAAGCCTCTTCTTCCGGAGGTGTTGTGCTCATGACCGAGACGTAGAGGAACAGCAGAAGCAGCAAATGCGCAATGATTGTGCCTATGATGCCACGAGTGCTATATTTCTTTTCGTTTTGTCTGTCCATAAGCAAACATTATTTGGCGCGTGTTGCCAAGATGAGCTTATATTTATTCTTTTTAGCAATATTCATGACCTTGACGACCTCTTTCATTGGAACAGATTCATCAACATGAAGAGCTATATACATATCAGAATTTTCGCCAAGCTTTGCATAGAGCGTAGGTTCGAGTTCGTCGAACGAGACGCGCTTTGTCTCGACATAATAGCGCAAGTCCTTGGTGATTGAAACCGATGTCTGAGGCTTGGCAGATGTCTGGTTGGCACTTTGCGGCAAGAGCAGCTTCAGCGCATTCGGATGCACGAGCGTCGAAGTAAGCATGAAGAAGATGAGCAGAAGGAAGATGATATCCGTCATCGACGACATGCTAAATGCCGCACTGAGTTTATTGCTTCTTTTGAGAGCCATAATCGTCTGATTTTCGGTTATTCACCTGGCTCATTGAGCAGGTCCATAAATTCCATTGTGCGAGCTTCGAGAATCAGCACAACCTTGTCAACACGTGCGACGAGATTGTTGTATGCGAAGTATGCAACAATACCGACAGCAAGACCGCCGACTGTTGTCACAAGGGCTGTATAGATACCGCCTGCGAGTGTGCTCACTTCGATGTTATTGCCAGCATTGGCCATCTCGAAGAATGCCTGAATCATACCAGTAACGGTTCCGAAGAAACCAATCATTGGCGCACCGCCCGAAACCGATGCCAGACCAGCAAGACCTTTCTCAAGTCGTGAAACTTCAATGTTGCCGACATTTTCGACAGTCGTCTGAATATCGCCGAGCGGACGACCGATGCGAGATATACCTTTTTCAATCATTCGCGACACAGGAGTGTCTGTCGCCTGACACAATGCGCGTGCAGAATCGACATTGCCGCTATGAATATAATCCTTGATCTTACCCATGAAAGTCTTGTCCTCGCGAAGAGCTCTGTTGAGGGCAAAAGTGCGCTCGATGAAAACGTAAACGGCATAAACCGAGAGCAAGAGCAAAACGACCATAATCCAACCGCCTTGCATTGCGAGTTCGAGAACGTTGAGTTCGGCCTGTGCAACTTCTTCTATTGCGGCGCCATCTGCCATCTGTACTGCGCCATCTGCAATGTCCTGTATCATATCAAATAAATGTTTGTATTCTGGTTTGTAATTTTTGCAAATTTATGAAAAAAAGAATTTCAACGGACATTTTCCGTCGACATTTCCACCTATAACTTCCTGATTAATCTTCAATGAGAGCCATAAACGATGATGGCAATGCCCGAAAGTATTCCCAACAAGCACAGACCTTTACGCAGCATATTTTTCTCCTTGAATATCAGCGCAGCCATGATAAATGCTACGATTGAATTGCTTCGGCGTATAGGCGAAATGAGGCTTATGAGCGCGTCCGGATGGTCGATGGCAATGTAGTAGAGGAAATCGGCCACGATGATAATCACGCCGATGCCGAGTATGGACCAACGCCAGCGGAAAGGCTGTTCCTTGCGATTCGGCCACCAGATGACAAACAGCAGAGGAATATTCATAAGCACCTGATAGAACGAGTAATACGTCAATATTGCCATGCGATCTATATCGGCATAGCGGACGATATATTTATCGAAAAGTGCACTACAAGCGCCGACGAGTGTGCCGGCAACGACAGACCATATCCATTTATTCGCCTTGAAGTCAATACCCTCGCGACGACCGGCCATGCTGAAAAGGAAGAAGAACACGAATGTCCAAAGCAAGCCGAACCACTGAATGCTATTCGGACGTTCGGCAAATATTATGAGTGCGCCGATCAATGTCCAGACAGGTGCTGTCGCACGTATTGGCGAGACGATGCTGAGCGGCAGGTTCTTCATGCCGTAATAGACAAAAATCCACGAAAGGAGTACTATTGCTGCCTTCATGACCAAAAGCAAGTGCTGATGCGCCGTAATTGCAGGGACATAGACCATCGAGCTATTGTCGATCAAGCCAGTCTGCGAGGCGATGAGCATCGGAAGGAGCATGAGTGATGAAACGGACGTGCTGCAAAGCAACACAGGAAGGACAGCGTTGTCGCGAAGTGACACCTTTCGGAAGACGTCATAGAATCCGAGACAGAGTGCTGAAGCGAGTGCAAATAAATACCACATTTTTTCTCTCTAATTGTTCAATGGTTGAAAAACGGGTGCAAAGGTAGACATTATTATGTGTTGAACGGCAAGTTATTGCCGCGAAAATTTGTATAAATGAGTTTTATGGAGTACTTTTGCCGTCAAAGAAAAATTACTACTTTAACAATGAATAAAGACAACGCAATTTTCGACCTTATTAATAAGGAATATGCCCGCCAGAAGCGTGGCATCGAGATGATCGCTTCAGAGAACTTCGTAAGTGATCAGGTTATGCAGGCAATGGGTTCTTGCCTCACAAACAAGTATGCAGAGGGCTATCCTGGCAAGCGTCACTATGGCGGTTGCGAGGTCGTAGATGAAGTTGAAACATTGGCTATCGAGCGTCTCAAGAAGCTCTATGGTGCAGAGTTTGTTAATGTTCAGCCACACTCTGGTGCTCAGGCAAATGCTGCAGTATTGCTCGCATGCCTCAAGCCAGGCGACAAGTTCATGGGTCTCGACCTTGCACACGGCGGTCACCTTTCACACGGTTCAGCAGTAAACACATCTGGTTTGCTCTACACACCTTGCGCATATCACCTCAACCAGGAAACTGGCCGAGTTGACTACGACGAGATGGAGCGTGTTGCAATGCAGGAGAAGCCAAAATTGATTATCGGTGGTGGTTCTGCATATAGCCGTGAGTGGGATTACAAGCGCATGCGTGAAATTGCAGATGCTTGCGGTGCACTTTTGATGGTCGACATGGCTCACCCAGCTGGTCTCATCGCAGCAGGCTTGCTCGACAACCCTGTCAAGTATGCCGACATTGTCACTTCAACAACTCACAAGACACTTCGTGGTCCACGTGGTGGTGTTATCATCCTCGGCAAGGATTTCGAGAATCCATGGGGCAAGACATTCAAGAGCGGCAAGATCCGTACAATGGGTTCGCTCATCAATTCAGCAGTATTCCCAGGTCAGCAGGGCGGTCCACTCGAGCACGTGATTGCAGCTAAGGCTGTTGCATTTGGCGAGGCATTGACTCCTGAGTTCAAGACATATCAGTCACAGGTCAAGAAGAACGCAGCTCGTCTTGCAGCTGGTCTTGTTGAGAAGGGCTTCCACATCGTTTCAGGTGGTACAGACAACCACTCGATGCTCGTTGACCTCCGTCCAAAGTATGCAGACTTGACTGGTAAGATTGCTGAGAACGCACTCGTTGCAGCAGACATCACAGTCAACATGAACCTTGTTCCATTCGACACACGCAATGCAATGGAGACTTCAGGTCTTCGTCTTGGTACTCCAGCCATCACAACTCGTGGTCTTGTTGAGTCTGATATGGACACAATCGTTGAGTTCATCGACAAGATTCTTGCTAAGCCAGAAGACGAGAAGGTTATCGCATCTGTCAAGGCAGAAGTCAACAAGATGATGCAGGATCGTCCAATGTTCGCATGGTAATCTGATAGCATCGGAAAAAACATAAGTTTAAACGGAGAATTATCCCTTAGCGGCTGGTTCTCCGTTTGTTTTTATCTAAAAAAACAGATGGAAGAGCAAAATCTTTCGCTCAGTGAGAAAACTGAGCGGACAAACAAAGTCCTGCTTATTGCTTGCATAACGAGTCTCATCGCAGTGGCTGCGACATCGTTTTTCGACCTTTGTCTGATGATGATGAACAGCGTGCCAGACGACGTTTTGAAGCAAGCGATGGAGGAGAGTCGGCAGATGATGGAATCGACGGGACTCGGTGATCCTAACGAAGTCGGCATGTCGATGATGTATTCGATGATTGAGAATGCACATTTTCATCTGCTGTTTAACATCATCGAGTCGATTGGCGTGATCATGCTTTTGGTCAAGCGCCCTATCGGCATACATTTTTATATTGGAAGTCAGATCGGCTTTGCATACTTGGCATTCGCGACTGCGGGACAAGGCGGATTGTCACAGGCCATGTTCTGCTTCCTTTGGTCATATCTCTACTGGCGCATAACACACATCAAAAGCGAATGAAAATGCGCATTCGTCATGTCATAATCGCAGTGGCACTAATGCTGAGCACAGCGGTCAGAGCGCAGTTTTACATAACTGGCGATGACCCGCTGTCGCCACGCCTATGGCAGACGAAGACGAAGCATACACGTATCATCCACGACAAAGATGCTGAAAAAACAGCATTGCATCTTGCATCGTTCATCGACAGCATTGCCGAACTCGACTGCATGACCATGCTGCATACACCGAAACCGATAGACATCGTCTTTCACAGTCATTCGATCTATGCCAATGGCATGTCGTCGTGGGCGCCAAGCCGCATTGAGATGTACACGAACGGCGATTCCGACGGCGACTGTATTCCATGGATGACGCATTTGGCAATACACGAATATCGCCATACGGTGCAGACTTCGATGCTGAATTGCGGCTTTACACGAGCCTTGAACGTCATTTTTGGAGAGCAAGCCACAGGAGCAGTTCTCGGCGTTTACGTGCCGTTGTGGCTGATGGAGGGCGATGCCGTTGTCAGCGAGACTGCGCTCACAAAAGGCGGTCGAGGACGAAAAGCCGCATTCCTGCAAGAGATGCGGGCTCTGGCATTGTCAGACATGACGCCGAAATACGACTGCGCATACAATGGCTCATATCGCCAACGATGGCCGAACTATTATCACATGGGCTACCTGACCGTCAGCAACGCTCGAGTAAAATATGGCGAGCATGTCTGGCGGAACGCATTGCGCACCGTTGGCCGTAAGAGCTTCAGTTTTACGCCATTCAACAGAAGTCTTCGCAACGACACGGGGAAAAGAAAAGTTCAGCTATATGACGAAGCAATGCGTGACTGGAAAACGCGATGGCAACTCCAAGACAGCTCGATTGTACCAACTCCATACGACATAATTACGTCTGCAACAGGTGATTACAGCGAATATACCTCCGTCAGAAAAACCGACAAAGGCCTGATTGCCTACAAGACAGATCCTGACGAAACAGGACGCATCATATTCGTGAAAGATGACAAAACGCTGATTGACGCACCTGTGCGGACTGAAAACGATATTGCGTCGAACGGAACGCTCATTGCGTGGTGTGAAATGCATCAACATCCGCGATGGAACAATGCATCGGAGAGTCCGCTCTACATAAGTGACCTGAAGGGCAACAAAAAGAGACTTTTGCGTCACGGGCGCTTTTCGGCGCCAAGTTTTTCGGCCGACGGCACACACATTGCTGCAGTGGAGATAATGGACGATGGAACACACACAATTGTTCGCATTGACCTGAATGGAGAAATAGAACACCGCACACAACTTCCGGAAGGCATCGAGGCTGCATATACGGCATGGATTGGAGACGACATCGCATTTATCGCACTGACGAACAGTGGTAAAGCCATTCTGACTGAGAGCGGGAAACAGCTCACGCCATACAGATTTCGCAACATCCGACACCTCACGACAGACGGCAAAAACCTATATTTCACCTCAGACGAGACAGGCATAGACAATATCTACGTAATGATACCAGACGGCACAGAAAGCCGTATAACTTCAGCCCGTTTTGGCGCAGCATGGCCATGCATCGACGGCACGACATTGTATTATTCAGACTATTCTGCAAAAGGATATGCCGTTGCACAGACAAATATTGCAACACGAGCAACTGATACGCCAATAAGACCTGACGTTGCCGATATATTGTCGGCACAAGAAGACAGCCACAGAGACACGACATTTACGGCTGACGTTCCGACATCGAAACGCTATCGTCGCATAGCGCATCTATTCCGTATTCACAGCTGGGGTCCTGTCGTAGTTGATGCAGACAATCAGAGTGCAGATGCAGGATTTGCGATATCATCACAAAACTCTCTCGGAAATTCCATTGCATCGGCAGCCATCAACCTAAACGGCAATACTGAAGACAGATATACGATCTCATATTCATACACCGCACTGTTTCCAAAAATCACGCTCTCGGCAGCGATGGGCTATCACGACTACAAACTCGATGGCTACACAATCAATCCGGACAACGAACTGCTCGGCACACGCTATTTCTATGACGACAGACAACGCATGCGCAACTGCAAAGCGACGATGAGCATTCCGCTCTCATTTACTTCAGGAGCATGGATCAGCAGCATCACGACAAGCGCCAGCATTGCGCACTACCGCAATTCACCGATACAAGTTACGAAGCAGCCTATCAGAAAAATTGGCAACAGATGGGCGCTCAGTAAAAACACAACGACATTCGACTTTAACGATGCGAACTACACGAACGCCCGATACAGCATCATGACACATATCAGACGACGCACATCGAGCCGCGATGTCGGAACCCGTGCAGGAGTTTCACTTGAATACATATTCAGGCACAGCATCGGACACGATGATTTCGGCAATATGCACTATGCATCTGCATCGATTTACCTCCCTGGAATCGGAAAACATCACAACATATCGGCAAGCATACAGGCGCAGAAGAAAAACGCCGGCGAGATAAGCCAAACGCTTGCCGGCATCAACTACAGACGCATAATGACCGACATATCAAGCATCGCGCGAGGAACCTCACGAATTGCCAACACGCAGATGATGCTCATACGGACAAACTACACCTTGCCACTCGTAAACCCAGATTGGAGCATCGGTCCCGTAGTCTTCGTCAAACGCATCTGCCTGAGACTTTTCTATGACCACGAACGACTCCGTCCTTATCTCATAGACGCCAAAGACAGCCAGTTGAAAAACATCTCTATATCGTCAACCGGCGCCGAAATCTGGGCAGAATCGTACTGGCTACGCTTGCCATACGCCGTCAAACTGGGCTACCGAGGCTCAAAAGTGATTGACGGAGGATTCCGCAGCGAACTCATCTTCAACGTCAACATCAACCGATAGGCTCTACCCTATCGAGAAGCCGACAGACTCGACAGCCGCCTTTATTTCGTCCATGCTGGCATGACCTTCGACAACAGCTCTGCCAGAAGCCAAATCGATATCAACACGTTCAACTCCATCAATGCTCTGGATTGCATTCAGCGCACTATTGCGGCAGTGTGTGCAATTCATGCCGACAATCTTAAATTCAATTTTCTCGTCCATACTACAACAATTATTATCGTGATTATTTTCATGACAATGACATTCGTCATCACAATGACACTCATCATGCTCATCATGACATCCACAATGACAATGATCGTCCGGATGCATGAAATGACGAATCAGGACATTGAGCAGCAACAAGGCCAATACGATCGTGCAACCTACGTTGAACCACGACATTTCATCGTGACAACATCCATCTGCACTCTGCAACATATTCGGTACGAACCATTCACGTGGCAACGCAAAATCGATGAAACAGCCAGCAGCGATGGCTCCGCCGATTATCGAAGCGAGATAAGTCACTAACGTACGACGGCCCAGAACTTTGCCGACAACAAGTATCGAAGCCATATTGCACGCTGGTCCAGCCATCAGCATGACAAGTGCGGCACCAGGAGTCAATCCCTTGAGCATCAGTGCGACAGCGATTGGAATGCTACCCGTTGCACACAAATACATAGGCACCGAAACGGCCATTACAAGGAGCATGCTCAAAAAAGTATTATCCTTAAATATTTCAAAGAAACTATCTGGAACACAAATCGTTATAAGACCAGCAACAATAAGGCCAACAACAAGCCACTTGCCGATGTCCTCCATCATCTCGATAAAAGCATAACGCAAGGCATCCTTCAACTTTTCGCCAAACGATTTGTGGCAGCAATCACCTTTTTTCTTCGAGACGGCAGAAACCGACTCATCCTTTTTTTCAACGGCATTGACCATTGTGCCGCCAAAAACGGCCGTCAGAAGAGCTGTAATTGGACGCACGACGGCAAATGGCAGGCCCATCAATGAGAATGTAGCAATGATTGAGTCAACACCGGTCTGCGGAGTTGCGATGAGAAACGAAACCGTTGCACCTTTCGAAGCGCCCTCGCGTCGAAGCGACATTGCCGTTGGAATGACGCCACACGAGCAAAGTGGCAGAGGAATGCCAAAAATTGCAGCATTGATGACTGAGCCTATCGAATGCGAGCTCAGATATCGCGTGTAGAGCGTGCTTGGAACAAAAGCATGCATAAGACCCGCGAGGAGAAAACCGAGAAGCAGATATGGCGACATCTCGTTTATCAGTTCAATAATTTCATTCATGACGTGAATAATCTAATGTTTTTCTGATGCAAAGTTCTTATTTGTTTTTTGCAACCAAGTTGCAAAAGAATAGGTATCTTTGCAAATATGGAGAATTGCGAATCTATAGACTTTGAAAAGATGCTTGCCGAGGCCGATATCAGGCCCACTGCAATGAGGATTCTAGTGCTCGAGGCGCTCTGTGGAAACAACCACAAATGGCTTCGCGCATATTCGCTCAGCGAACTTGAAGCATCTCTTGCGCACGCAGACAAATCATCGATTTTCAGAGCATTAACCGTATTTCTCGAACATAACATCGTCCACATTGTTGAAGACAAATCAGGACAGACAAAATACGCGCTGACGACATGCGGAGAACACATGCATTGCCAAGGTCCGCATCTGCATGCGCACTTCCATTGTCACATTTGCAATCACACATACTGCCTACACATCGAGCCATCGTCGTTCCCCAAACTGCCCGAAGGTTTCGATGCCGACAAGGTCAGCTACGTAGCAGAAGGAATTTGTCCCAACTGCCACAAAATCAAATAAAAACGCAAAGAGAACATGAACTACCTATCGGTTGAAAACCTGACATATCATTGGGGCGACATCTGCCTCTTCGACAATATTGGCTTTGGCATCAACGAGGGCCAAAAGACTGCGCTCATCGCACGCAACGGCACAGGAAAAACCACGTTGCTCAACATGTTGACGGCGAAACTGCCTAACAGGAAAACCGACGGACGTCTCTACCCCGACGATGGCCGAATCACTTTCAATGACTCGATAAGCGTAGGCTATCTCGAACAAAATCCTTATTTCGACAATGAAAACACGGTCATCGAACAGGTGTTCGATAGCGGAACGACTATAACCAACGCAATTCGCGAATATGAGCTGGCACTGGAAAGCTGCGATACCGAACGCATCGCGAAAGCCACAGACGTCATGGATACGCTGAAGGCTTGGGACTACGAACAACGAATCAAGCAGATTCTGCACCAGCTGAAAATTACGGATTTCAGCGCAAAAGTGAGCAAACTTTCCGGAGGTCAGCAAAAACGAGTAGCATTGGCCGCATTGCTCATCGCTGAACCAAATTTCGTGATTCTCGACGAGCCGACAAACCACCTCGATATGGAAATTATCGAATGGCTCGAAGAGTATCTGTGTCGCAGCAACATAACTTTATTGATGGTCACACACGACCGATATTTCCTCGATCGTGTATGCAACTCGATCATCGAACTCGACGAACATCGCATTTGGCAATACGACGGCAATTACGCATATTATCTGCAAAAGAAACAGGAACGCCGAGACATCATGCAGGCAGAAGCTGACAAGGCTCGCAACTTGCTCAGAAAAGAGCAGGATTGGATGAATCGTCAGCCACAGGCTCGCGCAACCAAGGCACAATATCGTATTGACGCTTTCTATGAATTGAAAGACAAAGCTGCAAGCGCTCCAAAGCAGCAGCGCACCATCGAACTCCAGTTCGAAACACAACGAATGGGACGCAAGGTCATTGATGTTTACGGCATCAGCAAAACTCTTGGCGGACGCAAACTCATTGATGAGTTCAGCTATAAATTTGCGCCTAAAGAGAAAATAGGCATCGTTGGCAACAACGGCTGCGGCAAGACTACGCTGCTCAATCTTCTGACGGGTTCACTCGCTCCTGACAGCGGTTATATGGAAATCGGCGAGACAATCTCCATCGGTTATTACCGGCAGGAAGGCATCACTGTTCCCGAGGGAAAAACCGTCATCGAAGTCATAACAGACATTGCCGATCATATCTCTACAGGCGACAAGAGCATGAGTGCAGCTCAATTTTTGCGCTACTTCATGTTCGGCAACGAGATGCACCATGTAGAAGTCGCAAGTCTCAGCGGAGGAGAACGCAAAAGGCTCTATCTGATGACAATTCTTGTCAAAAATCCGAATTTCCTCATTCTCGACGAACCGACAAACGACCTCGACATCATGACGCTCAACGTGCTTGAGGACTATTTGCAGCAATTTCAGGGAACGGTCATCATCGTTTCGCACGACCGCTTCTTCGTCGATAAAATTGCGCAACATCTTTTTGTGCTTGATGGCAGTGGAACAATCAAGGATTTTCCTGGCAACTATTCAGACTATCTTGCATGGAATAAGGAAAACCAGAAACGGCAGACTGCCGAAAAACAAAAAACAGAAAGCGTAGCTCCGGCAAAGAATCAGCAAAGCGAAAAAAAGCGAAGACTGACATACAGCGAGAAAAAAGAACTCGAATCCATAAATCAAGAGATGCCAAAACTTAATCAGCGCAAAGATGAGATAGAAGCGCTCATGAGCGGAGGCACGACAGACGTAGCCCAAATTGCTTCGCTCTCAGACGAATACAAGACGCTTTGCGACAGACTTGACGAGATTGAAATGCGATGGCTCGAATTGTCTGAAATTGAAGGCTAACAATCGTAGCGAGGCATTTCGCGCAAAAAGGCAGTGCTGCCGTCAGCCATTATCTCAGCGCAATAGTGTTGCAACCCATTGGTTACGACAACATAACGCACGCCAAGTCGCATATTATAGCGCAATGCCTGATTAAAGACGTCCATTGTGATAGAAACAGATGGAGCCTTGCACTCAACAATCAGATGTGGTTGCATCTGGCGATCATACACGACAATATCCGCCCTCTGCTTGAGGCCGTTCACGACAACAAGTTTCTCGACAGCAGTGAGCCCAATCGGATAATCCAGATACGTCGTCATAAACGCCAAAAATGTTTGTCTGACATGCTCCTCTGGTGTCAAACGGACATACTTCTTGCGGAAAGGGTCAAAGACCTTCTCCTTACCGTCTTCAATGACTATTTTCAGGTTCGCTTCTGGCAGATTAAGGTTCTGCATAATTTGTTCTTGCTTCTACATTCACAAACAAAAAAAGCAAACCGCAGAACGCGATTTGCGATTTTTTGTACTCGAAGCGGGACTTGAACCCGCACAGCCGTGAGGCCAAGGGATTTTAAGTCCCTCGTGTCTACCATTCCACCATTCGAGCATCACCGTCATATCTGTGCGACACGACTTTTGAGCGGAAAACGAGACTCGAACTCGCGACCCCAACCTTGGCAAGGTTGTGCTCTACCAACTGAGCTATTTCCGCATTTGCCTCAAAATGACACGCAAAGTTATGCTTTTTCAAGCAAAATCCATCGGCATGACTAAGCTTTTTTTCGCAAACTATAATTCATCAATCGACACTAGACCATTCTTGACAACATAAACGATTATGTTTGCGAGCGATCTCGCCTGGAGTTTTGTCATAATATTACGGCGATGCGTGATAACGGTCGACATGGCTATATCAAGACGGTCTGCAATTTCTTTGTTGATATAGCCTTTTGCAAGCAATACCGCAATATCCGTTTCACGCTCAGAAAGTATCGACTGATTCATCGGACGTTCTGTTTCACGACCATGGGCATCACTGCCATGTCCACGATGATGAAGCATCATGAGTTGCTTAACGATGGACTTCTCGTCCTGACATACATTAAGCGTCAACAATCCTGACAGATGCGGATAATTATCACCATGAACAAGAACTATCGAACGTCGTTGTTGAGCAATAAAGAATTTTGCATTCTCAAAATATATGCCCGAAGCAACGAAGAAATGGACATGCTCGTTGCTTTGATTCATAACGAACTCCTCAAACGAACCATATACTTCGATTTCTGCAATCGGAATGATATCTTCTAGAATATGCTGAAGACCGATACTCGTGAGTCTGTTCGAATCTATTATTGCAAATTTAGCGGTCATATTGTTTACTAAAACATATTTTCATAGCGGAGCCACCATACGTAAATAGGTTTCACCAAAGATGAACAGCTCACCATCTGCTTCAAATCCGAGCTTTTGATATAGCTTGAATGCACTTTCGTTTGTCGGATCACAGGCCAAAACTGGCAATAGTCCAGCCTCCCGGGCGGTCTTCATTCCACGGCCAAGCAACATCTCGCCAATACCTTTCCGTCGCCACTTCGGAATGACTGCCAGCGAATCAAGATAATACTCGCCTTCACGCGTTTCGTCGTCCATTGCATCGATATCAAACGGCAGTTTGTCACGCACCATTCCAAATGTGCGCATCTTGACATCATGATAACCTTTACCATCATAGGCAATCAATCCGCCAACCTTTTCGCCATCAACGCACGCTATAATCGCATTTTTCCACGTGTACAGCGTATCTGTTCTTTGACATACATCCACAAGATGTGCTTCAGGCCTATGCCCTAGCTCCATCATTTCGTGTCCCACTGCCTCCATCATCACCATAGCGACGAATTCGGCATCTTCAACCGTTGCTTTACGTATTTCAATAGTTCCCATGATCATCAAAAACAAAGCCCCGCACAATAATGATGTGCAGGGCTCTGACATATTTGAACATCAATTACATATTTGCAACTGTGTGATATACGTTTGTAACGTCATCATCCTCTTCGAACTTGTCGAGCAATTTCTCGAGAGTAACCTTCTGCTCGTCTGTAACTTCCTTTGTCTCATTTGGGATACGTTCGAACTCTGCGCTCATAATCTCGTAACCATTTTCCTCAAAGTACTGCTGCAACTTTGCATAGTGCTCAGGCTCGCCATACGCAGTGATTGTGTTCTCTTCCTCGTCCTTGTAGAGCTCGTCAACACCGAAATCGATGAGTTCCAACTCGAGTTCTTCCATATCAACACCGTCCTTTGCCTTAACAGTGAAAACTGTCTTGCGAGTGAAAAGGAAGCTCAAGCAGCCACTTGTACCGAGGCTGCCGCCATACTTAGTGAAGTATGAACGTACATTTGCTACAGTACGAGTATTATTGTCTGTTGCACACTCAACGAAAATTGCAACACCGAATGGGCCATAACCCTCGAATGTCACCTCCTTGTAATCGCTTGTATCCTTTTCTGTTGCCTTCTTAATTGCGCGGTCGATAGTATCTTTAGGCATACCTGCAGATTTTGCAGATGCAATGATTGTACGAAGACGGCTGTTGAGGTCTGGATCTGGGCCACCAGCCTTTACGCACATTGTGATCTCCTTACTAAACTTAGAGAATGCCTTACTATTCTTACTATTACGCGCCATGATACGCGCCTTACGGTATTCAAATGCTCTTCCCATGGTGATATATTAGGAATATTATTTGTTAAATATTAATTCATTACACTTTAAGCGACCGCAAATTTACGTTAAACGCCTCAAATATCAAAATCTATATCCCAATAATTGCTTTTCACTTTGACGAAATAAACCGAAACAGACTTCGTCACAAACCACTCCAAATCAAAGCAGATCTGTCGGTGAATCAAAAGGCCACACTCGCAGTACTTACAACTATAGTTTCAAAGACTTTTCAGATTCCAACAAAAACAAAAAAGCATCTCCACATTAACGTGAAGATGCATGCAACATATCGCTATGTAAAAGATATCAATTCTTGCTTCGTTTTCTTTCGTATTCCTCAACCTCTGGTGCAATTTTCTCCAATTCCGCATAGAAATCTTCGCCCCAGGCACGGACAATAGGCTCTTTCAAAAACTTATAGACCGGTACGCCAAGTTTTTTGCCCAACTCCAATGCTGGTTGACAACAAGCATCCCATTCGTGGAAATTAAGCGCATCAAACTGCTTGTAATGAGTCACTCTTATTGGATACAAATGACATGATATCGGTTTCTTGAAATCTATCTTGCCATCATTATACGCCTCTTCGATAGCACATTTCCATGTTCCGTCGGAATCACGAGATGTATAGACACATTCACGACCATTTATAATCGGTGTAACCTTATCGCCATCTGCATCAACAACCCATTTCCCCTGCTTCGCTATCTCAGCACGTTCAACATCGTTCAGGTAAGGTTCAACAGCCGGATATATTTCATCCAAGACACGCGTTTCTTCGTCTGTCAATGGTGCGCCGGAATCGCCTTCATAGCAACATTCACCTTTGCATTTTGCAATATCACAAACAAAACGTCTGGTAAAGATCTCGAAACCGATAACCTTATCGTCAATCTGTATCATATGCGGATTACAAATAAAAAACAGGCTGATTACCCAATGAGGGCAGACAGCCTGCAAATCTTATAAATAATGTTGATTCAACCAATTCTCAAGGAATGCGTTTACTGCACTTCTGCCGTTTCGCGATCCCAATCGTCCACAAGAATACGTCCGCAATATTCGCAAACGATAACCTTCTTGCGAAGACGGATATCAAGCTGACGCTGTGGTGGAATCTTGTTAAAGCAACCACCGCAAGCATCACGCTGAACAGTTACTACAGCCAAACCGTTGCGTGCACCACTTCTGATACGATCGAAAGCAACCTGAAGACGCTCGTCAACATTCTTACGAATCTCCTTTGCCTTTTTCTCGAGATCAGCAACCTGATCCTTTGTCTCAGACTCGATAGTTTCGAGTTCCTTGCGCTTTGCCTCAAGGTCTATGCTACGTTCAGCAACCTGCTGGCGAGCCTCTTCGAGAAGTTCTTTTTTCTTCTCCATTTCTGCAGTATGCTCTTTGATACGCTTTTCGCTGAGCTGCTTTTCGAGGTTCTGATACTCAATTTCCTTTGTAATGGCATCATATTCGCGGTTGTTGCGAACAGAGTCCTGCTGACCCTCGTACTTTTTAATCTGCATTTCAGCTTCCTTAATCTCGTTCTTTCTGTTAACGATTTCAGTGCTGAGGTTTTTGACTTCTTCTTCGAGGTTTGTAGCACGAGTCTGGAGACCTGCGATTTCATCCTCCAAATCCTGCACTTCAAGCGGAAGTTCGCCACACAGAATGTGAATCTTGTCGATTTCTGTGCTTACCTTCTGAAGGTCAAAGAGAGCCTTAAGTTTCTCTTCTATTGGCGTTTCCTTGACTGCTGTTTTCTTCTCAGTTGCCATATTTTGTGGTTTGTTTATAAACAGTACTTTATTGCATTCGAACTTGCATTCGATATGCGAAGTGCAAATTTAGGAAATTTTTCGCTAACTACTTCAAAAAAAAGTTTTTTAGACAAATCTTCGCTTTCATAATGTCCAATATCTGCAATCAGCATACGTCCATCGGGCTGCTGAAACTGATGATATTTTACATCTGCGGTCACATAAGCGTCTGCCTTAGCGGAAATTGCGTTCGAAATAAACTCTGATCCGGAACCTGTGCAAACAGCTACTCGACGAATTGCACGAGAGAAGTCATTATGCCGAACGACCTTACATCCGATTTTCTCCTTAAGCATCTGCAAGAAGCCATCAACGGGCATTTTTTCCGGCAGATTTCCCACGACGCCATAACCTTGCGATTCACATTCCGGAACGAGGCAATCGGTCTTTTCAATACCTATCTGTTTTGCAAGCATGCTACTCAAGCCACACGAAGCCTTATCAGCCGGTGTATGAAAAGCACATATTGCGATGTCATTTTTTATGGCCGACATGATTATTCGCTGCTCTGAAGACGAGCCAGTTATGCGTTTTGCGCCACGGAAAAGCATCGGATGATGAGCAACAATCATATTCAAGCCATTTTCAATAGCCTCATCCACGCATTGTTGCGTAATATCAACAGAAAAAAGCACACCCTTGACTTGCATTTCGGGCGAACCGATGATCAAGCCCGAATTGTCCCAATCGTCCTGCGACTTGAGTGGAAATGCCTCATCGAGAACAGAAATAATGTCTGAGACTCTTACGATATCATTCATGGCTGTCAAGATCGTTTCTAACGTTGACTAACAAATCGCGGATATTCTTAAGCCTGTCAACGAGTTCTGCATTACGTTCAACGGTGTCTCGTTTATCTTTCATCGCCTGTTTTGCTCCGTCAATCGTCATTCGCTGATCACGAAGCAAATGACGAATTTGCTTCAGATTCTGAAGGTCGGTCTGAGTGAACAAGCGATTGCCCTTGGCATTGCGTCGTGGCTTGATAATGCTGAATTCGTTTTCCCAAAAGCGCACAGTCGAAGTCTCGACTTCAAGCATTTTTGCTACTTCACCAATCGTGTAAAACAAGCGGTTATTATTCGTATTTTCTGTCATGACTGCAAATCTGTATCGTTTGAAATTTCATCTTCAACAATAAGTCTGTCAAGAGTATCTTTGGCAAAAAGTTTTGGATAGTCATCTACGAAACGCCCCATCACGAAACGCACAGCGCCCTCGCGAATCACAGATGTGCGCGACTGACACTTGTATTTTTTGCAATAACGGTCTATTGCATCAAGTTCGCGGTCGGACAGCGAAATCGTTATCTTGTTGTTTCGTGGTTCCTTATATGCTATCTTCTTCATTTTTCTGAACAGATATTACCGAGTGCAAAAATAAAAAAAATATGGCATAATCAGCTATCTGTTTGAATTTTATGAGCGTTATTTAAAGTTGACAGATTATCGCGTTCAATTCTTTTCCTCTCTCACGTAATCGACAGCGCGATTGATAAAATCATTGAATGGCTTTGTCGTCCTGAAAATCTGCGCAACACGCTCGGCCAAGTCGGGAGAAGTTATAAAATTGTCATCGACATTCGAAACCAAACAAAAGCTCTTCAATCGCAGCCAGTCTGCACAAGGTGCATCTGCAGGATAGTCCGATGGAACTTTCTTGAGAGCGCCATCCATGTCAACTCGGAACGACTTATCCGCTTTACCAAGCACATCCTTACTGAAATCGTTCCAGCAATCATAAATATCTTCTCGAACAATCTTAACCACTTCATTTTCATAGCAATAATTGCCCGAAGCAAGCATGTGGGCAGACGGATAGACATCGGCATTACCCGTGCCTACATGGAAATAATATCCAGCGTGCATCGATTTTTTACCGCCAGGGGAAAGGAATACGCCAAAATGAGTTTTATAAGGAGTCTTATCCTTGGAAAATCTGGTATCGCGATAAATGCGGTATGTGCAATCACGCAATGTCAGCTTGGCAATATCGGAATCAAATTCGCCAATCTTGGCGATCAATTCTAGGCAGAATGCATTCCATTTTTCCTGAACACGCTTGTATTTGTCCCTGTTCGCCTCGAACCATTCGCGATTATTATTGACTTCGAGTTCACGCAAAAAAGAGAGTATTTCCTTCATCTGAATGCTTTTTTTGTTCACTATGCAAATTTCGTCAAATTCTTCCGCAAAAAGTCAGTATCTTTGCACATAAAATTGCAGAGAATTGAAAAAACTCGATCTGTATATACTGAAGAAATTCCTCGGAACATATTTCTTCATTGTGATTTTGATAATACTCATTGTCATCGTTTTCGACCTAGTCGAGAAGATGGATGACTTTCTCGAATCGCAAGCGCCGCTCAAGGCGATAGTCTTCGACTATTACCTGAATCTGATGCCCTACTACGCGAACATGCTTTCGCCGTTGCTCGTTTTCATCTCAGTAATTTTCTTCACATCGAAGATGGCTGCTCAAACTGAGATTATTGCGATCCTTTCGAGCGGAGTCAGTTTCCGACGTATGTTATGGCCTTATTTCCTCGGTTCACTGGTCATCGCCATCATGTCGTATCTTCTTGGAAGCCACGTCATTCCCGTGGCAAACAGAACGAGAATCGATTTTGAAAACGTATATGTGAAGACAAAGAAAGAGATAGGCCTTTCCGACATACACATGCAGATTTCGCCTGGCGTTTATGTGTATATGGGACGCTACGTCTCATTCCGTGAGATGGGCGACCGTTTCAACATCGAAAAATACGATGACAGGAAACTCGTTTCGCGACTTTATGCAAAAACAATCACATACGACTCCTTGAAATGCTGCTGGAACCTGAAGCACTACACACGATGGGACTTTGGTCCGGACGGCATCGCGCACACAATAACACGCGGAACCGAAATAGACAGCGTCATAAACATAGTCCCTAGCGATTTCAAAGCGGAGCGAAAATCATACGAAATGCTGACTTCCACAGAGTTGACGGAACACATCAATGAGCTCAAAAGGCGAGGAATAGGCGGCACTGGAGACTTCGAAATAGAACTATACAAACGCTACGCATCGCCATTTGCGGCATTTATCCTGACGCTCATAGGCGTTTCTCTTGCTTCGAGAAAGACACGAGGCGGAATGGGACTTCACATCGGTCTAGGACTGTTTTTGTCGTTTGCATACATTCTGTTCCTGACAATATCGACAAGTTTTGCAGTCAACGGAAACATGAATGCGATTCTGTCCGTGTGGCTACCGAATATTGTGTTCTCAATAATCGGCTTAATTCTCTACAACAAAGCTCCTAAATAAAAAAACAGCCGCCATGCAATCACTGCATGACGGCCTTTTTTCTACTGTAACCAAATAAAACTCTAAATTATGAAAAACGCTATTTTGTGTTATGCAAATAGCGTGCCACAAAAAAAGAGTTCGACAAATAGAAAAGCAAAAAAGCGGTGAGTCTCAAGACCCACCGCTCGTTTTTTTCATGTCTAAATCAGTGATTTACAGAGGATATTCCTCAAATGCATAGAGAACAGTTGAGAGGTAGCGCTCGCCTGTATCAGGAAGGAGTGCGATGATGTTCTTGCCCTTATATTCTGGTTTCTTTGCAAGTTCTGATGCTGCAAAAGTTGCTGCACCTGCAGATATGCCCACGAGCAGTCCTTCTGTCTTGGCAAGCTTACGGCTTGTACGGATGGCGTCGTCGTTGTCTACAGTTATGATCTTGTCTACGACGTCACGATTGAATGTCTTTGGCACGAAACCGGCGCCGATACCCTGAATCTTGTGTGGACCTGCCTGTCCGCCAGAGAGCACTGGAGATGTTGCTGGCTCGACAGCGACAATCTCGATATTAGGATTGAGTTCCTTGAGTCGCTTGCCGACACCGCTGACTGTACCACCTGTACCTACACCGGCAACGAATACGTCAACCTTGCCATCTGTATCGCGCCAGATTTCCTCAGCTGTTGTTCTTGTGTGGACAGCAGGATTTGCTGAGTTTTCGAATTGCTGAAGAATTATCGAACCAGCCTTAGAGTCACGAAGACGTTCAGCTTCTGCGATAGCACCCTTCATGCCGGCAGAACCTGGAGTAAGAACGATTTCTGCGCCGAGAGCCTTCAAAAGATTACGACGTTCGATGCTCATGGTCTCAGGCATTGTAAGAATAAGGTGATAGCCTTTCACAGCTGAGACGAATGCCAAGCCTACACCAGTGTTGCCACTTGTTGGCTCGATGATTGTTGCACCTGGCTTCAAAAGACCTTTATTCTCAGCATCTTCAATCATTGCATTTGCAACACGGTCCTTGACACTGCCGAGTGGATTGAAGTACTCGAGTTTACCAATAACATGAGCCTGTGCTCCATTTTCATTATTGAATGAAGTGAACTCCAACAATGGTGTATTACCGATGAGTTCTGTAAGTTTCTTTGCAATCTTTACCATAGGTATATAAGTTTTAAGTTACGTTTTCGTTTTTGATTACAATGCAAAGTTACATCGCTTCGAATAGCTGCACAATAGCATATTTGTGGTATATTACAAAAAAAAGCGCAGACTTTATCGCCTGCGCTAATGCACGGGAGGAGAGACTCGAACTCCCGACACCTGGTTTTGGAGACCAGTGCTCTACCAACTGAGCTACACCCGTGTGTCTTCCCAAATGCGCTGCAAAGTTAGCATTATTTAATGAATCTGCAAGCGCATTCCGGGTTATTTTTATCCATTGATTGTCTGCGAAAGCTTGTCGATATTAAGGCTACGCGCCGATGCATCTACAATCTCCTTATACACACCACCTTGCTTATAGAGTGCGTCCGGTTCGCCCGATTGTTCGACACGTCCATTGCGCATCGCATAGATGAGATCGCTATCGATAATCTGCGATATGCTATGCGAAATGATAATCACAGTGCGGTTCTGCTTGATTGCATCAATCGAGGCCTTAATCTGCTCTGTGGCAATGGCATCGAGCGACGCCGTAGGCTCATCGAGGAATATGATTGGCGGATTTTTGAGAAACATACGAGCAATGGCGATGCGCTGCTGCTGACCGCCAGAAAGTTCTGTAGCATTTGTCTTGAAACCGTCAGGAAGGTTCATAATCTGATCATAGATATATGACTTTCGCGCAGCATCGAAGACTTGTTCCATCGTTGCATCTGTTCGGCCATAGCGGATGTTATCCTCAATGGTTCCATCAAAGATGTGATTTTTCTGAAGGACGAGACCGATATTGTCGCGAAGATAATGAGTATCCCATTCACGAAGGTCAACGCCATCCAAAAGGATTTCGCCACAATCCGGAGCATAGAATTTATCGAGAAGGTTGACAACCGTTGATTTTCCTGCACCAGACAATCCGACAAAAGCGGTAATCTTCCCGCTCGTAATCTTCATGTTTATATTATGAAGAGCTTTCGTGCCATTAGGATATGTAAAATCGACATTTCTGATTTCGAAATTGCCTTCGACCTTTTCTGGACGATATTTGCCACTTGGCTCGCGCTCGTCATCGGCCTCAAGGATATCAAAAAAGCCCTCTGCATATATCAAGGCATCGTTGAGCTGATCAAAAATACGCTGAAGCTGGGTTATTGGCGCTGTGACATTCGCAAAGAGCATCACATGGTACATAATCTTACCGATTGTCATTCCCGGATAGCCGATAAGCACGAGATAAGCCGTCAGAATGATTATGAGCACAGTGCCTATCTGGCGCACAAAACTCTTTAGTCCATCGTAACGGAATGACGTCTTTCGCACAAGAAGCTGATTATTTGTAAATCCGGTCTGGACATCGTGCTGCTTTTCGCTCTCAATCTGCTCGCGATTGAACGACTTTATAACGGAAATGCTTTCGATAATATTGACGATACCGTGAGTGCGCTGCTCTCTCAAGTTGCGCATATTACGTCGCCAGCCATGAAGACGCTTGGCCTGCCGGATTGTTATCCATATATAGATAGGTACAATAAACAGGGCTGTCAGACCGACATAGAAATTGGCTGCGAACATCAAAATGAGTGCAAGAATGGCACTCGTAAAGAGCGGCAACAGGTCGATGAAGAAATTCTGGACCGTCATAGAAAGACTTGAGACACCCTGATCGATGCGCGCCTGAAGCTTTCCGGTTTCGTTGCCAGCTTTTGAGAAATATGACATTTTGTATGTCAGAATCTTATCGACGACAGCCTGGGCAAGATCCCGGGAGACCATGATTCGCATCTTTTCGCCAAAAAACTGCTGAGCATAAGTTATGCCGGCCGAAAGCACCTCTTTGCCGATAAGCACAAAACTTATGACCGTCAGGATTTGCACAGCATGGCTCCACTCAAAATCAGCATTGGTTATGAGCGCGTTAATCGCATCGACGGTCCTATCAAGGACAATGGCATTAACCTGCGCAATAAGCGAACCAATGATGGTCAGAATGAGCGCAATAACGACCATCCAACGATATGGACGGACATGAGGCATTATTTTTTGAAGTAGTTCTATCAGGTTCATATCATTCTTCCTTATGTTCTCCCGTATAGCGTTTTATAACATTATATGCTTTTGCAATTCCAAGTTCACCCGCCTTGCTCAAGTCCTGCGCGCCTTGTTTTTCATTACCAAGATATATGTTGATTATACCTCGATTAAAATATGCTTCAGCAAAACCCGAATCAATTTCAATTGCCTTCGTAAGCATGGCCATGGCTTCGTCGTATTGCTTGCGAGCACAATGGACAAGGCTCATGTTGTAATATGCGAATTCAAAGCCCGGTTCCATCTGAACGACCTGTTTCAAATCGCTCATGATGAGATCGAAATCAAGAATCGACAACTCATTGCGCATTGTGCTGGCCTGCCCGAGATGTCCTTCGCCAATAGCAGCAGTCTCGCTTTCCATTGAACGCACCACCTCGACCATTTTATAGCGTGTCGCCGCACGATTGAAGATAGCGTTGACATCGAACGGATTCTTAAGGATGCATACGTTGAAATCGTTGATTGCGTTGTTATAATTCATGACATTATTGTAGAGTGTGCCACGAACCATGTAAAGATCATAGTTAGTAGGTTCTGTATCAATGCGTTTCGATGTTTCATGAATCTGCTCGAAGCAATGAAGGGCATTGTTGCCATCGCTTGAATATTCACGGTTTGTGATGACAAGCGGCTTAACATAGACTTTGCTGTTGTTAAACTGCTCGACGCTCTTTTGGTAGTAACGTGCACGAGGCAGAATCGTATCAGCCGAGAAGAAACTCAGTTCAAACACCGGCTCAAGATCGATGGCGATATCCCTGTCTTGAACACGACCTCGAATCTGCTCAGATTCATGCTGCTTCAGTTTGTTGTCATTGTCCTCAAAATCGCTGACGACGACCATCTGGTCATATTTCTTTATGTCGTTATCGTTTTTGCTTCGGCTGTTTTTCTTCTCTTTTTTATCGTCGTTCTTGTCATTCCCAGCGTCCTCTGAATCAGCATTTTTACCATTTTCAAGACCGCGCTTTATGCGTTCCTGCTCAAACGTATATGCTGTCATATAATCTCGTTCAGAACCTTCCTTGTCGTTAAGGTAACGCTTTGCAATTGCACGCTGATAGTAGGCAGGGCCGAAATCGGGATGCTTTGCAACAATGATGTCCAGGTCGGACAAGGCGCTTTTCATATCGCCTGTTTCGATATAGAGCATTGCGCGATTGAACAATGCGATGTCATCACTCGGATCGAGCGAAAGGACTCGCGAGAAATCGGTGATGGCATTGTTGTAGTCGCCAACCTGAGCCCTCAGATTGCCTCTGTTGGCATAGGCCAGCTTATTCTTGCCATCGAGAGCTATCGCATTGTCAAGATCCTCAAAACAGCCACGGAAATCGTCGAGGTTATACTTCGTAATCGCACGATTGACAAGTATATTCGCATCATGCGGACGAAGCTCATAAAGACGATTATAGTCGCTGAGTGCTTCGTCGTACTGCTTCATCTGATAGTGGAGCATTCCGAGATACGTGTATGCGTCTGTCGAATATTTATTGATGTCAGAGGCTCGCTTGAACTCATTCATGGCAGCTATCGAGTCGCCCTTGTTGACAAGCGCAATACCGCGATAGAGAATTGCCGGAACATTCCGTTTGTCATAGCCCAAAAGCTTATCATAGTCGGCAATTGCCTTGTCATACTCCTTGAGATTGATGTTCGCAATACCCAGATTAAGAATGAGATTCAGGTTATCCGGCTCATACTTCAATCCCGTTTCGAAATCTTCAAGAGCCTCCTGCGAGTGTCCCTGACGCAGTCGAATGATGCCACGAAGATTATATGCGCCTATCATGAACGGGTTGATGGATATCGCAATCTCGCAGTCTTTGGACGCGCCATTGAGATCATCGAGATAGAACTTGGCAACACCTCTATAGTAGTATGGATCAGCCAGATACGGCTTCATATTAATCACTCTGTTGAAATACTGTATCGAAAGAACATAGTCCTCGAAATAGAGTGCATTGCGTCCAATCTGCATGATGCGGCTCGTATTGAGTTGTGCATGCGCCATTGTAGTCATGAGCGCCATGGCAACTATCAACAATATCCGTTTCATGTTTTATGTCGTTTTTAATCTACGATTGTAAAATTCCAAGTCCAGCGCGACTCATTACCACATTCGTCCTCGATGACAGCTTCTATGACATGGTCACCGGTCTTCAGATTGAGCTTAGACACCTTGTTCCAAAGTCGCGTCTGCTTATAGTCATATTCCATGCAGACCCACTGTCCGTCGATGTAGCAATTATATTTTCTGATGCCGCTCAGGTTATCTGAAATACCTATCATTATGTTGTTTTGCTGCGTCAACCTTGTACGCGTATTCTTAGTCCAGATTTTCGGCGCAATGGTGTCAACACCGATTGTAAACTGCCCGAAAGTCTTGCTTTTTCCTGTAAGCATGTCGCCCGAAATCACGCCTTTATCGACAAAGCTGAGAACTCCTTTCTCGTTCACCTTGCCGAGAAACAGCCTGTCTGCATTTTTCTTTTGCACATCGGCTATCGGAAGTGTTATCGATATGGCTTTCTGAAGTCCTATCTGGTCGGTTCCGATCTGATAGATAGAGACGTCATTATTGAGGTTAATACCCTCAATTTCAATCCATTCATCTTTATACAACGACTCGCGGCTGATAACTACGCTTATGCCAAGCGTGTCTTTCGCCCACGTCTTTGCCCACTCAGCTTTTTCGCCCTTGTGTCTGCGCTTCAATGCCTGTGGATTGCGTTTGCCGCGGACAGCGAACTTCACACTTCTGCGGTTTCCATTGAAATCCATGAGTTCGTATCGCATGTTGTGAATCTCATTTTCACGCACACGGACACTCTTCTCAGCGCGATAGATCTTCAGCTTGTTATTAGGATCAGTAAAACTCTTTTGTACGAATCGCTGGTTTTTAGCCCGTTCTGCATAGTCAATATGACTGTTGATAAAACGTGTATCATCGAACGAGAATCTATCTATAAGCGAATGGAAGACAAGCGTTTCGCCATCATACAGCTTTATCTCGCTCACGCCGCAAGGACGACCACCCTGGACGAAATAGTCAACGGCATGAACACCCGCTCCAATCTCGCCAAAGACGTCAATGGTCTGACCTTCAATCTCTTTCAGAGAATAATATCGATCAGAGCATCGGCCCGCGATTTGCGCAGAATCGTTTTGTCCGTAAAGCTTGATGCCATAGATTGTCGGGGCAAGAGCATCTGGAATAGCTTCGAGATATGCAAGAGGATTTAGCGGTTCTTCGGTCTTCGTATCGCGAACCTCGAAATGCAGATGCGGACCACCGCTGCCACCCGTATTTCCTGAGAAGGCAACAATTTCGCCACGCTTCACACTGATCTCCCCTTTTTTCAACATCACATCAATCTCGAAAGATTTATGCTTGTATTGTTCACGACGGACAACGTCTTCAATCTTGTCGCAATAGCCCTGAAGATGTCCATACACGGTCGTATTGCCATCGTCGTGAGTGATATACAGCGCATGGCCATATCCATACGGCGAAATCTTGATGCGCGACACATAACCATCTGCAACAGATTTCACGCCGACACCGACCACGCCCTTTGTTGACATATCAAGTCCTGAGTGGAAATGATTGGCACGCAATTCGGCATAGGAAGCACTTAGACTCACAGGTATATCCATCGGATAAGGATATTTGTTTTGTGCAATGCAACTCAGCGTTGCAAGGAGAATCAATGCTGTCTGTAATATTTTCATCCCCGAGATAATTTAGTAGGTCGCAAAGATAGGAAGATTTTTCCTATATCCTGATGCAGAACAGTTTCAACCACTACATTTAGTAGCCTCCATATCTATCATCCATCTCAGGGTCTCGTTCAGGAATCTTCAGCGATGTTTTGACGCGAGAAACATTGACCACCATTCCAAATGTCGTATCTACGTTGCCCTCCGGAGCAGTAAATTTTTCTGCAGATTCATCGACGAACGCCATAACATATTGATTCCTAGCATCCATAAACGGGCCATAGCGATTATCAAAATGCCATAGTTCAACATGAACGCTATCACACTCATCCAAGTAAAATGAACTGGAATTTTCATCACCCAGTTCCCCATACGACATCAGATCTCGGATGACCGGCATCGTCAGTTCCATTCCGGAATTATATTTAGATATTTTCACCCTATAACGCTGATCCGGTTCGTTGTTTTCGAAACTGACACTACATTCGGCGTACCAATACATGAGCCTAGAGACTTCAACATTCTTGAAGCCAACCAGGCTTGGCATTTCATACGGTTCGGAAGAGGCCGTACCGAACGACTGGCTGACGACCTTGAGGCTATATTTTCTGTCAGGAGCCATATTCCATGCCCCCGCCTCAAGGCTATAGTTGACGCCTTCGACACGAGGCACTTCAATCACCACCTTGCCGTCTTCGCACAAGTACAATTGTGCATCGGCGATGGATGCGTCGGGACCATTGTCTTCATATTCCTCAAAGCCATAATAGTACTTCTCTTTAATTTGACTGAACGGTATCGTACGGCTAACAGTAGCCTCAACGCCGCCATCGGAAAAGATATATCCTTGCAGGACCATCTTCTCGTCACAAACCGGATATTCAAGTCCCTCGAGGGGATATTCTTCGTTGCATGAGGTCATGAGCATCATTAGCGTCATGACTGCGTATATCGTGTTTTTCATTGTTATGCGTTATAGTGTATATGTTACTGTTATTGTTGGTACAATGGTTGGGAATATGCAGTCTTTCCACAGTTTCCCTCCAGAAGGACTGACGTCAACGGTTGTCGCATTCTTCTGGCAATAGACGTTATATAGATTAAATGCGACTCCAAGCCTGTGATGATTTCGCAGTTCACGTTCATAGTGGAGACCGAGGTCGAGACGATGGTAGAGAGGCAGACGACAATTGTTGATTTTGCTTATGTACACATAGTCGGCCACACAACCGGTTACCTGACATTCCGGAATGGTGACGAGGGTTCCACTCATCAGATTGAAGTTCCCGCTGAGACTCCAGTTCGTGTTGATGCGCCAGAGGGCAGACACAGAGAGATCGTGTGTACGGTCAAAATAGTCGGTGAACCAATGTCCTCGATTAATTTCGCTGAATTTTCGCTCCGAGCGAGACAGTGTGTAGGAGGCGTTGACTGTCACGTTGTCGAAATTGATTGCCGATGATATTTCCAGTCCATAACTTCGTCCTATGCCATTCAAGAGAATAGATCTGGATATCTCTTCCGACGTAATCATGAAAAGACTGCTGGAGCTGTTTCTGTAGTCGATCAGATTTTTCATCTTCTTGTAGAAGACTTCTGCCGAGAATGCCAACACACCGCCTCCATTCCAGAAGTATCCCAATGACACTTGCTGGGCCGTTTCCGGCTTAATCTTCTTGCTCGACGGCATCCACATGTCCATCTCGTTTGATGACGACAACTGGTTTATGTTGTGCATGTACTGTCTCATCATCGTGTAGTTGGCTTTGATTGATGATTGAGGCGAAAGCTTGTAACGTATCGAGAATCGGGGTTCAATGCCGAAATAAGACGTATCGCGCACCACGTTGCCGCAGAGTCGTAGTCCGGCCATTACGCTCAAAGCATCATTGACTCTGAATTCGTCGCTTCCATAGACCGCCATCTCCAAGGCCCGCTTGTCGTGGACAAATCCCGTAACAGTATCTCCAACGATCTTCATATGCTCAATATTTATGGTATGGGTCAAAAAAGGTGATGCCTTCGTACCTGTCACTTCCAGACCGGTATTGAGTTGGTGTCGGCCCGCATCAATATCGAGCGAAGAACGCAACGTCATATCTCTCAAACGTGTCGATATGCTGGATTTCTCCTGAATCGTCGGTATTACGCCAGCTTGTGGTTTGTCCTGATAGATATTGTCATAGTTGAACGTATTGCGGTAGTTGGAGATGGAGAATGTCGTCTTCCACAGATACGGACCACTGACAAACTGATGTGAAAGAGAGATGCCGCCATTGCGAATCTTCTGTCCATCATAGTATTTATCGTAGTCGTTGTCTTCAAAGTAATTGTAGTCATATCCACTAAAGGCCGACAGCGACAACTGCTGTCTGTCCGACAACCTGTATGTAAGTTTGCCGTTCAAGTCATAGAAGGTGAAGTTTGACGCTTCGTTCTCTTCCATGGTAAACTTTCTTACCAGGTTGTAGTATGTTGTGCGTCCTGCAACATACAGCGACAGGCGATCGTTGACGGGTGTCGAGAAGAAGAGGCTCGACGTCATTGTTCCCAATGCACCCTTGAAATGCCTGTCTTCATGGTCTGGTTCAACAGATGTAATGTCGATAACCGATGAGGCTCGTCCGCCATACGAAGCGGGAAAACTACCTTTATAGACATCGGCCTTGCCTATCACATCGCCGTTGAAGAGCGACGCCAAACCATAGTAGTGGTTCGAATTGTAGATCTTGATACCATCAAAGAGTATCAGATTCTGGCCCCTGTTGCCTCCTCGTACCCAGATGGCAGAGTTGCCTTCGCGTCCCATCGAGACGCCCGGTATCGAACGGATTGTTGTCATCACATCGGGCAAGCCTGCAAGCGAAGGTGTCATGGCCACCTGTTGTCCTGTAACGATGGAGCGTCCCATCTGTACGCTCTCAATCTCGGACGTCTTTCCTGTTACGGTCACTTCGTCGATCCGACGCACTATGGTCCGAACGGAATTGCTGTCTGCAACGGCTGTCTCCTGAGCTACTGCTCCATTGAGCGACGACAGGACGAGCATTGCTGTGCATAAATAATGTGTCTTCATTTGTTTTAGATTGGGTTAACTATTAATTACGACACAAATATATCGGCTCTTTTTCAGCCACTAATTCTTTTTTCAACCAACGGCTCTTATCGCTCAATAATACGTTCGTTGAAGAATTCCGGATGTTTGTCATTGGATTCGCACAGGATTCCACATGACTTTTCGACATCCAGACCCCATAAAAAAAAAGAGGACACCCCTCTTGAGGTGCCCTCTCCATTATGTTTATCAAATAGTTGACGGATTACATCATGCCGCCCATGCCACCCATGCCTGGGTTCATTGCTGGAGCAGCTGGCTTGTCTTCCTTCTCGTCTGCAATGATGCACTCTGTAGTGAGGAACATGCCTGCGATAGAAGCTGCATTCTCGAGAGCTACACGTGTAACCTTAGCAGGGTCGATGACACCGCTCTGGAAGAGGTTCTCGAACTTGTCGTCACGAGCATTGTAACCGAAGTCACCCTTGCCTTCCTTAACCTTCTGTACGATAACGGCACCTTCCTTACCACCGTTGAATACGATCTGGCGCATTGGCTCTTCGATTGCTCGGCGAACGATCTCGATACCTGTTGTCTCGTCGTCGTTGGCACCCTTCATGCCTTCGAGAGCAGCTGTTGCACGTACGTATGCTACACCGCCACCAGGAACGATACCTTCCTCAACAGCTGCACGTGTTGCGCACAATGCATCGTCAACGCGGTCCTTCTTCTCCTTCATCTCAACCTCTGTTGCTGCACCTACGTAGAGGACAGCCACACCGCCTGAGAGCTTAGCGAGACGCTCCTGGAGCTTCTCACGGTCGTAGTCGCTCTTTGTGTTAGCGATCTGACCCTTGATCTGTGCTACGCGCTCTGCAATAGCCTCCTTAGAACCAGCACCCTTAACGATAGTTGTGTTGTCCTTAGATACTGTGATCTTCTCAGCCTTACCGAGCATTTCGAGTGTTACCATGTCGAGCTTCAAGCCTGTCTCCTCAGAGATCACTGTGCCGCCTGTCAATACGGCGATGTCCTGAAGCATCTCCTTACGACGGTCGCCGAAGCCTGGAGCCTTCACTGCGCAAACCTTGAGCGAACCACGGAGGCGGTTAACCACGAGACCTGCCAATGCGTCGCTGTCAACATCCTCAGCGATGATGAGGAGTGGACGACCAGTCTGAGCTGTTGCCTCGAGACAAGGGAGGAGATCCTTGAGTGTAGAGATCTTCTTATCGTGGATGAGAACGAAAGGAGAGTCGAGGTCGGCTTCCATCTTCTCTGTGTTTGTTACAAAATATGGCGAGAGGTAACCACGGTCGAACTGCATACCTTCAACAACCTCAACAGTTGTCTCTGTGCCCTTAGCCTCTTCAACAGTGATAACGCCTTCGTTACCTACCTTCTGCATAGCCTCAGCGATGAGCTTGCCAATCTCGTTGTCGTTGTTAGCCGAGATAGTAGCGACCTGCTCAATCTTCTCGCTGCTGTTGTCAACCTCCTGAGCCTGAGCCTTGATGTTCTCAACCACCTTAGCAACGGCCTTGTCGATACCGCGCTTGAGGTCCATTGGGTTAGCACCTGCAGTAACGTTCTTGATACCTACGTTAACGATAGCCTGAGCAAGAACTGTAGCAGTTGTTGTACCGTCACCTGCGTCGTCACCAGTCTTTGAAGCCACTTCCTTAACCATCTGAGCACCGAGGTTAGCCAGTGGATCAGAGAGTTCAACTTCCTTTGCTACCGAAACACCGTCCTTTGTGATGTGTGGTGCACCGAATTTCTTCTCGATAACTACGTTGCGGCCCTTAGGACCGAGCGTAACCTTTACTGCGTCAGCCAACTGGTCAACACCCTGCTTCAAAAGCTCACGTGCTTCTGTATTGAATTTTATTGTCTTTGCCATGATTGTCTATCCTTAATTATTAATGTTATTAGCAGATGTAAAGAACATCGCTCTGGTTGATGAGGAGGTACTTCTCGTCGTCGATTGTGAGTTCCTGACCGGCATATTTGCCATAGAGGACTACATCGCCAACCTTTACTTCTACTGCTTCATCCTTCTTTGCAGCGCCTACGAGCACTACATCACCACGAAGTGGTTTCTCCTGTGCAGCATCTGGAATGATGATGCCGCTTGCTGTCTTTGTCTCTGCTGGCTGTGGCTTTACGAGCACCTTGCCTGCAAGAATCTTACCTTTGATTTCTGACATAAGTCTTTATTTTATTATTGTTATTTTCTTTTTATCGTGGTCACAACGGCGACCGCACGCTTTATGTCACAAAGCGTGCCAAAAGCAAATTTATGACATATTGGCAGAAAGTATGACAAAATCGCATGACATTATTGCGTTTTTGGAGACAAAATGTGTCTTTGGCGGAAAATTGGAGCAGAAAATCGATTTGGCGTCATCGTTCAAGACTTGAAATTGGGGAGAATTGAGGAACCCTCGAATACCCCTCGTGTTACCCTCGTCTACAAACGAAGAGAAACTGAACAGAACCGAGGAGAACCGATGAAAATTGAAGAGAATTGAGGAGAATTGAAGAGAAATTGTGGAGAAATGAAGAGAAATTGAAGAGAAATATGTGGTCATGTCTTCCATCTTCTGTGCCGACAGAAGACGGAAGCGAGAAGAACTCGT
>JAKSLG010000013.1 GCA_024401295.1 Bacteroidales bacterium | reverse complement strand
AAAAAAAAAAAAAAAAAAAAAAAAAAAAAAAAAAAAAAAAAAAAAAAAAACGATTATTTTTGCAAAAAAACTGACAAATAAGACACACAAACAACCAATCAATTATAACAATGAAAATTAGAATTATTATTATGGCTATTGCGACATTGTTGTGCGCGAATGCATTTGCTCAAAGTGCAGAGAAGACATGGCGATGGACAATAGAAGCAGAAGGTCAAGCCGGCGAAATACCGGCATTCGGTGTTGGCGGAACATTTGGCTATCAGTTCAACCAACGATTGTATGCAGGTCTCGGTTCTGACATTTTATTAACTATCGACGGCATCGGGCTCAACATTCCAATTTTTGCCGTTGCAAAATTCGACATGCTCAAACAGCAAAACACCCCGATTGTCGATTTGCGTGGTGGCATTAACATCGATCCAGGATGGGGAATTGAAGGATTTGGTTCAGCCGCCTTGGGATACAAATTCAAGGGTGAAAAAGCCGTTGTATGCCCAGCTGTCGGATGGATTATGCAAGAAGGCAGCTCTATGGTATTACGCTTCACAATTGAATTCTAGCGAATATCGTTCTCTAAGAAAATAGAACATACCAAACAAAGACATTGACAGGTAAAAGTGTCGTTATGCCATGCATAGCGACACTTTGTCTATTTTAATAAGACGATAAAAAATAGTTGGTTCATAATTAAAAATAGAAAGTTGAATACCAATATATTCAGCAAATTTTGTTATTTTTGCGCGCAAAAAGATAAAGATTAAACAATATACTCAAAGTTATGAACAAAATCGTTGGTAAAGAACTTTTTTCAGCTAATGTAGCGAAGTTCGTTGTGGAGGCTCCACGCATTGCCAAGTCGCGTCGTGCAGGTCATTTCGTAATCATACGAATTGGCGAAGACGGCGAGCGTATTCCTTTGACAATCGCCGGTAGCGATGTCGAGAAAGGCACAATCACTCTTGTTGTACAACGAATTGGCGTTTCGACAAACAAGCTTTTCAACCTTAATGTAGGTGACTGCATCACAGACGTTGTTGGTCCGCTTGGTCAGGCAACAAAGATTGAAAAGCAGGAAGGCACAGTCCTTTGCTGTGGTGGTGGTGTAGGTGTTGCTCCATTGCTTCCAATCATTCAGGCTCACAAGGCAGCTGGAAATCGTGTTGTAGCCGTTCTTGCAGCTCGTACAAAGGATCTTATCATCCTCGAAGAAGAAGTGCGCAAGAGTGCAGATGAAGTTATCATCATGACTGACGATGGTTCATATGGCAAGCAGGGCGTTGTAACAGTTGGTATGGAAGAGGTTATCGGACGTGAGAAGGTAAGCGAGGCTGTAGTTATCGGTCCTGCTATCATGATGAAGTTCGGTGCGCTTACTACAAAGAAATACGACATTCCTACAGTTGTCAGCCTGAACACGATCATGGTTGACGGCACAGGTATGTGTGGTGCTTGCCGTGTAACAGTTGGTGGCAAGACCAAATTCGTATGTGTTGACGGTCCAGAGTTTGATGCACATCAGGTTGACTGGGATGGCATGTTGGCTCGTATGGCCAGCTACCGTGCAGAAGAGGCCGAAGCAATGGAAGCTTGGAAGGCTGCTCAGAAGTAATAATTTATAATTTCAGAATTGAGACTATTATGGCAATTAATCTAGATATACTTAAGGCTGAGCGCGAAGAGGCTTGGCGAGTAGAATTGCGTGACGCCATCAAGCCAAAGGACCGTATGGCCATTGAGCGAGTAAAGATGGCAGAAGTTGACCCAAACATCCGTAACAAGTCGTATGTAGAGGTTAACGAAGGCCTGACACTTGAGCAGGCACAGCAGGAGGCAAAGCGTTGCCTCGACTGTCCAAACCCAGGCTGTATGCAGGGCTGCCCAGTTGAAATCAACATCCCTAAGTTCATCAAGAACATCGAGCGTGGCGAATTTGCAGAGGCAATCAAGACAATCAAGAACACATCATCGCTTCCTGCAGTCTGCGGTCGTGTATGTCCACAGGAGAAGCAGTGCGAGAGCCAGTGTACATATACAAAGGGCAAGAAGGCAGCCGTTGCAATCGGTTACCTCGAGCGTTTTGCTGCTGACTACGAGCGCAACTCGGGCAAGATGGCAGTACCAGAGATGGCACCAGCCAACGGCATCAAGGTTGCAGCAATCGGTTCGGGCCCTGCCGGCTTGACATTTGCAGGCGAGATGGCAAAGAAGGGCTATGACGTGACTGTATTCGAGGCACTTCACGAAATCGGTGGTGTATTGAAGTATGGTATTCCTGAGTTCCGTCTGCCAAACTCAATCGTTGAGGCAGAAATCGAGAACATGCGTAAGATGGGCGTTAAGTTCGAGCCAGACTTCATCGTTGGCAAGACAGCTACAATGGACGACCTCCGTGCAGAGGGCTTCAAGGGCTTCTTCGTAGGTTCGGGTGCCGGTCTGCCACGCTTCATGAACATTCCAGGTGAGAACTCAATCGGCATCATGAGCTCAAACGAGTACTTGACACGTGTGAACCTGATGGGTGCTGCAGATCCTAAGAAAGACACACCAGTATTCTTCGGCAAGAACGTAGTAGTAGTAGGTGGTGGTAACACAGCCATGGACTCAGTACGTACAGCAAAGCGTCTTGGTGCAGAGCACGTATATCTCGTATATCGTCGTTCAATGGACGAAATGCCTGCTCGTAAGGAGGAGATCAAGCACGCACAGGAAGAGGGCATAGAATTCATGCTTCTCCACAACCCAATACAGTATATTGCTGACGAGAAGGGTCGCGTAAAGCAGGTTGAACTTCAGGTTATGGAACTTGGCGAGCCAGACGAAAGAGGCCGTCGTAGCCCAGTGGCTGTAGAAGGCAAGACTGTAATGCTCGACACAGACATGGTTGTAGTGAGCGTTGGTGTATCACCAAACCCACTCATCCCAACATCTCACCCAGAGCTCCACACAACTCAGAAGGGAACTCTCGAAGCAAATGACGCACTCCAGACTACGAAGGATGATGTATTTGCCGGTGGTGACATCGTACGTGGTGGCGCAACAGTTATCCTTGCCATGGGTGACGGCCGCAAGGCTGCAGCTTCAATGGACGAATATTTGAAGAAGTAATCTGACTATAGATTATATATGTGGGTCGCATCATAAATGGTGCGACCTTTTTTTTCATCTTGATCAATAAATCATTCAAAAGCATGTAAGAGAGCAAAAAAAGTGGCATCTTTGCATATATAAAAAGACATTCGCAATGAACAGGACACTTATTTTCGCCACATTGATGGCATTATCCTTATGCACTTTCACTTCATGTTCAAAAGATGACGAAAAAGACCTTGCGTCAATATACGAGAAGAACTATGAAGAAGGATATGAATACTGGACAGAAAACGGCAAACGCGAAGGCGTAACGACAACCGAGAGCGGACTTCAATATGAGATTATCGAAGAGGGCAAGGAAGACGGCAAAAAGCCTGTTGCTACAGATTTAGTTAAATGTCACTACAAAGGAACATTCATCGACGGAAAAGTATTCGATTCAAGCTACGAGCGAGAAAAGCCGTCGGTCTTTTCTCTGAATGGCGTCATTCCCGGCTGGACAGAAGGTTTGCAACTCATGAAAGAGGGCGCGAAATATCGTTTTGTGCTGCCATACTATCTTGCATATGGACAATACGGCACATCTGGCATTCCGCCCTACTCTACGCTCGTCTTTGAAGTTGAGCTGATAGAGGTTCTATAACATGTTTCAAGCGGCATAAAATCCGCTTTTTTCATTGTATTTTTGTAGTGCAGATTTTAATCGTTTAGGTCATGTATGATTTCGACAAAATAATCGACCGCTCGAATACAGATGCCGTCAAAATCGAAGCTTGCAGCGAGATGTTTGACAATGCCGACATCATTCCGATGTGGGTTGCCGACATGGATTTTGCAGTTCCGAATCCGATTACACTAACTCTTCGCGAACGTGTTGAACATCCGATATACGGCTACACAATGCGGACAACACGTTTCATGCAATCAATCAAGCGATGGCAGAAGAAACGCAACGATTGGGACGTTGACGCACGTTCAATCGTATGGTGTCCGGGTGTTGTCACGGCATTGTCGCTTACGATCCAGGCACTTACAGAAAAGGGCGACGGAATCATCATACAACCGCCAGTCTATCCACCATTCTTCGACGTCATTCGAAAAAACGGACGAATAATCGAAGAAAATCGCCTGAAATCAGATGATGGCAAGTGGAGCATCGACTTTGACGAATTCGAACAATTGTGTCAGAAATCAACGACAAAAGCATTTCTCCTATGTCATCCGCACAATCCGGTCGGACGCGAGTGGACAACGGATGAATTGAAAAAAATGGGCGATATATGCGTCAGAAACAATGTCATCATACTCTCGGATGAGATTCATTCGGACCTCATGCTCAATGGACGCAGACATCATCCGATGGCGACAATCAGCGATGAGATTGCCAATCAGACAATCACTTACATGGCTGGTTCAAAGACATTCAACATAGCCGGATTTGCAACATCATATCTGATTGCAAAAAACAACGATCTACGACAGAAATATGTTGATGCGCAAGAGGCATTGCATCTTCAAAGCAATCTCATGGGTCCAATTGCCTTGCAGGCCGCATACGAGAACTGCGAGCCATGGCTCAATGAATTGCAGACCTATCTGAGCGAAAATGTCGAATATGTCATTGACGCTTTCAAGCAGGAGTTGCCAGAAGTCATTGTAACAAATCCCGAGGCGACATATCTCATATGGTTGGACTTCAGCGCACTAGGCATATCGCATGAAGATTTGCGCTATCTGCTTTATCGCAAGGCACGCGTCGGCATGAACGATGGGAAGACCTTCGGAGAAGGTTTCTCGGCATGCTTCCGTCTCAACATAGCATCACCAATGAGCGTAGTTGAAGAGGCCGTTCAGAACATTATCAAGACGCTTGCCCCACTCAGAAAATAAGCCAAAAACAGAATCCACAGATGATAATCCTATTCGCCTATTTCATTATCCTTCTGATAATTGCACGCATAACTTCAAGAAATTCTTCAGCTGCAACATTCTTTAATGGAGACAAGTCTTCACCTTGGTATCTGGTTGCATTTGGAACGATTGGCGCAAGCATTTCCGGCGTGACATTCGTATCCGTGCCTGGTGAAGTAAGCGTCAAATCATGGCACTACCTGCAATTCGTTGCTGGAAATTTCATAGGCTATTGGATAATCGCACTGATACTCATTCCGCTCTATTACAAGCTTCAGACAATATCCATTTATGAATATCTGCGCCAAAGACTTGGCGACAAATCGCACAAAACAGGCTCGGTATTCTTCCTCATTTCACAATTCATTGGAGCCTCATTTCGCCTTTTTCTGGTTGTAAGCGTTCTCCAGATTCTTATTTTTGACGAGCTGAACGTCCCTTTTGCTGCAACGGCTGCATTATCGCTCATAATGATATGGCTTTACATCAGACAATCTGGCATAAAGACAATCGTCTGGACCGATACGCTTCAGACCATCTCTATAATTGTTGCTGTCGTCATGACGGTAGTTGCCATTTGCAACTCACTGGACATCAACGCGAAAAAAATGCTATCCGCACTTGCCTCGCATCCGACGACAGACCTCATTGACACGGATTTCACATCGCCAACACATTTCCTCAAACAACTGATTTCGGGCATTGCAATAGTCATCGTCATGAACGGACTCGACCAGAACATAATGCAGAAAAGCCTTACATGCAGAACCATGGGTGAAGCGAAGAAAAACATGTTTACATTCAGCTTTGCATTTCTTCTCACCAACATACTGTTCGTTGCTCTCGGCAGCCTGCTTTGCATCTATGCAGAACAAAAGGGCATTACACTTCCCCACTCGACCGATGACATATTCCCGTTCATAGTTCACCAGCACCTGCCGCATGCCGTCGGCATCGCATTCCTCATAGGAATCATTGCCGCAGCATATTCCAGTGCAGACTCTTCGCTCACGGCCCTGACAACAGTCACGTGCCTCGACATTATGCATCTTGATCCGAACGCTGAGACAACAACACGCAAACGCAAAATCATCACGATTGCATTTGCATTGCTGATGTTTGCAGCAGTCACAATCTTCAGAGCTATCAACAACCAAAGTGTTGTCAGTGCGATATTCACCATTGCGGGCTACACCTACGGACCATTGCTCGGACTCTTTGCATTCGGCATTGCCACACGTCGTGCGACACGTGAAAATTTTGTGCCATATATCTGCATCGCGTCACCAATACTGAGCTATGTCATCAGCCTTTTATGTGCGACATATTTGAATTATAACATGGGATTTGAGCTCATCGTCATCAATGGCACACTCGTATTCACCATGCTCATGCTGACAAGTCGCAAAGGACAATTGCGTTGAGAGGCAACAAATAAGTGGAGAAGTTTTCGTGATTTTGTAGTGATGTAATTTTACCACATTAAGTAGATACATCTAAATGACAATTTTATGCAGCCAAGTAAAATCATAAAAAACATCGCGTTCTTTCTGGTTCTTTGCAGCCCCGCGTATGCCTTGGCTGACAATGATGACAGTGATAAGAATCGGATTGACAGCCTGATAGCTACTCTGAACAATCGTCATGCTGATACTCCAGACACTTCAAGATTCTCGCTAATCAATGAAATTGCCACAATCTATCTTTATTTCAATGTCGATTCATCGCTGTACTATTCACAAATGCTCTATGATGAGGCGGAACGTTGCGGCAGTGAAAAATACAAGATGCACGCATGCGACGATCTTGAAGATTGCTACTACTACCAATGTGAATATGACAAATGCTGCGATTTATCTTTCGAGGGTTTGGCAATAGCACACTCCCTTGGAGACACAAAAATGATGGGCCGTTTCTACTCCTCGCTTGGCTCATCATACGGCATGAGGGCCAATGCCACAATGGCTGACGAATACTACAACAAAGCGTATCAGATATACAGCCAAACAGCCGATACCACTCGGATGGTTTCTGTCATGAACAACATGGCAATCAATGCTCTCAACAACGACATGTTTGACACTGCAGAGGAATATGCCAAAACGACACTTGAAATTTGTCGAGGCAAAATCGACGCACGAAACAGAATCGATTTTGCAGAATCATATTTTATCCTCGGAGGTTCATTGGGCAGCCGCTATGACTTCGATCCTTCACCGGCAAATGTGAACCTGCTCACTTCCAGCGTTGACAACTACTACATATCGCGCAACATGTCACTCTCCGGAAACGATTTTTTCGACGTAGCGAAATGCAATATATATATCATCCAGAACTACACCGAGATGAGCGAGCTTATGCCAAAACGCAGGACAGAACTGCTTGACTCGTGCAAGATTCTTCTTGATGAGGCCTACAGCATTTGCGTAAACAACGGCTTCGATTCGTTGCTAGACATGTATAAGAATTCGCGACTTTCATGGCTCATCAAGAAACATCGCTATGGTGAAGCTGAAAACTATCTTGATTCTCTTTACAACATCTACTCTGCAAACATCGAAAACCACGGCATGGAGATTGAAGACACCTATGGCTGGTATGCTGAACTCTACAGCAAAATGGGGAAATACGAGAAGGCGTACGACAGTCATACACGTTTCCATAGATGGTATCGCTGGAACCGCCACAACGACTTTGCCGCAAAATCGGCTTCGAACATGGCCGAGACTCGATTCAAGGTTGAGATGCAAACCCGCGAACGCGAGACATATCAACGCGAACTGCAATATCGGGCAAATACCAAGATCATGTTTATCATCATCTTGGCCATCATCATCATCCTAATACTCGTCATCATCAACTTCATCAAAAGCCGAAAAGCCAACCAGATGCTTGATGAGAAGAATTGCGAGCTTGAACAGCAAAAAGAGGAGATTCTGGTCATCAATGAAGATCTTGAGCATCAACGAGACCTTCTCAGCAATGCCAATCTTCAGATTACCGACAGCATCAGCTATGCCAGACTCATACAGAACGCGGCAATGCCATCTAATAGCTATCTGAATGAGGTCTTTGGCGAGAATTTCGTCTATTTCAGGCCAAAAGACATCGTAAGTGGCGACTTCTATTGGGCTCACCAAGGTGCAAACAAGCAGTTGCTCGTCGTTGCTGACTGCACGGGACATGGTGTACCTGGCGCCTTCGTCTCGATGCTCGGCATCAGCATGCTCAACGAAATCGTGGCTCGTTTCAGCATGGGCAATGATGTGCAGCAGATGCTCGACGCCAAGAATGTCGTGCCAGCTTCGGCCGGTCGTTTTCTCGACGATTTGCGATCAATGTTGCGCGACTCGCTCCATCAACATGGTGAAGAGGCAAACAATCGCGACGGCATGGACCTGGCGCTCATCATCATCGACAACGACACACAGACAATCCACTTTGCAGGAGCATTCCGCCCACTATACATCTATCACAACGGCACTCTGACAAAAGTTGCAGCAGACCGCATGCCTATTGGTGGTGACCTGTCGGCCGACGCACCATTTACAGACCATGAGTTGCCGCTCTGCCATGGCGATATGCTCTATCTCTTCACCGATGGCGTAGTCGATCAGTTTGGATTCGATTCCCAGCGAAACAAAGAAGTCAAATTCTCTGCCCGTCGTCTGCAAAATCTGCTTGGCGAGATCAACACGCTTCCATGCTCAGAACAGCTAAAACGCATCCTGTCGGCTATCGATGACTGGCGCAACGTCGGAACATGGCGTGAGTCTGAACAGACCGACGACAACCTCATGGTCGGCATAAGACTATAGACTGCCGTATAGGGCTTGAAAAACCAAGAGAAAAACGGTGATTTTCATGGCAGAATCAGGCATGAAAAAAGGTTGAAATGCAATTAAAAGTTAAAAGATAAAAATTAAGTCGGTTGGCACACGAAAAAAGTGTTGGGCATTCGAGAAAAAGCTTACATTTGCAATCGATTAGGTAAAATTCTTATTTATACACACAAATGCTAAGCAGAAGGCTATTACGAGTAAAGGTTATGCAGATGGTGTTTGCGAACAATCAGCGCAACGATGCCAGCTATGAAAGCATAGACAAAGAGCTGCAGAACAGTGTCTCGAAATCACACGAACTCTATCACCTGATGATGTTGCTTCCAGTTGCTCTGAAACGTCTGGCACTGAAGCGAATTGAAAACGGAAAGAACAAGATTCGCCCTACACAAGAGGAGCTTAATCCGAACCTGAAGTTCGTTGAGAATCGTTTTATCAAAGAGATTGAAAACAACATTCAACTCAACGAGATCATCAACAAGACAGGCTTGTCATGGGACAATGACGACGACCTGGTCAAGATCATCTTCAACGGCATGACTGCAACAGACATGTATAAGGAATACATGGAGTCTGACACGCATAGCTTTGAGGAAGACCAGAAGTTCATCATCCGCTTCTTCACCAAAGAACTTCCAAAGATCGAACTCATGTATGAGGCTCTCGAATTGAAGAGTATCTATTGGAACGACGACGTAGAGTTTGCCATCTCAATTGCAATCAAGACATTCAAGCTTTTCGACGGCAAGAATGGCGCTGATGTTGAAATGCTCCCAACATATAAAGATGACGACGACAAGGAGTTTGTTGCAACACTTTTGCGCAAGACCTTGGCTACATACAACAGCACATTTGAACTCATAAAGAAATATTCGAAAAACTGGGATCCTGAGCGCGTGGCACAGATGGATATTATCATCATCGTCATGGCAACAGCCGAGATGACAGCCTTCCGCGAACTGCCAATCAGAGTAACTCTCAACGAATATATCGAGATTGCGAAATACTATTCGACAGCCAAGAGCAACATATTCATCAATGGTCTTCTCGAGAAGATTGTACGTCAACTCGTTGAAGAGAAGAAGATTAGCGCAACTCAGCTCATCACTCCTGTTGAGGAATCGAAAGACGCGGAGTAGTATTTCTCACAGAGCCGATGAAACGCGTGTTGATAGCCTCGATGATTGCGGCAAGTTGCGTTGCTTGTGAGCAGCAGACGGCACAAAAGACAAGCGGAAACGGCAAAGCCGAAATCGAGCAAACGACCATTGATCTCGGAGAGCTTGACGAAGGCGACATGGCTGGAGCCCGATTCAAAATAAAGAATACAGGCAATGGCCCTTTGACGATTCTAAATGTCGAAACATCGTGCGGCTGTACAGAAGCACACTTTGACAAAAAGCCGATAGCCACAAAATCGACAGAGACAATTGAAATTGTATTTGACACGCGAGGGTTATCCGGCTATCAATATAAAACAGCAGTTATTGTAACTGATGGAAGCGAATCGAATCGTTGCAAGGTTGCGATAACAGCAAAAATAAAATAGAAAGAGTAAACAATTAAAAAATAAAGAGTTATGTTCAATACACTTTTACAGGCAGCAGCTGAGCAGCCAAATGCATTCATGAGTTTTCTTCCACTGATTCTCATCCTTGTCGTGTTCTATTTCTTCATGATTCGTCCACAGCAGAAACGCCAGAAGGAACTCAACAAATTCCGCGATGAGTTGAAGAAGGGTGACCATGTTATTACAACAGGTGGTGTCTATGGCAAGGTTTCGAAGATTGACGGCAACAAAATAACACTTACGGTTTCGGAGAACGTTGACATTGTGTTTGACAAAAGCGCAATTGCAGCTCAGGCCGAGGCATAAAAAAGACGAATCTTGGCAAAGATAGGCAAGATATTCGAAAAAATAATGGAGGTGATCAAAGGTCCGGATTTCCGGATCTTTCTCACCTTTCTTGTCATATCTGCCCTTATATGGTCGATAGAAAGGTTGCGTCAGAACTACACCATCGAAATCGACTATGACATCGAATGCACAAACATTCCAGACGAATATGTCGTCAAGAGCCTCAACAATGCAATACATGCAGTTGTTTCTGGCGAAGGAATAGACCTTTTGCGCCTGCCTAACAACAGGAAGCGCAAGATCAGCGTTGATTTGAGCAAACTCGTCAAACGCAATGTGAACGGACAGACAATGTCTGTACTGATTCCGCGACGCTACAACCATGAGGTTGCAGCCACCCTACCCGACCATATCACACTTGAAAATATCGAAGCCGACACAGTCTATATTCCTCTTCTGACAAAGACGAAAAAGATGTTGCCGGTGGTCGTGCGCGACAACATAACACTCGAAACACAATATATGTTTTCGTCGCCACGCGAACTCAGCCCGGATTCCGTTTGGGTCTCGGGAACAAACGACATGATTGATACGATGAAAGCTGTGTACACGATGCCACTCGACAACATCACGCTTCACGACACCATAAGTCTTTCGGTAAATTTCGACAAACCCAAAGACGTAGAAATCAGCGCACTAGATGCGAATGTGACATATTTTGTCGAGCCGTTCACAGAAAAGGACATCGACGTACCGATTACAGCAATCAACATACCTGACGGTTACAATTTCAAGGCGTTTCCACCAAAGGTACACGTCAAAATGCAGACCGGACTCAGCAAGTTCGACCGTATCGTAGCAAACGACATTGATATAGTAGCCGACCTTCAGGACATCAAGCCAGGAAGCAACCAGCAGAAGATTAAGCTAAAGCTCAGCAAAACGCCTGAAGGTGTGCGCGACATCACATACACACCGATATTTGTCGAATATCTGCTTGAAAAACAACGCATTCGAATCAACCAAACCGAGACTGAAGAATGAAACGAATAGGACTGACCGGAGGCATTGGTAGCGGAAAATCGACAATCGGACAAATGTTTCAGATTCTTGGAGTCCCTGTTTATGTCTCGGACATACGTTCGAAGCAACTGACGCAAAGCGATCCCGTGATTATTGAAGGATTGAAAAGGATTGTTTCGCCCGACGTATACAATGCCGACGGGACGCTCAACAAACGTCTTATGTCTGAAGCTGTTTTCGGATCAGAGGAGAAAAGACTTGAGATAAACAGCCTCATTCACCCTCGCGTTTATGCAGACTTTGCGAAATGGGCCGAAGAGCAACAAGAGAATGGAGCACCATTTGCCATCTGTGAATCAGCAATATTGGTTGAGTCGGGCGGCACAAGACACATGGATGCAGTAATTGCTGTTTGCGCACCATTGGAGCAGCGTATTGAGCGAATCATCGAGCGAGACAGATGCAGCCATGAACAAGCATCAGCGCGCATTGCAAGTCAAATAAGCGATGAAGAACGCATGAGATGTGCGACATGGACAATTACAACAGATGACAGGCACTTCGTCGTGCCACAAATCATCGAAATATACAACTCGTTAACTGGACGGAAATGAGCTTTCTGATTCACATAATACTGCTATATTTTCTGTTTAAAGCGCTCTTCAGACATGAAGACAGCAACAGCAGCAGGCGCACATACCAAGGCGGCTATCAGCAGCAATTCAGAAGCAATACGCAAGACAACTTCATAGAAGCCCTGCTCGTGCTTATTGCGGCAATGATGAAAGCCGATGGCGCGCCAAAGAAAGTTGAGCTTGACTACGTCAAGAGCGTATTGCTATCGAATCTTGGCGAAGAAAAGACGAAAAGTGCTCTCATTCGTTTGCGCGACATTCTCAAAATGAACATCGACATAAACAGCGTCTGTATGAACATACGCTATTCGGTGAATTACTCGGTACGTCTGCAGATAATCCACATTCTTTTCGGCATTGCAAAAGCCGATGGCGTCGTTGCCGACAGTGAGAAAAATCTTGTTGCACAGATTGCCTATGCCATTGGTTTGTCTGTAGCTGACATTGAAAGTCTTTTTGGAACATATCACGACTTCGGAAGCAAGTCGTCTGACGCGCCATCAACGCTTGACGCAGCATATAAAGTATTGGAAGTCAGCAAGGATGCCTCGGACGACGACATCAAGAAAGCCTATCGCAACATGGCAAAAAAATACCATCCGGACACCGTTGCCGAACTGGGCGAAGAGGCACAAAAAGCTGCCGAAATGAAATTCAGAAAAGTACAGGAAGCCTACGAGAAAGTCAAGGCTGCACGTGGAATGAAGTAGAGGCATAAAGCCCCTACTCCACCGAAATACTATTGAGGATAATTCAGATTCTCTTCCTTGATACAAAGCAGAACTTCATCAAGATATTTGCGTGCTTCCCACTTTGCAATCGGTAAATTCATGAGCAAATAGTTGCCACAATCGCGTTCTGAAGCGCCAGGAATGTCACCTTCATAATTGCTGACAAAAGTAAAAGTCTTCACCATCAAATCGACGATGTCTGCAGACGTCAGCTTTCCCTTAAGCAAAAGATAATTGCCTGTCAGACAACCCATTGGTCCCCAATATACGATCTTATCCTTCCATTCAGGAAGATTGCGAAGGAATGTTGCTGCCAAATGCTCGATGCAATGAATGGCACTTGGCGAAAGAGCAGGTTCGCGGTTTGGCTCTTTCATTCTGATGTCAAACGTTGTGACATAATCGCCACCAACGCTATCGATGCGCGAAACATAGATGCCTCTTTTGAGACGTGTATGGTCGATTGTAAACGATGGTATCTTTTCCATAATAATGTGAATATCAAATATTTTTCAAGAATTCAAGTGTAGCACCGAATGAGCGATTAGCCATCTCGCCCCAGAAATTCTCATATTGCTGCTGATGATTTTCAACTCCCGGAGTGTCAGAAATAATGCGGAAGCTGACAAAAGGAATGCCATAAATATGGCAAGTATGCGCAATGGCAGCCGACTCCATATCTACAGCCAGACAGTCCGGAAAATTGCCCTTGATGACGGCCAATTCGCTACGGCTTGTGATAAACTGGTCACCTGTACAGATAAGACCCTGCTTGATTGTTGCCGATGTTATTTTCATTGCTGCAGCAACAAGTTTTTCGCTTGTAGCAAATTTAAGAGGCATGCCTTGAATCTGGCCCTTTTCATTGCCCTCGCCACACCATACATCATGGTAGCAAGCGTGAGTTGCAACGACAATATCCATCACATTGAGGCAAGTGTCGATGCCACCGGCAACACCTGTACTGATAATGCAATCCGGTTTGAAATTGCGAATAAGCTCGGATGTTCCGACAGAGGCGTTGACCTTGCCTATTCCACACTGTATGAGCGCGATACGATTCTGACCTACAAGGCCAACAGTATAGCTAAAGCCATTTATCTCGCACTTTTCCTTGTTGCTGAGCAAAGCCGCGAGCTGATCATGCTCGCTCGTCATTGCCGTCAATATTCCTATTGTCATTTTTCTGATTTTCAATGTGAACGCAAATTTACTAAATTAAATCATGTATGGTTATGTCAAATTGCGTTTTTGCATAAGGATGTCTAGAAGTTCAGCCAAACGGTTGCAGAGTAAACGGAGAGACAGCCAATGTCCCAGAGAAGCGTGGCAGGAGGCATAATTAAGCTGGCGAAAGGTGTTGATTCACAAAAAAAATATGCCGCCAGACATCACGTCGGCGACATAAAGAAAAGTACATTTCCAATCGATAAAGATTTCTCTGGGTTAGATTAAAACGAGAGTATTTGAAATAAACGTGAATGCTGATGAACAAGCGGTCGTAGATGCGCAAAGAAGATTGTGCCATTGACCGGAGCTTCTATTGCAGAGCGTGTCTCACCCGTGTATGGATCGATGATTTTGCCTAGCAAATCGCCCTTTTTCACATTGCTGCCGACATCGCAGAGCGGATAGAAAAGTCCGGCTTGTTTTGATGCCACGGTATGCAATGCCTTGCTTCCGAAGACATAACTTTTGCTGCCTGGATGGCATGGATGCTTGATTATGCCCTTTGAGTCAAGGAATCGAAGTATCGAAAGCCATGTCGTTTTTGCAAGATCTTTGTTGATCGTATCTGTCGATCCGCTATAAACCGAGAATGCTTTTGTCTCGAATACTTGCCAATTGTAGTTCAAAACGCAAGTGTCGAATGGTCGTGGCTCATAGACATAGACGTATGGCAAACCGAACGCGCTTGCATCTTCAATATCCTGATAACCAGTATCCATGACACGGATATGAGGCACAAAATTGCCACTCAAATAGTATGAAGCCAACTGAATTCCATATTCATATCCGCGCACAGCCTCGAAAATTGCAGACGCAATGCGTTGCGTAGTCTCGCCTTGGTCATAGCCAGGAAACATGCGATTGATATCGGTGTTGTCCATTGCCCAAAAGCGTTTTTGAATATTCATCGAATAGTGGTTGGCCGATGGAATGACAAGAATTCCATGATCTTTCGATATCATGCCGGCCTCGTCAAGAGCCATGAGATTTTTGACAATCTGCGAAGCGACAAAGAGTTGCTGGACTTCATCGCCACGAAGTGAGCCAACAATCGCTACTGTCTTTTCACCATTGCCAAAGTAATAGCCGGGAATGGTAAAGTCATCGCGAAAGGGCGATTTCATTGAGAATATGCTGATCTGCTTCATTTTATGCTATTATGATTCTGTAAAAATACGGGCAATAAGTGAGCCTTCATAAACGATTGGATAGCTACGAACCGTAAACACGAGTCCATCGACAGGCGACTTCACTTCCTCTTGAATTGTGCCTTCAAGCGAATTTACCAAAAGACATATCGTATCGCCTTTCTTCACTCGAGTGCCATGTGGAATGGCGCTTATGATAATGCCCGAACGCGATGCATTTATAAACGAGACCTTGCCATTTTTCGAATCGATAGGCTTGCTGACAGAATCTGGTTTATTGCCTGTCCACACATTCATATCGGAAAGCAGATTGAGAATGCCGTCAACAAGACGGTCACCATATTCGCGCGTAATCTTCATGCCGATACCCATCTCAACGACAACCGTCGGTGTTCCTATGGAGTTGAGCGAATGTGCAATGGTTGCCTCGAGAACCGTGGCAGCATCGTGAGTCCAGATGAAGTCGAGGTTCAGCTTCTCGGCCATCGGGTAAAGTTTATCGGCATAGAGGTTCGAGATGCGAGCCTGTGGCACCTCATAGAGATATATGTTTGACGAATGGATGTCGATGACCAGATCTGCACCACGCAAATCTTCAACTACCTGATAAGCAACATTTTCGACCATGTGACCATTTGGCGAACCCGGGAAAATACGATTCATGTCAAGGTCGAATGTCGGAATGCCTCGAGTTACGCTATCGACACCAAGCGGATTGATAGCTGGATAGATTTCAACCTGACCATGAAGTTCATTCGGCTGCAAATTGAGCCTGCGCAAAAGTTCATAGCAGACATATTGTCCTTCAAGCTCGTCACCATGAATACCTGTGACAATGCATATACGCTTACCTTTGGCGCCAATGTTGCCAACGACATTTTTCTTTATCAGAAGCCTTTCATAAACAGGCAAATCTTCTGATACTACGTTCTTTATCATTTCAAATTATTCTATTCAGTATAATTGTTCGGAATACGCCTCATCTGCTCAACATTGAGTCTAATGTTTATAGACTGCTGCGTAATTCCGCAAAAACGACCTCGGTTGATTGAACAGTCATTAAAATCACGTCCTTGAGCGATTTTTATGTAGTTATCGTCAACAGCCTTGTTATTTGTCGGATCAAAAGCCATCCACACACCATTGTCATAATATTCAATCCATGCATGCGTTGCTCCTTCGCCGATCATGAAACCATTGACATATCGCGCAGGAATGCCAACTTGCCTGCACATCGAAATTGCTATGTGAGAATAATCCTGACAAACGCCACGACCGAGTTTCAATGCCTCGGCTGCCGTCGTAGAGACATTTGTCGCACCACTCTGATAAACAAAGCGTTGTGCAAGAAAGTCCGACATGGCAGACACCCACGAAGAGACATCTCGAGAATCAACTGTTATGCACCCGACAGCATCGCGAACATCATCGGAAGGTTCCGTAAGCGCAGAAGGATGTCGGAAAAGCGGATTCAACTCTTCGGTTGTGCAATGACGACCAACCTCAATCAAACCTGTTGACTCAAACATGAATGCATCGTGCATATCGGCTATGTAACCAGTCTGAACCACATTGCCAAAGGAATCGCGACTTCGGGCAATCAAGCAATTCGGAATGACGGAAACCGATGAACTGATTACCTTCTGAAACGCAGCCGGATATGGCACACATCGAAGCATAAAAGTATGTGAAAAAACCGGCTGCGCGAAGGTTATTAGAGTTCTATATGCATATTTGAGCAACATTGACTATTAAGCCGCAAAAAGGCCATTAACAACTTCGAGAGTCTCGAGCGAATTGAAACCAGGAAGGTTGATACGCTGCTTAAGGTTCTCAAAATCAGTAGTATTGTAGAAATCGCTCTCGAAAGCTTCAACACGTTCAAGACGTGACATGATATCTTCGATACGAGCAGTTTCGTAATCAAAACGAATGTAGAGATCAAGTTTCTCGATAAAACGACCTGTTTCGATGATATCGCGAACCTTGGCATTATAAATACGATCTTCAACTGCTCCCCAGAATGAATACATCACATCGGTAACATACTGCAAATCATAAAGTTTAAGACCATTTTTCTCTGCACGCTTCATATAGTTGATAGCCATTTCGACATACTGCAAGCTCTCGCTCTTGAGTTCCTCACGAAGCAAAATAGCATTGTCTTTCACGCGCTCAAGCATGTTGATAACAGACACATAACTATTTGTGTCATAGAGATACTTATCAACAAAATCACGAGCATTGGCATAATCACAGGCGATGCCCATCTTTTGGCAAAACTCTACATGAGCATTGGAATTCTCATCGTCAATAATCTCATCATAATACTTGCGCAAAATATGGAGCGCAGTACATACACGTTCAGAATAACGGCCAAGCCAATAGAGTCTGTCGGCCTTTGCTGGCGAAATTGCAGCGAGAAACATCTTTGTAGTCATATCTTTATCTATTTAATTTTCAAACAATTAGAATTACATTTATTCAGCGAGGACCCATGTATCCTTGAAGCCACCGCCCTGTGACGAATTGACAACAAAAGACTTTGGATCGCGAGTGAAACGCGTCAAACCGCTTGGCCAAACTGTTGTTTCCTTGCCCGAAACGACAAACGCTCTGAGGTCTGCCTTACGCATCACGCGTTCATCACCTTCCATGATCTCAAGGTCGATAAAATCAATAACTTCCTGAGCAATCCATCGGCGAGGCTGAGTCCTCACAAGTTCCTTTACCTCCTCCAGACGAGCCGCATCCATGTCACGACCGAACATCACACCATAACCGCCAGCTTCCGCAACATCCTTGATGACAAGCTTCTGCAAGTTTTCTAGAACATATTTCCTATCTTCATCGAAGAATGGCAAATAGGTTGGAGCATTCTTCAAAATCGGCTTTTCATGCAGATAATATTCAACCATCTTCGGCACGAAGTAATAGATACCCTTATCGTCGGCCACGCCATTACCCAAGGCATTGACAATCGCCACATTACCCTTTGCATAAGCCCTGAACAGATTTGGAACACCAAGAAGCGAACTCTTGTCAAAAGTCATCGGGTCGAGGAATTCATCGGAAAGACGTCTGTAGATGGCGCCGACGCGCTCGCGTTCATTAAAGAGACCTTTGTAATAAACCTTGTCGCCATCAACGAACAGATCGTCAGGGAAAGCAAGGACAACGCCAGCCTTTTCTGCCAAATATGAATGTTCAAAGAATGCAGAATTGTAGCGGCCTGGCGTAAGAATGACTTCCAAACCTCCATCAACACTCACATGATCCATCATGCTGCGAATAAGCTTTGCATAATCGCGGTTGTCATAGACAGGAGCGCCATCAAATGTCTCAGGCGAAGCCTTGCGCGTAAGCTGACGAGCAATCATCGGATATGAAGCACCGGAAGGAATGCGCAAGTTGTCTTCAAGGACATACCAAGTGCCGTCTTTTGCCTGAACAAGGTCGATTCCAGAAATATGCGAAAAGATTCCCTTAGGAGGAACAACACCTTCACACTCAGAAAGATAACCTTTAGAAGAATACACAAAATCCTCCGGTACAATGCCATCAGACACAATTTTCTTATCGGTATATATATCGCGGAGGAAAGCATTCAAAGCATCAACACGCTGCTTCAATCCTTTCTCAAGTTCTTTCCAATCGGCATTCGAGATTATGCGTGGAATCGCGTCGAACGGGAAAAGCTGTTCCTTAAACGTACCGTTCTTATATATTCCAAAACGAACGCCATATCGCTCCATCCATTTATTTACGGCATCCTTTTGTGCCAACAGTTCGGTAAACATAAATTTATCACAATTAGGTTAATATTAGTTTTATTTTGTAAGCAATAATTTGTTTTTACTTTCATTTCCATTGCAAATATGAAAATATTATTTCAAACTACAACAACAAAAGAGCAATTATTTTTCGAGGGGGTATCTTATTTAGAATTATTACATTTTCAAAACACACCCTTTTTGCGATATGGGTATTTTGATACATTTTATTGTTTTTCGATTTATACCCCATTTTTATAGGGGTATATCCAAAATTTTGCTAGTTTTTAATAAAAAGACTCATTTTTCATGCTCTTTAGAAGCAAAATAATGAAAAAACAATACAAATTGGTATATTTGCAAAATAATTATCGAGTCCAAAAACAAGAAAGAAATCAGTAATGACTTACAAAGCCATTTTAAACCGAATCAGAATAATCTTTTTGGCCATAGCAACGCTTGCGGCCGTCAGCACGGGTGCACAGAACGAGGAGAACAAACGCCCCAAAATCGGTCTTGTTCTTAGCGGAGGTGGCGCAAAAGGCCTTGCACACGTCGGTATTCTACAGGCGATAGACAGCGCCGGACTGAAAATCGACTATATCACGGGCACTAGTATGGGTGCAATAATCGCCGGAATGTATGCCGGAGGATACAATGCAAAGCAAATCAGAGAGTCGGCTGCAAAGATGGACTGGATGTCTGCCATAACAAGCGGCTCGACGAAATATGAAGATCTCACGATAGACGCAAAGGACGAATTTGACAACTACATCGTGCAAGTGCCTGTTGACAAAGGCTTTAAAATGAAGATTTCGACAGGCGTGCTGGAACCTATAGAAGTCATGCTGAAACTCGAAGAAATTTTCTTCCCATTCTATAAATCAAAGAATTTCAACGACTTAAACATACCATTCAAGTGTATTGCCACAGACTTGCGCGACGGCACAGGCATTGTCCTCGACAAAGGTGACCTTGCATTTGCAACGCGAAGCAGCATGGCCATTCCTGGCGTTTTCTCGGCAACGAACTACAAAAATACGAAGCTCGTCGATGGCGGTGTAGTCAGGAACTTCCCTGTTCAGGACGCTATTGACATGGGAGCAGACTATGTCATAGGCGTCAACCTCTTCAACGGACTCAACGATCCCAACGACCTGACAAACATGCTCGATGTGATGAATCAGATCATCAACTTCCAGGATGCGAGCGACCTTATTAAAGAAAAGAGCATGTGCGACATGATTTTGGAGCCGAACGTGACGAAATATTCAGCAGGAAGCTTCGGTTCGAGCGACGTGATACTGGCAATAGGTGACAGCATCGGTCGTGAGTTCTACCCTCTTTTCAAGCAACTGGCCGATTCGCTCTACAACGGATACGGACTCGACTACATAAATCCTGACGAGCGCATGCCGGAGTATAACGAAAAAGTGCAGATAACGAAATTTGCCTTTGAAGGCCTGAAAAACACGAACAGCGAGCTGCTCATCCACAATCTCGACATGCAATTAGGTCGAGAATATACCGTGCAGGAGATCAACGATGCGATAAGAAGAGCCATGTCGTCGCAATACTATAGCAACATACGATATGAGCTGGAAGCGACGAACAACAAAAACGGAGTTTGCATACGCCTGATTGTTGACGAACGTCCGCTCTCGCTCATCAATGTGGCGTTGTCATACAACACATTTACTGATGCTTCGCTCATCCTAGGCTACACTCGCAAAAACCTTATCGGCGAACGCTCAATCACCGATGCAAAAATTGCCATCTCGCAGTCGATGCGCGCAAGAGTCTATCATCGTTTTTATTTCGGCAGAGATTTGTCAAAATTCGTTCAGGCGAAATACACATTCGCTTCGTATGAAATTCCACGATATGACGGCAAAGAGAAGAAAGCCCAGTATGACTATTACCATAATAGTATAGCTGCGACAGTCGGACACATCAAGACAAAGACACGCGACACAAAGTTTACCATCGGTTTTGAGACATTCCGACTCAAGAAGGATGTTGCACAGGAAGAGGTTGCCTATGACGGCAAGATCAACAACGTCTTTGTCAATCTGAAGACACGTCACAACACACTCAACAGACGATTTCTTCCACAGAAAGGCGTTGAGACCGAGTTCAATGTCTATAGTGCCATTCGTCCGCGATACAAGAATATTCCTGAATTCAAGGACAGACGCAACAACATCGTCAGAATAACAGGCGATTGGCTTCTGTGCCAGCAGATTACGCCTCGCGCATCAATATTCGAGAACTTTGCAGGAGCAATTTCGTACGGCGACCGAATGCTCGTACACCAGACATTCCTTGGCGGAAGCAATAAGTTCTTGCCAAGCCATTTCAAATTTACGGGTCTCAACACAGCACAACTTCAGGAATCGACAATAGCAATGGCCCGCTTCGGCTTCCAGTATCAAGTTCTCGGCGAATTGTATGGAATCATCCAGTTAAATACGGCTGCAACATACTATTCGCTTGACAGATACATTGGTCCAGACCGTGATAAAGACATCGACATAAAGCCAAAAAGATGGATTCACGGCATCGGTGCAACGGTGGCATACAACCTATCGTTTTTGCCGTTCGACATCAGCCTATTCTATTCACCCGACTATAAATTCAACGTCAACGTCAACGTAGGATTCTGCTTCTGACAATATGGAAAACGACAAATATCAAACAATAGCCGAGCCATCGGAAGGCATATATAAAGAGAAAGGAAGTCGTTTTCTGGCCTTCGCCTATCCCGTCTATTCAGCAGACGAGATTCGCGATATCATTGCCGCAAACGAGAAGAAATATCATGATGCGCGACATTGCTGCTATGCATGGAAACTCGGTCTTGGCGAAGACAATTTCAGACAAAATGACGACGGCGAGCCGTCCGGAACGGCAGGCAGACCGATATACGGGCAGATACTCTCGCACGAACTGACAAACATACTGATTGTTGTCGTCAGGTATTTTGGCGGCATCAAACTGGGCACGGGCGGACTCATCGTGGCATACAAGACAGCAGCTGCCGACGCGCTCGACAATGCGACAATCGTCGAAGAATATGTCCATGACACATTTGACGTCCACTTTGCATACGATGCAATGAACGACGTCATGAAAGTCATCAAGGACGCATCACTAAATGTCGTCAATCAACAATTCGACCTGAACTGCACATGTCGATTACGAGTGCGTCATAGCATCTCGGCAGACATCATCTCGAGACTGAATTCAATCTCAACGGTTGAGATTGAGATGGTCGAATAGTCATTTTTATCATTCGAAGCCAGCTCAAAAGCAGAATTTAGAGAGAAAAGGTAGCCATTTGTCAGAGTTTTTCGTATATTGCAAAAAATACTTAAAAAACTCTGCGATATGACAGCAAACAGCATCAACGAGCGTATTGCACGCGTACGCGAGATTATGGGACAAATAGGCATCAATGCCTTTGTCGTGATGAGCGACGACCCTCATGGAAGCGAATATCCCGCAAATCATTGGAAATTCCGCGAATTCCTATCCGGATTCAACGGATCGGCAGGCACCCTTGTCATCACGACACATCATGCATGCCTGTGGACAGACTCGCGATACTTCATACAAGCCGAGAAACAGATCAGAGGGACACAAATCGAGCTTTTCAAGAGCGGAAACCCAAATGTTCCTGACTACATTACGTATCTGACAGACGTTGTTCCTTCAGGTGGAATTGTCGGTTTCGACGGTTTCACCATACCATATAATACATGCAGAGAAATCAGAAAAAAACTCGCAGAATTCGGTATTGGCATCAACTATAAAGTCAGCATCATTGACGACATCTTCGCGCCTCGCGAAGCATTGCCTCAAGACGATATAATCGAAGTTGACCCTTCAATTTCCGGCGAGACACGCCTCGAAAAAGTCGAGAGACTCAGAGCCCTCATGCTGAAGAACAACATCACTCACTATCTGGCCACAGCTCTCGACGACATCGCATGGCTCACAAATCTGCGAGGCAACGACATCGAATACAATCCTGTATTCTATGCCTACATGATCATCACGCCAACAGAAGAGCATCTCTATGTTGACCCACATAAGCTGACGGCAATCGTCAGCAAGCGACTGATGGAAGACGGCATCAAGCTATCGCTCTACGATCATTTTGAGAAGAATCTCGGCAACCTGCCTGAAGATGCACGAGTATTCTTTGATCCGGCAACGATAAACACTCGAATGGCCGTCGCATTGCCAAAGAACGTCATCCGCATCGAAGGCAATAGCCTCATCGGCCTGATGAAGAGCCAGAAGACATCTGAGGAGATCAACCACATGTATGCAAGCCATGTCAGAGACGGCATCGCGCTCGTGCGTTTCCACAGATGGCTTGAAGAAGCTGTTGGAAAAAAGCGACTCACAGAACTCGACGTTGCCGAAAAGCTGAAGGAATTCCGTCAGCAGAACGAGCAATTCATGAGTGAATCATTCGAATCAATATCTGCATACGGAAGCAATGCCGCCATTGTCCACTATTCGCCATCAATCGAGAGCAATGCCGAAATCAAGCCAGAAGGCTTACTCTTGCTCGACACGGGTGCACAATATGCAGACGGCACAACTGACATCACACGCACAATTGCTCTCGGACCAGTCACCGACGAAGCACGCAAGGACTACACACTCGTCCTGAAAGGTCATATTGCATTGGCAAAAGCCCGTTTCCCAGAAGGAACACGCGGCGTACAACTCGACATTCTGGCACGTATGGCCATGTGGAACGAAGGTCTCGACTATGGACATGGAACCGGACATGGCGTCGGATTCTGCCTCAATGTACATGAAGGCCCACAGCGTATTTCAAAGTCTGACAATGGTGCAGAAATGCGCATCGGCATGATTACATCAAACGAACCTGGACTCTACAGAGAAGGCAAGCACGGCATCAGAATAGAGAATCTCGTGGTATGCGAACCTGACATAAAGACGCCATTCGGCAACTTCCTACGCTTCAGAACAATCACCCTCTGCCCTATCGACACGAAGCCAATCATCGTTGAGATGTTGACTGAAAGCGAACGCAAATGGATCAACAACTACCACTTGATGGTACGCGCCACATTGGTTGATTTGCTTACGGATGAAGCCGACAAAAAGTGGCTCATCAAAGCGACAGAGGAGATTTAATCCAATTATACAAAAACACAAAAAGCCTCCCAAAAGGAGGCTTTTTTATATCAAATAGATGCGATTAGTCGAAAGATATAGTAAAACGGCCATCCTTCGCAACTAACTCAGCCATATCTTCGCGTTTAATCTGCTTAAAGCCTGAAGGACGCGCAAATACAGAATCATCAACTTTGCTCTCTTTCAAGTCGCTAAGCATAAAGACCATATTGGAATCCTTCACCACGATTTTCATAGCCGTCACAAGGCCAGGAGAGTGAGTCACAGGACAATCCTTGAACTGACGTCCGAAATTGTCGACTGGCACATAATAAGTCTCAATCGTGACATTGCCACCATCCGGAGTCTTTGCACGACTTACCATCTTGTGAGACTCATAACCTCCAATAACCTCTGTTGCATCGCCAAACTCATTCTTCACATCAGACTCATACTTATCATAATCTTCTTGCTGAAAAATCTCGCTAAAAGGCAACAGAAATTTATCACCATTGATATCAAAATCTATATAGCTATCAAAGACAGTTGTAACGATGTCAAGCTTGAACATTCCAAGTCCGGCCTGAGTTGACAATTTAAAACCATTGCCATTGTATATGCCATTGACTTTAGAAGGAAGCATCTTTCCGACAAGGCTGTTATCAGCAATTGCGCCTGAATAAATCAAATCGTAAACAACGCTGCCTTCACTAGGGACATTTGAAGGTTTCTCGTGAGTACAAGAAGCCAAAAACATCATGAAAGCCGCAGCCGTAAAACACTTAAACCTGCTAACCAATTCAGTCTTTTTCATTGCTTAATTCAGTTATTAAATTGACTTTTTACTTCTAATTCCAATTCATTCATAATAGTCCGCAACGTTTCGTTGTTACAATCAAACGGTACTCCGTCAACCTGGTTGAGTGGCAAGAGCCTTGCCGGAGTACTTGTTATGAAAGCGGCATCGAAACTTTCAATGTCATCCACGTCAATCGGAATTGTCAGTACTGTAATACCGAGACGTGAACAGATGTCGAGGACATGCATTCGGATTATTCCGCCGAGCACCATTCGATCAGGCGATGTATATACTTCTCCGTCACGAATGAAGAATACGTTCGATCGACTGCCTTCTGTTATCTGTCCTTCCGGATTGACGAGCAGACTTTCATACGTTCCGAGATTCTCCTGCTGCAGCTTTGCATCGGCACGCATTTCAACGTGATATATCTTAGCTTGCGGATTCTCTCGTATTGCATCAAGTACACCTACTTTTACGCCTTCGGCATACATTTGTTGCGTTGGAAACGAAGAAGTAACGAAACCGCCTTGAAAAACGCCATCGGTACCGAGACAGAGACGGACATTGCAATCACTTAGTGGATTGCATATTATGAGCCATTCGATAAGACTTTCAATATTCTTCAAGCATTCGGTAGATTTTTTTGCAGATTCTATCGATCTTCTGAAACGCTCCAGATGATCGTCAAGAAAAATCGGCTTTTTATTCTCAACGCGAAAGAGCTCATATATTTCACCATCGCGACCGGTCTGTTCCTGTTCGGACAGCGGCGCAATCGTGCCATTTTTTATTATGCTGTTTCCTATGAAATACATTCTATTTCTGCTTTGTCTTGTTTGACTTTTCGAGGGCTTTTGCCTCGTCCCAATACTTATCCATCTCCGCAAGAGTCATCGAACGCAAGTCAATGCCTTGCGCAATGGTCTTCGACTCGAGATAGTTGAATCGGCTGATAAACTTGCGATTGGTACGTTCGAGGGCATTCTCTGGGTTTATGTGATGCATACGGGCAACATTGATGACCGAGAAGAGCACGTCGCCAAGTTCCGCTTCCATGGCATCGGCATCGCCTTTATCGACTTCGGCCTTGAACTCATCGAGTTCTTCGTGGAGTTTATCCCATGCACCATTTGCATCGTCCCAATCAAAGCCTACTCCTTTGGCCTTGCCCTGGACACGATAGGCTTTTATCATTGCTGGCAATGAGCCCGGAACGCCACCAAGAACGGTTTTGTTGCCGTCCTTTTCCTTCAGCTTGAGTTTTTCCCAATTGCTCGTAACCTCATCGGACGTCTCTGCCGTGACATTGCCGAACACATGAGGATGACGATAGACAAGCTTATCGCACAGAGAATTAACGACATCTGCAAGCGAGAACTTACCCTGTTCCTCGGCAATGAGCGAATAGAAAGCTATGTGGAGAAAAACATCACCAAGTTCTTTGCGGACCTCATCGTCGGCATGGCTTGCAAGTGCATCGGCGAGTTCATAGGTCTCCTCGATAGTATTTGTGCGCAACGAATCCCACGTCTGTTTCTTATCCCACGGACATTCCTTACGCAGACGTCGCAAAATCTCGTCGAAGCGTTCGAGTGCCTCCAATGTATCTTTTGTCATTATCTCAGAGTCGTGTTGTTACTTTTTTGACCATTACATCTTTCCACTGGCGGAAATCGCCCTCAATGATGTGCTTGCGTGCCTCGCCAACCAACCACAGATAGAATGCAATATTATGCTGGCTTGCAATCAGCGGACCGAGCATTTCGCCAGCAATGAACAGATGGCGCACATAGGCCTTGGTATAACGATGATCGACGAATGACGAGCCGTCCGGATCAAGTTCGGAGAAGTCCATACGCCACTTTTCGTTTCGCAGATTAACAATGCCGTTCTGCGTGAATATCATGCCGTTACGGCCATTTCGCGTAGGCATAACGCAGTCGAACATATCAACGCCAAGAGCGATATTCTCAAGGAGATTGGCTGGAGTACCGACTCCCATCAGATAGCGTGGCTTGTCTTTGGGCAAGATACCGTTGACAAGCTCAACCATCTCATACATAACCTCTGTCGGTTCGCCAACGGCAAGACCGCCAATTGCATTTCCTTCGCGATTGAGATTGGCAATGAACTCGGCAGCTTTCGTACGAAGATCACGATGTGCCGCGCCCTGAACAATCGGGAAGAATGTCTGAGAATGGCCATAGAGAGGTTCCGTCTCATCAAAGTGCTTTATCCCTCGCATAAGCCAACGGAGCGTCAGGTCGAGAGATTTCGAAGCATAACGGAAATCGGAATCGCCAGGAGGGCACTCGTCGAGAGCCATCATAATATCTGAACCGATAATACGCTGTATGTCAACGACATTCTCTGGAGTAAAGAGATGCTTCGAACCGTCGATATGCGAGCGGAAAGCAGCACCTTCCTCAGTCAGTTTGCGATTGGCTGCAAGCGAGAAAACCTGATATCCACCGCTATCGGTCAGGACAGGTTTTTCCCAGCCGTTAAAATTGTGAAGACCACCTGCAGCCTTGAGCACATCGATGCCCGGTCGCAGATAGAGATGATATGTATTTCCGAGAATAATCTGTGCCTTGACATCGTCGGAAACTTCCTTAAAATGGAGGCCTTTGACCGAGCCGACTGTGCCTACTGGCATAAATATCGGAGTCAAAATTTCGCCATGATCGGTCGTTATCTTTCCTGCACGTGCCGAACTCTGCGAATCTGTATGTTGAAGTTCAAATTTCATCTAAATTACTGGTTGTTGTCCGTACGTTCCTTGCGCACAACCTTATCAACACCCTTGATTTTCAAAAGTTTACCTATCAAAGTCTGAAGATCGGCCGCATCATGGATATAGAGATAGATGCTACCCGTAAATACGCCGTCATGACTCTCAAAATGGACGCTTCGCATGTTGACCTTCTGCTCCATCGAGATAACCTTGGTAACCTCGCTGACAAGACCTGTCCTATCAATGCCCGAAAGTCCGATAACGACGAGATATGACAACACTTTGTGTGATTCCCACTGAGCCGAAATGATGCGGTCGCCACGACTCGACATGAGCTTAATGCACTCAGGACAACGACGTGAATGAAGCACGAGCGTATCATCTTCGTCAACAAAAGCAACGACGTCGTCGCCAGGGATAGGATTGCAGCACGATGCGATGGTAAACTGGCGCTCGGCCTCATCGCTCAAGACAATGTTCTTGCCTTTTGGCATACCGATGGCCTCTTTCTCGTCTTCGTCGTCGTTGTCGTCGTCGTTGACACCAAATGTGAGTCGCCACATCTTAACCCATTTACTTGTAGCTTTCTGGGTAAGAGCCTTTTCGATGTTGTCGAGTTTGATATTACCACGACCTATCTGGAAATAGAGTTCCTCGCGTGTTGCGACGTGATAGGTCTTCATGAGTTTCTTGAGGATGCGCGCATTGATTGAGAGCTTGCGCTTCTGAAGCTCGTCGGTGAGAATCTGCTCACCCTTAACGATAAACGAATGACGTTCCTCGCGGAATATCTCCTTGATGCAGGTCTTAGCCTTGAGCGTGGTGACAAAGTTCATCCACTCGTATTTAGGCGTCTGCTTGTCGCTTGTGATGATTTCAACCTGGTCGCCACTCTTGAGCTCGTGGCTGAGCGGTTCAAGTTTATAGTTGACCTTGGCGCCGATGCAATGGTAGCCAAGCTTTGAGTGTATTTCAAAAGCAAAGTCGAGTGCCGTTGAGCCGGCTGGCATAACCTTCACCTCACCCTTTGGCGTGAAGATCATCATCTCTTGCGAGAAGAGGTTAAGCTTAACGGAATCGAGGAACTCCATCGAGTCGCTTTCCGCCGTCTCGAGCATCTGTCTGATGCTGTTTATCCAGTTGTCGATCTCGCTCTCCTTGCCGTCTTTATATTTCCAGTGTGCAGCGAAACCGCGCTCGGCGATTTCGTCCATGCGCTCTGTCCTGATCTGCACTTCAACCCATCGTCCGCTCGGGCTCATGACCGTCGTGTGCAAAGCTTCATAGCCATTGGCCTTTGGAGTGCTGACCCAGTCGCGCAGACGATCAGGCTTCGGCTGATAGAGGTCGGTGATGATCGAATATATGTTCCAGCACTGAGCCTTTTCCGAAACGCCTTCTTTAGGCTTAAAGACGATGCGCATTGCCAGAATGTCGTAAATCTCTTCAAACGGAACATTCTTCGTCTGCATCTTATGCCAGATCGAATATATCGACTTCGGACGAGCCTTGATGCTATATTCATAGCCTTGAGCATCGAGGCGCTCCTTGATTGGCCCGAGCACGCTGTTGATGACGGCTTCGTAGTTGCCTTGATTTATCTTGAGTTTCTCTTCGAGCTGAGCAAACACTTGCGGATGCTCATATTTGAGGCTGAGATCCTCAAGCTCACTCTTTATGGCAAAGAGACCAAGTCGGTGCGCAATCGGCGCGTATATATATAATGTCTCAGCTGCAATTCTATAGCGTTTGTGCTCAGGCATCGATGACAATGTTCGCATATTGTGAAGGCGGTCGGCCAGCTTGATGAGAATCACCCTGACATCCTCAATCATCGAGACGAGCAACTTACGGAAGTTCTCGGCCTGAAGCGATGCGCTCTGATCGAAGACGCCTTCGAGTTTTGTCAGTCCATCGACAATCGAAGCCACCTTGGTGCCGAAAAGCGATTCGAGATCGCCAAGGGTGATGTCGGTATCCTCAACAACATCGTGAAGAAGAGCCGCAGTCACGCTTTTTGCACCCAATCCTATCTCTTCGGCCGCCACACGTGCAACGGCAACCGGGTGGAATATGTACAGCTCTCCGCTCTTACGTTTCATGCCTCGATGGGCATCGTTGGCAAGTTCAAAGGCCTTGCGTATCATCATGACGCTCTCTTCGTCTTGTCTGCATCGCGGACTGTTTGCAATGATGTCGAGCACCTGCTGTCTCGCAATGTTCTCCTGTTCTTCAACCGATGTTTCGTCTTTTGCCATAAATGCTAAAACTAAAATCCGTATAATCAAAATCTGCTCTTCACGTCACCTGACGAGAGTCAGGCTTCCGTGTCGCCGCATGTGGATATCCTTGTCATATCCAAAGGCCTCGGCAACATACATATATGTTCCTTCAGCAGCATTGGAACCGCCCTCCTTGCCATTCCAGCCTTCCGACGGATTCGTAGAGTGATAGACTCTCCTGCCCCATCGGTTATATATGTTGAGCTCATAGCTCTTGAGCGACTTGTAAGCCGGACGGAATTCGTCGTTGACGCCATCGCCGTTTGGCGTGAAGACATCCGGAAATTCGAGAAAGGCGTCCGTTATTGTCACCTTCATCGTTGAATCGACGCTGCTGCAGCCCGTTGTCTCGTCCGTCACGATAAGCGAAACACGGTATTCACCCGTATTCTGAAATGAATAGACAGGATTCGTATCGTAGATTCGCGATGCCATTCCCATCACCCACTCGCTGACCGTCACGTTGCCTTTCGACTTATTTGTAAACGCAAATTCGGCAGGTGCAGAATATGCCTCGCCCGTCGTTATCTCGTTTGGCACATTGCGCTCGCGAACCTCATGCGAGAAGATGGCCTTCACGCCGAACGACTGCACCGAATCAGCTGCCTCTGCCCTATTGCCCACCTGGTTTTCGGCAACGACCTTGAGCTGGCATTCCGACATCGGAGAATCGAGTGTCGGCTGCATCAAATCCGTCACGAGCTGAAGAGTGTCTGCCGCATACCAGCTATACGTGAAACGCTGAGCCACACTCTCCCATTTACCTGCGCTGCGATTGAACAGGCGAATCGGCAATCCATCCGCCTTTGCCGTAACGTCCATGCCGTCGCAATAGACCGAGTCGATGCTCATGCTGACACCATTAACCGTAGGAACATCTACCCACGCATACCAGTTTCGGACATTGCCGCCATCGACAATGCGACACATATAGCCACCGGCCGAGGCTGGACGGATCGAACGTTTATCGCCGACAAGTTTCGAATAGCTCTCGCTAGAAGCATCAAAAAGATACCACTCGACACCATTCTCGCCCTCAGACGACGAAACAAGTTCCGCATCAATCCACGAACTGAAACAGAAAAGCGAGTCGGAGCCAACGAGCGTCTTCCACTCTGCCTTAGGTGCATTAATCTGAGCCACAACCGTTTGCAACGATGCAACCAGACACAATGACAATATATAGACAATACGATTCACTTCAAATCTGTAAACAACTATTTTGGAACGATAAAGTTACGAATCTTTTTCAGAAAAAGCAAGCGCCAAAGCGCATTCCAACATGTTAGCACAACGAAAGCTGCCATAAAAATACAAATGGATAAAAACTAACATGAAAAATATGTCGATAAGGAAATCCCTGCGACAGCACGACGAAGCAGCATCCGAACGGCTTAACAGCACTCTGTCAGACCGATAAAAGTGCAAAAACGAAGAAATAAAAACAGGCAAAAAAAGAAAGGCATCACGTCCATCCTGCCTCGATAATCTTCGACAAGATATCACGCGATGCCCATGTCTTCACAGACAAAAAAGAGCATTCTCGGAACGAGAGAAAAAATGCTACTTTATCGCCTCCATCAATTGCTGGCAAATGGCTTCCATGCCTTTGATTGACGGATGGCCATTCTGCTTTTCAATATCGTGAAGCTCAATGAGTTGAACGTTGTTCTCGGCACAGATTGTGCGTGTCGACTCATTGATTTCCTGCTTGAGTTCAGAATTGAGAATAGCATAGACTGTTGCCTCCGGATATTGCTTTTTCACCTTATCGAGAAGGCACGAGAGTGCCGGGCGATAGTTCTTGAGATCTTCTGCTGTCCAATCCGACGATTTATACTCGCCAATCGGAGCGTTTGCCCAAGCATCGTTGGTGCCACCAAAAATGAAGATGATATCAGGATTACCAAGTCTGTCGACACGGCTGAGGAACGACGTGCTTGTCACGTCAAAATGGCCGTAGCCAGTTGTGCAGATTGTTGTGCCGCCCCACGAGTCGTTCTTTTCGAGCTGATAGCCCATAGCCTTGATATAGAGGCTCCACCAGGTCTGTTCAACAGCCGTCACATCGTTGCGGTCGTTTGGATAAAAAGGAGCATATCCTTCAGGAATTGCGCCAGTAAACGTCGAATAGGAATCACCGAGGATTGAGACCTTCTTAACTTGCGCAGACGCCACAATCGAGACGAGAGAGAGCGCAAGAGCCAATAATGTATTTCTCATTTTCAATTTAAGATTTTAAAAAGTTATTCAAGTTCATAGCATACAAATGTATCTACAAAAATCCGAACCAGCAAATTTCATACCATAAAACCTCTTCCGAAAGACTAAAAAGCGAACATTCACACATATCCGGGTCAACTAAATGCGACAAATATTGCGAAGTACAAACTAAATTAGTTACTTTTGCTTTTAGGAATAAACAAAACGCAAAATCATCATAATCTGCAATGTGGCATCGGGCATTTGTCCGATGCCACTTTTTTTGTTCACAAATGCCCTGCCCTTTCACGGCATAATTTTCCTCGCAATCTCAGCACGACCATCCCGAACGGATCCCGAAGGCATCTCGAAGGATTAGCGTGTGAATAATGCGACGATTTTTCATGATTTTGTCTCCCTTCTTCTGGGCTGGCTCCTTTCGTTCGGCGTAGGCTTCATGCCTTGCATGCTTAGTTTCCTCTTCATTAGCTTACGCTCAGCTTCGCAGTCTTCTTCTGTCCGTCAGAAGAAGAACCGAAGCAAGAAGAAGACTCGTCGCAGAGAGCTGTCTCGCTAAAAAATCGTCTCACTCAGCTACACGGCAAAAACTCGCTTCGCTCAGACATTCGCCGTGCTTTACGCTGATCTTACCGATTTTTTTTAACGCAAACAGCTCAAGGCGACTTTTATGGCTTCGTTGAAGCCATTTCGGAAAAGCGACTTTGCTACTTGAATGGCATGTCACATTGTTATTGTGCAAGGCCGGAACCTTGCTTCTAACTACGACGCAGGCAAAAGCATCCGCCAAACGAGAGTTATAAACGCATTAAGCAATAAGTTTGCAGCATCGGGATTATCTTGGCGCCACTTTTTTTTGTATATGCAGAATTGTGTGAACCGATTGTTTTACTTATATTTGCAGATAAATTAGAAGAGAATCAGACACACAATGAAGATTACATCAATATGCCTCGCTGCAATGCTGACAAGCGGATGCATGGTCTTGATGCTGATGTGTTCATCAACACCAGTGAAAGGCGATGGCGAGGAACGACAAGAGACGAATTCCGAACTTCCACATACGACATATCTTCCTGTCATGCCAGAAAAGGTAGATTTCTGCGGCGAAGAGTTTCCACTTGAGAGAGACGACGTGCGCGAATCGATGGACAGAGAGTTGCTGACCAACACCTTCTGGCACACGAACATGATATTGACAATCAAGCGAGCAAACCGCATATTCCCAATAATCGAACCGATTCTGGAGGCCAACGGTATTCCGAACGACTTCAAATATCTGGCTGTTGCTGAAAGTTCTCTCGTTCCAACAGTAAAATCACCAGCCGGAGCCGTAGGTCTTTGGCAGATACTCGAGACAACCGGCAAGGAACTCTCGCTCGAAATCAACAACGAAGTTGACGAGCGATACAACATCGAAAAGAGCACCGTTGCCGCCTGCAAGTATCTGAAGCGTGCATACGAATCGCTCGGCTCGTGGATACTGGTTGCTGCAGCCTATAACGGTGGACAGGCACGCGTGATAAAAAACATCAGCTCGCAAATGCAGAGTTCGTACTTCAACGTGCTGTGGGCCGAAGAGACATCTCGCTACGTATTCCGCATTGCCGCATTCAAGATAATAATGGCTGCACCGGAAAAATATGGCTTCAACATCGACAAAGAGGACCTGTATAAGCCGTATGAATATCACACGATGACAGTCGATTCAACAATCAACGACATCGCCATGTTCGCAGTCAACAACAACACGACATACAAAGCAATAAAGAATCTAAACCCTTGGCTGAGACAAAACAAACTGACAAATCAGCGTCGCAAGAGCTATAAAATACTTATTCCGCACGAAAATCATTGATTTTTATTCGCAGCAAAACAATCTTTGGTACGATTATTGATTACTTACAGCATAGAAACAATAAAAAACATTGACCATGAAACCGATCGTTAAAATAACAGCAATTGCTGCAGTTCCGATGCTTTTCACAGCATGCGCAACGACAGGACACATGAGCAACTATGCGCTCAATGATGATCTCTATTACGGCAATAGACGCACTCTGAATGTTGCTACGGAGCAGAACCCGACATCGCAAATAAGTGCGAGCGATATTGCTCAGTACGACCAGAGGGTCAATAACTATAACGCCACACGAATTGTGGAGAGAAACACAAACCGCGATTTCAGCGATATAGGTGGCAGCGACAACAAGAGAATAATCTTGAAAGACCCTGTCATCTATAGTAGCAACGATACAACATATATCGAGGCTGAGGTTGCCGATGGCGAATGGATTGGCGGATTCAACGGTTCACAGATGGACCAGGACTATGCCGAGCGTATCATTCGCTTCCATAGCCCAATGTCAACAGTTCGCTACTACTCTCCAGTCTTCACTTCGGTAAGATATTCCAATGACTGGAATATATACGTTGACAGATACGGAGATGCATACGTTGTACCGACATGGTCGAACCCATACTATAGCGACTTCTATTACGGTTGGGGCTATAGCCACTATGGATGGGGCCATCATCACCATTACCACTACGGATGGGGATGGGGTTACGATCCTTACTACTACTCATGGGGATGGTATGGTCCTTGGTACTACGGCGGCAGCTGGTATGGCGTAGGTGGATATCATCATCACCATCACCACCATCACTATTACTCAAGCTACTATCATGCTTCACACCACCATCCTTACAGAGGTGGCACAGTATATGGACGCGGTGGATACAGCGGAGTTCGTCAGAACATTTCTGCATCAAACAGAAGCTCACGTGCAGAAGAAAGAACTCGTACAGTTTCGCAGTACACAAGAGACAACAGAGAACACTCTGCAGTTTCATACACTCGTCAGTCATCGACTTCTGGATCTCGCACTACTGCTGCAGTTCAGACCAGAAGCAGCAATGCAACGACAAGCCACAGCCAGAGTATAGGTACTAGCAGCAGCAGAACTGTGAACTCAGGCAACAGCAGAACATCAAGCTCAAGCCAGCAGACACGAAGTGCAGCGACAACGACAGCAACGCAGTCACGCACATCGACAACGAGCAGAAACTCAGCATATACAACATCTCGCTCGTCATCATCAAACAATGCGACAAGCGTACGTTCTACAAGCGGCAACCGCTCTGCATCATACAATAGTGGTTCTTCAAACCGCTCATCGTATAACAGCGGCTCATCAAACCGTTCGTCTTCCGGCAGCAGCTATTCAGGAAGTTCAAACCGCTCGTCATACAGCGGAAGCTCGTCAAGCCGATCATCAGCAGGCAGCAGCAGCCGCTCATCATACAGCGGTGGTTCATCAAGCCGTTCTTCATATAGCGGCGGTGGCGGCGGACGATCTGCAGGCAGCTCAAGCGGCGGTGGACGATCTGGCGGACGCAGATAAGGAATCATAAGGCGGCGCATATCATTGCGCTGCCTTATTCAAATAGAAAATAAAGCATAGAAGAAACAACATAAAAAAAGAAAAGACATGAATGCAAAGAAATTGGCGACAATCGTTGCCGCATCATTCAGCATAGCCACAGCAGGGGCACAAGGTCATAACGACGTCCTGCGTTTCAACAAGAGTACATATCTTGGCACGGCACGCTCACAGGCAATGGGTTCTGCATTTGGTGCGCTCGGAGCAGATTTGACATCGCAGTCAATCAACCCTGCAGGCATCGGCGCATACAGAGCGACCGAATTCGGCATTGGTTTTGGCGTTGCAATAAACAGTGCAGAGACGCAAAGCTTTTTTGGCGACAAAGCAGAAAATGACAAGGTATCGGTTCCATTCAGCTGTATCGGTTTTGCATTTAATGTTTCGGCACCCAAAGAGAAGACAAGCGGTGTGCTCGGAGGCACATTCTCTGTGTCTTACTCAAAATTGGCTGATTACAACCGCAATGCTTCATACGAAGATCTCTATGGTTTCAACTCGATGCTCGACTACTTCTGCGCAGACTTCAACTATGAAGACAAGTTCACAGAACAGCTTGCATGGAATGCCGGATGGCTCATCGCAAAGAACGATACACTCAACTTCGAAACGAATGTCTGGGAAATGCCATTCGTAGAGAACGGTGAGACAAAACTCGATCTTGCAGCTCGTGCAGACAAAGACGGCGTTGGCCTCATCGACAAGAAGGTCAGCGTCAAGGAACGTGGCGACAAAGGTGAATTCAGCATTAGCTACGGCATGAATATCTCGAACATCATCAACTGGGGTGCCAGCATCGGAATCCAGCGACTCGACTATCGAGAGACGATGGTTCACAAGGAGAAATTCTATGGTACACCTATATATGATGGCGTTTATGACGACTTCACGTATTCAACACGCCTGAAGCAGGAAGGCAGCGGTGTAAACTTCAAACTCGGTGTGATTGCTACGCCTGTCAGCTATCTGCGTGTCGGCTTTGCACTCCACTCACCATCGTTCTACTCTATAACTGAACGTTATTCTGCTTCGATTGACGATGCTGACAGAAACGAAACACACTATTCTGACGAAGACGAATACGAATATAAATATCGTACTCCGGGCAAATTTGTTGCCAGCCTTGCAGGCATCATCGGCCCACACGCAATCATCAGCTTCGACTACGAGCATCAGAACTACAAGAAGAGCAAATTCAGAGATGCAGACGAAGGCTATGACGAAGACTACTACAACGAAGTAACGGACAATATGAAGGATGCATTCAAGACATCTCACATATTCCGCGTAGGTCTTGAAGGACGCATGCTCGAATGCCTATACCTTCGCGCCGGTCTCAATGTACAGGCATCGCCACTGAACGATGGCATCCTCAACAACAAGTTCATCAATCGCGCTATTTCGGGCGGTATCGGTTTCCGAACAAACAACTTCTTTGTTGACATGTCATACGTAAACCACAAGCAGCAAGAAGACCGTTGGATGTTGCCAGCAGCCGACGACGTATATATCTACGATCCAGACGCAGACAATATGCCATCGAAACTCACAGCAACCAACAACAACATCATTCTCACATTAGGTTTCCGTTTCTAAAACACATATATTATATAGTATCAATCCAGAGTCGCAAGGCTCTGGATTTTTTTGTGCCCTACCCCAGCCTTCTATACTATAAAAACGAAGCGAAATCACGGCCACGAATTTCATTTTAAAAGCATTTAACTATTTTTACTTATATTTTTAAAGTATTTATGCTTGCATAATTAAAAATTATCGTAATTTTGCATTGTTCAATTACACAAGAAAGAAAAAGTACATTTTAAGTAATAATCAAAAAAACAGATACGACAATGAAAAAACGTTGGATTATAATGATGGCCTTTATGGTATTATTTGCCATACTTGGCATATGTATTCCTGAGACACAAGGAATATGGGAATTATCAGAAAACATCGACACAGCCGATGTTGCATGGATGATAACAGCCACAATATTCGTATTGATGATGACGCCGGGTCTATCATTCTTCTATGGTGGTATGGTTCGTAAGAAGAACATCATTTCAACAATTCTTCAATCCATAATTGCTATGGGTATCATTTCGGTGATATGGGTCGTTGTAGGTTTTTCACTTTCGTTTGGTGAAGACGTCGGAGGACTTGGAATCATCGGTAACCCTTGCACATATTTCTTATTCCAAAACGTTGGAGGTCAGGCAACAGACTATCTCTCAGAGCAGCTCGGATTGACAATTCCACTTGCACTGTATGCTCTCTTCCAGATGAAATTTGCCATCATCACCCCATCACTTATCACCGGTTCTTTTGCAGAACGCGTACGTTTCTCGGCATATACGGTATTCATGGTACTCTTCTGCATCGTTGTATATTGCCCACTTGCACACTGCACATGGCATCCAGACGGTCTCTTTGCACAGATGCATGTAAAAGACTTTGCCGGTGGTATCGTCGTACACGCATCATCTGGTATTGCAGCCCTCGTTGGTGCAATATTCCTTGGCCGACGCAAAGACAAGAAATCTGAGCCAGGCAACGTTCCTTACGTAATTCTCGGAGCATCACTTCTTTGGCTCGGCTGGTTCGGTTTCAACGCAGGTTCATCACTTCACGCTGACGGCATGGCTATCAAGGCATTCCTCAACACGAACACGGCAGCTGCAACAGCAATGATGGTATGGATTCTCGTCGACTGTCTCACAGGTCGCAAACCTTCAGGCATGGGCGCAGCAGTTGGTGGTGTTCTCGGTCTTGTAGCAATCACTCCATGCGCAGGATGGGTTTCTGTTGGCGATTCAATCACAATCGCATTCATCACAGCCATCATCTCGAACATGGCATGCCACTGGAAGAACCACACATCAGTCGACGACGCTCTCGACGTATTCCCGACACATGGCGTTGGCGGTATCGTCGGTACAATTCTCACTGGTATCTTCGTATATGGCTATGAAGAGGAATCGCTTGCTGCAGAAGGCATTACACACATGCAGTTCTTCATCAACCATGTGATAGCAATTCTCATCGTCTTTGTTTACACATTCGGTGCAACATACGCTCTCTATTGGCTGACAAACAAGATGATACCAATGCGTGTTTCCGAAAAGAGCGAAGCACTCGGTCTTGACCGATCACAGCACGACGAGCACTACGGACGCCTCCGTGAACTTGCTGAGTACTACGATGACGAGACTCAGACTAAGCTCAAAGAGGAAGAATAAACAGACAAAAGCATTTTCATCGCTTGGCAAAAAAGTTTGCCGACAACAGCAGATGTAAAAGTTGTTATAGTTTAGCGTTGGAGACCGTTCCATGAGGAGCGGTCTCTTTTATTTGTTCATATGCGACAAGATTATCAAAGAAAAGAGTACATTTATTTTTCAATTGTTTTATATTTGCAAAAAACAAAAATCATAAACGCAAATGAAAAAAATTCTTACAATTTTGAGCCTCTTTGCAGGCATCAGTGCCATGGCACAAACTGTTGTATATCAGAAGGTACAGAGTGAACCAACTGATTGGAGTGGTGAATACCTGATTGTTAGAGAGTATGATGATGACAATGACATCGCATACGTATTCGATGGATCACTCGACAAAGACGGAATTGAGGCAAAACTAAATTTCTTTGAAGCTGACATGCCTCATGACAACAATGATACGCGATACATTTTGAGCAATGCGCAAACAGATGCTGCAGCATTCACTATTGCCAAAGACGCTGAAAATGAAGGTGAATACACTATTTGCTCAAAGAGTGGATTCTATATTGGATACAATAGTCTTGAAATTGATCCAGAGTCAGGTGTTATCAAAGCAGATATAAAAGCTAGCAATGAGAAAACATATCCAAACAAAATCAAAACAGAAATCAACAGCAAAGGCAAATTGAATATAAACATCCAGTCGGCAAACGGATATCTTCTTCAGTTTAAGGACAGCAAAAAAGACCCAACATCTAACCGTTTCCGCTATTACTCAGAAGGTGCAGAAAAGGCTATCAAACTTTACAAGAAAGTTACTGTTGACAATAGCACATTGACAAGCGTCAAAGTTATTACTCTCAACGAGGCAGCAGATGCCGTACTTTATGACCTTATGGGTCGCAGAGTAACAGAGCCTAAGCGTGGCATCTATGTGATGAATGGTGCAAAGGTTGTCGTAAAATAAATATAAAGCGTGATTGCAAAAAAAGTCATATCGATGTTTTTGCTGAGCATCTACTTGGTGTTCGCATGCCACTTGTGTGCAGACCATGGACACGAAGAACATCACCATGACTTTGACATTGCGCAATCGATATTTATTGATGATGATGGATGTTTTACACATAGTGAAGATGGAATACATGAATGCCATCATCACAATGAAAACAAACCAGAACATCATCACGACACGACTTATTCGTCCAATACGCGTTGCGATAAAAAATGCAACAACAGCAATAATATTGCGATTTACTTACGCGAAGAAGTCATCATATCTGAAGAAATTGACAATTCGCATATTTTTATATTAAAAAACAAGCTCCAACATTGTCGTTCTGGCTATATGTCAGAACGACAGTTTAGAGCACCTCCATCTCTTGTCTGATGCACTAACGCTCATTCGTGGAAGTCAATCATTCCGATGAGCATTCAGGTCTGATGAGGCAAAGGTCACATCGGGACTGTTCTACTTGTAATGTTGCAATTTGAAATTTGCAACAAAAAATGCGCGTTACGCGCGACAAATTTGCATTGACACATAAAAGAGAAAAATGATAAGATTTATAGGAGCGTGTCTATGTACCGCGTTCATTTGTTCGTGTGAAAACACCCCCAAAAAGGAACATGAAAGCGACATGGAACACGAACATGAACACAAGGCGAATGTTGCCATATTTCATGACGAGGAAGCCGAACTCATAGACTTCAAACTAGACACTTGTGTAGCCAAAATCAATAGCTTTGGATACAAAACCGTGGCGGAAGTTGTCATGAATCCGTCGTCCGTTGAATTCCTGGCTGCACGCACTGGCGGTATTGTCAGACTTAATGAAATGGCTATAACAGGACGTGAAATATCAAAGGGAGCAACAATTGCGCAAATCGTCAGCCAATCGACAGAAGAGAGCCTTGAATTGAGAGAGGCAAAAGCCGCAGCTGCGCTCGAAGAAGCGGAAACAAATTATAAGCGTAAGGAGAGTCTTCTGGCCGACCATATTACGACAGAAACAGACGTGGCAGAAGCAAAAGCGAAATACCTGAGTGCAAAAGCTGAATTTGAAAACATCAGAGCAATCGGCACAAAAGGCATTGTCAACGTCAATGCGACAAAAAATGGTACGATTGGCCAGATATTCGTCAAGAACGGAGAGATTGTAAGTACTGGCGAAAAAATTGCCGAAATTATTGGCAATGGGAATATGCTATTGAATGTCGAAGCACCATCGAGACTTGCGCAACAACTACGAGAAACTATAGATGCGAACATCTGCATCGATGGGAAATGGAGTAAATTGAGCGACTTTGGCGGTAAAATTCTCGGAATAACCAACGGCGTTTCAACGTCAAATCCGGCTTTTACAATCACATTTGATGCCGGCAATGCCGAAGGACTTATCGCCGGTACATTCATAGACATTTGTCTGCTGTCAAAAAGTGAAATCCAATCAATAAGCATTCCACAGACAGCCATCATTGAGGAGATGGGCACATTCTACGTATTCGTAAGAATAGACGAGGAAGAATACCAGAAACGTCAAGTGACAATAGGTCGAACTGATGGCATCAACTGCGAAATCACAAGTGGACTCAACGAGGGCGATATCATCGTAGGACGAGGTGCGATGATTGTAAAATTGTCAATGCAGTCATCACAACTCGACGCGCACTCTGGACATGTTCACTAACACTCAACCAACAAAATATCACATAAACAGATGATAGACAATATTATACGATTCTCACTTCACAACAGATTAGCCGTCTTTGTTGGTGCGTTGCTTGTTGTCATTGGCGGTATTTGGTCGATGCGTGAGATGGATATCGACGTCTTTCCCGACTTGACAGCTCCAACTGTTGTCGTCATGACGGACTGTAATGGACTTGCAGCAGAAGAAGTTGAACGCCTTGTCAGTTTTCACATCGAGACTGCACTGAATGGCGCAACAAATGTCAGACGAGTGCGCTCTGCATCAATGAGTGGCTATTCATTTGTCTGGGCAGAATTCGATTGGGGAATGGATGTGATGAAAGCACGCCAGATTGTCAGCGAAAAAATGGCAACGATAAATGACGCATTGCCTGAAGGCATAATGCCAGAAATGGCTCCGCAATCGAGTGTCATGGGAGAAATCCTGTTCATCGGTCTACAATCGGACACGACGAGCATGATGGACCTTCACTCACTGGCGGAATGGGTCATCAAGCCAAATATACTGGCAACGGGAGGAGTCTCACAGGTAACAGTCATGGGTGGCGAAATCAAAGAATATCAGATAGTTGCTGACCCGATAAAGATGAGCCGAAACGGCATAGGCATGAATGACATTGAGACTGCGGCCAAATCGTTGAGCATAGATGCCACAGGTGGCACGATCCGCGACTATAATAATGAATATTCGCTTCGCACGATGGGTCGCACGTCGAACATCGATGAAATTGGTCGTACACTCGTAGGTATGAACAATGGGAAACCTGTCTGCATCGCAGATGTCGCAGACGTACGAATAGGCACAGCAATTCCAATGGGTTATGCCTCACACAACGCAAAACCGTCAATAATCATCTCTGTATCCAAACAGCCAAATATCAACACATTAGCCGTAACCAACAATATCGAACGGAACCTCAAAGGCATCATTCACACACTGCCGGCAGATGTAACAATCGACACGACAATATTTCGTCAGGCAGATTTTATTGAAGCAGCCGTTGGCAATGTTGGACGAGCACTGGCTGAAGGTGCAATTTTTGTCATCATCGTTCTGGCACTCTTCCTTGGAAGCATGCGGACAACGATTATATCAATTGTAGCCATGCCTCTTTCACTGCTTGCAACAATCATTGTACTGTATTTTTTCGGAATGGACATCAATACGATGACACTCGGCGGAATGTGCATTGCAATCGGATCTCTTGTCGACGATGCAATCATCGACGTTGAAAACGTATATAAAAGATTGAGAGAAAACCACATAGCAAAGACCGGCAGATCTACCATCGATATTGTTTTTGAAGCATCAAAAGAGATTCGCACATCAATCATCAACGCAACGCTTATAATTATTGTTGCATTTATTCCTCTCTTCTTCCTTTCGGGAATGGAAGGGCGCATGTTGAAACCTCTTGGAATTGCGTTTATTGTCGCACTCTTTATGTCACTCATTGTTGCAATGACTATCACGCCATTGCTATGCAAGACATTGCTCAGTTCAGACTCTTATCTAACACGCAATGAAAGTGAAAGCCGTATTGTCGGATGGCTGAAAAAAATATACACCTCTACCCTTTCGCGACTCATGAAATCCCCCAAAGTAGTTGCAATAAGCGCGATTATGCTTATCATTGCAGCAGCAACTATGTTCTTTACAATGGGCAGCAGTTTCTTGCCAGACTTCAACGAAGGTTCAATGACAATATCTGCAGTCACAAAGGCTGGAGTTTCTCTCGACGTGAGCGACGAAATCGGAACACTCATGGAACGAACGCTACTCGATATTCCTGAGGTAAAAAGCACATCACGACGCACAGGTAGAGGCGATCTTGATGAACACTCGCAGGCTACAAATAGCGCCGAACTCGACGTTAATTTCGAACTAACAGACCGAAGTCGTGACGAATTATTCAACGATGTCAGAAAACGACTTAACGCCATTCCCGGCGTAGCAGTAACTGTTGGTCAGCCACTTGGGCATCGCATTGATCACATTCTTTCCGGCACTCGTGCAAACATTGCAATAAAAATCTTTGGCACAGACCTTTCACAAATGCAAATCATTGGCAATCAAATAAAAGGGCTGATTAGCGAAGTTGATGGATGTGTAGATGTGAATGTCGAGCAGCAGACAGAAACGCCTCAGATACAGATTCGCCCGAAACGCGATGCCATGGCCAAATACGGCATAACCATGCAGCAGCTCAACGATTTTACAGAACAGGCATTTGCCGGAAAAAATGTTGGAAGCATATATGAAGGTCAGCGTTCGTTCGATTTGACAATCCGTCTGGCAGACCGCTATTCGCACACAATTGAAGGCATACGCAATGCACCAGTACAAACTGCGTTTGGAGGATGTGTTGCTCTGAATGAGATATGCGAAATAGTTTCAACAAGCGGACCTAATACAATTTCACGCGAAAACGTACAACGCAAATTGGTTGTTTCAGCAAACGTAAGCGGACGAGACATGAGTGCCGTTGTCGATGAAATCGAACGTTCAATCGAGAAGAATATCTCATTACCAGAAAGTTATCGCATCGAGTATGGTGGTCAGTTCGAAAGTGCAAAAAGTGCATCACGTACACTTATGATCACGACGATTATAGCACTCCTGATAATTTTCATGCTTTTAATCAGCGAATTCCGCAATATCAGCCTGGCAACGATTGTAATGGCGACATTGCCAATGTCATTAATTGGTGGTATATTTGCCGTGTGGTTCACGTCGGGCGTAATCAGTATTCCATCAACAATCGGATTCATTACGCTTTTTGGCATTGCCACACGCAACGGAGTGCTGCTCATAACTAAATACGAGACACTTTTGTCAACCGATCGAGACTTGAACAAATGTATTGTTCTTGGGTCGCTTGACCGCCTGAATCCGATTCTAATGACAGCATTGACATCTGCGCTCGCACTTATTCCACTGGTTATCAATGGCGATAAATCCGGCAACGAGATACAAAGTCCAATGGCAATCGTAGTACTGGGAGGATTACTCACGTCAACTTTGCTGAATCTCTATGCCATGCCTATTATATATAAATGGTTCAAAACAAAACAAGACAAATAATGAAGTCTATTCTTATTCAACTATGCATGATAACCTTCTCCACGGCCGTTTCTGCACAAAAAATTGACGACATTATTCATTCAATTGAACAAAACAGTCCAATGATTGAGGCTCGTCAAAACATGGCTGATGCAGAAAAAAAAGAGGCTAAGACAGGAATCTATCTGCAAAACCCAGAGATTGAGTTTCACTATTTATGGGGGAAACCGAGTGATACAGAAGACAACAGGCTTGATCTCAACGTAACTCAAGATTTTGATTTTCCCTCAGCCTACAAACGTCGCCGCAAAATGGCTGAGCAATCAGCGCAACTTGCAGATATTCAATTCTTGCAGCAACGTCAAGCAATTCTGCATGAGGCTGCACTTGTCTGCATAGAGCTCGCATACAACAACTCGCTTGCAGACATTCTTGATGAACAAATTGTGCATGTTCGCCATACTGCTGAAGCGACGCAAAAAAGCTTCGAAGCAGGACATACATCTATAATTGAAAATAGCCAGATGCAATTGATGTTGATTGACATGCAGAGCGAAATCGACGACAACGCGATTGAACGCATTCGACTGCAAAAAGAATTAACCAGACTCAATGGCAACAAAGACATTGAATATTCAACAAGAATAGAAGAGATTCCACTCATTGCAGACGCCGATATCAGCAAATCCGTAGAAATAAAGGAGGCATCACAGAATATTGCGCTTGCAAACGCAAACATGGCAGTAAAAAGAAGTGAACGACTACCCCATTTCTCTGTTGGATACGTCAGTGAACGTAGTGGAGAAAATTCTCTTCAGGGATTCAGCATTGCTATGTCTATTCCTATTTGCGAAAACAAGGGAACAACAAAGGCTGCACAAGCGATGATAAAAGCTGCAGAACTTGAGGAAAACGAAATCCAATTGAGAATAAAGAATCTGCTTGAAAGCGAAATACTACGCTTTAAAAGCAAATGCAATGCATGCGAAAAAATAAAAAAAGCTATTGATGAATTCACAATAGAATCTATATGTAAGGCTCTTGAAAATAATGAGATTTCTATTGATGAATACATTCAGGACATAGAATCATATTTCAATATGCGTAAGAAATACATTGAAGCATTACGTTCTACTGCCGAATGTGCAGAAAACATCAACGCAATCGGTCGATAACTTACACTTCAAACAACAAACAAAGGCAGCCAATGCAATTGCATGGCTGCCTTTATATTTAAAAACAATTGGATTAGAAACCGAAGTTCACACCAACTGTGTAGATACCACCAATTTCATCGCTGCAAGTAAACTCACGATCCTTAGTATTAAAGAGGTTGTGTGCATTTACAAACAACTCGAAATTCTGCATTGGCTTATAACCGACTTTAAGGTTAGCGGTGCAACGATTGTCAAGTTCATCAGCACCATACTTTGTCTGATATGTTCGCTTGCCAACAAAGTTTGCAAATGCAGCAACTTCCAGCTTCTGAACAGGCTTATAGATTAAACCGAGCATACCATAGAATGATGGAGTTGCCTTGTGAGCATGACCATTCTCCTTTTCAATTGAACTTGTCTGCTCATTCATTGTGGCACCAAATTTCAACCAATCTGTTGCTGCATCATGATAATCTACAAAAGCAGATTCAATTGACTCATCAAGGCTCTTGCCATCAACGAGACGACTCTTGATAAGAACTGCAACAGCATTCTTGAAATCTTCAGTTGCACTTGCAGTTGACACACCAAGCATCTTCTGAATATCAGCAGTTTGACTATACTGATAATAGTTATCAATAGTTGTCTTCTGGAAGTTTGCATTCAACTTAGCGATCAACTTTGAAGAGATGATATAATCCACATTGAACGACAAACCGAATTGTTTGACATCGTATGGCAAATTGTTGTATCTGATGCTTGCATATGGTTCAAGGATAAGACCTTTATCCATGTTCTCGTTGAAGATATCGCCCTCACCTTTTGCGACCTGTGCCAACAATGCATCACCTGCACTATGAAGATATGCAACCAAAGAATTCTTGTTTGCAGGGCTTATATTCATCGATGCGGAATAAGCCATGAGCGCACCATACCCAGAACTCTTTGAATAGAACAACTCTGCATCAATGAGCAACTTGTTGCTTGGCTTAGTTCTATAGCCCAACTCAACATTGTCAATCTTCACCAACGAAGGATCATCATTTGCAGAGAAGTGCAGACGTGATGGGTAAACAAGGCTTGTACGAGTCCATTCGAAGTTCGCACCGCTCGAAACCATGTTTGTACCGCGATTTGCACGACCATACACAACACGAACAAAATTATTATCGTTGATGCTGTAATTTGCAGCGAACTGCCATGATGGAGTCCACTTATCAGGAATATTTGTCTTGTCTTCACGGAATGCACCAATCAAACGCAAAGCGCCGACCTTGTAATCAAGGCGAATACTTGGTGCAAATGTTGTCATCTTGCAAGTATAGTTAAAGAAGCCAGACAAGTGATCCTTGTCATTTGAATCATAGCGATAGCCAGGATCTTCATATTTCCACTTGTAAGTTTGCTTATCTGCCCATACCGGAGTATAATCCTCTGTATTGATATTCTGATAAGAAATACCAGGACGAACACTAAGTCCAAAATCAAAATTAAAATCATATTCAGCACTGATGTTCAAACTCTTTGGATAAACCTTGAAACCAGGAACACCAACTGCATAATCCTGTGGACCTGCACTGTAATTCGCAAGGAACTTCAAACCATATACATTTGCATCAAGAGCAACATAATAAGTCTTAGAAGCACGACCATTGAATGAGAAATAATCATCACCAACAGGAGTCGTATTTACGAGTGAATTCTGATAACCGCCCATCAAGTTAATTGCGATGTCTGAATTCGGAGTAAAACGCAAATAACCATTAAGGCCCAATGTCTTACGAGCAATTTCAGGATGCTCAAACATAGCATTTGCAGGAGTTTCCGGCTCAAGACCATTAAAGAGGCGGAAAGACTTGACATTACCCTTTTCGTCATACTCAACAGGATAAATCTGCTTGATATTACCCAACTCAGATACAGAGCAATACTTTCCTTCGTTCACGGCCTCAAGCGAACCAAAGATCTGCTGATAATTCTGGTACGAACCCATAAACGCACCTATTGCATTCTGAAAATCTGCTGGTGTCACACCATCTTCAAGATCGAGTGTTGACATCACAGGCTGCTTATTCTCATCAAGTTGAATTGATCCTACACCATTCAACGAGAGAACACCATCAGCACCGAGTGAACCATATGCATAAGGTGTATTAACCAAAACACCCGGTGCAGGCATAGCCTGAGAATTTGTTGCAACATATACGCCAGCCTGAGGAATGACATACAACTTATTTGTCGGACGCTCACGATACTGCATATTAAATGTCACACCTGCTGCGAACTTATCATTAAACGCCTTACGCAAAGCGATATTACCAACATATGTACTCTGAGAACCAACCTGAATATCACCACTTATGAGCTTCGAACCTGTTGTTGGTTTTTCTGTGATGATATTAATCACACCCGATACTGCATTTGCACCATAAAGTGCAGAGCATGCACCACGAACGACCTCAATACGTTCAACATCCTCAATATCAATAGGCACCATATCAAAGTTAACAGCACCCATTGCATAATTCTGCACAGGGCGACCATCAATCATGATAAGAGTATTCGCATTTTCTGTGTAAAGGAACATATTGTTGTCAGGAATATTGTTCAGACCACGCATATGTATGTCATACACGCCATTTGTCTTCTCCGTAACTATCATTCCTGGAATGAGACGAAAGGCTTCTTCTATTGTCGAAATGCCATACGTACGCATCTCGTCGCGAGTGATTACCGTAGATGACAATGGAGATGTGAACGAATCTTCTTCCTTCTTAGATGCAGAAGAAACGTTCTTATTCATAATCATTGCAAAAAGCTCGTCAACACTTGAAACACCGAGTGTTTCAACGGCTTGCATAAGATCTTCAAGAGGAAGTTCTGACAATTCTTCAATACTCATATTAAGAATCTGCTCCTTAGTCAACTGTTGTTGAGCAGACATTTCTGTTGCAAACATTGCTGCAAGCAACACTACTGCTAAAAATTTAAATTTCATACCCGTTAGATTATATTCATAATTTAGATTGATAGACTACACAAATAATTAATCTACCTCTGTGCCAAGTGTCAAAAGCTTTGCACTCACTTGAAGGCCTCGCTTCGAAATATTCTTGTTCGAAATTTCAAATTTCAACTTACCTCCCTCTGAAAGGAACGAGATGCCTGCGCCTTGCGCGCATTGACCTTTTTTGCCAGACACAATCAAATTCTTATTGCCCTCTTGCGCACTTATAAGACCACCAATCTGACCGGACTTAGATTCGCCAAGAAACACAATGTCTGACTTAATAATACCATTAGGAGTTGCCGACTCTTTGACAACAACTTTGCGAGTGCCAATCGATTTCGTGGCTGCAAGTTTGTTGAGTTCGGCTGCAAGGTCGTTATCACCAATAACGGTAATCACAAGATCCTTGCTAGAATCTTCTGCCGGCCAACCAATGTTCTTCGCAAAATTATAGATGTACAAAGCTTGAAACTGAGCCATCTGGGCTTTTGCGACAAAACAACATGCCAACAAAAGAACTGATAATAACAGTTGTTTCATAATGTAAACTAGTTTTAGTTAATGATTTCATCTACGAATATACTAATAAATTGTTTAAATAAAAAAATGATATAATCAAAAATCGGACATATGGTTGAATATAAAAACAAAATAGGTAGCATTCTTTTATCGAATGCCACCTATTTATCTATAAAATATAACCCTAATTACTTCTTAGAAACCGAAGTTTACACCAAAGCTATAGATTCCACCAACTTCATCACAGTGAGTAAACTCACGTCCCTTTGTATTCAACAAATTGTGAGCGTTGAAGAAGAATTCAAAATCCTGAATTGGCTTGTAACCGATCTTCATGTTGACTGTGCAACGATTGCCAAGTTCATCTGCGCCATACTTTGTCTGATATGTGCGCTTGCCAATAAAGTTAGCAAAAGCAGAAACTTCGAGTTGCTGAATTGGCTTGTAGATGAGGCCGAGCATACCATAGAACGATGGAGTTGCCTTATGCTTCACACCATTGCTCTTTGGAGTTGTTGAGTCATCATGAGTAATTTCTGTCTTACCAAATTCATAGCAATCACGCTTTTCATTGAAGAGATCTTTGAATGTCTCTGTTGTTGCATCAACAACAGACATGCCAGACATCATCTTCGCCATGATTAGTGCACCATAACCCTTTGTTGGGTCTCCACCACCAGACAAGTCATAGAAGGCCTGATTTCTTGACATTCCCAACAAAGCTCTGATATCATCGGTCTGGCTATAGACATAATAATTATCAAGAGTTGTCTTCTGGAAGTTCGCGTTCATCTTTGCAAGCAACTTTGAAGAGATGATGTAGTCAATATTGAATGAAACACCCAATTGCTTAACTTCGTATGGCAAACGCGAATACTTAATACCAGCAAATGTCTCGAATACTGAAGTAAGATCCAATCCTTCTGTGCTACCACCTGCAGCAACGCTTGAAAGCAACTGAACAAAGTTCATCAACTTGTCGCTCTGCAATTGCATTGCAGCCGTACTTGCAGTCAATGCACCATAGCCATCACTCATCGAGTAGAAAAGTTCTGCATCAATAAGCACATTCTTAACTGGCTTCACACGATAACCGATTTCAAAGTTGTCAATCTTAGCGAAGTCTGCATCAGTGTTCGACTCAAAGTGCAAAGTTCTAGGATAAACCATGTTTGTTCTTGTCCACTTGAAGTCAGCTGTTGAATTCACGAGATTTGTACCACGGTTTGCGCGACCATAAACCAAACGAACGAAGTTGTTATCGTTGATTTCATAGTTTGCAGCAAACTGCCATGAATTATGCCACTTGTCAGGAATGTTAGTCTTGTCTGTGCGGAATGCACCGATCAAACGGACACCACCAATCTTGTAGTCAAGACGAATACTTGGTGCAAATGTTGTCAACTTACCTTCATCATTGAGAAGGAAGCCCGACAAGTTATCATATTTTTTTGCAGGATATTTGTAGCCTGGATCTTCGAAATGCCATGTATGCTTAGACTTATCTGTCCATTCTGGAACATAGTCATCATAAGTATAATACTGGTATGTGATACCTGGGCGAATGCCAAGACCTCCAATGTTGAAATCATAGTCGAGAGTAAGGTTAAGCTCGTTTGGCTTAACTTTGAAACCCGGAACACCGATTGCATAGTCATTTGGACCAGACATATAACCTACTGCGGCATGTATACCCTTGATATTTGCATCGAGAGCTGCATACCACATCTTAGATGTACGTACATTGAAAGAGAAGATATCATCACCAACAGGAGTAGTTGTTGCCAACGAATTCTGATAACCGGCTGTAATGTTGATAGCAATATCTGAAGCTGGAGTGAAGCTCAAATAACCATTAAATGCAATCTGCTTACGAGCAAGCTCTGGATGCTGGAACATGTTCTTACCCAAAGTTTCAGGCTCCTTAGCATCAAACAAACGATATCTTGCAATAGCCTCACCTGCAGCAGGATTCTGAGCCATATATGCCTCATACACCTCAGGAGACAACTTCTCCTTCCAAACATCCTTCAAATACTTCTCAGGATAGATCTGCTTGAAATTGTCAAGTTCAGACACGCTGTAATATCCACCGTCACCGGCACTTACGATATTTCCAAAAATCTGCTGATGTTGAGCATAAGCAGACATAAAATGACTAGATGCAGTCATGAAATCTTCTGGAGTCTTGCCCTCTTCAAGCTTCAATGTAGACAAAACAGGCTGCTTGTTTTCATCGAGCTGAACAGAGCCGACGCCAATGAGAGAAAGCACGCCATCTTCACCGAGATTACCATAATCGTATGGTGTGCTGACCAAAGCATTTGGATCTGGCATAGCCTGCTGATTCGTACAATAGTAGAGACCAGCCTGACCTGGAATAATATACAAATCCTTAGTTGGACGCTCACGATGCTGAACATTGAATGACACGCCAGCAGCGAACTTATTATTGAATGCCTTACGCAATGCAATATCACCAACGTATGTATTCTGAGAGCCCAACTGCAAGTTACCACTAACAAGTTTAGAACCAGAATTAGGCTTTTCTGTGATAATGTTAATCACACCAGTAACAGCATTTGCGCCATAAAGTGCGGAACATGCACCGCGAACAACCTCAATACGTTCAACGTCTTCAATCGAAATTGGAATAAAGTCGAAATTGATTGAACCCATGATATTGTTCTGAACAGGACGACCATCAATCATCAAAAGTGTGTTGGCGTTCTCTGTATAAAGGAACATGTTGTTATCAGGGATATTGTTGAGACCACGCATCTGAATATCATAGATACCATTTGTCTTTTCTGTCACAATCATGCCAGGGATAAGACGGAAAGCCTCTTCAATATTCGAAATACCATAAGTACGCATCTCGTCGCGAGTGATTACTGTTGACGACAACGGAGATGTGAACGAACTCTCTTCTTTCTTTGATGCAGAAGACACATTCTTGTTCATGATCAAATTGAAGAGTTCATCAACACTGGAAACTCCAAGTGTTTCGACAGCCTGCATGAGGTCTTCAAGAGACAAGTCTGAGAGTTCTTCAATAGACATATTGAGAATCTGCTCTTTAGTGAGCTGCTGCTGTGCATCAATGTTTGTACTGAACATTGCAGCCAACAACGCAACACTCAAAAATCTAAGCTTCATAAATTCAATTTTTAATTTACACTAATCGACCTCTGTGCCAAGTGAAATCAATTTCTGACTTACTTGCAATCCTCTTTTTGAAATGTTTTTGTTCGAAATCTCGAACTTCAACTTTCCACCTTCCGACAGGAACGAAATTCCTGCACCTTGAGCACAAAGACCCTTCTTTCCACTAACAATCAGATTTTTGTTGCCTTCCTGAGCGCTCATAAGACTACCAATCTGACCTGACTTAGCCTCACCGATAAAGACGATGTCACTCTTCTGAAGGCCGTTTGTCGTTGCCGATTCCTTCACCACAACCTTGCGGGTACCAACTGCCTTTGTTGCCGCGAGCTTATTAAGTTCGGCAGCCAGGTCGTTGTCACCGATGACCGTGATAACAAGTTCTTTGTTCGCATCTTCTGAAGGCCATCCAATATTCTTGGCAAAGTTGTAGATGTAAAGTGCCTGAAACTGAGCCATCTGAGCTTTTGCCACGAAACTACATGCCACCAAAAGAATTGATAATAACAATTGCTTCATGATATAAACTGGTTTTTATTTAATTGTTTTTGTATACGCGACTAAGCACAAATGGTTATTAGATTATACAAATTAGTCCATAAAAAAGCACTCCCGTATGCTGGAAGTGCTTTTTCTTAAAATATGTGTTATCTCTTTTTAGAAACCGAAGTTCACACCGACTGTATATAGACCACCGATTTTATCTGCATAAGGGAATTCCTGCTTCTTAGGATTCGTCAAATTGTGTGCATTGACAAAAATCTCAAATCCTTGAACAGGCTTGTAACCGAACTTGAAGTTCAGATTCCAGTTGTTGTCGATTGTCTTTGTACCATACATTGTCGCATATTCACGTTTGCCGGTGAAATTCACAAATGATGAAATCTCAATCTCCTTGACAGGCTTGAATATAAGACCGATTGTACCAAAGATTGAAGGTGTCGCCTTGTGTTTGTGACCATTCTCAAGTGGTGCCTTGTCTGCACTCTGACTGCCGAAGAAATATTCATCACTTTCAGGCTTGTACTTCATCTGATATTTGAGCGCATAGTACATACACATTGGTCGTTCAACATAATAGCGTGAACTCTTGTCACTGAAATTGTAATTGCTATCATCAACACCTGTGAGAGCATACGTCTTCATTGCGGTACACAATGCATTCTGTTCTTCTGGGCTCTTTGAGAAACAATCGTTCAATGCCAAATAATCATCAAGCGGCGTCTCACCCATAAGTTCTGATGCAGCCATCATATAACGCTGTTCCATCGGAATGTCAGCAGACAGCTTATTCGCAATCTCATTAATCGTAAGCAATGCGTCACTTGTGAGACCGAATGGTACAGGATTACCATTCTCGTCAACGTCACTCATGACCTTTTTCACGCTCCATAATTTGGTATCACGAATCTGTCGACTAATCTGCATGGACTGACTATATACATAGTACTTGTCTATTGTCGTTTTCTGTATGTTTGCGTTGAGCTTCGCTATAAGGTTGCTGGAAATAATCCAATCGACATTCATACCGACACCCATCTGTTTAACAACATATGGGAGTGGCTGTACCTGAATATACGAACGTGACGCCATATTATTGTAAATCACCTCTGCGGAAGACTGGAATGCTCCCATCAGCATACCCATATACGCTTCTTGATTTACAAGTCCGTTTTCAAGCATGAACTGAGCAGTACCAAGACCATTGAGACCCGTTTCGATTGCGCTCATCAAATGTTCTGGCTGCATAATCATTGTTGATTCCAATGACATAAGGCTGTTATAGCCCTTTGAACGTGAATAGTATGCCTCTGCATCAATCAAGATGTTACGTGTAGGTTTAACACGATAGCCTACCTCAAAGTTGTCAATGCTTACAAGTTCATAATTCGGCACACCAGTGAACACCATTGTTTCTGGAGTCATATTTGTACGGATACTGTGGAAATCAGTTGACGAGTTGATGAATGTCGCTCCTCTGTTTGCACGTCCGTATACGAATCTGACAAAATTGTCATTGTTGATTCTATAGTTTGTCGCAAACTGCCAAGATGGTGTCCACTTGTCTGGCATGCGTGTCTTGTCAACACGAACAGATGCGATAGTTCTCCAATTATTCAGCTGATAGTCGAAACGCACACTTGGTGCAATCGTATACATATGTGACTCGCCGTTCAAGAAACCATAAAGACGGTCTTTTCTGTTTTCCGGCTTTTGTCTGCCGACATATACCCAAGAATAATCATTGTTTGCCTTTGGATTCTCATTAGTGTATTTTGGAAGATAATCCTCATACTTTGTCCATGAATAATACACATTAGGTTTTATCTTGAGACCACCGAGCTTGATTGTATATTCAGCGGAACCTACAAAATTATTTGCATATACCTTAAAACCCGGTTTGCCAACAAGATAATTCTGAGGTCCGAACTCATAGCCGATATTGATTGAAAGGTCTTTGATGTTTGAATTAAAGTTCACATATGCCAACTTGGAAGTTCTATAATTCAAACCATTGATATTATCCGTAACGCTTGTGACAAGTGAATTAGAATTCTGATAACCAAAGGACAGATAGAAATTCATGTCATTGTTCGGTGTGAAATATACATAGCCATTGACACCGCCATTATCACGTGCTTTATCTATATCGAAAGATGATTCTGGAGATTCTGAATTGCTGAGAATAACTTTGTCATCAACACCAAATGCAACATCTCTGTAATGTTTAATCACAGAAGCATCCACGAACTCTGAATTATCTTTAATCAGTTTTTTATCAGCAATCCATTCAGCGAACTGTGCCTGATTCGATACGACATATTCAGTTGAAGACAAAATATCATCGGAAGCGATGTATCGGTTCAAGCCAGGAGTGACCGGTACTTGCTGACTAGCACGGCCTCTCACCTGCTTATTCGCAGTTACAGCAAAATTCAATTTACCGCCCAATGTCGATAAACGGAATGCAAAATCAGCCATACGTGAATTCTGATTACCGATCTGCACATTTCCTGATATTTTGTTTGACATATTGTTCGGCTTGTCAGTAATGATGTTGATGACACCACTGACTGCATTGGCTCCATAAAGTGCAGAACAAGCACCGCGCACAACCTCAATTCGGGCAACATCCTCAATCGAGATAGGGAGGAAATCAAAGTTCAACGCGCCAATCGCCATATTCTGTACCGGTCTGCCGTCGACCATGACAAGAGTATTTGCATTCTCTGCATACAGCAAGAGGTTGTTATCCGGAATATTGTTAAGACCGCGCATCTGGATATCATAGATACCATTTGCCTTTTCGGTCACAATCATGCCGGGGATAAGACGGAATGCCTCTTCAATGGTTGAAATACCATAAGTACGCATTTCATCGCGGGTGATTACTGTCGATGACAATGGTGAAGTGAAAGTATCTTCCTCTTCTTTGGAAGCGGATGATACATTCTTATTCATAATCATCGCAAAAAGTTCATCGATGTTTGTCACTCCGAGAATTTCAACGGCAGACATCAATTCTTCCATTGACAAGTCTGACAACTGTTCTGTCGTCATAGACATGATTTGCTCTTTTGTTAACTGCTGTTGTGCATCAACATTCAATGCGAAAAGTGATGCTAATAAGACTATTGTTGTGTTTTTTAGTTTCATGATTAAATATGAAAGTGTATTAATCTACTTCAGTTCCGAGTGTCAAAAGTTTTGCACTAACCTGAAGTCCGCGTTTCGAAATATTCTTGTTAGATATTTCGAACTTCAGTTTTCCCCCTTCCGAGAGGAAAGATATTCCAGCGCCCTGTGAGCAATGACCTTTTTTTCCAGAAACAATAAGGTTTCTGTTGCCTTCCTGAGCACTAACCAAACCACCTATCTGGTTTGCTTTAGACTCACCAAGAAAAACGATGTCGCTTTTCTGGAGTCCATTAGTTGTTACCGATTCTTTGACAACAACCTTGCGTGTACCAATTGCTTTTGATGATGCAAGTTTGTTAAGCTCGGCTGCAAGATCATTATCACCAATAACGGTAATCACGAGATCCTTGCTTGAGTCTTCCGATGGCCAGCCAATGTTCTTTGCAAAATTGTAGATGTACAATGCTTGAAATTGCGACATCTGCGCCCTTGCCATTAAACAACTACCCAACAGAAAAATTGCTAATAACAAATGTTTCATAAGTATTTAAAATAGTTCGATTGCAAATTTACTCAACAAACAACCATTTTTAGTTACACTTCACACTTTTTCACACTCAAGCAGCTGCAAATTCTCTCACAGAAAGCATATATACTTACAAATTATCAAGCAGTTCCACAAACCGTAAAACCACATTGGGAACAGCTCTTTTGCAAAAAAATAAAATAAAAAACACTAAATATAACACCTCAGAAATACTTCATTTTAGCTTTATGCACATTTCCCCAACCTGAAGTTTTTTCAATTATAAACTAAAAGTATAATATGAATCATGTAAACAAACAATCATCTCATTATGAATTTATCACCTGTCTTCTCAACAATTGAACGATAATAGTCTTCATTATATCCAGGATGTTTGGGACTGACAGGAGCGCCATGCTTTGTTCTAAGAAATTTTCCATCCTTCTCAGGATGAAGATTTCCATCAAGATACTTAACCATCAGGAATTCACCCAGATTTTTCCACTCCGAAACAACATGCTCTGCCAAATCCGCACAAAAAACATTTACTTGCAAAGACGTGTTTTTCACAGACGTTGTTTGAAGAGCTGAATCAAACAACTCTACACGATGATTGATTTCTTCTTCTAGCTTCTGCTGTCTTTTCCTGACGTCTTGAATCATGTATTCATAGCGGTTATATGTCATCTGCGCAACCCAGTTAAAAACCCAAAAGGCCGATGTCCACGAGAATGTCAAAATATCGCCATTTCCAACTTTTACAGCTTTTGGAATTTCTGTAAGATTGCAATACATCGGCATCAATATAGATGTGTTTGCATCGTCACATCCGAACCAAAGTATTGACTTCAAGGATTTTCGCATTTGCCCAACAAACCAGAAACCTGTTTGCTGAGTTGCAATTGCTCGCTCATGAAAATATTCTTTACCGTCAACATAAAACTCAAGTGGTCGCCAACGATATGGAACATGGTATGGACCTGCACCGATATCCGTTGACATATCCATAGCCGTTCCTTCGAAGTGATCACGCATAATATTGGTCAGTTCAGCTCGGGTGATTTTGTGATCCGGCTTAATATATAATGGCAAACGGCCATCACCGTCGAGTCCCATAGCCAATTTTTCATACGCATACATTTCCTTATTCATAAACCTAAAACCGCTCCATACACGAGCTTCACAATAACGTATGCCACCAAAATCAAGAGGATTATATGCGGCTGAAAAACTAAATTCTTCATCGCTTCCACAAAAATATCCCTTTTCACGTGCAAAAGAAACGACATCTAGCGAGTATAGACAATTGTCCTTATCGTTGAAATTGATTTTTGTTATGCGAGATTGATTGGCATGACCGGACACACAACCATCGGGAATTCGCTGAGCAACCCACAGCGCACCCCGGCAGCCACTACCCTTTCCTACCATTTCCATAATCCATACTTCATTGGGATCTCCAATCGAGAATGATTCACCTTCACTGCAATAACCGAATTCAGAAACAAGTGAGGTCATCACATTTATTGCGTCACGAGCATTTTTTGCACGTTGAAGAGTGATATATATCAAACTTCCATAATCAATAATTGCAAGAGTATCAACCAATTCTTCACGTCCACCAAATGTGGTTTCTGCAATAGTCAGACCATACTCATTCATATTACCGACGACAGAATAAGTGTGTGACACCTGAGGAATCCGTCCTAGAAATCTGTTCGCGTCCCATTCACGAACGTCCAACATCTCTCCTCTCGCATGATCTTCAGCAGGCCAATGATATAATTCGCCGTAAAGAACGTGGGAATCAGCAGAATATGAAATCATCGAACATCCATCTGAGGATGCTCCTGGAGTTATAATAAAATTGGTACATGCTATGGCATTTAATGTCATACACATGACAAATAACAACAATATCTTCTTCATAAAAATGACTTTATTACAACAGATTTTCAAGTAATATCTTGATACCCAAAACACAAAGAACTATTCCACCGATTATTTCGGCCTTATTGCCAAATACATTGCCCAACATTACACCAATAGCTGTTCCTATCACAGCAAACAATGATGAAAAAATGCCTATCACAATGGCAGGTACGCATATCTCAACGCCCAAAGCTCCATAGGACACACCAACAGCAAGCGCATCAATACTTGTTGCAATTGCCAACCAAATCAATACGCTCATGTTACGAACATCGAAATTGCCACTTTCTTCATCATTGCCACGAATAGCTTCAACAAGCATTTTCAATCCAATGAACATAAGTAATCCAAAAGCAATCCAATGTCCGTATGCAATAAGACTCTCACGAACAAATAGTGTTGCGTACCAGCCTATCAATGGCATTACAGCTTGAAACAGGCCAAAAGCGATGGACGTTCTTGACACAGTTGATAAACGATACGCCTTTTCTTTTATACCGATTGTTATAGATATCGCAAAGCAATCCATTGCCAGTGCGATTGCCAGAAATATTGTTGTAGTAATACCCATCATTATATTTTTCTGCAAAGTTACGAAATATGCACAAGTTACTGCAAAACAAAAGCAACGCATCGTATTAAACGACACGTTGCTCCTTAATATCGAAATCTAAAATGATTACTTTACCAATTCCATCGTATCAGTTGCAATCATAAGTTCCTCATCTGTTGGAATTACGCATACGGTAACCTTTGAATCTGGAGTTGAAATAATTGCCTCTTCGCCGAAGACTTCCAAATTCTTCTTCTTGTCAAGTTTAACTCCCATGAACTCAAGACCTTCACATGCTGCTTCTCGACAGTTTTGCTTGTTTTCGCCAACACCACCTGTAAACAATATGACGTCAACGCCACCCATAGCTGCTGCATACGAACCTATATACTTGCGTACACGATAGAAATACATGTCCTGAGCTAAAGCTGCACGCTTGTCACCAGCATCACGAGCAGCCTGAATTTCACGCATGTCTGATGTCGTTCCAGAAACACCAAGCAAACCAGACTTCTTATTCATGATATTGTCAATCTCGTCGGCTGTGAGATTCTCATGCTTCATGAGATATGGAACGATGGCTGGATCAATGTCACCACAACGGGTGCCCATCATAAGACCCTCAAGTGGAGTCAAACCCATACTTGTATCCATACACTTACCATCCTTGACAGCCGAAATAGATCCACCGTTTCCAATATGACAAGTAATGATCTTAGTTCCCTCTGGCTTTATGCCAAGGAACTCACAAACTCGCTGTGAAACATATTTGTGCGACGTTCCATGAAAACCATATCGACGAATACCATACTTTTCATAATACTCGTATGGAAGCGCATACATATACGCATAATCAGGCATTGTCTGGTGGAAAGCCGTATCGAAAACGCCAACCTGCGGCATATCCGGCTTAATTGCCTTAACGGCGTTTACGCCCTTGAGATTTGCTGGGTTATGAAGTGGACCGAGGTCGTTGCATGACTCAAAGATTTCCAAAACTTCCTGTGTAAGAATTGATGATTTCGTAATCTTCGAACCAGCATGAAGCATACGATGACCAACAGCATCAATCTCATTGATTGATTTTACAACGCCGACATTTTTATCTGTCAACTTTGCAAAGATGATTTCTACACCTCTCGTATGTTCTGGAATATCAATCTCTTCAATCTGCTTTGAGCCATCTGGCATAGAAAACTTGATGAACGAATTTGGCATACCGATTTTTTCGATACCACCAGAAGCAATCACGCTCTTATCGTCCATGTTAAAGAGCTTATATTTGATAGATGAACTACCGCAATTCAATACAAGTATTTTCATAACTCTTCAATTTTCAATTATATGTCACTTATCCGATTGCCTGATTTGCAGTGATTGCAACCATCTTCACGATATCGCTCACTGAGCAACCGCGAGAAAGGTCGTTTACAGGAGCAGCAATACCCTGAAGAATAGGACCAATAGCCTCTGCACCAGCCAAACGCTGAACAAGTTTATATGCGATGTTACCTACTTCGAGAGTTGGGAATACGAGTACATTTGCATTTCCTGCGACTTTGCTTCCTGGAGCCTTGAGTTGTCCAACGGTTGGAACTAGTGCAGCATCGGCCTGAAGTTCACCATCTATCATCATATCTGGAGCCAGTGCCTTGGCTTTCTCTGTTGCCTCTACGACCTTTGTAACCATCTCATTCTTAGCACTTCCCTTTGTTGAGAAACTGAGCATCGCAATGCGTGGCTCAAAACCGCCGAGAACGCGTGCTGTCTGGCCTGTTGCTACTGCAATTTCTGCCAACTTGTCGGCTGTTGGGTTTGGCTCAACAGCACAATCTGCAAATACCATTACACCATTCTCACCCCAATTCTTATCCTTGAGGAACATCAAGAATGCACCTGACACAACACTAATTCCAGGCTTTGTCTTAATAATCTGGAACGCAGGACGAAGCACATCGCCTGTCGCATGAATTGCACCACTGACCTCACCATCAGCATCGCCTGCCTTAATCATCAAGCAACCCAAGTAGAGCGGGTCTTCCGCATACTTTATTGCCTGCTCTTCTGTCATGCCCTTATTCTTGCGAAGATTATAGAGAATATTTGCATAATCTTGCTTACGAGCATTATCCTTTGGATCTACAATTATTGCCTTGCTGATATTCTGCAAACCCCATTTTTCTGCATTTGCCTTTATCTCAGAAGGATCACCAAGAAGAATAATTTCGGCAAATCCCTCACCAAGAATAATATCGGCAGCTTTCATATTGCGTTCTTCTGCACCCTCTGGAAGAACTACACGCTTCTTACATTTTGAAGCACGCGCTTTTAGGTTCTCTACGAAATCCATTTATTATTTTTTTATTGTTATTGACATATTATTTCACCTTCTTTCTACTTTTATTCACTAACAAAAGTTTCGAAAGGCTCGGCTATTTCTACGTTCGTTTTCACAAAACATAGCGAAGTTACACCAAAATTTCTTTCGATGTAACTTCACACTTCTGAAAAATATTTTTTTCGACTTTTTTAGTTTCAGTGCAAGATAATTCAATTGTTTTCTGAGTGGGAAGTCTCCCCCTCGCTTCGGCCGCCTACGGCGTCACTCTCGCTCCCCCCTCACTGACCAAGTTCACTCTATTAATTGCCGTTTGCTTTGATCATGGCTAGTCCATCTTAAAAATCGACATCAAAGCGATTCTGCTTCGGACAACCACAACCGCGACTGAGCGTCGCTTGGCATCCTCCAGTCACCGCGAGGAGACAAACTAACAGAACCGACTTTAGGGCCATCTGGCAAAACAGAACGCTTGAACTGCTGATTAAAGAATCTACGCATAAAAGTCTTCAACCATTTTTTTATTACGTCATCCTCGTATTTACCCTCAAAAGCACTCTTCGCCATGAAGAACAATTTCTTTGGTCCAAAACCAAAACGCACAAAATTATACAGATAGAAATCATGTAATTCATAAGGACCGACCAGATCTTCTGTCTTCTGCGCAATGTTTCCCTGCTCATCTGCTGGCAACAGTTCTGGACTGATTGGAGTGTCAACAATGTCCAAAAGATAAGGTTTTGCACTCTCATCCGTTCCATCAAGTGCAACCCACTTCACAAGATATTTAACAAGTGTTTTTGGCACGCTTGCATTTACACCATACATAGACATGTGGTCGCCATTGTATGTTGCCCAACCAAGCGCCAATTCAGACAAATCACCAGTACCAACGACCAAACCTCCCTCTTTATTCGCCAGATCCATGAGAATAAGAGTTCGCATTCGAGCCTGACCATTTTCGTAAGTAACCGAACGATCAGTCAAAGGCAAATCAATATCTTTAAAATGTTGAACACATGCATCTTTAATTGAAATCTCACGAATGGTAACGCCCAATGCTTTCATCAAGTTGATAGCATTATTGTATGTGCGACCCGTAGTTCCAAAGCCTGGCATCGTCACGCCAAGCACATTCTTTCGTGGCAATCCTAATTTATCCATCGTACGAACAGCCACCAAAAGAGCCAATGTGGAATCCAAACCACCAGAGATGCCAATAACCGCACACTTAGAATATGCTGCAGTATATCTCTGAGCGAAACCATTTATTTGGATTGAAAAAATTTCATTACAACGCTCTGCCATCGAACGGTCGTCATTTGGAATGAATGGGAAAGGATTAAAACGACGACACACTTCAAATTTATCCGAATCAGAACGCAATACCGTACTAATACAATTGTACGACTCTGCCCCACTTTCTAGATAAAAAGTTTTCTGATGCAAACGTTGTGAATTCAATTTCTCGATATCAACATCCGCAATTGTCATTGTCCCATTCATATCAAAACGCTCGCCTTGAGCAATGATCGATCCATTTTCGGCAATGTAGGAACTTCCACCAAAGACCAAATCTGTTGATGATTCACCATAACCACAAGACGCATAAATATATGCAGAAACGGTACGAGCACTTTGTTGGCTCACCAAAGATGTCAAATATTCATGCTTACCGACCATGTCATTGCTTGCCGAGAGGTTAACAATAACATTTGCTCCATTTACAACGCTATATGACGAAGGTGGAATAGGAACCCATAAATCCTCACAGATTTCAATTCCGATCTTGACATCACCACAACATATAATGTTTTTCGTGCCCAGACTAACTTTCTGTCCACAAAATTCGATTTCAACGTTTTCACCTAGCACAGACGCAGACGTAAACCAACGAGCTTCATAGAATTCGCCATAATTAGGCAAATATGTCTTTGGTACGACACAAAGAATCTTACCACGATTTATTGCAACCGCACAATTGAACAATCGTCCGTCAACTGCTACCGGCATACCAACAACAAACATCACATCAAAGTTCATTGTCGATGCAATAATCGAACTCAAAGAATTTTCTGCAGCAGACAGAAAATATGGCTGATTAAACAGATCTGCACATGTATAACTCGTCACAGACAACTCTGGGAAAACCAGCAACGATACACCTTTCGATGCAGCACGCTCTACACAAGTGATAATCTGCTCTGCATTATATTCACAATCTGCGACTTTTACCTTAGGCACAGCCGTAGCAACTTTCAAGAAACCATACATAACTCTTAACCTTGAATAAGAAATATTGTTGGACGTTTATCTATATCTGGCATTTTAACACTACGCCACTGAGAGACCGTTTTAGTAACGATATATTCGTCAAGACATGTAACATTGCAAGCAACGCACAATCTCGTCTGCGGTCTCAATGCAAATAACAAATCTTGCATCATCTTGACATTCCGATATGGTGTCTCTATAAATATTTGAGTCTGATGCTCGCGAATAGAACGATCCTCTAGTTGCTTTATAGCTTTTATGTTTCCAGCTTTTTCGACAGGTAAATAACCGACAAATGCAAAATTTTGACCATTCATTCCCGATGCCATCATTGCCATCAAAATACTCGATGGACCGACCAAAGGAACAACACGAATGCCCTTTTGATGTGCAATAGCAACAACATCAGCACCGGGATCTGCAACTCCTGGACAACCAGCTTCAGAAACAATACCCATATCATGCCCTTCGTCAGCTGCTTTCAAATATCCAGGTATATCTTCAATCTTTGTATGTTTGTTCAGTTCGTAAAAAGTCAATTCATCTATGTTTATAGACTTATCAACACGTTTTAAAAAACGACGAACAGTACGGATATCTTCAACAATAAAATGCTTGAGGGAACGAATTATAGAAACATTTTCCTCAGGGAAGTTACGTTGAGTTTCGCTTTCACTTATCTCGCCAAGGAAATTTGGCACCAAATAAATCTTACCTTTCACAGAACATTAATTTACTGAATGCAAAGATATAAAATATGTAATCAAAAACTATCAAGTAAAATAAGAGCATGAAAAATATCGATTATCTAAAATAAAAAAAGGAGACTCTTCATGAGAAGAATCTCCTTAATATCCAAGTGGCGGC
>JAKSLG010000012.1 GCA_024401295.1 Bacteroidales bacterium | reverse complement strand
TGAGAGCTGTCTCGCTAAAAAATCGTCTCACTCAGCTACACGGCAAAAACTCGCTTCGCTCAGACATTCGCCGTGCTTTACGCTGATCTTACCGATTTTTTTTAACGCAAACAGCTCAAGGCGACTTTCATGGCTTTGTTGAAGCCATTTAGGAAGGAGACTTTTGCTTGTAATGGGCATGTTCCTTTTTTTTATTGTGCAAGGCGGGAGCCTTGCTTTTAGTTCCGACGTAGGCTGGAGCCTACGCCGAACAGAGGTTCCATTATAGTAGAATTATTCAGGTAGTTCGATGCCAAGAATCTTGAAGCAATTGTCGCAGTCGCCCTCGATGTAGTCGAACTTGGTTGCGTCCATAGGCAGTGGTTCGAAAGTGGCTGTTACGTGGCTACCATGGCCAACCATTCCTTCGACAAACTTGTCGAGTCCGATGCTAGATGAGATGACCTTGTATTGCTTGCCGTTGTAGTGGAGTGTAGAACCAGAGCCGAAGCTGAATGCTGGTGAGCAAGACAAGAAATCGATAACAGTTGAGTCGGCGTAGAGAGTCACCTTTTCGGCAATGAAAATACTGTTGATAGATTCGATTGGGGGATAGTTGACTACCTTAGCATTGCCCTTTTTTTCAACCGATGTATTCCACTTGAAGGAACTGCTTTGGGTTATTGCGTTGAAAACCTTTTCGGGATATGCGCCCATCCATTTGTCCTTCACAATACCGTCGGGCGAGAACAGGTAGAAATTAGGAATGCCCTTAATCTTGTAGATGCCGAAGATACCGCCATCTCCGTCGCGGTCGTTGAGGACTGGGAAACTTACACCATGGGCACGAGTATGCTCTTCGAATTGGCTCTTTGTGTCGTTGTTGACCGTCACGACATTGAAACTCTTGTTTCCGGCCTTGTAGAGGAAGTCGAGAAGAGGTGAGATGATGAGGCATGGTCCGCAGAAGTATGAGCTGAAATCGACAAGCAGATCCTTGCCTTTGAACTCTGCGAGATGGTGAAGGTTGCCGTCGATGTCATAGAGGTCGTAATCCTTCATTGGGTCGCCTATGTTGACAGGTTTGTTGAAGATATTGGCTGTAATAGTCTTGCCGTCGGCTGTTTGTTTGTCTTCTTCTGTGAGTCGGCTGTAGAGGTTGGTGAGTGATTCTATCAGTTCATTGTCGACTGTGGAAGAAGCCACGGCAGCCCTGGCCATAATTGCATAATATTCGATCCAATATTCATCTTTAGGAAGAGTCTCCAATGTCTTCACGCGTAGTTTGTTATCGACATTGAGGAGCGAGTCGAATGCATGGTTCAATGCTTTCATGTCGGCTTCTGGATTGCTAGCCTGTGCATTGAGTTTTTTCATTTCGTCCTGTATTGCTTTTGACTTGTCATTTGTGAACATGACATTGTAGAACTTCTGTCCGGGATGGTTGCTGTCATTGGTCCAGTCTTTAGGGTCGTTGCCGGTTCCTTTGACGTGAATTGTGCTGTTGGGATGGAGGTATATGCTGGTGTTGCCAAATTGCTCGTGTGTCTCGTTGTTTGTGACTACCACTCTAAAATAAGAAAGATTCTCCATCAAAGAGTCGCAAGTGAAAGTGCATTTGAATTTGTTGTCTTCAATCTTTTGCGTCAGGACACTTACTCCGCCGCGTCCTTCTACCTTAAAGAGGGTTACACTAAGTCCGTTGTTGAGTCCTGTGACATCGAAATTGATTGTTGTCTGTGCTTTACTGGCTACGACGGCAGCCAAAGCAATGATTAGGGTTAATATCCGTTTCATGGTTTCAATTTTTGTTGATTATTTGAATTGTCGTTTACAAATGTATGTAACATTTTTATGGAATCAAAGGATTTCGGATATTTTTCACTATAAACTTCACTCGGCGTAGGCTACTGCCTCGCATACTATATCTTCTTGCGTGGTCTTGTCTTCCATCTTCTGTGCCGACAGAAGACGGAAGCGAGAAGAACTCGTCGCAGAGAGCTGTCTCGCTAAAAAATCGTCTCACTCAGCTACACGGCAAAAACTCGCTCCGCTCAGACATTTGCCGTGCTTCACGCTGATCTTACCGATTTTTCTATACGCAAACAGCTCAAGGCGACTTTTTGCTTAAGGGGCATGATCTTCCAATGATGCGACTTTCATGGCTTCGTGGAAGCCATTTTTGAAGGTGACTTTTTGCTTGAGAGGCTTTCTCAGGTGAGAAGTTTTCAGTTGCGAGTTTGTTTGATGTAGGCAGAAGAGAAGAAGAACTGGCATTAAAATGACAGGAACGGTGGAGAACAGGAGGGATGGAGGAATGGCAAGGCGGGAGCCTACGACGAACGAGAGAGACAAAAAAAAGCGATGAACGCTTGTACGCCACCGCTTGTATACAATAGTAGAAATTACAAATGTCTTATAGACCAAGCAACACATTGACGACACCAACTTTCATATCTACAATAGTAGAAATTACAAATGTCTTATAGACTTTCGACGGCAAGTCTTTTCTTCTTGATCTACAATAGTAGAAATTATTATGAGTCTCTTAGACCCTGTTGAAGCGTTTTCCTTCATCATCATGATCTACAATAGTAGAAATTATTATGAGTCTCTTAGACGTTGCAATGCAGCATCCGGAAGTCTTCATCTACAATAGTAGAAATTATTATGAGTCTCTTAGACCTTTTATCTCGTCACCAACAGCGGCATCGTGTATCTACAATAGTAGAAATTATTATGAGTCTCTTAGACTGCAAAGTTCGGACGTTTCGACAGCATAATCTACAATAGTAGAAATTACAAATGTCTTATAGACCGCGCTTGGCATCAATTCCGCTCAGCTGATCTACAATAGTAGAAATTACAAATGTCTTATAGACGAGGAGAACACACGCCAACTGAATAATATCTACAATAGTAGAAATTACAAATGTCTTATAGACGACGACAATAATATATGAGAATAAAAACGGATCTACAATAGTAGAAATTACAAATGTCTTATAGACTCTTAGATGCAAAATTATGCAAATAAGTCCTATCCACCAAGAGATTAGACGCTAAATGCAAAAACATCATACAGGGGGGGACTATAATTAGATGCCAACAACATATCACTTAAACTCAAGACGTTCAGTACGTTATACCGCCACAACAACGAATTGTAGAGACTGAGGTCTGTAATTCAAAAATATACTACATCCTCGTCTCTATGAATTGCATTGCCATACTTCTTCAGTTTTATAGTTGCTGCGTCAAAGATGACAACGCTGTCTCCACCTTCAAACTTCTTGGCAAATTGTTCCTCGGTGAGAATTCTGAGATTATTCAAAATCCGATCGGTATTGTTCACCTCATACACCGAATACTGCAAACGGATGGCTCCATTTTTTGTCAGCATTTTAGCAAACCTGGCTCGTGTTCGGTCATTCTGTATGTCATAACTAACAATCAACATATCTATCTACATTTTGAAAATGGGATACTGAGTGTACGACTTTCGGCCCATAAAGCAACGATAGTAACTCTGCACATACTTAAAGACCTCAGTTTTGTATGGAATAAGAGCATCGAAAAACACTTTGCTGTAATCGCTGTTTTTCTCATATTTCAACCGTCTCATGTGCCACTCGCCCCTGTGTCTGCGGGGCGGCGTGGTACATCGTTTCATCCGACTCCATATACACGTTGTGAAGGTATATGGAGTACGGACAAAAGATAAAGTCATTTAATGTTGATATGGGGATGTAGTCTCTCATTTTAGATATGGACGCTTTTGCGCATAGTCGAGCCATTCCTTGTTGGTGATAGCAAGCCTTTCTTTCGTTTGCTTTATCTGGTCGATAACCCATAGTCCCTTTCGGGCTATGTTATACGCACCATTGGCGTCGGCATCCTTCGGTAGATTGTCAGCACAGGTTCGACTATCATAGAAATCACCGTTTTCGTCAGCTACAGGAGAAAGGAGGTAGTCAATCTCAGTTTTCGTGATGCTGTTGCGCATTTGAAGGAGAAGTTTCATCAAGCCCATCAGATCCTTTAGCACGGATGCATTTTCTTTACCTTCTAAAGAGCAGATGGACTCCTTGAGATTGCCGTGGATGTCGATGCCAGCTTCGTTCAGCACTCTCTTGAATTCGTCGGTCAACACAATCTCTTTGTTGTCCCATTGATTGACCTTCTCAGGATTGCGGAAAGTCATGACTCGTGTACCATGCGTGCAGAGCGTCCACTTGGTTCGTGTGCCTTCGGCCTTTGGGGTAAAGTTGTTGTAGTCAAACGCAAGTTCAAACCAGTCTTTGTCCTTGTTGTATTTGATACTATCAAACTTTGAGAAGAAACAGCGAGCCTTGTCGGCGTTCTCGTATCGGGTGTCAAGGAGATTGGTGAAGCCAGTCACAGGATCAATCTTACTTGTGTTCCAAGCCGGGATGTAGAACAGACATCCGCTCTGCTTGCCCAGTTTCTTGAAACTCTCAAACTTACTTGCCAGCTGCAAGGCGTTGAGCACACCTCCACATTCTGTTGCATCTTTCCGCTTATCTACGTAATAATTGAGTTTCTCAATCAACTTCTTCTCAAACTGTTCATAGACGTTACGCTCGATCTTCTGACGTCCACGCATGAAGCCCATGTTCAAGTCTTCAAGAACAACGATAGCTTTGTAATCGACCATCATCTTGGCTATGATGTGTACCACCTGACTCAGATAGCCCTCTTTCAGTTCCTTGATGTTCTCTATCTTCTGCCAGTTGCGTCGAGCATCGGTTCTGTCTCCCTCTCGTGCGGCAAGCAAATCCTTGTAGTTTGTTGTATATGTGTTGCCGTTGTACTCGTTCACGATGTCGTTGAGTGTCATCTGCTTAACGATATTGCCCCTGAGGTCGATAAGCGAAAGGTAGAGCAAGTGACGTTCGCCACGGTCGATGCCAATGATGTGTTCGATGCCGTTGTTGCGGATGACATCCTGCACGTTGGCATTTATGTTGTCATTTCCAACAGCCTTGAAATTGAGAGTTATAGGCACGTGGAATTGAAATTTGTCAACCGTATATCTGCGATTCTTTATGATGTCATAGTCGAACGTACTCTCTCTCTTTGTGTTCTGGCTATTCTTGTTCTGTATTGGCTGATGAGCCTTGTGGATAGCAGTCTTGTCAATGTCGAGACTACGTTTGCGATAGAAGACCTCAGCCTGTCCGTTGAGTTTGTATACCACGTCGGCCAGATTCCTTTCGTCAAAGAGCATCTTCCAATACAGAGTATGCATATTAGGTGTGCCTTTGCTATGCTCTGAAAAGTCCTTGTTCCATATCTGGAAGAGATATAGCTTGCCTTCATTAACAAGTTCATGAATGTAAGACTTTGATACAGGACTGAACTGAATTTGATATGCTTGCTGATTTATATGATCAGTAAAGTCTGCAAAGGTTTGGTAATGCGATGATTCTCTGAAAGAAAACAGATAATCCGAATAATAAGCACATGTTAATGGCTTATAGAAATCAATGAATTTGGTTAAATCTTCTTTAAGGAATGTTTTGCTAGAAACTGAATAGGAACCAGACTTTCTAATTCTGTTAATCTCTGCAGGTAAATGTTCCATTTTAGATTCTTCCAAACGAATATTCTGACCTGCAAAAGGACCAGTTTTTTCTTTTCTTCCATTAACCTTTCTAACCTTGCCATCTATCATCATAAGATTCTGGACGTTCTTTCCCATATCGCCTCCTTGAAGATAGTTCATACGGAACATTACATCGTCATCTGACGTTGGCGACAAACACTCGCGTAATAAAGAGCGATAATCATTATCCATTATTGCCAAATAGTATGTATTATCATCTTCTTTCAATATTACACAAGAATTTGCCTCTGGATTAGGCCATCCCTCCAATAGAACTGGGTTCTCAAAGTTTAGCTTTATCTTCTCCTCGTTGTAAGGCTTGCGTGTAAGCCAGTTGCGGACCTTATTATATAGCGGTGTGATGACATCAAGCGCAACCCAGACAGCTCTCAGACGAGCGTCAAAATCAATATCCTTGTCGGCTTCATCACCGTTGCCAAGTAGGGGCTTGATGAAATGCTGCAAATCCTTGTATGCATCCATCAAGTCTTTAATAAGTTTAATGTCGCTGTCAGATTGGTTGAGATTACTGTGTTTGCCAGCTAGTATGTCTCCAGCAGCGATGCGTGCCATCTCTATTTTGCAAAAGATATTGACACGCTGTTCTCCGTCTCTGTCGTATGCGCCAAGTTGTGCGAAATAATCCTCAATCTTCTTGTCACTCATCGAGTTAAGATAGCCGATAGAGAAACTGTTTGCTGTTTTGAAAATCTTGCTGATGCGTTCATCGAGCAATTCCGAATCCTTCCTTTCTTTAGCGGTAGGCTTTACTTGCTGACGTATATCTTCTTTTATGCCTCTTGTGTAAACGTCATATTGTCCAAATATCTGTTGCGAAATATCAGTAAGACTGGCATCGTTGGCAATATAGATATGATCCGTGTCAAAATCTTCAATATGCTGAAGCAGATATTGCAAACTACTATCTCCATTACCGGTTAAGACTTCCTTGAGTTTTTCGTGTGTTTCATTGATGGCCGCAATCATCTCCTCGTCACTTGCAAACTCTTCCGGTAACCGCGACAAAGCCTCTCTGTCACTTAATATCATTTTATAGAGAGGTTTCAGCAGTGGCAGACGCTGGTCTTTGTGTTGCTGATTGTAGAGGTTGACATACTCGTTGATGCCACCTGTAATACTGTTATATACATCTATTTGTTCTTGGGGCAGTGTGCGAGTGAAGTTGTCAAGTTTGAATATGTCAGCTATTTCATTGACATTAAGGCATTCCTCGTAAGCCTTTTTTATGTCAGAAAAATGCTCTTTAACTTCTGTGTCAGCAATCTTGGCGAATGATTTTATGTTGTCAATAAACATAGGCAGATTCTCATGTATCAGACGATATGCAATAGCTGTCGATTTGGCCTCGTCTGAATACATATTCTCACGATTCTGATGGAACCCAGAAAAATATGTTGTGAACTTGCTGAAGTTGTCAACCAACTGGCGTTGAGTGGCGTCTGTGAGATAATCAGGAAGGACATTCTGGATAAGTTCTTTCTTGAATAAGTCTCCATATCCATTCGTATCTTTAAATGCCTTTACAATTTGCTTGCGAAGGTTTTCCTTGACTTTGTCAAATGCGCTTTCCTCGTTCTCATTCCGTTTGCTCTTCGACGCCAACTCTACATATTCTTCAAGCGAATCAAGACCCTCATTTGATGTTCTTTTTAGCTTTAGAACAAGACTGTTAAGTGAAAAGCGGATAAAGAATTTATGATAGTCATCAATAATCGTCTTTACCAATTCATACTCTTCTGCTCTTTGTTCGTCCTGGGCAATGAGTCCTTTCTTCTCGATATTATCGAGAGTTTTACCAACAGGTTTCAGTTCAAAACGCAATGTTTTGCTTAGAGAGAAAAGCTTTGTGAGTTTGTCAAATGTTCTCATAAGTATATCTTTTGAATCAACTTTTTGCAAATATAAAGCGCATGGTGGCTCAAATCCGGTACCACATTTGACTTTTTTTTTCAAAAAAATCAGTAGCGGATTGCTAAAGGTAGTAAGAAAAAGCGAAAACTGGTATTTCTTCTCAAAATATACGCAACAAGATGTAGCATGCAAGGCAGGAGCCTTGCTTCTAACTACGACGTAGGCATGGAGCCTGCGCCGAACGGGAGTTAATAACATTGCCATATCATATCAATAATCCTGTTTTGGTCATACAAGCCAACGATGCCGTTTCAAGACGTTTGTTTATAGAAATTTCACGTTATCAACGAAAGGTGTGTTCCATCATTGATTTAAGGGGAAATCATATTGAATTTAATGGCGAGTTCGATATTTATCCTATGAAAAGCACACATTCCAGAACGATAAAATCCACATATCAGCTTGTGATGCAATCCGTATTCACAGACAAAGTATATATGTATGATACAAGACGAATTGATAATTGGTTAAAGAGCATCGGCTTTACAAAAGAAGAAATAACAGAACTTAAAAGTTCTGCAAGAGGTAAATATACATCAAAAGCACCTACCGAATAACGATAAGTGCTTAATGTCTTTTCAGAGGTCAGATACTAAATGCTGTACCAAACATGATGCCGATAGTGCTACTAATTGATTAGCAATGATTATAAGTCTATCATCTATGAGCTAAACGGCTGACACTGCAAACCTACAAATAAAAATTTAAATACGAAAAAAACAGAAAAAAAAGAGCGAATATGGTAACGCTGCCCACACGTTAAACTCCACCTGTCTGGAGTTATCTTCAACACGATCGGTTGTTAATGACAAGGCAACCGTCGTTAGGGTCAACAGATCCATCTTCGCTCTTTTTGCAAGTGCTTAAACACTTACACTTTGCAAACCTACAAACAAAAATTTAAATGCAAAAGAATATTAACAAAAAAAACAGAAAAACATGAACGATAAAGAGACTGTGATGTTCAGGATTGTTGAGATTGTTGTCGAGTGTTGCGCGATGAGGGTTGATTTTAATGGCAAGATGTCGGTGACGTATGTATATAAAGAGAATAAAATAAAAAAAAGAATTGGTTCTTCCAACGGTTCGATGCAATTGCCCCGATCTTTACGTCTTACAACGCTTTGGACACCTTCCAATTCTTTTTTGCGAGATAGTGTATTATTGACAGACAATTTTATCCGTCGTGCTACCTCGTTTCGTCTGCAAACCTACAAATAAAAATTTAAATACGAAAAAAATAGAAAAAAAAGAGCGAATATGGTAATGCTGCCCAGACACTAAACTCCGCCTGTCCAGAGTTATCTTACAAACGACCGATTGTTTATGACAAGGCAACCGTCGCCAGGGTCAACAGATCCAAATTCGCTCTTTTTGCAAGTGCTTAAACACTTACACTTTGCAAACCTACAAACAAAAATTTAAATGCAAAAGAAAGACCATACAAAAACACTGTTTCTGTATGGTCTTTATGCGGTTACCGGAGGACGGCGACCTTCCATCTCTACGTGGAGATTCCTCCATCAGTCATATTAGGCTTAAATACTCGACAAATCGCCCAATATCCGGCAGTAGCCTTTCTGCTCGTGATAAACATTGCAATATTAAGTAAAAGAAACGAGATAGCATATTATTGACAGACAATTTTCTCCGTCGTGCTACCTCTCGTTATGTTATCACATTCCCAGTTCGTTATTCTTTATCATTATTCTTGCTTGTAATTCAAATATTTGAACTATATTTGCATTGTAAACGTTTGTTTATCTACATGCCGGGGGCTTCCAGAAATGGATCCTCCGGTTCCTCTTTTATGGTGAATTGTCGTCATAAACAGTATTCTTTGGGGGATACGTTATCTCTGGGTTGTGCCACAATTATTTTCTTTTCATTATTCTTGTTTGTAATTCAAACATTTGAACTATATTTGCGTGTGAAAATAATGTATCAACACATGGCCTTTGCTCCTTAACGGGGGTATGGGTTCCGCCATAAGGAGGATCTTAGAGTCCTCTTTTTTTTATTAAGAACACCGAGTTTCGTTGCAATAAGCACTTGAATTAAACGATAAAACACAATTGTTTTTTGTGTGTTGGCCCCAAATACGTTCATCCATGGATAACAATCAATACAAAGAAATTCTAAAACAGAAGAAAGATCTATTTGAACTTCTTTTGAAGAAGACTAAAACAAAGAAAGAAGATATTTTTCTGATGGCTATGGAAGAGTTTATCAATGCAAATCTTGACGAACTCACAAGCACTGAAATCAGTCGTTTCGACAAACTTATTTTCCCTCCATCGAACGGAGGAGCATGTGTCCGTTTAACAAATAATGATTTGGAGTCTAATGGAGATGTTGTTGACGCCGATAGAAAAACAGAGAAGAGCAAGATGGTTATGAATCCTAATGAGGTTACCAAACAAGACATTACTACAGCCTTGAAACAGTCACAAATTGTTCAGACTCGTAATCTCTCAAAATATTTATGACGCGTAATCATATGATCTCCGTTCGACGCAGGCAGGAGCCTACGCTGTATAGCTCAACTCCATTGCAAACCTACAAACAAAATTATAACACAAAAGAAAGACCATACAAAAACACTGTTTCTGTATGGTCTTTATGCGGTTATCGGAGGACGGCGACCTTCCATCTCTACGTGGAGATTCCTCCATCAGTCATATTAGGCTTAAATACTCGACAAATCGCCCAATATCCGGCAGTAGCCTTTCTGCTCGTGATAAACATTGCAATATTAAGTAAAAGAAACGAGATAGCATATTATTGACAGACAATTTTCTCCGTCGTGCTACCTCTCGTTATGTTATCACATTCCCAGTTCGTTATTCTTTATCATTGTTCTTGTTTGCAATTCAAATATTTGCACTATATTTGCATTGTAAACGTTTGTTTATCTACATGCAGGGGGTTAGTCGAAAGGCTTCCTCCTGTGCCTTTTTCATACAAACGTCTCGTCATAAACAACAATCTTGTTCTGAACACATATAATTCTTTCAAACTCTACAGATTCTCCTTTTTATCAGTTTTTTTAGCTTTTGTGTTTTTATTGCATTATCTTTGCCGCCGTATAACAACTCCCCATGCGGGTGGGCAATCCCCGGCGTATGGCATTTGTGTAGGGCAAATAAATTCCCTTGTGTCTGGTAGTCGGTTAGACTATCTTTCGGGAGTGTTTTAATCGTTACCGATAAAATTTCGGTAACGATTTGTTTTTTGTCACCTTTCCGTCTCATATTACTTCCAGTTCTCGTTAGGCTTGTATGTAAGCTTAGTGTGGTTGTAATTGAGACCCAAAGGTAAGAAATCTGAAAGCAATTATTCGCTTCGCTCATCAGCTTAGCAGTCACAACTTATAGATTTCCTGATATGTCCACTACGATGCGAGATGCAATAAAGCTGTTTTTTCGCTTTCAACATTCGTTTACGCAGGAACTACTTATTGGTTTCCCTTCGTTTGATGCAGGCAGAAGAGAACATGAACTGGCATTAAAATGCCAGGAACAGTGGCGAATTGGAGGGATGGAGGAATGCATACGCTGAACAAAGGGCGGTATGCTTTGTCATGTCTTCATTTTCTCTGTACCGCTCAGAGAAAACGAAGCAAAAGAGAGCTCGTCGCCGGCATTTTTTTTCATGAGCCTTCTCTTCATTTCTTTTCTGTCCGTCAGAAAAGAAACCGAAGCAAAGAAAAGACTCTGCCGCAGCACTTCCGTGCCTAAGATTTCTGCTGCGAGCCTACGACCGCTAAAACGCCTCGCTCCGCTCGTTGAACGGCACCGGTCGTTTAACGGCTCTCCGGGCGAAATCTTTTAACGGCACTCCACTGAGGCGGCATTTTTTCTCTTGATGTTCTTCACACTAAAAACAACAGCTCAAGGCGACTTTTATGGCTTCAATGAAGCCATTTAGGAGAACTCCTTGTTCGGCGTAGGCATTTTTGGTGAGAGAGACGACATTATATTTTGTGTTGCAATACGCATCACTGTATTTTTTGTATCTTTGCAAAAAAACTTTTTCCAAGATGAAGCACCTAAAATATCTGCTTTTATGCTTAGGGTTTGCCGCAATAGTTACAGCGTGCGGATCTGATGACCAGAATGGTCACAAGAAAATGATTCGTATGTCGGTCCGTCAGATTGACGTTATCGAGAACGATGATTATGCCTACACAATTGATTTCTTTGCTCCCGATTCGACCTCGGGCGAGGCTTTTGAGCGCTGCATCAAACTGCCTGCGAATTCGAAGCCGATGTGGTCGCACGTGAACAACGGACGTGTGCATCGCGTGATGCTGACGTTTGAGGGTGAAGACAATGAGCGCGAAGAGATTGTCACGTCGCCGGACAGCGAGCTGCGGCTGAAAATTCCAAGTTCACGGACGTTGAGTGTGCTCACGGCCCGTGTGCCATACCAGCTTCAAGAGCGCTGCATCGAGATTACATTCAGCAAGAAGCTGGATGGGAAACAGAACATGCGTGGTCTGGCTGTGATTGAGGACAACGCCTCGGGGCAGATTCGTGTTGACGGGAACAAGCTCTATCTGTATCCGGACCGCAATGCCGAGGGTGTCGTGACGGTTCGTCTGTCGGGCAATATCCGCAGTGCGAGTGGCGTGACGCTGGGCGAAGACAGCAGCCTCGAGGTGAGCCTTGAGAGCGAGAAGCCGAATGTGGCATTCGCCCGCAGCGGCAACATCTTGCCATCCGACGGCTCTGCCGTGATACCGATCAAGGCCATCATGATGAAGGGCGTGCGCGTGAGGGTGTTCCGCATATACAGCGACAACATCGGCGACATGCTGACATCGGAGAACTATGACGATGCATCGAGCCTGAGATATAACGGCCGTCCTGTTGCCGTGACTACGATATTCTTTGATGAAGAGACGAGTGATTTCTCGCAATGGCGCAACTATGGCATTGACATCAGCAAGCTTGTCGAGACTGAGCCAGGTGCAATGTATCGTGTCGAAATGCTGCTCGACCGTCGTCTGTCGGCATGGCCATGCGACACGCTGCCAAAGGCCTCGCGCGAGACATTTGAGATTGAGGACCGCAATATCCTCCGTGAGCTGCAGAGCTATTTTGACAAGCGTGGCTACTACTGGACCGGCGAGGGGACGAACAACTATACGGAGTGGTATGACGGCTGGTATGAAGACAGCCAGAATCCTGCCGCAGAGCCATATTACGAGGAGAAGAAATATGGCCAGAACTTCCTTTCGACAAACATCGGCATAGCTTCGCTTGGCGAGAAGAGCGGCAACATACGCGTTATCTGCAACAGCATTCTCGATGCGAAACCGATGAGCGGCATTGAGGTCAAGGCATATTCGCTTCAACGTCGTGTATGCGGAACAGCAACGACGAATTCGGATGGCATAGCAGACATAAGCGTCGATGCTTCGCTTGGCCGTCCGTTCTACGTGGTTGCAACAGATGGTCATGACTGCACATATCTGCGTGTGTCACAAGGCGAAGAGCTCTCGACGAGCACGTTTGACGTAGGCGGCGAGCAGGTTCAAGAGGGCCTGAAGGGATATGTGTATGGAGACCGAGGCGTATGGCGTCCGGGCGATGTCATCAACATCGGCTTCATGCTGTGTGACAAGGACCAGACCCTGCCGAAGAATCACCCTGTCAGCATTGAAGTCACAAATGCCCGCGGTCAGATCCACTTCCGCAAGACGGTGACAGAGAGCAAATTGGGAACATACGCATTTAATGTTCCAACCGACGAGGAAGACCCGACCGGCATCTGGAATGCCAAAATCAGCGTCGGCGGTGCTGTTTTTACGAAGAATCTACGTGTTGAAACAATCAAGCCGAACAGATTGAAAATCGATGTCGGCGCACCAATGATCATCAAGAATTCGGGCAGTCAGCTAGGCATTCACACAGAATGGCTCAACGGCAATGTTGCCCGCAACCTGAACTTCGACATGACGGCAACCATGGTGCCTACAAAGACGCAATTCGAAGGGTATGGCGATTATGTGTTCGACGATATCACGAAGAGCGAATGCCGTGCGGAGGCCGAAGTTGCCCACGGGAAGACAGATGCAGAAGGCAATGCAGAGGTATATGTCTCGGCCATCGACGAGATAAGCCAGATTGCCCCAGGCATGCTTTCGTGTGCGTTGACGACACGCGCCTATGAGCCATCAGGCGAATTCAGTACCGACGTCATGTATCTGAAGTGTTCGCCATATATGCGCTATGTCGGCATTGCATCGCCTCAGAAAGACAACAAGGCATTGGCAACAGGCCAGAACCACACGTTCAACATCGTGTGCGTTGACGAGAATGGCAAACCACAGAAGAATGTGCATCTGACAGCCAACATCTATAAAGCCGAATGGTATTGGTGGTGGAATTCAGACAACTCATACATTGCGAACTACACGACATCGGGCTATAACCGCCCAGTCAAGACACTTTCAATCACGACCGACGCCAATGGCAAAGGCACAATCAGCCTGAAGATGAACGACAGCGAATGGGGCACATACCTCATCAGCGTAGGCGAGAACTATGGCCATTCATCGTGCATCATGGCATATTTCGACTGGCCTTCGATGGGCAACCGCAACGCAGACGGACGTGAGACATCGACGACCCTGAGCATCACAACGGACAAGACATCGTATGCTCCAGGCGACATGATAAACATAGGCATGCCATCGGCAAAGGGCAGCCGCGCCATCGTCAGCATCTGCAACGGTTCAAGGATTGTCACGACTGAAAGTCTCGAATGCACAGGCGAGCAGACAAGCGTCAAGATCAAGGCTACGAACGAGATGATGCCAAACGCGTATGTCTGTGTGCAGCTCATCCAGCCTTACGCCCAGACAGACAATGACATGCCGCTGCGTCTCTATGGCGTAAAGCCGATCGAAGTCAACGAGGCGAAGAGCCATCTCAACCCAGTCATCACGATGAAAGACGAAGTGCGTCCTGAATCGACATGCGAGGTATCCGTGAGCGAGAAGAATGGCCGTGCAATGTCATACACGATTGCCATTGTCGATGAAGGTCTGCTTGACCTCACTCGCTTCAAGACGCCGAATCCATGGGCAGCAATGAATGCCAAGGAAGCACTCGGCGTGCGTCTGTGGGACATGTATTCTCTCGTCTGCGGTGCCTACGGCGGATGCATTGAGCAAATGTTCAGCATCGGCGGCGACGAAGCGCTAAATGGCGGTCCAAAAGCCATCGTAAACCGATTCACTCCAATGGTCTGGTTCGAGGGTCCATTTGAGCTCGGCAAAGGCAAGACGGCAAAGCATAAAGTCGAAATTCCGAACTATAACGGCCGTGTCCGCGTGATGGTTGTCGCTGGTGACGGAATGGCTTATGGAAACACCGACAAGTCGGTCACAGTACGCAAACCGCTCATGCTGACAGGAACGATGCCTCGTATCATTGGCGCAGGCGACGAAGTCAGCGTCAGTGCAACAGTCTTTGCTACAGAAGACAATCTGGGCGAAGTCAAGGTCAACATCAGCTGCGATGGCGATGCCCAAATCATCGGTTCGAAGACTCAGAGCATTGTCATGAAAAAGAAAGGCGACCAGACAATTGCTTTCGCTCTTAAGGCCGGCAACAAGGGCGGTAAAGTCCAGATTGCTCTGGATGCAAAATCGAGCAACGACAAAGCATCTTACGTTGTCGAAACGGACATTCGCATTGCGGAGACTACTCTCGCCGAGAGCGAAACAGCCGTAATTGAGCCTGGCAAGAAATGGCAATCGAAGATTCAACCTGTTGGCGAAAGCAATCAAAAGATGCTTCTTGAAGTCTCAGCCGCATATCCTCTCAATGTTGCTTCGCGCATTGCCGAGTTGATTCAATATCCTCACGGATGTGCAGAACAGACGACATCAAAGGCTTTCGCACAGCTCTACCTCTCTGATTTTGCAGATCTCAGCGACGAGCAAGCTGCAGAAACGCAGGAGAACATCAAACGTGCAATTGAAAAACTGCGCACCCACCAGACGCCACGCGGAGGCATCGCTTATTGGCAAGGGCAGACCTACGACAATCAGTGGTGCTCGGCATACGTTATGCAATTCCTTTGCGAAGCCGAGCAGAAAGGCTATTACATCGAAGGTCAATTCAAGAACAGCCTTGCCAACTATCTTCTCGAAGTTGCACGTGGATGGCGTTCGACGGACCATCCTTCGACAATCAACAATGCAGCATTCGCAATCTATTCGCTTGCGCTCTCCGGCAATGCCGATCTCAGTGCGATGAACCGCATGATGCAGATGCTAAACAACGAAGAGACAAAGGCAAAAATCACGAGCGAGACAGCCACATTGCTCGCTGCTGCCTATGCTGCCTATCCGCTTCCTGATCAGGCTTCGAACCTCATTGCCGTCGCAATTGAGAAGCAGAATGACGGAGACAGATACTCCGACCTCTACACGCTTCCAATGCGACTCTCTGCAATGGCTGCCATCAACCCTACCCTTCCTTCGGCCAAAGTCATTGCCGACAACATCGCAAAAAGACTTAACAGCCGTGCATGGCTCTCGACACGCGAAACGGCACTCTCAATCGCGGCCGAAGCACATTACCTGAAGAAAATCAAGGCGTCAGGAAAGATGAAGTTCAATGTTGCTTCTGACAAAACGGAAAATGTCGAGACCACGAAACTCGCGTGGAACGCCGAAACAGGCAAAAACGTCACCCTCACAAACAATGGTGACGGAGTGCTCTTCGTAACATTCACAGCCAGCGGAACTGCAAGACAAGGCGATGTAGCAGCAAGCAGCAACGGACTCGCTGTAAACGTCTCATATTCAGCACTCAACGGCACACCTATTGATGTTACGAACATCGCTCAGAGCACACTCTTCAGAGCTGAAGTCACAGTTCGCAACACTTCCGAGACAGAAGTCGAGAACATTGCCTTGACACAGGTGCTTCCTTCCGGATGGGAGATTATCGACACCAAAAACTCATCAGCAGTTAGTTATCAGGACATACGCGACGACCGACTCTTGACATACATCAACAAGCTCGGAGTCGGACAGGAGTGTCGCGTCATCGTCGGACTTTCGGCAACCTATGCAGGACATTTCTACGTCCCGGCCATCGCTGCCGAAGCCATGTACGACGCAACGACTTGCGGCAACACGGCAAGCAGTACGACAGAAACGCGTTGATTCATCGTCACTCTGCAAAAACACAAAAGGCTGTTCCATCTGGAGCAGCCTTTTTAAGTTAAAGCCAGACACACAACAAATTATCCATTTTACGTTTCCATCTGGTTTATATCTCACGAAATAATCCTATTTTTACGGCTCAAAAGCATGTTCAACTACATTCAAGAAAAATGGCCAGACACATCCCCACAAAAGCAAAAAGCTCATTATCAATGCAGAAAATCTTCATATTCACATTACTTCTGTTGTCAACGACGGACATCACAGCACAAGGCAAATGGGTAGCGGAGGAATTGGTGGATCCATACACCAAAGACAGCACACAGTATGTCCTTGACCAGCTGAACTATCTGAATGTCGAGGAGACCGATACGCTCAATGCTATATGTAACGAACTGAACCATGCGCACAACCTTGAGACAGCGATTGTCCTGCTTGACGACATTGATGACGACTCATTCGATTTTGGTGTAGAGCTGTACAACCACTGGGGACTGGGACGAGACGACCGAGGCATACTTCTCCTGATCGTGATGGAGCAGCACATCTGGCAGTTCATCTCGGGCTATGGTGCAGAAGGTGACTATCCCGACCTCCTGCTCAGCCATATCGGCCATCAGAAGATTGAACCACAATTCCGTGAAAAGAGATATTATGAAGGACTGCGTGACGCTTTCATCGAGCTCACGAAAGTGGCATCTGACAGCACATACAAAGCTAAAAACTACTCAATGAACCTTTTGGCGGCATCGGATGAGGAGACGCATGGTGAATACCATGAAGACGATGAAGACATTGAAATGGAATGGTTTGAGAGATTGATAGTATGCTGGCTGATAGGACTTGTATGGATAGGATTGCCTATATGTGCGAAGCAGCATTCGGCAAAATCGATGAAGGCGATCAAGGGAGAGATTAAGAGAGAGCAACTGACGCCAAACCATGGATCGCTGACATACATCAACACAGAGAAGGACATGTCGTGGAGCGTATGGTCGAGCCATGGATTTCTGCAATTTCTGTTGATCGACATGGGATTTCTCATTGCAATTTGCATATCGGCATTGGATGATGACATCTGGTATGCCATTGGCGGCTTATTGGTATTCGCGACCTATGCCACAACGATATGGATAATCCTGGTGGCTATAAACTTACGGAAAGCGAAAAGCAGCACAGAAAAAATGATATGCACAGATTCCATATACCATAGTGTCAGTCTGCCGATTCTTTGCTTTGTTGCACCAGTCGTTGCTCTGCCATTCTACCTGATAATGCGACACAAGTACAAGAAACATGAAAAAGAACTGATGACGTGTCCAATATGCGACAGCCAGCTGACAAGAGACGAAACGGTCAAGTTCAAGCCGGCTTCGGCAAGCCAGATGTTCGAGGTAGAAAACGACATCAAGTATTACTGGATGTGCAAATGTGACAACGGACATAGCGTGGCACGTCTTCAGAAAGGTGACAAGTATAAGGATTATACAGATTGTCCGGAATGTGGAGGACACACATGCAAAGTAACCCAGACCGTAAGAACTGTCGAGCCAACATACTCGTCAAAGGGAGAAGAGGTATTGACTATCACTTGTAAACATTGCGGGCACACATACGAGGAAAAGGTGGAATTGCCAAAGTTGTCGCATTCATCAATTGGTGGTGGCGGACGCAGTGGAGGTGGCGGCTATCGTAGCAGCGGCGGAAGCCGTGGTGGTGGACGAAGCGGCGGTGGCGGAGCTCGAGGCCGATGGTGATTATACTCTATAATTCAATAGCATAATGTATCGCATACTACTCATAATATTTAGCACATTATTCCTTGTCGCTTGTAGCGATGAGGAGAGGAAATGGACGCCAGACAACCTGACAGACCCATATACCGTCGACAAGACGTTTGTACTAGATCCGGCAGGCTATCTCGATGCCGACCAACGAACCGAGATCAACAACCTGTGCGACAGTCTCAACACTAAGGCCGATTTAGAGACAGCCATTGTAGTACTCGACGAGATTGACATGGAGCCACTCGACTTTGGTGTAAAACTGTACAACAACTGGAGACTAGGACGCGACAGTCGTGGCCTGATATTGCTTGTTGTCATCAACCAACACAGGTGGCAGTTCATTACAGGCTATGGCGCGGAAGCTGATTTCCCGGACGTAATACTCGGACGTATAGGAAACAACATCATGGTGCCGGAATTCCGCGAGGACAGATATGCAAATGGTATCCATAAAGCCTTGTCGGAAATATTCAAAGTGGCAACAGACCATGAATACAAAGCATCGGAATATGGTGTGCTGGACAGGGCAAATGCCGTAAACAACACAAGCATCGAAGATGATGACAAATGGAGCGAAGGTGACTGGATAGCATGCTTCATCACGTTATTACTCTGCATACCATTCATCGGCATCTACATCGCTTATTACGGTCTCAACAATGCTCCACTAAAAAGTGTGGAAAGCAAGATAGTCATATATGAGAATAGCGAATGCAATGTGGCATATTACTCTGACAATCTGCGTATAGCCAAATGGGGATTTTGGGACGGCAAGAAGGGCATTTGGTATCTGCTCTTCATGGGAGTGTTTGTCTGGTTTCTGTGCGAAGCATTTGAATATATGGACTATGCTGGAGGCGACACGCAATATGACGACTTCATGCATTTCCTTCCATACGTGGCAGGTTATTTTGGATTCTCGGCTATCATTCATGCAATCATTGCCACATACCATTTGTGGAGCTGTAAAACGAGTCGCGACACGCTGACACGAGCCAACGCCATGAGTCGTAGTGGCAAGCTTAAATTCTACATGATTGTTGCACCATACATCGCAATACCGTTCTACCTTGCATGCAAGATTGTAGAGAAAAAAGCTGCACGCAAAGTTCTAAAGTGTCCCAAATGCAACGGCATGCCAGAAAAGGCGTCGGCCAACTATAGTCCAATGGGCGAGGCTCGTCAATATGAAATCAGAGAAGGCATAATGAAAGCCACGCTCTACACATGTGGGAACGGGCACAACACTGCCCTACTCATGCCTACAAACAAAGTCAAGAATTACATATTCTGCAAACACTGCCAAGCATACTCGGCCAAGGTAACCGACAAAGAGGAGAAAGTGAAAGCCGAATTCAAAAAGAAAGGCTCATGGCTATACAAAGCCAAGTGTGAATGTTGTGGATGCGACACGACCGAAACCGTTATCGTACCGAAACTCTCTAAACTCTACGACATCAGCGACGAATCGTCATTCAGTGGAGGAAACGTAGGCTACAATTCGGGCAGTTACAGCTCAGGCGGTGGCAGTCGTGGTGGCGGCTACAGCGGTGGCGGTGGAGCTGGCGGACGTTGGTAATAGCATAAAAAAAAACAATAAAAGATATACGAATGAAAAGAATCTTCGCTTATGCTTTGGCCATACTTGTAATGGCATCGTGTGCAGGAAAAGGTGGCAATGCAACAGAAGGATACGTCTCGACAAATGTCGGAAAGTTTGCCTATACGCTCGATAAAGATGTTGCAATGGACGTATTCAAGCTACTTGGCAACAACGTCGTTGCGCACAAGGCTAGCAGTTCATTGCCAGATGAAGAAATAGAGAAACGCGTCAAGAACGAGACATCGTCAGAACGAACTTCGGACATGTATGACTGCATGGTGAACGACTCGTTGATAGAAGACACCGACGGGTCCGTATTGGGTTATAGCATACAATGTCTGAAGCGAAAGGACGGAAAATACAACGTGCTTCACTCTTGTCTTGTCACCTATGATGTCACGGAACTATGGAGCAAAGATTTCTATGTTTATGATGGCAAGACATTGGAGCCAAGCGAATCGTTTCTATTGCAGATATCGCCAGATATGGTGTGCGACGAATTGGATATGTGGACATCCGGCATAATGATGCTGAGCGAAGACAAAAGTCCTACGAATCCCGAATCATACACTTTTGAAGTTCGTCGTAATGCCGATAATACTCGTGACGTATTAGTCAAGGTCGCAGGACTCCTAGGTGGCAGATGGTTTAGTTGGAATGGAGAAAACTTGTCACATAAAGATGAAGCCGTAGAACGACCATATTATGTAACTATGGGCTTCCCATTCATAGGATTCAACTATGGCGAGCCAGTACCGGATATGCCAAAGATGAAGCACTTTTGGCTTAAATATGAAGATGACAATGAGACCGTGACTCTCATGCAGGAAGATGATGAACCGTTGGTATCATTCCTATATCATGAAAACGAACTTGTAGAGTGTGTTTTGTTGACAGACGATTTCGGAGAAAAAGCCGGCACAGTATTGCGTGATTCTGGTGATGAAGGGAATTATTAGGCTACAGCTTTAAATATTCGCCAGCCTCGTTCTATTGGCGAACAAAACAAAAGTGGGTTACACACAATGTGTAACCCACTTCTTTCTTGTCAACTATTGTTGTTATTCCTGAGTCTTTTCTAAAGTCGTCGTTTCTTGTGCGGCTGCTACGGCCTCCGGCTGCTTGTTTTTGCCTCTAAACATGTAGTAAACAATGATTATGGCTGCAACACCAAGGATACAGCAGGAAAGAACCGGACGATATGCCAACCATGCAATGCCTATTACGAGGAGAGCCCATACTGTTCCGAGAATATTTCCCACGAGACTGATACCCCAATTGAGAATGTTGGCAACAAAAGGAACTACCTTGAATATTGTCGAGATGATGCTGAAAATTCTCTTGAATGCGCTACAAACAAGCAACCATCCGACAACACGCCAAACCCATGTCCATGTCTTGTTTGAATCCTTTTCCTCTTCAAACATCTGATTCATGCTGACGCTGCCCATTCTGATTGCACTGAGCGTCTTGCCATTTTTAGCAGTAAAGCTTTCAAAAGTGCTACCATTGACCTGTGCCAATACAGAAACAGTACCTGGATTAACCTGAGTAAAGGTTACTTTCACATCACCAATTTGTGGCGAATAAGGATTGCGACCGAAATAGACAATATTTCCATTTACATGAACATAATCCTCATCTGGATTTCTCATCGTTTGGCGGATAATGCTGTTCCACTTATTCACAAGAACAGTATCAAGATCAACAGTTGTCAGCGACTGACCCGTAATTCCACCGACGAGAGAACCATTAAGCGTGTATCCGCCAAACGACACATTATTGGCCACACTGCTTTTCTCATCAAAATTCATCAACGCAAAGTTTCTGAACGAATTAGCATTTGCGCCATGAAATTCTGAAGAATTGACTGGTGACAAAGTCCATCTTTCTTCGCATGTATATGTCTTCACAGTCTCTTCACTACCACCCATACGATCTTTCGATTCCGATTGGCAATTTTCCACATACTGGTAGAATTCTACCTTTCTGTCAAGTTTGATGGCAACTGTAGAGATACCGAAATCAGCATCGGTAAGCACATCTTGCGTTGTCGCATCAGCGGTAGCATGAATGAGCTTGCCATTGAGCGAAGGATCGACCGTTTCAACATTTTCAATGTGAACAGCGACATCCTGAGCCTCTTCGATAAGATCTGTAGTTTTTACAGCGCGACCTTCGTTCCACCAGAGGAGTCCAGTGCCTGCAATCAAGAATATAAAGCCGGATTTGATGCCACCGGCCGAGCGTTTCACTCTAGTGCCGTAGCTTGTGGTGGTAGTTTCCGTGACTGCCATTTTCTCGTGTTTTAAGTTAGCATTTTGTTTATTACATTCGCACGGGCAAAGTTATGAAAAATATTTAACGCGCAAACCCATAAGATTCATTTATAACATAATAAGACATGGCGTATCAGACATTGGATTTCAATCGTTAAGTCACAATATAAAAACCATATTCCTGAAGCAAGTATGACTATGCACAACAAAAAAGAGACGTTGCCCGTGGGCAACATCTCTCTCGATGTATTGTTTTTAGCAATGCTTAAGACTTAAAACTTATAACCCGATGCTTAAAGCTTGCGACCATTGACATCATATTTCTTATCACCACGGATGATGACGATCTTGCCATTTTCGATTGTCTTGACAGATCTGCCAGGCTTGTTGACATTGATCTTCTCAACAGCTGTTGATGTCATTTCTACGTAGTTCTTTTCACCCCATGCTGAAGTATATGAAGCAGTCGCACCAACAGGAATATAGACGATGACATCTGCTGATGAATTGTAGAAAATCGTCGAACGATCATATGCTGTTGGAGCTGGATCTGCATAACAAGTCACAGTCGCCAAGTTAGGACACAAAGCCAAAGTATTTCTTCCTATGGCGGTGAGCGAAGCTGGGAATACGACAGAATTCAACATGCTACACTTGTAGAATGTATCGTCACCCATTGTTTCAACACCCAAGAGTTCTGCTTTTTCCAATGACGTACACTCTGAGAATGTCAACCATTCCAACGATTTCACGCCTGCAGGGACAACCACAGTTTTAAGATTAGAACACTTCTTGAATGCCTGATTCAATATAGTTGTCAAACTATTAGGCAAAGCGATTTCACTAATCGCTGTTCCCATCAAAGCACCAACACCAATAGTCTTCAAACCTTCAGACAATGTTATAGTTGTAAGATTTGAGCAGTTCTGCAATGCAGTCTCGCCAATCACTTCTACATTCTTCGACAATGTAATGCTTGTGATATTAGTATTGTTTCTAAAAGCATCCTGTGCGATCTCTGTTACCTTATATGTAACACCATCGATATCTACAGTTTCTGGGACTACAATATCACCAGAATAACCTTCTGGGGCATCCTCAAATGGTGCAACCATGGCAGCTGTCTTATCTCCCTCATCGAGGACTTTAAAATAGCGACCAATCTCAATGTAGTTTAAGTGCGAACCGAACTTATCGGCATAACTTGGAACCGTACCTTGTGGAACATATATATTCTCAACACTTGTTCCACTAAGAGTAAAATCGCCGAAGCATGAAACTGAGGCATATATCGACAGTGTCTTCAATCCCGTACAATTTTCCAACATGCTATTACCAAGAGAAGTGACTGTTGCCGGAATCACCAAACTCTCGAGTGAATTGCACTTCTTGAATGCAGACGGACCAATAGTCCTTACACTCTCCGGAATATCGAACGAAATAATAGGATTCTCATAGAAAGCTCCGCCTTCAATCTCAATGATACTATTTGGCAGGACAATAGATACCAAATCCTTCTGCTTACAAGCATTCTCACCAATAGCTGTAACGCTGTAGGTTGTTCCACCATTAGTTACAGAAGCAGGGATCTCAAGGGTTGTCCCAACACCAGTGTAATCTGTTACTTTAACCGTTGTCGTAGATAAGGTTGCATAACTAACTCCATTTACCGTAAATTCTGCGGCAAACGTGTTTACGGCACAAAACAATGCCAAAAACGCCGAAACGTAATTCTTATTCATAATATAGTTGTTTGAATTATTAACTAGTAATCATAAATCAAAAAGCGTGCCAAAGCATAGCAGAGATGTATAAAAAGACAAAGATTTGATTGTCATACCATCATAAATTATTCTACGCCATTTCAAAGGTAGAAAAAAAAGGAGCTACTCAGGAATGAGTAGCTCCCCAATCAGATATTATATAATAAATATCTTTTTCAAATTATTACCAGCCTGGATTCTGCTTAAGACCAGTGTTCAATCTTACAGCCGAGAATGGGAATGGGAGGAATTCGTCCTTACCATCCTTGTAACCAAGAGCATCTGTGCCATAAGTCTTCTGATAGTAGTCAGCATTAGACTCATCAAGTTTAGCCTTCTTATCATCAGTTACACCGAAGTCAGGAGTATAGTAATCAGCCTTCTTAAGAGTCTCAAGATCACCCCAACGCTTGAGGTCAACTGAACGACAACCTTCTAGCCACAACTCGAAACGCTTTTCTGACTTAACTTCATCAAGTGTAAGTGATGAAGATACATGCTTAGAACCAGCACGTTCCTGAATAGCGTTCAAATACTTGAGACCATCATTGTCGCTTGTCATAGCACAAGCCTCAGCATACAAGAGGAGAACCTCAGCGTAACGCATGATAGAGTAGTTTCTTGCTGGCTGTGTACAGTTTGCGAACTGGTCACCCTGGCATGGGTGAACAACTGTCTTGTAGTTGAAGTAACCACCGCAAGAATGCCACATTTGGCCTGGCTTCATGCCGATCTCACCCTTAGATGCATTCTGGAACTGATCTTTCCACTCATCCTTGTAGAGATCATCCCATCTTACGATCCAAGCAAGACGACGGTATGACTCATCACCATCATTTTTAACGAGGTCATCACCAAATGCCTTAGTAGGGTTTGTCCAGCCCCAACCAGAGTTGAAGATCTTGTCCTTAACGAAAGTATAGAAGTAATCACCACGCCATGAGAATGTGTTAGAAAGGTTCCAACCACCTCTCTGGTTTGGTTCATAACCAGTGTAAAGGTTATCGTTATCAACGATGTTGAACTCGAATACAGCCTCAGAGCAACCCTTAGCAGTATTGTGAAGGAGATCCTTCATCTGCTCGCTAGGAACCAAAGCGTACTTACCTGAGTTAATAACAGCCTTGAGAGATTCCTTTGCACCAGCCCAATCCTTGAGCCATACCTGAGCCTTACCCTTGAGAGCAAGAGCGAAACCCTTAGAAATCTTGTATGCACCTTCCTGATCATCAACAGACTCACGCTCGTCGAGATCTGCAAGAGCTGCATCGATATCTTCGATGACGAACTTGAGAACTTCTTCCTGAGAAGCAGCGTTTTCAGGACGATCTTCAGCTGTGATAACAGTTTTTACGATAGGAGGAACACCCCAATAGATAGCGAGGTTGAAATGGTCGAAAGCACGCATAACACGAGCCTCAGCCACAGCACGCTTCATAGTAGGAGTAAGTTCACCAAGTCTTTCAGTTGTAAAGTTGTTGATAACAAGATTACACTTCTGAATAGAGCGATAGAATGCTGCATAACCAGACTCAACAATCCAGTTGTTTGTAGCGAAACGGAAATCGTGATATTCACGAGCGTTTACAGCATCTTCTGGACCAGAACCTGAGAACCAAAGGTCATCGTCCTGGAAATTAACGAGAGCATCGTAAGGGCTGATGTTGTACTCACCTTCCATCATAGCGAAGTTCTTCTGAGTATCAGCATATACCTTAGTAATAGCTGCTACTGCGTCAGCGTCGGTCTGATAGAATGTTTCAAGATTAACAACACCCTTTTGAGGAATGTCCAATCTTTCCTCATCACAACCTGCAAAGCCTAAAGCCAAGGTAACAGCAGGAAGTAAAAATATTGACTTTTTCATATTAGTTTCTGTTCTAAGCATTAGAATGTAAGGTTGACACCGAAGATAACCTGCTTAGCAGTAGGATATGCTGCCATATCGATACCAAGCTGATTATTAGTGTTAGAAGAAGCAACTTCAGGATCGAGACCATAGTACTTTGTGAAAGTGAAGAAGTTCTCGAGAGAAGCAAATACGCGGAGGTTCTGGATAAATACCTTCTTTGTCAACTCTGAAGGCAATGTGTAACCGAGCTGAATCTGCTTAATCTTGAAGAATGAACCATTTGAAAGTGCGAGATCTGAGCTGAATGCTGAGAGGTTCCACTGATCGAGAGCAGGGAACTCACCCTTCTTAGTGTCAACATCGTATGAATTCTCATAGTACCACTTGTAAACATTACAATATGGACGGTCTGTACGCCATGGCAATGGGAGAATATCAACACCGCTTACACCTGTACCGAAGATATTCAAGTCGAGACCCTTGTATTCCAAGCTGATTGTGATACCATAAGTAAGGTTTGGAAGACCACTACCGATGTTAGTGAAGTCATCTTCAGTTACCTTGCCATCGCCATTGATATCTTTGAAAGTAGCCTTACCCTTCTCATCGAACTTGTCGAACTTGTAGCCATAGAGGTACCAGAGTTCGTTACCTACAGAACATCTTGTCTGGATGTTAGAACCCTGAGGACCACGACCTGTGATAGCATCAACAGAAGGATCAAGATAAGTAAGTTCGTTGTGGAGAGTAGCCATGTTACCGCTGATAGAATATGAGAAGTCACCAATTCTATCCTTCCAACCGAGTTCAATTTCAAGACCTGTATTTTCAACAGTACCAGCGTTGATAACTGTATTTCCTACACCTGTCTCGATAGTAGGCTTAACGTTAACCAAAAGGCCATCTGTTGTCTTCTTATACCAGTCAACTGTCAAAGAGAGACGGCTGTTAAGGAACTTAGCATCCATACCGAGGTCAAGCTGCTTAGACTCTTCCCATCTGAGGTTAGGGTTTGGCAAACCATTAGTAACAGAAGAGTATACAGCAGAACCGTCTGTGCTATACTGATACCAGTCATCGTTAGCGATGATGCTAACTGCATATGGATAATTGTTAAGCACGTTGATGTTACCGTTCTTACCCCATGAACCACGGAACTTCAAGAATGAAAGAACGTCTGTAGGGACGTTATCCTTGATGAATGATTCGTTGCTAGCTGTCCAACCTGCAGAGAATGAAGGGAATTTACCCCAACGAGCATCAGCAGGAAGCTTTGAAGAGTCGAATGCATCAGCACGGAAGTTGAACTGCAAGCTATAACGGCTGTCATAGCTATACATAAAACGGCCAAAGTATGCAAGTGCCTTGCTGTCGCCAGGAGCGTTACCACCAGACTTAGCGACATCAGCAAGTACATAATCCATATAGCGGAAGTTTGGCTCATAACCCTTAAGAATGTCTTCACCTGAAGCAGAAATATTTACGTTATCGCTGTGATTCTGCTCCCAAGACATACCAACCATTGCATTAATGTCATGCTTTTCTGCGAATGTATGGTTGTAGTTAATAAAGTTTTCCCAGTTGTAGAAGAAGCCTGTGTTTGCAGAAGCAGAAATGCTGTAAGTTTCAGAACGTACGAAGTCATTTGCTTCATAAGGGAATGTGTATCTATGGCTATTGCTGTAAGACATGCGATAACCGAAACGTGAAGTATACACAAGACCCTTAATAGGAGTGAAGTTCAAGAATGTAGTACCACGAAGAGTCATACCTGAATTAGTAGCCTCATTGTTATCTCTCATAACGAATGGGTTAGCCGACTGAGACTGACCAGAGATAGGAGAGAGTCTGTAGTACTTACCAGTCTTTGGATCAGCAAGAACTGTGATACCCTTCTCGAGTGCGTCCTTCTGTCTATCATTAAGCTGGCTCTCGTCGTCGCAATAAGGACCGAACAATGGGTCCTGAGAAATAGCAGCCAAGAGTGCAGAACCGTTATCATTCTGTGAAGACACAGACTTAGTTTCCCACTTCTCTGCAGAGTTATTAGTACCTACAGTAAGCCAGCTCTTAATCTTGTAATCAGCATTAGCCTGGAATGTATATCTCTTATACATATCCTTGTCACCCTTGAAGATACCGTTGTTCTTAACGATGTTACCAGCAAGGAAGAAGCTACCTCTGTCGTTACCGCCCTGAACACCAATAGTATGACGAGTATTCCAAGTTGGCTCGAATACCTCATCAGCCCAATTGATTTCAGTACCATCCCAGTTACCATACTTGTCAGTACGAACTTCATCAGCAAACTTCTTGTTACCACCCTTAACTTTAGAGAAGAAGTCAACATACTGGTTTGCGTCAAGCACTTCAAGATCACGAGACAACATGCTCAACTGCCACTGACCATTGTAGAAGATAGTACCATCTTTAGACTTAGAGCCATTCTTTGTAGTGATGAGAACGACACCGTTACCTGCCTGTGCACCATAAATTGCTGCAGAAGCGGCATCCTTCAAGATCTCCATAGACTCGATCATTTCTGGGTCAAGGTACTGAATGTTATCAACCTTCAAACCGTCCACGATCATGAGAGGCCCGAGGTTGCCTGAGTTTGAAGACATACCACGAACGCGGATCTCAGCACCAGTACCAGGAGCACCAGAGTTAGAAAGAATCTGAACGCCGGCAGCCTTACCCTGAAGTGCAGCAGCAGCATCTGATGTTGCACGGTTCTTGAGGGCATCAGCACCTACAGATGCAACCGAACCAGTAAGGTCACTCTTCTTTACAGTACCGTAACCAACAGCAACGACTTCGCCAAGTTCCATAGCGTCGTCCTGCAAAGCTACATCGATCACTGATCTACCCTGCACAGGAACTTCCTGCGTAGTGAAACCGATGAACGAGAATACGAGTGTTGCATTTGAAGGCGCATTGATAGAATACACACCGTCCATATCGGTAATTGTACCACTAGTCGTGCCTTTCACGAACACATTGGCACCAGGAACAGGTTCACCTGCCTGGTCCTTTACCAAACCACGAATTGCAATATTCTGTGCAATCGCCATTACTGGCAAGAAGAACAACAGAAGAAGCAATCCCATGTGCTTAGCTCTGAATTGAATTTTCTTCATATAACATAAGGTTTAAATTACTTGGCATCTTTCATTAGTATTTCAATCTAGGTTTTGTTTTGTTACGACTCTAACAATTAATGCCGATGTAAAGTTAGATATATTATTAAAGATTAACAAACTCTGTTTTGTAACAAAATTTTTCAAAACGCGTTACAGCGGAAAGAAGGCGATTGTAAATCGCTATAAATCTGCAACAAACAAAGAAAATGAACGATTAAATATTTTTTTTAAAAAAATCACTTTTTTTTATGTAGAGCGCATTTTATGAAAAAAAATGTAACTAAAAAATATTCAAAACAGACCATCGAACCGAAGCGATTACATACAAAAACACGTTTTCAATAGACAAAAAAAAGCATACAAAACTGACATAGCGCAGATTTTATTATTTTTTTAACGCGCTAAATGGTCTTCATTATAACAAATCAATCATTTTATTATATCATATAATTATGTATCGGCAGCTCAACAGAACTCTGACAGCAGTTGTCTTTCACATCTTTAAAAGTCACCAAGTATTATCAAAAATCCGTATATGTGCCCTTTACAACAAGACAAAAAAAAGATTCACTCTGCTGCGATCCGGAATCAAAAAGATATCTGATACACATTGCTGCTTGTTGACACCTTGTTTTCAAACAGCCTCTGGCCAAACGTGCCCCACTTACAACTGTGACAATGACCACAAAAAAACACCATATTAATTTATGTCCATCTGCAAAAATCAAGAAAAAAACATATTTAATATATATTATATATAGGTATCAAAACCCAGAAAATTACATTTAGGTGTATTTTTTTGATTTTGATTTTGATTTTGATTTTGATTTTGATTTTGATATATTTGTGATTAAAACTTTAAAATCAAGAAAATGAAAAGAAATTTGATCTTCTCGCTTTTTGCCTTGCTTGCAAGTTCATCGACTTGGGCAGACAACAGACCATACATCAAGTACGATTTCATAGTTGATGGAATATACTACCGTATAAATCCGGGAACGGGGAACACCGTCGCAGTTACGTACGATCACTTCTATATGTACGAAGGCAAACATTATTCCGGAGATATAAACATCCCTTCATCCGTCACATACAACGGAATCAATTATAGTGTAACAGAGATTACAGATGAGGCATTTGAAATGTGCGACAAAGTAACATCCGTCACTATTCCTGAAAGCGTAACCGCGATTGGTGACGACGCTTTCAGCTTTTGCGACGGATTGACATCACTCACCATTCCGAACAGCGTCACAGACATCGAGAAAGACGCATTTTATTGTGTCAAAAACGTCGTGTATAGCGGCACCGCGAAAGGAGAACCTTGGGGAGCACTAACAATAAACGGTTTTTTTGATGGAGATTTCATTTATGCTGATGCCGAAAAGACAAAATTAACGGCATATATCGGCAAAGGCGGAGATGCCACAATCCCAAATGGCGTCACATCGGTCGGCCCTCACTCTTTTGAAGGTTCGAACTTAACATCCGTCGTCATCCCTGAAAGCGTCACAGAGATCGGAGAATATGCATTCTATGCTTCAAAAAAACTGAAAGCAGTCAATATACCTTCAAATATTACAAAACTAAACAATTGTGTGTTTAGTTTATGCAGCAGCCTAACGACTATTACAATTCCGGAAAAAGTCGTATCAATTGGCACTCGTGCGTTTGAAGACTGTAGCAGTTTGACATCTTTATCGATTCCAGAAAGCGTGACAGAAATCAAAGAACTTGCATTCCATGCATGCAATGGTTTAACATCTATCGTCATTCCTTCAGGTGTGACAACTATTGGCAGCGCGGCTTTTGGCTCATGCAAAGGATTAACCACCGTCACATTTTCTTCAAACATAAAGACAATTGGCACTTATGCATTTGAATGGTGTGACAACTTAACCACAGTAAAAATACATGCAACAGAACCTCCAGCGTTGCTTAAGCGAGACATCGACCACTACAATTACGTTTTCTGTTCATGGAATATAGACAACACTGGATTTATTCCCGTAAAGACATTCTACATCCCGAAAGGAACAATTGAAGCATATAAAGGCGCTTGGGAAACCGTTGATTACGGAAAATACAATTTCGTAGAAATGGAAACAGCCATTGACAATATAACCATTGACAATCGCAACCCAGAGGGCATATACGATATTATGGGTCAGAAATTGAATGCCCCACAAAAAGGCATCAACATCATCAATGGCAAGAAAGTATTGATAAGGTAACGTTTCAAGAACTTATACGCAACAAGACATACGGCACCGAGATAAACTCTATGCCGTATGTCTTTTTTTACAATTAAGACCATAAAGATCTGTCGACAAAGACAAAAGTCAATGTTGGCAATATGCTCAGTTCACAGACAAACACGACCACGGAAGCGTACCGGACAGATTCTGGAAGCCAAGAAAACAAATGCAATTTTATCAATAAAGCCGCAGCATCTTACACTATAAGTACCGCTCAAAAAGAGAAGAAAAAAGACAATCTTCAAAAAAATAAAATGCAAGAGTTTTGCATTGTGAGAAATAAATACTAATTTTGCACCGCTTAAATTTTAAATACAAAGTAAAATGTACTTGGACAAAGAAAAGAAGCAAGAGATCTTCGGTCAGTACGGAAAGTCTAACACTGATACTGGTTCTGCAGAAAGCCAGATAGCATTGTTCTCATACCGTATTAGCCATTTGACTGAGCACCTCAAGTCAAACAAGAAGGATACTGTAACAAGCAAGGCTCTTACGAAGTTGGTAGGTTCACGCCGTCGTCTTCTCGACTATTTGAAGGCACGTGACATCGAACGTTATCGTGCAATCGTAGCGAAATTGGGTCTCCGCAAGTAATTAACCTAAAAAAATTACAAAAGCGATGAAAAGAACATTTCAGCCATCAAACCGCAAGAGAGTGAACAAGCACGGTTTCCGTGAGCGCATGTCAACAGCCAATGGTCGTCGAGTACTCGCTGCTCGTCGCGCTAAGGGTCGTAAGCAGCTTACAGTTTCTGACGAAAACAAGGGCAAGGCTTATTAATTGACGCCTCTTGCAAGCAAGAATTAACCTCATGGATTTTCCATGAGGTTTTTTTGTTTTTATGGCATTGCGAAAAACAAATTGCAAAAATATTCTTATCTTTGGCTGAAAATGTAATTTGCAAATGGGATTTTTCAAGTTTTTCATATCTAAGACCTTTTGGATCAACGTTTTGATTGCCATAGTGATATTTCTACTTATCATCTTGGGTCTGACATGGAGTTTGACATCATACACCACTTCGGGACGCACAATCATCGTTCCAAGCCTGACTGGCAATACGGTCAGACAAATTGAAGAAAAGATTACAAATGTTGGACTTGAATATGTTGTGATCGACTCGATACACAGAGCTGATGCCTTGCCTGGTACAATCGTCGAGCAGATTCCTGCAGCAGGAAAGACTGTAAAGAAAGGACGCAAACTCTTCCTCACGATAAACGCATGGTCGCAAGAGATGGTTGTCATGCCGCAACTTGTTGACTGTTCGCTTCGCAATGCTCAGGTCGTGCTTGAGACTTCGGGGCTACGCTTGGCAAAAATCATATACAAGCCAAGCAATTATGACGGCCTCGTCATGGGACAGCAATGCGACGGCGCTCCAATCAAGGCGGGCACAAAAGTTCCGAAGGGAACAAATATCCAGCTCATTGTCGGCAGCGGAACGGGAGGCAACAACGTGATTATTCCAGAACTCATCGGACTCACTCTTGCTGAAGCCGAAATCGCATTGAAAAACGACGGCCTCGCCATAGGCAGTCTCATATATGACGAGACTGTTGTTCGCCCAGACACGCTATCGGCCGTTGTCTACAGACAAAATCCAGGAGGCGATGGTGCCGACATACGCGAAGTTGGTTCCGAAGTATCGCTCTGGCTTACAAAGAATAGCGACATCGTGATAGATGCGATGGAGGAGATCGAAAACAATAGAAACAAATAATTGGCGATGGCAGAAGAATTTGACGACGTTGAATTCGACGATATAGACGACAACGAATATTCCGCAAGTGGAAATGGTGAAATGTTTGAACATTTTCACTTCGTTGCCGACAAAAAGCAAGGGCTTCTTCGCATAGACAAGTTCATCGTCAACCGTATTGAGCATGCATCTCGCACAAAGATACAAGAGGCTGCAGATGCCGGAAACATCCTGGTCAACGACAAGCCTGTAAAGGCGAATTACAAGATCAAGCCTGGCGATGTGGTGAGCATCGTAATGAGCTATCCGCCACGCGAAATAGAGATCATTCCCGAAGACATACCGCTTGAAATAGTCTATGAGGACAGCGAGTTGCTCGTTGTCAACAAACGTGCAGGCATGTGCGTTCACCCTGGTTTCGGCAACTATACGGGAACTCTCGTGAATGCCTTGGCATTTCATCTTCAAGACAAGGCCGAATTATGGACCAAAGAGTCGAAAAACGATCCTCGTCCCGGACTTGTTCACCGCATTGACAAAGACACAAGCGGTTTGCTGGTTGTTGCAAAAACAGAACGAGCGAAGACGCATCTTGCAAAACAATTCTTCAACAAGACAACTTCGCGCACATATATTGCGCTTGCATGGGGCCGTTTCGACGAACAGGAAGGCACCATCCGAGGCAACATCGGAAGAAGTTCACAAGACAGGAAACAGATGTCGGTATATCCAGAGGGAAGCGATATCGGCAAACATGCCGTAACGCACTATAAAGTGCTTGAAAATCTGGGGTATATCACAATGGTGCAATGCCGTCTTGAAACTGGACGCACACATCAAATCCGTGCACATTTCAAGCACATCGGACATACACTTTTCAACGATGAACGATATGGCGGCAACCAGATTTTGAAAGGAACGACTTTTACGAAATACAAACAGTTTGTGCAAAACTGCTTTGAAATTCTCCCGCGCCAAGCCCTTCATGCAAAGACACTCGGATTCATGCACCCAGTGAGCGGCGAATATATGGAATTTGACTCGGAACTGCCACAAGACATGGTCGATTGCATCAACAAATGGCGAGGCTATATTGCGAGCAGAGACGAGCAATAGTCGCGAATATCATCCATTTCTATTTTATAAAATCATTGATTGTCTTCATTGAATTATGACGCTTGAAGGCAATCAGCCTATCGTGCGTTTCAGACTGCGGACGATAGTAAACAGCGATAAAATAGTCGTTCTCCGTATCGGCAAAAGAGCCTTCCGTATCAGCTGTTGAGACACGGCCTTTGTCGTCAACGACAACATACTGATAGCTATGTAGACCTTGCTTCATCTGCATCGAAAGTTTGTATGCACCAACCTGTTCATCGTATGACATACGATTGGCATCGGAAAATGCAAAATCAGAAAGCTGGCCAAAGACATAGACCTTACCATCGAGAGGAGGAGTTGCAAGCGAAAAATGCACAAAAGTATAGTCTGCAGCGTAGCTGGCACTTCGGTGAATATCCCGCGCCTCGAAATGGCTTCTTGAATTAAAATCCTCGTGATAGAAATAGCCAATAGGTACGGCATCACGGTCAAGAGTGACGTGATAATAAGGATCATAAAAATCGACCGAAACCACGTTGAGTCCGTTGTATTTCAGGCTTCTATTGTCAGCCCACCGATGCTCATTACCAGCATCAAATGATGCAGCGTCAAGAAAAACAAGTTCTGAACTTCGGACAAAAGTCGGCTGATTCAATATTTGCCTGGTATCATCACGAGAATTCTGCCAAACGACGACGCTGAATTCAAGCATCGGATTTGTAGTATGAATCTGAGGATGAAGAATTGAGAAACTGAGTTTTTGCGTTCCGCAATCTCCACTTCGTGAGCGAATTATACGACTACGGATTCCTGCCATGTTTTCATAAACGAGAAACGGAACAGACAACACCCGCGTATCATCATCGTCGATGAGCGTCAAGACATAATTGCCAGAAATTTTAATATCCTTTATTTCAACTTTTACGACGTAGTGCGTATAATCAGTTGTCGTGTTAAACGAAAGGTGATATGCATCATGTCCATAGACCCGATTGAAGCCATCGAAGAACTCAATATCCATGAGATCTGAAGGTTGCCAATCGGCATTGCAATGACGGAGCGAATACGACAGCGACCGGGAATCGGCATCAAGTTCGTCGAATTCGACAATAAGAATTTCGTCGGTGCCAAGTGCGACAGACGGAATCGTCAGCGAATCATTGAGAGTCTTCATTGAGAGCGAACGGATGCCTGGGAGTGCATAAAAAGCGGAATTTTGCGCATGCGCAAATGGCAGTCCAGCAATTATTACAAAAATTAACACGATTATTTCGTGCCAATTAAAGAATTTTTTGTTCGTATATTCGTAAATGATTGTCATTTTCGTTTTCTTTGCAGAGTTTTTCGTGGTGTGTCTATTCACATCGCAAAAATAACCAAAGAAATAACAAATAATCAAATAAAACCATTTCATTCTTAACAAATGTCTGATGTAATAAAACTCAAGAAAGGCCTCGACATTCGTCTTGCTGGCAAGGCGGAGACTGTCTTTGCGCAGGTAGCCCTTCCGGAGCTCTATGCCATCCAGCCAACAGATTTCCACAATCTGGTGCCAAAGATGGTTGCAGCGGTAGGCGACAAAGTGCAGGCAGGCAGCGTGCTCTTCTTCGACAAGAAGCAGCCAGAGGTTAAATTCGTGTCGCCAGTGAGCGGCGAGTTGGTTGCTGTCAACCGTGGCGAAAGACGTGTTATTTTGGAAGTTGTCGTTAAGGCAGACGGCCAGAACAGCGCAGTTGATTTCGGCAAGGCAGACATCAATTCCCTCAGCCGTCAGCAGGTCATCGACAAGATGCTCGAAGCTGGTGCTTGGCCTTATTTCAAGCAGCGTCCATACAACGTGGTTGCTGATCCAAAGGCAGAGCCTAAGGCAATTTTCGTATCAACTTTCGACACAGCTCCACTTGCTCCTGACTACGACTACGTAATCAAGGGCAACGAAGAGGCTTTCCAGAAAGGTCTTGACGTTCTCAACAAAATTGCGCCTGTTTTCGTTGGTGTTCACAACAATGGCTCAGCTCCTGCATTCAAGAATGCCAAGGGCGTAACTGTTACAACATTCGACGGTCCTCACCCTGCAGGTTGTGTTGGTATTCAGATCAACCACATCAACCCAATCAATGCTGGCGAAAAGGTATTCACTATCGGTGTTCAGGAAGTTGTTGCAGTCGGCAAGCTCTTCACAACTGGCGTTCACGACTTCAGCCGTGTTGCAGTAATCGCAGGTTCTGAGGTAAAGAACAAGGGTTATTTCCGCACAATAGTAGGTGCTCAGCTCTCTACAGCAGTCAACGGCAACCTCGTTTCGGACAATGTTCGCGTAATCAGCGGCAACGTTCTCACAGGTGCTGAGACAAAGGCAGAAGGCTACCTTGGTTTCTATGACTCTCAGGTAACTGTCATCCCAGAAGGCAATCAGTACGAGATGTTCGGATGGGCATTGCCTGGCTTCAACAAGTTCAGTGCAGGCCGCACATTCTTCTCATGGCTCATGGGCAAGAAGGAATACAAGCTCGACACAAACACTCATGGCGAGAAGCGTGCATTCGTTGTCAGCAACGAACTCGACAAGGTATTCCCAATGGATATCTATCCAGAATATCTCTTCAAGGCTATCATGGCACAGGACATCGACAAGATGGATCAGCTTGGCATCTACGAAGTTGTAGAGGAAGACATCGCACTTTGCGAATTCGTCTGCACATCGAAGATTCCTTTGCAGAAAGTGCTCCGCAATGGTCTTGACCTCATGGTTAAGGAAGTAGGATAGTTAGTAATTCAGATTAAGAATTAAGAATCAAAGAGTGATCTTGAATCTTAAGACTTATCAATCACAATTAGAATAAATGAGTTCATTAAGAGACTTTATAGACAGCGTGAAGCCTAACTTTGAGGAAGGCGGCAAGTTCTCAAAGCTCCGTTCTACGTTCGGTGCGTTCGAGACTTTCCTCTTTGTCCCAAACACAGTCAACAAAGGCGGCGTTCACGTTCGCGACGCGGTGGATCTGAAGAGAACCATCTCTTGCGTCATCTTGGCTCTGATACCGGCTCTTCTTTTCGGTATCTACAACACTGGCTACCAGCATTTCCGTATGCTCGGCCAGCTCGATACTGCAACTTTCGGCGACATCGTTCTTGAAGGTATCATCGCAGTATTCCCAATCTTGGTTGTATCATACGTTGTTGGTCTTGGCATTGAGTTCGCAGTGGCTCAGATGCGCGGACACGAGGTGAACGAAGGTTTCCTCGCAACAGGTATGATTATTCCACTTATCATGCCAGCAGACGTACCTCTGTGGCTCGTTGCAGTTGCAACTGCTTTCGCAGTAATCTTCGGCAAGGAAGTATTTGGCGGTACAGGTATGAATATCTGGAACCCAGCACTCGTAGCTCGTGCGTTCCTATTCTTTGCATACCCAACAAAGATGTCTGGTGATCAGGTTTGGTATTATGATTATGATGCAACACAGGTTGCAGATGGTTTCACTGGTGCAACAGCATTGGCAGGCAACACATTTGGCTTTGAAGCATCATTCATCGGCCTTATCCCAGGTTCTATCGGTGAGACAAGTGCTCTCTGCTGCCTCATTGGCGCAGTAATTCTTCTTCTCACAGGCGTAGCAAGCTGGAAGACGATGTGCAGCGTATTCGTTGGTGGTGCGCTCATGGGTTATATCTTCAATGCGACAGGTGCATGCGACATCTGCTGGTGCGAGCAGCTCGTCATCGGTGGTTTTGCATTCGGTGCAGTCTTCATGGCTACAGACCCTGTAACATCATGCCGTACAGAGAAGGGTAAATACATTTATGGTTTCTTGATTGGTGCGATGGCAATCATCATCCGCGTTCTCAACCCTGGTTATCCAGAAGGTATGATGCTCGCAATCCTGTTGATGAACACATTCGCTCCACTGATCGACTATTGCTTCGTTCAGTCGAACATTAATCGTCGTAAGAACCGAGTTAAGAACAACAAATAAAACAAACGAAAATGGCTACAAACACAAATAGCAATGCCTATACAGTCATCTATGCTACTGTATTGGTTATCATAGTGGCGTTCCTCCTTTCGTTCGTTTCATCTACACTTAAGGAGCAGCAGGGCAAGAATGTCAAGCTCGACACAAAGAAGCAGATTCTTCGTGCAGTCAATGTCGAGGCTGAGGATGCCGATGCAGAGTTCGACGCAAATGTAAAGGACTATCTTTTCAAGAATGGCTCTTTGGAAGAGGTCAGCGCTGCTGACTTCAAGACAAAGTATGCGAGCGAAATCAAGGAAGGAAACTTCCACGTATTCGTTTATGAAAAGAATGGCGACAAGAAATATGTATTCCCACTTGCCGGCAACGGTCTCTGGGGTGCAATCTGGGGTTATATCTCGGTAGAGTCAGACAAGAACACAGTATGCGGTGTTGACTTCTCTCACGATTCAGAAACTCCAGGTCTTGGTGCAGAAATCACTGCAGACAAGTTCAAGAGCCAGTTCGCAGGCAAGAAGGTTGTCAAGGATGCACAAGTTGCTCTCACAGTTGTCAAGAATGGCAACGTAAGCGATGCAGAGGTTGAGTGCGACGGTATCTCAGGCGGTACACTTACATCTAATGGTGTTCGCGACATGCTTCAGAATTGCCTCAAGAACTATAAGGAATTCCTTTCAGCTTCATGCGAAAATGCAGCTGCATCATGTGCAGACACAATTGCTGCATGCACAGATACAATTGCCGCTGCTGCAACTGCAGTAAATGATTCAATCAATTAATTAGGAGGACAAACAAATGGCAAAACTTAAAGATAAAGACGTATTCGTAGGTCCTCTGTCACTCAACAACCCTGTGACCGTACAGGTGCTTGGCATCTGCTCGGCGTTGGCTGTTACAGCGCAGTTGGTTCCTGCTCTCGTGATGGGTCTTTCTGTGACAATCATCACAGCAATCGCAAACGTGGTAATCTCACTTTTGCGCAATACAATTCCAAATCGAATCCGAATCATCGTTCAGCTCGTTGTTGTTGCCTCATTGGTAACAATCGTGAGCGAGGTGCTCAAGGCATTTGCCTATGACGTAGCAATGACGCTTTCGGTTTACATTGGTCTTATCATTACAAACTGTATCCTCATGGGTCGTCTCGAGGCATTTGCAATGCAGAATTCGCCTTGGCAGTCGTTCCTCGATGGTGTTGCAAACGGTCTTGGCTATGCAAAGATTCTCGTTATCGTAGCATTCTTCCGTGAGCTTCTTGGTTCTGGCAAGCTCTTTGGCTTCCAGATTATCCCAGACAGCTTCTACGAGCTTGGCTACTCAAACAACGGTCTGATGCTCATGCCACCAATGGCTCTCATCATCGTTGCATGCATCATCTGGTATGAGCGTGCGCACAACAAGGATCTTCAGGAAAAATAATTAGTAAGGTAATAAATACATAGTAAAATGGAAAATGCAAATTTGATCAGTCTGTTTGTCCGCTCAATCTTTGTGGACAATATGATCTTCGCCTTCTTCCTCGGCATGTGTTCTTACCTTGCCGTATCGAAGGACGTTAAGACAGGTCTTGGTCTTGGTGCAGCGGTTACATTCGTGCTCCTCGTAACACTTCCTGTGAACTACTTGCTCCAGACACAGGTTCTTGCAGCCGACGGCGGTTTCAATACAGCTGTTCTCGGTGGTGTGGACCTCAGCTTCTTGAGCTTCATTCTCTTCATCGCTGTCATCGCAGGTATCGTTCAGCTCGTCGAGATGATTGTTGAGAAGTTCTCTCCATCGCTCTACGCATCTCTCGGTATCTTCTTGCCACTTATCGCAGTAAACTGCGCTATCATGGGTGCTTCGCTCTTCATGCAGCAGCGTATCGGCCTTGACGCAACAGATCCAAAGTTCATCGGCAGCGTAACAGATGCCGTTGTATATGCACTTGGTTCAGGTATCGGCTGGTTGCTTGCAATCGTAGCTCTTGCAGCGGTTCGCGAAAAGATGCAGTATTCAAACGTGCCACCAGCATTGCGCGGTCTTGGCATCACCTTCATCGTTGTAGGTTTGATGGCAATGTCGTTCATGTGCTTCTCGGGACTTAATATTTAATTTGACAAAGGATTAAAACAATGGATTTGAATTTGATATTAGCGAGCATCGGAGTCTTCCTCGTTATCATTCTTCTCCTCGTTGTCATTCTTCTCGTTGCAAAGAACTTCCTCGTTGCTTCAGGCAAGGTAAAGATCAACATCAACGGCGACAACGAAATTGAAGTTGAGTCGGGCTCAAGCCTCCTCAGCACACTCGCGGCAGAAGGAATCTTCTTGCCATCAGCGTGCGGTGGTAAGGGTTCTTGCGGTCAGTGCAAGTGCCAGATCGTTGAAGGTGGAGGAGAGATTCTTCCTTCAGAAAAGGGCCATTTCAGCCGTAAGCAGCAGCAAGACCACTGGCGTCTTGGTTGCCAGGCAAAGGTCAAGGGCGACCTTAAGATTAAGGTTGACGACAGCGTAATGGGCGTTAAGGAATGGGAATGCGAGGTTATTGGCAACAAGAACGTAGCAACATTCATCAAGGAATACAAGGTTGCTCTTCCAAAGGGCGAGCACATGGATTTCGAACCAGGTTCATACGCACAGATTCGTATTCCTGCTTTCGAGCTTGACTACAACAAGGACTTCGACAAGGGTCTCATTGGCGACACATATCTTCCTGCATGGGAGAAGTTCGGTCTCTTTGGCTTGAAGTGTAAGAACGAGGAGCCAACGATCCGTGCATACTCAATGGCCAATTACCCAGACGAGGGCGATATCATCACACTCAACGTGCGTATCGCAACTCCTCCTTTCAAGCCAAAAGATCAGGGTCCTGGCTTCATCGACGTGAACCCAGGTATCGCTTCTTCATATATCTTCAGCCTCAAGCCAGGCGACAAGGTTATCATGAGCGGTCCTTATGGCGAGTTCCGTCCACAGTATGGCACAGGCCGTGAGATGATTTGGGTCGGCGGTGGTGCCGGTATGGCTCCTCTCCGTGCACAGATCATGCACATGCTCAAGGGCAATGGCATCGCTCCAGAAGATCGTCAGCGTCCAATGCACTACTTCTATGGTGCACGTGCCCTCGAGGAAATTCCATTCTTGGACGACTTCCTCGCACTTGAGAAGGAATTCCCTAACTTCCACTTCCACTTGGCACTCGACCGTCCTGACCCTAAGGCAGACGCAGCTGGCATCAAGTACACAGCAGGCTTCGTTGCTCCAGTTATGGGTGATACTTACCTCAAGGCTCACGAGGCTCCAGAAGATTGCGAGTACTACCTCTGCGGTCCTCCTATGATGGCCAAGACAGTTCTCGACCTTCTCCACTCTCTCGGCGTAGAGGATGAGATGATCCGCTTCGATAACTTCGGTGGATAGTCGATTTCAAAAGTAGTTTCAACATAAGACTACATAGAGCAAGAGATGCTTTCCGGATTCGGGAAGCATCTCTTTTTTGTGTTTACATATGTGCCTATCTATGGGTTTGTCCGGAAAACAGAAAAGCCACGTAGAGAAGAGATCTCTCCGTGGCCTGAATATGTCGTCATTTGAACGGAATCAGTCGATAACTGTCATCGAGATGATGGTGATGTCCTCCTTTGGACGGTCGCCGCGAGCAGTTGATGTCTGCTGGATCTTATCGACAACATCGAGGCCTTCTGTCACCTCTCCAAAGACTGTGTATTGTCCATCGAGATGTGGTGTGCCTCCAATGTTCTGATATGTGGCTATCTGCTCATCAGTCATCTTGACGCCACCGTTCTTCTTCACCTCGGCTTCAGCCTCTTTTATGAGTCTGTCCTGCATTTCCTGCAAAGCGGCCTGATTGCGATCTCTTCGCATCTGCATGATCTCGCTACGATGCTGTTGAACGAGAGCGTCAAAAGCCTGCTGCATGGCCTGCATCTGCATCTGCTTCTCGAACTGCTTTAATTGGCCGGCATTGTAGGTATCGCCCCAGACGATGTAGAACTGAGAACCGCTACTGCGTCGTTGCGGGTTCACCTCATCGCCTTGACGTGCTGCAGCAAGTGCACCACGCTTATGATAGAGATCTGGCTTTATTTCGGCCTCAATAGTATAGTCTGGGCCACCAACTCCAAGCTGCTTGCCTGCAGGCGCACCCTTCGAGTCTGGATCGCCGCCTTGAATCATGAAGTTCTTGATGACGCGATGAAAGAGCGTGCCATCATAGTAACCTTCCTTGGCGAGCTTCAAGAAATTGTCGCGATGAAGAGGTGTCTCGTCATAAAGGCGCACTTTGATGTCGCCCATAGATGTCTTGATATTGATATTCATTTTCTGATTTATATATGTAAAAAAATCAGTGCATCCGTTTATGGAACACACTGATTATATGCAGATTAGATTTATTCCCACTCGATGGTTCCCGGAGGCTTGTGAGTCACATCGTACCAGAGAGAACCTGCGCCGTCGGCCTGGAACTGGCCCCAGAGTCCTTCGAGGAGCTTCTGGTCGATTTCGGCGAAGTTAGCGGTCATGGCCTCAGAGCTATTGACAGGACGCATCACGATGCAAGGCTTGTCGGCTACACGAAGAGGTGTGAGCACAACAGGCATCTGCCATATCTTCTCATAGAGGTCGTTTTTCTGGAGGAATTCCGTACAGATGTTGTCGAACTTGCGAAGCGTGTCGAACTTGTCCTTTGTGGCATACTGGGCGACGAGCTTAGGCATTTCTGCCGATACTGTGCCGACCTGCCATATGACACGGTTGATTACCTTGAAGCGGTTGACAAGCTCCGTGCTATACTTCTCGCATTCCTTCCAAGAGAGATTCTTGCTTGTGAGAAGGAATGGCTGAGCGTATGTACGGCCATCGCCCTGCACACCGACACTCTTGACAGGCAATACCACGCCTTCGATGTTATGCTCCTTGAGGTATTCTTCAAGACCTTCGACATCGGCATTTGTAGCGAAATCGCCCTTGCCATCAGTGCAGAGCATACGCACTCCGAGACCTGGACCAGGGAATGGGTGACGCCAGACGAGATTGTGAGGGATGCCGAGTTCTTCGCCAAGCATACGGACCTCGTCCTTGTAGAGGTCGGCAAGTGGCTCGAGGAGCAAGCCCTGCGCCATGAGGTCCATAACCTCCTTAACGCGGTTGTGGTGTGTCTTTATGAGGTCGGCGTTCTTTGTGCCGCCACTTTCGATTGTATCTGGATAGATAGTGCCCTGAGCAATCATCCACTCTTTAGGATCGAGGTTGAGCTTGGCCATTTCCTCGTCCTTAACCACGAGGAATGTTGCACCGATGCGCTTTCGTTTTTCCTCAGGAGCAGTGATGCCTTCGAGACGCGAGAGGAAAGAATCAGTAGCGTCAACAACACGAAGGTTGTTCATGCCCGATGCATTGAGGAATTCGATGATCTTCTGGCTCTCGTCCATACGCATCATACCGTTGTCGATATGGAGACCGAGAACGCGGTCGGTGCCGAGGACTTTGTTGAGCAAGACGAATGCCACCGTACTGTCCACGCCACCCGAAACGAGGAGGAAGACCTTGCGGTTGCCGACTTCGTTCTTTATCTTCTCTGAAATGAGAGGCATGTAGCTCTTCATGTTCCAGTTGCGTTCGCAACCACAGATGCTGACAAAGTTGTCGAGCAGCTTCATGCCGAACTTGCTATGAGTAACCTCAGGGTGGAACTGAATGCCATATATCTTGCGTTCGTCGAGTGCGACGGCAGCGACAGGGCAGTCCTTGGTAGAAGCAATGATGCGATAGCCTTGTGGGAGTGCAGAGACAGCATCTCCGTGGCTCATCCACATAGGTGAAGCAGCAGGTATATCTTTGAGCAACGGATGATTAGCTTCGCCGATAAGAAGGTCGGCGATGCCGTATTCCTTGACTTTGCCAGGGGTCACCGTGCCGCCAAGCTGCTGAGCGATGAGCTGATGTCCGTAGCAGATGCCAAGCTTCGGCACCGGAATGTTGAGAATCTCAGGGTTATACTCAGGAGCATCGTCGGCATAAACGCTCGATGGTCCGCCACTGTAGATGATTCCACTGGCGCCGGCTAGCTCTTCTACAGGAGCAGCAGGTGAATGAATTTCGGTAAAAACGCCCAAACGGCGCACTCTGTTGGCAATAAGGTGTGCATATTGACCGCCAAAGTCGAGAATAATAATCTTTTGTTGCATCTTAAATCAAAAAGCTTAATGATTTGCAATAATGATGCAAAGATAACTCTATGTTTTATGATTTCCTAATCTGAACAGAAGTTCACGATGTCAATTAAGGTTAATTGGGATCAGGCCGGGGGTTAGAATGGAGGCTGCATTGTTCAGGTCACACGTCGCAGGATTGCTGCGGCGACTGATTTCGGGAGAGTCAAATAGCGAGGTTGCAGGGAGGATGTAGGGAGGAAATAGGGAGAACGTAGGGAGAGATAGCCAGAACATAGGGAGAAATAGGGAGGATATAGGGAGAAATAGCCAGAAATAGCCGGAAATTTCCCGCATTCAAAGCGCAAACAACAGATTTACAGCTAATTACAAGCACGAATCAAAAAAAACGATTTTCGACATACATTTGAGAGAATTAACTTAATTTTGCAGACACAAATTTGGTTAATAGTCATTTCTGAGCGCGACAAATCGCATTGCCGAATAACAATCGACGCACAAACGCAATGGATCAGCGCATCTGAGATGCCAAAGGAAACAACTATGAAAGAACTAAAAGCACTCGGCCTATTCTGTTTGGCCTGTTCCTTGTTCGTGGGGCTACAGTCCTGCGAGGAAAGTTACGAGATTCCAGATTTTCCGAAAAAAGAGACGGACGACACAACCGACGATCCAAAGGATCCTAAAGAAGATCCTAAGGAAGATCCAGAAGAAGAGATCCCAGAAGACTTGTATTCTAAAAAGTTTGCGGATTGGATTGATTACAGGTCGGCACAATTTAGTCTTAGTGAATTCACAGATTATTCTGGAGATGCCTACTATGCAGGCATGAAGTTGAGCGTGTATAGCAAGAGTGATTTTATGCTAGAGGATAAGGAATTTGACGGATACTATGGAAGTCAGGCCACGCAGCTGGAAATAACGAGTGCGGTATTCTCAGATGGAAGTTTGTTTCAAGAAGAGGAAGTTCCTGATGTACCAGGCAGAGTAGAAATAAAATCCGCGACCTCTGCTTTGATCTACCCTACTGTACCTCTGAAAATAGACCACCGCTATTACCTGAAATTGACATACCGAGAAGTCGTGTACAATGGGAAACGGGAACCTACATTCAAAACACGTACTACAGACAGCTATAGTTTTTATAACACATCGGCTACCGAGACGTCATTTTACAGTCACATCACTGCCAGATACCCACACGACGTACTCTATCTCAAAGAGTATCCTGAGATATTCTATTCATCGAGCCGCGATCTAAGTTCACTCTTCAAAGATGGAAAGAAGCCTCTCTTCAGATTCAGAAATACCGATACATATGAACCTGTTTATGTTGAAGGAGAGTTGAGAGTTGGAGCAGATGTAAAGACACCTGACTCATGGTCGGAAGTAGCTCTTTCATTAGACAAAGTAGAACTTCAGAAGGGACTCCAATACGAAATTAACATATATGCATATACAGAAGGCGTTCCATACGAAGAATTCGTGCGAGAAAATCAATACTTGGACTTTTACTATGTCAACATCAGCAAATACGACTATCTCTTCGAGGCTGTCAAGGATATGGAAGTTAAGATATCTGTGTTGCATGATGAGAGTGACGATTACGACTATTTAAGATATTCATTCAAGTCGGATGAGAGTATAGACACCGAACTTATGAAAATTGCACCTGATTTACAAAACACGTGGTGGTATACGGCCAATTTTCCTGACAACTGGGTGAGCAAGTGGTATCGTCGCATGAATGGCAATAGTATTTCTTTCTCATCCGAAGCTCGCGAAGAACGATATTTCTTTGAAGACAGGAAGTTACCTGCATATTTCCCAGGCAACTACCCTATATTGTTCGAATATACTATTCCGGGACGAAATATTGTAACATCTACCAGTTCGAAAGATGTGTACTATTATCCGGAGAATGAGGAAGACGGTGGCAATATAGTTATCGAATAATTCACAATACTTAGCAATTTCAGTAATGAAACGATATATAATATCACTGGCCATAATGATGGCAATGATGTGCAGCAATCTCTCAGTGGCTGCAGCACAAAACGAGACAGACGGAGGCAACTCAGCAGGCAAGGTTCGCTATCCATGTTGGGAGAAGGGATTCAAGCTTCGCTTGGATGCCGATCTGGTAATGCCAGTCTCTACAAAGAAAGATTACTTTGACGAGGCAGTAAGTGGAACGCTTTCGTTGGATTATCAGATCAACACACTTGTGCAGGCTGGTATATTTACAGGAGCAGTGATAGAAACACTTGATGGCACTTTAACGGGCATTCCGCTAGGTATAGATGTTCGTGCATACGCAGGCCGCCAGACACGTCGCATACGCCTCTTCTATGCAGCACAAATCGGCGTCATGATAAAGGGCAATGAATATGATGATGATGATATGCGGAATGATTATCGGGAAAAATATGTGAAAGACTCGTACGACGGAATATCATGCCAGTCGAGATTCGATGTAGAAGGCGATGGTATAATTTCCGTCAAACCTGGCTATTTGTTCAGCAAGTTTTCCTTTGGCTTTGAGTGCCGCAGCGGTTTCCATCTCGGTCTGGTCGGAGAGACATTCGGCATAGAGGAACAGATAAATGTTCATAAACACTACTACTTTGACAACAAAACAGCAATAGACGGCAGAACAGTAAATGCCAAATGCACAACTCTCCATGCATGGATGGTCGGTATGACAATAGGCTGGAACATCTCCATTACACGTCCGAAACGTAGTCTTTACAAATAATAGTAGAACGCAATGAAAAAACATATAATATCACTTTTCACTATAGCGTCACTCTTGTGCGCTTGTGATGCAGAACTCTTAGACAACTACCCAGAAGAGGTAACAACGGTAGATACTTCCGTACCAGAGGCATCTCTCAAGATGACAGCCGTTGTGACGGATACGACATTAAATATAGAAATTGACCCTGAGAGCTTTAAAGCCAAGGAAAATGCATTGCCGATCTCTCGCAGAGGCATCTGCTACTCCTTTACGGAAAGCAATCCGACGCTAGACAACAGCATAACCGTTGATGCGGAAAGAAACTACTATGACACTCAGATAGTGTATACTGTACCAGACATATCGTACGACAACATGAAACCTGGCACTAAACTGTACATATGTGCGTTTGCAGAGAATGCGCGTGGAATATCTTATAGCGAGGTACAAGAAGTCAGCTGTTACGATGCATTCTCACGCCTTAAGCTGATCAACTGGTCGGGAACGGGCAATGGTGGTCTGAAGGAACACTACTCTACATCGGCGCACCTCATCATGACAAATACCATTGTGCTTCAGATGCCCGGTGACGTTGTAGTGGAGCAAGGCGTATGCTACAGCACAGAAGAGAATCCTACCATAGACGATGCTCATGCTGTACTATTTTTGCCAGACGGCTACCCTACAGAGTCGGGCATTGCAATAGTCAACGATCTCAAGCCAGCTACGACATATCACTTCAGGGCATTTGCCAAGCACTCTGGCGGCAACATGATCTACTCTGACGACTTAGCGATCAAGACACGTAACGGCATACCTTCGTTGAGTTTAAAGAGTTCTGGTGGAACGTTTAAAGGATCGATCAGAGAAGATGGTGGCAATATGTACTTGCAGCGTGGAGGCTTCTGCTATGCAAAAGGTTACATGCCTACTATAGAAGATGCATATACAACTCCTGTAGATCTGGAGAGAAACGAGACCTCGTGGTCGATATACGACGTAGAAGACAAGCTAGAGAAAGGCTCAAAGTATCTGGTACGCTTCTTCACCTTTGAGGATCCGCTGGAATATGACGAGAATGGCAGTGTGAAACCACATCCTGCCATCACACCCGAGTATTTGGCCACGAAGGTCATCTACTACTCAGATCCTATGGCATTTGAGTATAATTAGGGACAGGAGCAGGGCTTTGGGCATCTGAATTGCAAAGAAATTCCTGAGAGACATACAGATGAAAGGTCGCGAGATTCGCGGCCTTTCTTTTTTTTCAACGGCAGATGCGGTCGATGATGAAGCTTGTGCCTTGGGCAAAGCGAGAGACACTGACGGGAAGTATGCCATCGGCATGACCGCCCTGGACAGCGAAACGAAGCAGGGCTTCGCGGGCCTGGAGGTTGTTTTCGTAAGCGAGGATGAGACCGCATTTATAGTCATGCCAATTGATGTTTTTCAGACGATAAGGATTGCCGGCATAGACGAAAACGACAGGCATTCGTCCTGCATAGCCATCGAGCTTTGCACGGGCTTCAGAGAGTGACGTGTCATCGGCAAAAATCCATACAGAGGAGCCGTTGTCGGAATTGCGGATTGCGGTTCCATTCCATTTGCCACAGAGTTCAACCTTGCCGATCGGCATCTGCATGTTGAGAGAGTCGATGACGGTCAGCGAAGCATCATAAAGACGTCGCGACAAGAGCCATGCCTCAATGCTGTTTACTTTTGCCTCGGCATGGCCAAACGGGCGATGCTCCACCCCACTCCACTGCTTGGCCGCCAACGTGCGACGGACCTTCATTTCGAAGTCCGAGACGAGCGAGGAATCGGCCTCGAGAGCATCGTGCACGGCCTTGATGGCACGCATCACATTGGTCGAGAATTCAACGATATCGTTGCCAGCGACAAGTGACAGACATTCTGGCGAATCGCCTTTGGCTGCAACAATGGCACCCTGCATATTCATGGCATCGCTGATGATAAGTCCGTTGAAATTCAGCTCCTTGCGAAGGATGTCGTTCATCATCGACGAGGACATGCTCGAAGATCTGTTTGACGAGTCGAGCGCCGGCACAATGAGATGAGCACTCATAACTCCCATCACTCCATTGTCGATCAGATGGCGGAATGGCTTGAGCTCTACAGAATCGAGGCGAGCCCGATCATGCATGACAGCAGGGAGAGCGAGATGCGAATCCTTGTCGGTATCGCCATGACCAGGGAAATGCTTTGCAACGGCAAGACAGCCTGCACTCTGCACCCCCCTTACAAACGATGCTCCGCATTTCATGACACGAGCAGGATCCTCGCCAAAAGAACGTATGCCGATTATCGGATTGAGCGGATTGGTATTGACATCGACAACAGGAGCGAAATTGACGTTGAGGCCACAGGCACGCATCTGCTGCGAAACCATTTGCCCCATCTCGAACAGGAGTTCATCAGAATTGCGGATGGCGCCAAGAGACATATTGCGAGGGAAGACCGTAGCATTGCGGAACTTCATCGAGAGACCATTCTCGGCATCGGCAGCAAACATAAGCGGATATCTGGCAACGGCCGAAAGGCTATTGACAATCCGAGGAATCTGTCCGACATTGGTCTGCTGAATCAGCACGCCACCGATCTGATGTTCTGAAACGATCTGCACAGCACGGCCGATGGCTTCCTCGGAAACGGGTCCGGTGAGGCTTCCCTCGACAGTCACCCAAATAAGCTGAGCGATGCGCTCATCGAGAGTCATACGGGCATAGACAGAGTCAACATAGGCCGAATGAATCGCTGATTCCCACTCGATTGTTCCGGGCTGCTTTTCGGCAACATCGTAGAGCAGGTATTTATTGCGCAACGCCTTGAAAGCCTCAAGCTTAGGCTGCCAAGTAGCGCGAATGGAGTCTTCGGAAAGCCCTGCATCAATCTGTTGACGAAGTTTTTTGGTTCCAGCCAACAGGTCGAAAAACTTCGGGTTAAGCCAAAACTTATCGCCCATCTTGCTACGGAAATCGAGGAACCACGAAAGTGAAACCGACTTTGGAGCATCCACGTTGCGCAGATCAAATCCACTGCAGTCCAGTCCGTTATGCAAAGGCGACGCAGCGCCAGCCGACGGTTGTGGAGTGAAATTAAAATCGTCGAATCTGCCATCCGGAGCACCAATCACCTCGAAAGGGAAATCCGTGCCACGACCTACGCTCACATTCGTAGCCTCGAAGAAACAGAGCGAAGGATAGAGGCGAATGGCATGAGGAGTGCGCAAATTTGGCGAAGGGGCAATGCCGATATCATAGCGCATTGAATGGGAATAAGCAGGCATTGTGACGACCTTCAAGTCGCACGTTGCACCACCACCGAGCCATCGCTCGCCATTGATCATGCAGGCCAGCTCGCCAGCCGTCATGCCATAGACAATCGGGATGCAATCGAGTCCCACAAAACTGCGGCAATCAGGCTCAAGGACCGGGCCGTCGATGTAGTCGCCATTAGGATTCGGACGGTCGAGGACAATCAGCGTCTTGCCATTCTCGGCGCACGCTTCCATGACATAATGAAGCGTTGAGATATATGTATAGAAACGGACTCCGACATCCTGCAAATCATATATAACGACATCGACATCAGCCATTTGCGCAGCTGTAGGCTTCTTGTTCTTTCCATAGAGACTCACAATCGGAATACCCGTCCTGGCATCTACAGAATCGTCGACCTTTGCACCTGCATCGGCATCGGAGCGGAAGCCATGTTCCGGAGCAAAAATGCTCACGACATCAACACCCTGAGCCACCAAAGTATCACACAGATGGTGCTGACCGACCACCGACGCCTTATTGACCACAAGAGCCACTCTTTTCGACTCCAGGAAAGGCACATAGCGTTCAAAAAGGGCATTGGAAAGCACAATCGAGTCTTTCACAAAAGGCTCTGTAGTTGACGATTCGGGCTGCGATGCGACAGAATGTCCACATGATGCCATCACAAGTCCGAACAATAAAATGCGAAGGAGTTTAAACATAGCACGTCAATTGATGAGCGCAAAGGTACGACAAAAAAAGGTCACAGAATGCACCTCATCGCATTAAAACTCAGCCCTAAACAATCGTGCCGATAAAAATTGTAGTGCAAAAGAATGCCCATACGAGCAGAAATTCATAACTTGCAGAAAAATCCGAAAAGAGATGTCGAAAGAATTCAAAATCAAGATGAAAATCAACGCGCTGCCCGAAGAGGTTTACGATGCGCTGACAAAACCTTTTGCAATTGAGCTGTGGAGCGGCGCACCAGCCGTCATGAGCACAGAGCCGGGAAGCGAATTTGAGCTTTGGGAAGGCGACATCTGCGGTCGCAACATCAGCTTTGTCGAGAACCGAAAGATTGAACAGGAGTGGTATTTCGGTGATCAGGAAGAGCAGTCGATCGTCGTATTCAACATCTATCCGAACGGAACGCAGAAGTCTGACTTACAGATAATTCACACGAACATTCCAGACGAAGACTACGACGACATCGTTGACGGATGGAAAAACGTCTATCTGGATCCGCTGAAGCATTTTCTGGAAGACGAATAGGCATCGTTCCTTTCGTCATTTCGTCTCCATCTTCACTGGTGTCCTATAAGTTTCGATTTCATAGCGCGAAGGGTTCCAATTGAGGACACGATTCCTATTGGGATAATCGTCGGACACCTGCAGGATTACGGCATAACCGACCTTCATCCTCATATTCCTGAAATACTGGAGTTCGTATGACGTGGTCAGGTAATGCGTACAAATGTCATCCTCGGTCACGCCAATGTCAATGGCTATCGCATTCTCTCTTTCGTCTATTCTCCATATATATCCGGTCTGCTTATGCGAATTCGTATAATATCGAATCAGTCCTTCCCGTTCCATCTCTGATTTCCGTTTCTCATACGCAGCCTCGCTAAAGAACTCTGTCTTCTTCTTTTTCTCCTTTATCCGTTTATCCACATCTTCAAACGACAACGACGAGGTTTCAGACAACAAATTCAGCTCTTCTTCGTTTGGGTTCATGGAATACAACGTCATCACTCTCGGGTATTTGTCCGACACTCTCACAATCACTTTGTCGTCAATCTGCTTCATGGAGAACATTTTCATCTGGCCCGAATCGCATAGATTGTATTTGTAGGCTTTTATAAAACTGCCATCTGTCCCTATTTCCAAATAGCCTCCGACATTGTCATCTCTATACTTGTCATAAATCTTTCCCATCTGCAAGTGCGACTCCTGCAAGGCTGTCTGCACATCATTAGGTCTCAAATTCATTCCTCTCTCAAATTTCGATGCAAATTGTGGAACCGTATATGGCGTTTTGTCTTTGTATCTCTTCAAGTTCTCTTTGTCTGGCATCCAAATCAACACCTCATTTATTTCAGGCTTTTCATCTGACACTCTGATCACGACTTCGTTCCCCACCTGCAAACGCTTGAAGGCCTTGGCATATAATCTATCCGATTCGATGAATTCGTGTATCGTCGTATGTTCAACATCGGTGCCGACACGCACAAAATGCCGAGAATACAGATTTAAAATCTCATATACACGACCTATTTCGGTATGCGACTGCTGCAAGGCTTTATTCCTTACCTCATCGCTATACATATCCTTTGGAGTGGTGTCGATGCGCTTTCCATCTTGTATGCGAACGGGTATCTTATACTGGGCTATAATCTCCGATGTCGGATTACATTCCAAAATAAACAAGCCGCCGGCATCTGTCACCCTGACAATTACCGTGTCGCCAAGGTTTATGTCATTGTAGTCGTTTCGGTCAACCTCCGCAGATACAGTATTCTTCGAATCTACCTTTGCATATATCATGTGTGACGACGGCGTTCTCCTTCTTCCGGCATGATGCTTTTTATCAACTACGTATCCGAGCTTTATGTAGCTGTTTTTCTTCTCCATATCGTATCCCCAATGCATGATGGATAGATGAACTTGCATACAAACATAAAGAACGCCGAATACCCCTCCCAAATAAGACAGCCACAACAGAATTAATCCCAAACACCCATACCCATCCAGCTTATCGGTGTTGATTTTATCTGCAAACACTTCACTAACAATCGTTACCAGCGAAGCTGCCTGAATGATTGCCAACAGAAAGACATAACCACTAAAATAAGAGTCACGAAACGGATTGGCATTGCGAATTTCCGGATGTGTAGCTTCGAAAATCTCCCAGAGGATAGTGGCCGCAAAAACCGATACGCTTATTATCAACTTCAGACTCTTACTCATATCCCGACATCAAATCTCTGAATAAATCAACTCTCCGTTAATGCGTTCCGACTTCATGATGCTGATTCGGCTTACGCTCATCGTTGCCTTCACCACCTCAACATCGGTGACCATCGACGAAGGCTGACGCAAAAGCGACACATGGGCCTTGAACGGCTTCGGGCCGAACCTGACGCCCTGAGCTTCCAATTCCGCACGGAGCTGCAAGGCAACAGACTCAACATGCTCCTCGCCCTCAATGCCGGCCCAAATGACCTTGCTGCGCAGCCCGAATGTGCCGAGCCGGCCCGTTGTAATCTCAAAAGGCTGGAAATGGATTTTTCCGACAGCAGTCCTTATCTCCTCAATCTGATATGTCTCGCCAATGAATGCAAGTGTCAGATGAAGATTCTGGCGAGAACAGTAATTGCCCCTCACGCCGCGCTTCTGCAACAGGAGCTGGGTATTCTGCAGTGCATCGCAGAAATCGGCCGAAAACCGTATCGCAATGAATATTCGTTGGTATCGCGCTTCCATATTATCTCAGTTCACACAAATCTACGAAATAATCAGGAAAAAAAATGCAAAAGCGGCATCAAGCAGAAGCCGGATGCCGCATTATGGGTTGTGAGGTCCGCCAAAAGAGGCCTCAACGCATTGCTCAGTTCAAGATATCTTCGATCACTTCGGTGAAGACGTCGTTGAGCTTTGCTCCGCTTGCCTTGATCTGCTGAGGGATGAAGCTCGTTGCCGTCATGCCCGGAGTCGTATTGACCTCGAGGAGCGCGATCTTGTCCTTGCAGATGATGAAATCGATGCGGGCGATGCCACGCATGTTCATGAGGTCATAGACCTGCGATGCAGTCTGCTGAACCTTGTCGCGGATGTCGTCAGGAACACGTGCGGGAGTGATTTCCTGAGTCTTGCCTGGAGTGTATTTTGCTTCGTAATCGAAGAATTCGTTGCTGCTAACGACCTCAGTCAGAGGGAATATGACAGTGCGCTGCTTAGTCTTATAGAGGCCGCAAGTGACTTCTGTGCCATCGAGGAAGGACTCGATGACGACATCGTCGCTCTCTGTGAATGCCTTCTCGATTGCAGGCATCATCTGTTCGATGCTCTTGACCTTGCTCACACCGAAACTTGAGCCGGCTGCACTTGGCTTAACAAAGCATGGCATGCCAAGTCGTGCAGCAATTTTCTCAACGTCGAACGGACGGCCCTTCTTGACCAGAACCGAATCGGCAACGCAGACATCGAACGAGCGCAAATAGCTGTTGCACACGAATTTGTCATACGTCATGGCCGACGTGAGCGAAGGGCAAGTTGAGTGAGGAACGCCAAGCATCTCAAGATAGCCGGCGAGCTGTCCGTTTTCGCCAGGTGCGCCATGGATGGTTATGTATGCGAAGTCGATTTTGACCTTCTTGCCTTCGTTGTCGAACGAGAAATCTTCGCGGTTGATTGGCAGATGCTTGCCATTGATTACGGCACTCCATTCGGTGCGCGAGATGAACACAGGGACGAGGTTATATTTTTCGCTGTCGATAAAAGTCAGCAATCCTGCAAGACTCTTTTCGGATACGACGGCCTCAGAAGAATAGCCGCCATAGACAATTGCTACGGTCTTTTTCATTTTCAAATAAATTTTTGCGCGAAATTAACGAAAAATGTATTCAGTGGGGCGAAAAAAGGGACATAGATTTCGTCAAAGCAGCATCAATGATAAAAAAACATAGAATTGTAATACGCAAAAATGAATATTTATGTAGAAAAATGTCTAATTTTGTTTATCGAAAAATATGCAAAAACATGCTCGACAACATAAAAAACCTCAAAATACTGCTTGCAAGCAACTCGCCACGCCGTCAGGAACTGCTGAAAGAGATGGGTGTGGAATTCGAAGTTGTTGCAAAACAAGGTATTGACGAGAGTTACCCGCCAGAGATGAACGCAAAAAACGTGCCTGAATATCTGGCAAAAAAGAAAGCGGCGGCCTATGCCGACATGCTTGAAAAGGGTGATTCTCTGCTGATTACCGCAGACACGGTCGTTGTTTGCGACAGGAAGATTTTGGGGAAGCCAAAAAATGCGATTGATGCACGCAACATGCTGAAAATGCTTCAAGGGCACTCACACAGGGTTCTGACCGGCGTTGCCATCACGACACGCGACAAGCAGGTCTCGTTCACAGTCAAGACGAAAGTGATGATGCGCCAGCTTGAGCATGACATCATCGACCATTACGTTGAGACATACAAACCATTCGACAAGGCCGGTGCCTATGGCATTCAAGAGTGGATCGGCCTGGTCGGAATCGACTATATCGAAGGCAGCTACCACAATGTGATGGGCTTGCCGACGCAACGTCTCTTCAGCGAACTCATGAATTTCTGACAAATGAGAGGCCTTCTTCTGATAATATTCATTGCAGCTGCAACGCTTGCGCGAGCCGATGTCGGTATGTGGATTCCGATGTTCCTCAACAGGAACATCGACGAAATGCACAAACAGGGACTTCGTCTCTCGGCCGAAGAGATCTATTCGGTCAACAATGCTTCGCTGAAAGATGCCGTCGTGATCTTTGGCGGAGGATGTACAGGTGAAGTGGTCAGCGAAGAAGGTCTGCTCCTTACGAACTATCATTGCGGCTATGATGCCATTCAGAAACTATCGTCCGTCACCCACAACTATCTGGCCAACGGATACTGGGCAATGAGCCGCGAGGAAGAGTTGCCATGCGACGGACTGAGCGTCAGTTTCCTTGAGAGCATCGAAGATGTCACGGAAAGAGTTCTTGCAGACATCTCTTCAGCAGACAGCGACGACAAGCGGGCTGAGACAATCAAGAAGAGATGCCGCGAAATTGAATCGGCAGCAATGGCTGAGGACAAGATGATCAGCGCAAGCGTCGAGAGTTTCTATGCCGGAAATCAGTATCTGCTATACAGATACAAAGTGTATAGCGACATTCGCCTTGTAGGTGCACCGCCATCGTCGATTGGCAAATTCGGCGGCGACACGGACAACTGGGTATGGCCACGACACACAGGAGATTTCTCGATCTTCCGCATCTATGCAGACAAAGAGAATAATCCGGCACCGAGATCGTCGGCCAACGTGCCATATAGGCCTAAAAAGCATCTCAAGATAAGCACAAAAGGCATCAAGGAAGGCGATTTCACCATGGTCATCGGCTATCCCGGTTCGACAAAACTCTACTCGCCATCAGTATTCATCGAGCAGATTCAAAACGCCATCTATCCCCGCTTGATTGAGATGCGCGGCGCAAAACTCGACGTCATGAACAGACATCAGGCGAAGAGCGAAAAAGTCGATATACAATATGCATACAAGAATTCCTTGACATCAAATGCATGGAAAAAATGGCAAGGCGAAATCAAAGGACTAAAGAAGACCGACGCCATTGCACAGCTGCGCCAGAGAGAAATGGAGCTATGCAAGAGAAATGAAGATGCAAAAGGAATACTCAAGGAATATGAAAGCATTTACGACAGAGACTGCGTCGAGTGGTTCATAATAGACAACTACTACAGAGAACTCATTCGTCAAGGAGGCATTGAGCTATGCCAGCTTGCACGCAAATTCAACTTCAAGAGCGACAGCAAAGAGAAATTCAGCGAGAGCGACATGAAAGACATCGAGCAGTTCTATCGCAACTTTGACAAGGATCTCTCGCAAGAGATGGCTATCGAAGTGCTGAAGGTCTATTGCCGCAATACGCGCAAGGATTTCTGGCCAGAGAAGCTGGCCAAAGGCAAAACGACGATTGAAAAACTCATCGGACAAATATACTCGAAAAGCCTTCTTGCCGACGAAGCGGCTGTGCTCAAACTGATCAGTAAAAAGAACATTTCGCAAGTCGGCAAAGCGCTTAGAAACGACCCTGCAATACGTTTGCAGAAAGAGCTGCACCGAATCACGCTTTTCAGAAACGTCGCCACATATTGTCCAAACATTGACAATCTTGAAAAAGTCCACGATGTGGACCGCCGTTACCTTAGTGCACTCATTGCAGCCTATCCGGACAGTCTTCTGCCATCAGACGCCAACTTCACTATGCGTGTGGCTTACGGCCACGTTGCCGGATACGATGCAGACGACGCTGTGAGCTATGAGGCATTCACCACGCTTGACGGTATAATCGAGAAAAACAGCACCGGCAATCCGGACTATGAGATGCCGGAGAAACTGAAGGATCTATATAAAGCCAAAGACTATGGGCAATATGCCGATGCCGACGGCAAGATTCACACAGCCTTCGTCGCAACGAACCACACAACGGGCGGAAATTCGGGAAGCCCAGTGCTCAATGCCGACGGCGAGCTCATCGGGCTCAACTTTGACCGAGCCTGGAATGGCGTGATGAGCGACATGTATTTCAACTCATCAATATGCCGCAACATAACAGTTGACATACGCTATCTGCTCTTCATCGTTGACAAATTCGCGGGTGCGAAATATCTCGTCGACGAAATGCTTCAGGAGCAAAAAGACAACTAACGGAATATAAACAAAGAATAGAATAAGGATGGACTCACAAATCATTGAACTGCTTTCGAACCTGTACCAGAAATGGAGTGGCCAGATGCCATCACAACATACAGAGTTGCCACCTTCGGGCTCGAACCGACGCTATTTCCGCCTTACTGGCGAAGGTGGACCGGCGATAGGCGTCTATAATGCTGATGCAAAGGAAAACCTTGCGTTCGTAAGTTTCAGCCAAAGCCTTAAAAAGGCTGGCGTCAATGTGCCACAAATCTATGGCGAAGACCTCGCCTATGGAGTCTATCTGCAGCAGGATCTGGGCGATGAGACGCTCTATTCATATCTGGTCAGAGAACGCAAGCTCAACAACGGCGAGTTCACACAAGAGCTGAAGAACATCTACAAGAAAGTTCTGAATCAACTCTCGAAAATCCAGACTGCCGGAACAGAATATATCGACTTTTCGAAATGCTATCCGCGTGCGGCATTTGACCGCCAGAGCATGAACTGGGACTTGCAGTATTTCAAATACTACTTCCTGAAGCTGGCGCATGTCGTATTTGACGAACAGGCACTCGAAAACGACTATAACAAGCTAATGGATTATCTGCTCGAAGCGCCATGCAACTACTTCCTATATCGCGATTTCCAAAGCCGTAACATCATGATTGTCAATGGTGAGCCTTGGTTCATCGACTATCAGGGCGGACGACGTGGAGCATTGCAATATGACGTTGCTTCGTTGCTCTTCGATGCAAAAGCAGACATTCCTCAATCCGTGCGCGACGAGATGCTCACATACTACATCGGCCAGCTCGGCGAAAATCAAGGTCCAGACTTTGAAAACCGCTATTATGCCTATGTTCTCATTCGCATCTTGCAGGCTATGGGAGCCTATGGCTACAGAGGCTTTTTCGAGCAGAAATCGCACTTCCTAAAGAGCATTCCATTTGCGTTGGCAAATCTGAGCAACATAATGGACAACCATCCGCTGCCAATAGAAACGCCTGAACTGATGCGCGTTCTCAACGTCATCACCACTTCAGAGCGTCTGCTCAGCATTGCAAACACGACAAAATTGAAGGTCACAATCAACTCCTTTTCATACAAGCATGGCATTCCAGCCGACAACACAGGAAATGGCGGTGGCTTCGTCTTTGACTGCCGAGCATTGCCAAACCCAGGCCGCTACGACAAGTACAAGCCATTCACAGGTCGTGACAAGGAAGTGCTCGACTTCTTTGCCAACGAGCGCACTAAGATGAATGAATTCATCGAACCTGTCAAACAGATTGTGGCTATCAGCATCGAGAAATATATCGAACGCGGATTCTCGAATCTGGCTGTCAACTTCGGCTGCACAGGCGGCCAGCACCGCTCCGTATTCTGCGCAGAAGAGATAACCAGATGGATAAAAGAGACATACGATGTTGAGATTTCACTCAACCATTGGGAGCAGAAACTCTTGGACGTTGAACCAGTAAAAATCAACTAGACAAATGAACGGAATGATATTTGCGGCCGGACTTGGCACACGACTAGCGCCACTTACCGATACAAAGCCTAAAGCACTCGTTGAGCTCAACGGCAAGCCGCTTATTGAATACGCAATAGAACAATTTGCAAAAGGTGGCGTCACGACACTCGTCATAAATGTGCATCACTTTGCACAGCAGATTATCGACTACGTAAACGCTAACGCGAATAAATGGCCGGAAATGACCATCAAAATATCCGACGAACAGGACTTCCTGCTCGACACGGGCGGCGGACTCGTCAAAGCGCTCAACCTTTTCCCTGACGACAAGCCTATCGTTGTTGGAAATGCAGATGTGTTCTGCAATGTGCCTATCGACTGGTTCTACAATCTTCATGTGAAAAGCGGCCGCTCCGCGACACTGCTCACACGCACGCGCAATTCAACACGCCAGCTTCTTTTCGACAAAGACGGGCGTCTCTCGGGATGGCGAAACAAGACAACGGGCGAAGAACGCCTTCCACGAATCAATAGTGTCGAGACATTGGCCCTTCACGAATCTGCATTTTGCGGTTTCCATGTCATTGATCAAGGATTGATTCGTTTCTGGCTTCCTGTGCGTAAATTTTCAATCATAGATGCATATCTCAGTGTTGCTGCCGATGACAATATTGGCCAAGTGAACCTGCCTTATGACTACTATTGGTTCGACATAGGGACACCTGAAAAACTCAAAACCGCACAAGATTACTGTGACAAACAACATTCAAAATAGACAACAGAAATAAAAGAATCTACTATGAGAAAATCATCGATGCAAAGAAAACGCCGTCGCGTTGCCTTGGAAAAAGCATTCGAACGGCCATTTAGAACCTTTGAACGTATTTCATCAAATGGTGGTCTGATGTTGCTTTTCGTCGGCACCATCGCGCTCATCTGGGCAAACAGCCCTCTTCAGGAACTCTACACATACCTGATGGAAGAATTCCACGTCTCCATCTCGCTCGAAAGCGATGCAGGAGGCTTCGGTGTCGGCATGCACTCCATCCACTGGATTAACGATGGTCTGATGACCCTCTTCTTCCTCATGGCCGGACTGGAAATCAAGCGCGAGATGCTTGCCGGCGAACTTGCCAACTTCAAGCAGGCCATTTTACCTATCTTTGCGGCTGTTGGCGGTATGGTCGTTCCGATCATCATCTACAAGCTTTTCTCTTTCGACATGAGCGCAGAAGCCATTGGCGGATGGGGAATACCTATGGCTACCGACATCGCATTCTCTATTGGTATCCTGAGCCTGCTTGGCGATCGTGTTCCACTGTCGCTCAAGGTCTTCCTCACGGCACTCGCAATCGTCGATGACCTTGGTGGCGTATTGGTTATTGCACTCTTCTACACGTCGCAGATCAACTTCACATATCTTGCGATTGCACTCGCATTCTTCGGTGTGTTGTCGATACTCAACCTCGTGTTCAATGTCGAAAAGCTCCTTCCATATCTCCTCATTGGATGCGTCATATGGTATTTCATGCTCCAGAGCGGTATCCATTCAACCATCGCCGGTGTTCTCGTCGCAATCACCATTCCATTGCGCACGAAGATCACTTCAACGGCATTCATCGACGGCATTCAGGAAGTGTTGCCACGACTCAGCGTTCTCAAGAAAGGCAACAAAGAAGGCCGTTTCACGACTGTCGTACTCAATGAAGAGCAAGTCGATGGCGTTCGCACAATCCACAACCTCGTCAAGAACGTGCAGAGCCCGCTTCAATTCCTCGAGAACTCACTCCACGAGGTTGTCAACTACTTCGTTTTGCCACTCTTCGCAATCGCAAACAGCGGCGTGATCGTTTATAACTACGCATCCGACATACAACCTGAGTTGTTCTCAATCGTGACCGTAGCCATCGCTGTCAGCCTCTTCGTCGGCAAGACGGTGGGCATCACGCTCTTCTCGTGGTTCGCAGTCAAGCTCAAACTGGCCGACAAGCCGGCAGGCAGCTCTTGGCACACAATGATGGGCATGGGCATGATGGGCGGTATCGGTTTCACGATGTCACTCTTCATCGCCTCACTCGCATTCGTCGATCCTGACGTGCTCACACAGGCAAAGCTCGGCATCTTCATCGGCTCGACACTCTCCGGCGTTTGCGGCTACTTCTACCTCCGCTATTCCATTGCGCGCGACGAGAAGAACAACGCACAAAGCATTCCTGCCGAAGCTGAATAAGACATTCACTGCATAAAAAAGAAAGTAGCATATTGACTCAGACAATATGCTACTTTTTATTTTTAAGAAAATCATTACTTTCTGTTGTGTGGGCAGCCGCCCCCTCGCTTCGGCCGCAAAGCGGCACTTCCGCTCCCCCCTCACTGACCGTCTCCGCTCCGTTCACCGCCGTTGGCTTCGGTCATCCTCTGGTTCTCATTCCAGACGTCTTCACTCGCTGCTATTCATACGCAACGTGCGTCAGGACTCGACGATAGACAGAGAAAATCTTACTCTTTGAAACGAAGCCTACATACTGGTGATTGTCAACAACCGGCAAGTTCCACGCCTGCGTCTCCTCGAATTTCTCCATGACACTCTCCATCGTCTCATTCTTATTGACGAATGCAGGAGGAATCATCATCACCTCACGCACCTTCATCGTATTATATCGTTCCTGATCAAACATTATGTTACGAATATCATTGAGCAACACGACGCCGATCATCTCGTTGCGTTCGTTGACGACAGGGAAAAGATTGCGCTCCGACTTCGATATGGCCTGAATCAGGCTACCAAAGGAATCATTCGCATGTACAACTGTAAAATCAGTCTCGATCACACGATCGAGATGCATCAAGGTCAACACCGTTTTATCACGTTCATGCGTAAGCAGTTCGCCCTTCTCGGCCAATTGCTTCGTGTATATGCTATGTTCCTCAAATGCACATATTGTCAGATACGAAACCGTCGAGACGAGCATCAAAGGCAACAGCAACTGGTGACCATTCGTGATCTCTGCGATAAGGAAGATTGACGTCAATGGAGCATGCATCACACCAGACATCACGCCCGCCATGCCGACAAGCGTAAAATTCGCAACCGGCACCTCATGGAAACCCAAGGCATTGTTCAATGTCGCAAAGAAGAAGCCCGCGACACCGCCAAGCATAAGACTTGGCGCGAACGTACCACCAACGCCTCCCGATGTTGTCGTTATTGATGTCGCAAATGTCTTGAACAATATCACACCTGCGGTGAAAAGCAACACCTGAATTGTTCCCTGACCAAATGCAGAGAAAGGAGATCCCTCAAACATCTGTGTCGACTGATTATTGAGCAACAGGCTGATAACAGAGAAACCCTCACCATAAAGCGGTGGGAACAGGAACACGAGCAAACCGAGCAACGTGCTACCCAACAGCCACTTGACATACGGATTCTTGACCTTCGCCATGTTGCGCTCACAGAACCACGTGCCACGTGTAAAGAGCAGCGAGACAAGGCCTGTGAAAATGCCCAGGAAGACGTAGAATGGGAGATTACTCAAGCGGAACGGCATTATGGCAAGCATGCCAAACTCAATGTCGTTGCCCATGAAATAATACGTTATCGAAGTTGCCGTCAACACAGAAATGGTCAACGGAATAACCGAAGCCATCGTAAGGTTGAGCATCAATATCTCAAGAGTGAAGACAATGCCCGCAATTGGAGCCTTGAAAGCGCCCGCAATACCGCCGGCAGCACCACATGCAACCAACAACGTGATCGTCTTATAATCGACATGAAAAAGCTTTCCAATGTTCGAACCTATACCCGCACCAGTCAACGCAATTGGTGCCTCTGCTCCGACAGATCCACCAAAACCGATCGTGAATGAAGAGGCAATGACAGAAGAATAGGCATGATGTTTTTTTATATTGCTGTCGTTTTTCGATATGGCATACAAAATCTTCGTGATTCCGTGTCCCAAGTTATCCTTGACGATATAACGGACATAGTGCATTGTGATGAAGATACCAATTGCCGGGCTGACAAGGAACAAGAAGTTGTAATCGCCAGAAATAGCTTCCGTCACAACCTCTTTGAGGAATTCAATGGTATGTTTAAGTATGACAGAAGCCAGACCGCTTAATATACCAACCAAAAGGCTCAACACCAACACAGAGTACCGTTGCCCTATGTGACGTGTTTGCCATTGGCCGTAGCGGGCTGAAACCAGCTTTATTATGTCATACACTCTATTCACGTTGACAAAAATAATTACTCTTTCTCTGATACGAAGACAATAAAAGTTAAAGAATAAAAAAACCGCACCCATTATTTAATGAGAGCGGCCTTTTTATTGCGATTATGTTAAAATCTACTACTGTTTTGACGTTTTTGTAGTCGTCGAAGTCGTTGGCTTAGCTATCGTCTGGCGCATCTGAGTGTCTGCCTGAAGATTCTGATAGCGAGCATAATCCATGATGCCGAGATTGCCATTGCGGAATGCCTCAGCCATTGCACGTGGGACTTCAGCCTCGGCCTCAATCACCTTGGCACGAGCCTCCTGAGCCTTCGCCTTCATCTCCTGCTCAAGAGCAACAGCCATTGCACGACGTTCCTCGGCCTTTGCCTGAGCAATATTCTTATCAGCCTCAGCCTGATCAATCTGCAAACCTGCACCGATATTCTTGCCTATGTCAATATCCGCGATGTCGATAGAGAGAATCTCAAACGCTGTACCAGCATCAAGTCCCTTCTCGAGAACGACTTTCGATATGCTATCAGGATTTTCGAGCACAGTCTTGTGGGAATCAGAAGAACCAATTGACGACACAATACCCTCGCCTACTCGGGCAAGAACTGTCTCTTCGCCAGCACCGCCGACAAGCTGCTTAATATTTGCACGAACTGTCACACGAGCCTTCGCAATGAGCTGAATACCATCTTTTGCAACAGCCGTAACAGGTGGAGTATCAATAACTTTTGGATTAACCGACATCTGAACGGCCTGGAACACGTCACGACCAGCGAGGTCGATTGCCGTTGCCATCTGGAATGTCAAATTGATATTTGCCTTATTTGCCGAAACAAGTGCATGAACGACGTTGCGCACATGACCACCGGCAAGGAAATGTGCTTCAAGCTCATCGCGGCGAATCTGGGCGAGACCTGCCTTGTGTGCCTCAATCATTGCCTGAACGATAATCGAAGGCGGAACCTTACGGATGCGCATCAACATGAGCTGAATGAGCGACACGTGTACACCTGACACGATGGCCGAAAACCACAGGACAATCGGCACATAATAGAAGAACAGGAGCAAGAATATGAACGCACCTATTCCTATGAAAATATTTATTGTCTCCATTTCATTGATTGAATTAGTTCTTCGCGAATATAGACAATTCAGTTGTCTTTTTCAAATTTTCATTCTGCTTTTTGCGCCACAGAGAGTTTAACCTGCTCGCCATTCATAAAGGCAACGATAAACGCGCCACTGAAGCCTGTGATTGACTTCAATTGTGAAGACGCTTCTGAATATGTTCTGTATGCACCACCATAGTATTTCGTCAATCCTTTTTCTGGTATTGAAACGGACGTAACAACGTCAAAAGCAGTAAGTTTCGTTGCATCAGGCTTGTTGCGGAAAACGCCGAGCTGTATGCGATAGACTGGCTTGTTGCCGAAAGGCGAAACCGTTGCATCTGACGACACATTTACCAAAGGCTTCTCGACAACAGGTTCTATTTGCTTTTCTTCAACTACGGGTTCCTCAACTTCAGGTTTTGGCTCTTCAACTTTCTGAGGCAATTGCTCAACTTCCTCTACTTCTTCATCGTCATCTTCGTCAGCAGCAACTACCTGTGGTTCTGCAGGCTTTGATTTTGGAGCATTTGTTATGACCGAAAGTGGTTCTGATGTTCTCTGCTTGGCAGGCAAAAGGAATGATCCGTCGACATGTGCTGCATAACGCTTCATTGCATCGGTAAATGAAGCCATTCCGCGCTTCTTCATAACGCCAGCTCGCTGCATCTGAGTCAAGCCATCGGCAAGTGTCACGTTTTCGACAAGACCAAAATCACGAACTGCGGACTTGCGGAGAACTGTTATTTCCGTGAAATCGACATCGGCATTATCCTCAATTGCCTCGTTGTATTTATCATCAAATATATCGAACTTCTGATCAAGAGCCTTGCCATAGAGCACGACAGATGCCATGTTTAAATAATTTGCACGTTGCAAATCGTCATTATCTGCATTCTCGTGCAGTTTCTGCGCTTCGAGAGCAAGAATTCCTGCCCATGCATAAAGGCTGTCGGCCTCAAAAAGTTCTTCGCGTTCACGCTCGTCAAACAGCGTTTTATAGAATCGATTGGAAGAACGCACTTCGGCAAACGCAACATCAGAATACATTGCGAAATTATCCTTGCGAAGGATCTCATCCCACTTGAAGACAGGCAGAGAACTCTTGAGTTTCGTGTCTGAAAGCGAAACATAGCTGTCAGACTCAACGAGCTCCATGATCTTCTGATTCTCGAGCATACGGACTCTCTTGTATTGACCATCAAGTTCGTCTTCAAGAGCATATACGACACGCTCAACAGAAAGGACCTTGCCAATTATGGCATCACGCTCTTCATCGCTGTTTGTCGATGCAAACTGCTTTCGCATAACGCTCATTGCCTGCGAGAGGCTGTCTCGTTTGCTCTGTGATGCCAATGCAACCTGATAGAGCGAAAGTGCATCTTCCGACTTGAAATGTTCCCATTGCGTATAAATCAATGAGTCGTTGACCTGAAATTCAAACTTTTTCTGTTCACGCGTAACGCTGAACGACGATCGTGAAGTACCTGCCGAGGTAATGTTATCACGCATTTTCGACAAAGATTTGTCGATATTCAAGGCGGCTGCATTGCGTATATCTTCCGTGCTTTGCGCGAAATTTCTTATGACAGAATCGTCCCAAAGAATCTCATAGACGATGGTCGAATCGCCTTGCGAAGCACGATTGGATGCAAACCACGCACGAGTACGGAATTCATCGGCAACGAACAGATAATCGTCGGCAGCAGAATTGAATGGTACGCCGATATTTACAGGCTCTGTAAACGTGCGAGACTCAATGTCATACGTTGAACGATAAATATCAAATCCGCCCATGCCACCTTCGCGGTCAGAAGCGAAATAGAGCGTCTGGCCATCCGTCATCATGACCGGCATCTTGTCATTGCCATTCGTCTGAATGCCAGGCAACATCTGCATCTCACCCCATCCATCGAGAAGTTTCTCCATTTTATATAGGTGAGAATATCCGTCGTTGGCAACAAGCGAGAAATAGACAGCATCACCACGCTCCGTGCGATACAGAACGCCGTCCGGATCAATGTCTGAATCAAAGAAAGTGCTGTTCCTTGCTACAGAACCGACCTCTCGCGATGGATTATAGACAAGAAGCAAGCTGTCTGGCGACACTCTGTATTTGTCGATAACACGCAAGGTGAATATCTTATTGGCAAGTGCGACTGAATTCTCGCATTGCAATCTGTATTTCTTTGCAAGTTCTATCAGTTCTGCATTCTTCGACTGCTTGACGTAGCGATCAAATTCAGCCTGCGCAATCTCATATTCATACTGAAGCTGATAAGCTCGTCCAAGATAAAAATGTGAATCTGCGGCATATCCCTTGATCTGCGCAAGCTTGAGACGCTTGATTGCATCTGAAAGATTGCGCCCGACCTGCACATACGATGCTCCCAGATAGTAGTTGATTTTAGCATCTCGATCGTTAGTGCGTGCCATTGGTTCAAGCATGCTGATCGTTGCATCATAATCATGTCGATCGAAGAGCGCTATGGCTGGTTTGATATTAACCTGCGCAACAGCGAGAGAGATATTCAAGATAAAAATCGAAGCAATAATTGCTCTGAATATGCAGTTTGTCATCTTTGTCCTTTTTCGTTATGCCTTTCGGAGCACAAAGTTAACGTTAATATAATCAATTAGAAAGGATTCTTGCATTATTATGCCTTCTTCGACGTCCGAAGACAAAATGATGAACCAGAAGAAGCATCGTTGTCACGAATTCTGCCGATGGCATAGCAGCCCATATTCCACTCACGCCCCATATTGAAGGCATCACCACAAAGGCCAAGAGCACCAATACATAACCGCGCATAAAGGTGTAAAAAGCAGCATCTCGTGCCCGCTTAATGCTCTGCATATAACCGACCATCATCAGATTGATGGCAATAAACAGAAAACCTACTCCGAAGATTGGCAATCCGTCAATCGCAATGTGATAGGCATTGCAATCTGCATCGAGGAAAAGCGATGCAACAAGAGGTGAGCCTATAGACATCAGTAATATTCCAGACAGACCAACGCCGATAGCCGTCAGAAGGCCGAGTTTGAGCGCCAATCCGACACGTTCGCTATTGCCAACGCCATATGCAAAACTGATTATCGGCTGAGCCGAAACAACAATTGCATTTCCCACATTGAAAACCACCGGGAAACAATAACATGCTATCGAAAACGCAGCAACGCCATCCTCGCCAAGATAACGCATATAGACATAGTTGCCGATTATCATCACAAAGGCGATTGCTGCATCGCCAAAAAATGCAGAACAGCCCAGACGCATCTGATATCCGATGTTCCGCATTGTGAGCAAGAAACTTTTAACACTCATCTTTAGACGATAGAGATGCAACGTCTTGCTATATTTCAGAAGATACACAAGCGTCAGAATTCCGCCAGCGCCGAAACTACAACTGGTGGCAATAGCCGCACCCTCAATGCCCATACCAAACGGGAAAATGAGCAGCCAGTCGAAAAACATATTGCTGATAGAAGCTGCACTTGTCAAGATCATTGCCAATTTAGGATTTCCATCAAGCCTGATAAGGAACATGCCGACAGAAGCGATTGTACCAAGTGGCTGAAACAACGCTATCCAAAACATATATTTCGTTGCAAGCGGCAACAACTGTTCGCTACTGCCAAACAAACGGCACGAAGCCTCTGGAAAAGTCAACAATAAAGCGGACAGGATACACGTAATGAGTTCCGCACCAATCAACGCTTGAGTGATATTAATATTAGCAGCCTTAGTCTTTCCACGGCTCAAATGGATGCTTGCAACAACACTTGCACCCATACCGAACATAAGGGCGATACCTCCGGGAAGAAGGAAACATGGACCAACAATATTAATTGCAGCAAGTGCATCACTTCCTACACCATGACCGACAAATGCGCCGTCGGTGAGATTTAAAATAACCAACGATATCATGCCTATCAGCGTTGGCCACAACATACGCACAAAAATACGGCCGACACTACCCTTGCTGAAGTCTATCGAATCTCTTTCCATAAAGAACAAATCCTTCTAATAGCGCAAAGTTAAGCATTTCATGTTCGTTTTTTGGGGCAACATGCACATTATATGCTTTTTAACCACTAACTTTATCGAAAATTACAAAAGCAACAAACAAATTAATCTTCAAAACAATCTCAAAAAAGATGAAGCATTTTCTATTAAGTATCTTTGCGGCGCTCGTCCTTTCATCATGTTCGCAGCAGCCACAGGCAGAGACAAAGACTAAAGCTCTTGTTCTCTACTACTCACAATTCTCGTCAACAAAGACAATGGCCGACAGCATCGCTCAGAAAATCGGAGCCGACATCGTACGCATCGAAGTCGAAAACGATTATCCTGCAGACTTTGGCCAAACCATCGCTCGATGCCAGGAAGACAAGGCAAACGGCACATTGCCACAGCTGAAGCCAATCAATGCAAACATTGCTGACTACGACATCGTTTTCCTCGGCTATCCAATTTGGTTCGGAACATACGCTCCACCAATCGAGGCTCTTCTCAAGCAAGTTGATTTTTCAGGCAAGGACGTCGTTCCTTTTTGTACATTCGGTAGTGGCGGACTCACAGAGAGCGTAAGAGACTTGAAAGCTGCAGTTCCTTCTATCAACATCAAGGCACAAGCAGGCGTACGTACATCGCTCCTCGCAACAGCACCTGATGTCATCAACAGAATGCTCATCGACCTTGGTCTTATCGAAGGTCAGAATGAAGTTCTTCCTGAATTCTCTGAAATGCAAGAGGTTAGCGAAAGCGATGTTGAAATTTTCGATGCAGCTACAAGCAGTTATCCTATGATTCAAGCAACACCCGCAAAAGTATGCAGCCGCACTACGGCAAATGGAACAGACTACATCTTTGTAGCTAACAACAAAGATCAGAGTGCTGCCGAAATCAAAGTTTACGTAACTAAGAAAAACGATGAAGATCCATTCTTCACACTCGTAGAACGATAAACCAATACACAAACGAATAAAGGCTGCTCATTTGGGCAGCCTTTTCTGTTTGTCTGTTATCAAGTAAATTCTATTCGAACAGAAAGAAAGAATATCGATTTACGACAATAAAAAAAGGAGACTCTTCATGAGAAGAATCTCCTTAATATCCAAGTGGCGGC
>JAKSLG010000011.1 GCA_024401295.1 Bacteroidales bacterium | reverse complement strand
GTGGCAGTAATACTGTATCTGTTGCAGCTCGTTGGAGTGAAGAGAAGCGACCATTACAACACAGATTTTGCCCGATTGTTGTCGTTTTTGACGGGTTTTTCGTTCAATTCCATAGTGAATTACCTTTCTGAGGGTGTTGGCATTGAGAATGAATGTGACCTTGTGGAGGTGAATGACATACTCAAAGGATTGGGAATCAAGGAAATGAAGTTGAAGAATGAGAAATAACCCGGCTATTGTGTTGGGTTAGCACTGTCTTTTCTGAGATTTTTGCGCTGTTGCGAGACGGAAAAGCTCGTGACGGCGTTTAAAGTTATTTATCAACAAAGTAAAGTTTTATGGCAGAAAAGAAAGACGAGGAAAAGACACTGCAGGAGCTTCTGATAGACATCAAGAAGGCGGCGAATGTGCAGATGGTGTGGGCGAAGGAGTTGCTGACACCGAGAGAGGCGGCGATGATGATGAATGTGTCGGAGTCGTTCATGTATAAGATGCTGGCGAAGAATGTATTGACAAGGTACAGCCCGGGCGGTAAGCTGAACTATCTGGAGAGGAGCGAAGTGCTAAGGTACATGAAGAGTGGAAGGATAGCTTCGGAGGATGAGATAAGAGGACGGGCAAAAGCCAAACTTCACAATTGACATTATGAGACATCAGGAAAGGCTTATGAGAGAGGAGATCTTGCACAAGACGCGCAGAGGATTTGACATCTACAGGCATATCGTCTATCTGATGACGGGATATGACATGAAGCTTATGCCGAGTGTGACGAGACCAGAGGTGGTGCCAAATCCGTGGGATGGAGGCCAGAGGTCGCTCGTGCTGAGGCTCAGACCTACGCTTAACAGCAACATTGTGATGCATGTGGACGAGAGCGGCAAGCTCAGGGAGGGCAATGCATTTGACTTTGCGGAGAAGTATTACAAGAGGACAGGAGACGAGCTATACAGAGCCATCAACGAGGAGATGAAGCTGCATGTAGGTGAAGAATATGACCTCTTTCTCGGCACATACGTGCCATGTGATTACGAGACGCGAAATGCCATTCATTCTGCCGAGTCAAATCAACACAAAGGCGAAGATGGCAGATTCAGCTATTTCAGATCGCCGATACGAAACATCATGCCTTATAAGGATATTACGCTGGAGGATGTCTATAAGGTGATTGTAGGGCCATATTTCGAGGCAAGGACGAAGGCTCTGAGAGGAATGATGTCGGCAGATGGGCGGCGAGTGTATAAGGCGAATGCCTTTGACTACTGCACCTTTGGCGGGACGTTTGGCGAACGGCGTGCTGGAAGCCTGAAGGAGTTGAGCGGACTGATGGTGCTGGACTTTGACCATGTGAGGAGTGTGGAGGAACTGAGGGATGTGATGAAGGCAGAAACAACACTCGACGTAAGACTGTTGTTTCGTTCGCCGAGCGGTGACGGACTGAAGGCTGTTATAGGGGTTGACGTGAAGGATGCCAAGGAATATGGCGAGATGTTTGATGAGGTGAGGGACTACATGGCGGATGCGTATGGCTATGAGGTGGACCGGAGTGGACGTGATGTGTGTAGAGCGTGTTTTATCCCGTGGGATCCAGAGGCTGTTATGATTACAAAAACTTAAATCCGTATTACGAAATGAGGGCGGACAGAGACATGACGGCGAGGGCTGTAGAGCAGCTTGTGGATGAGGTGGATGCTCTTGGGCTGGACTTGACAGCGACGTATGACTCGTGGCTGAGAGCGGGCTTTGCGCTTGCGAGCGAGATGGGAGAAGACGGCAGAGGTCTGTTTCATCGGCTGAGCCGGCATTATCCGAAATATAGGCAGAGAGAAGCGGACAAACAGTATGACCAATGCCTGAAAGGACGTGGTAGTGGCGTGACGATAGCGACGTTGTTTGGCATGGCGAAGGATGCGGGAGTGGATATCGCAAGGATAAAAGGAGAGCCGGGCAAGGGATGTGAGCGGCAGTCGGACAACGGTTATGATACGTGCAATGACCTGAAGAGAGATCTGGAGGAACCTAGCGCGTTTGCGAGAGAACTGGCAGAGTGTCTGCCACCCTTTCTGAGGAAGATTGTCGGCCTGGCCAATTCGGATGATGATGCAGACCTGCTTCTGCTGGGCAGCATAGTGACGCTGTCGGCATGTATGCCTCATGTTTATGGTATTTATGGCTATGAAAGAGTGTCGGCTAACCTATATCTCTTTGTGGCAGCACCAGCGTCGTCGGGCAAGGGAAGACTGTCGCTGTGCAGGAGGCTTGTGGAGCCGATACACCGAGAGCTGAAAGCCGAGAGCGAACAGGAGTGGAAGGAATACAAGAGAAGGATGAAGAAATACATGGCATCGCAGAACAAGGAAGAGCTTGATGCGCCAGAGGAACCGCCGCAGAGGATGCTGATAATACCAGCCAACGCGAGTGCTACGAGCATGTTTCAGATATTGAGCGAGAACAACGAGAGCGGACTGATATTCGAGACAGAGGGTGACACGCTGGCGCAGACATTCAAGAGTGAACACGGCAACTATTCTGACGGATTTCGCAAGGCTTTTCACCATGAGCCTATATCATACGTGAGAAGAAAGAACAGGGAGCATGTGGAAGTGAAGTCGCCACGTCTGTCGGCAGTGTTGAGCGGTACGCCCAGACAGATAAAGACATTGATACAGGATGCTGAAAACGGACTGTTCTCGCGTTTCATATTCTTCACGATGAAGCTGAAGCTGGTCTGGCTGGATGTGTTTGCAGAGCATAAGGACGGAAGTCTGGACATGCAGTTTGACGGCATGGCGATGAAGTTTCTGAAGCTGTATCACTTTCTGCAGCAATGCCAGGACATGAAGTTTGAGATGACGTCGGAGCAGAAGGCGAGTTTCGACATGGAGTTCAAGGCGTTGCAGGCATACTACAACGAGTTGCTTGGCGAGGCGTTTGTGGCAAGTGTGAGGAGACTTGGTCTGATAGTGTTCAGAGTAGCGATGGTGCTGACAGTGATAAGGATGACGGAGGGGGCTGCGTATGCGACGAGGATAGTGTGTGCGGATGATGACTTTGTGACGGCGACGATGATTGGTAAGGCGATGGTGAAACATGCGGCGCTGGTGTTTTGCGAGCTTAGCGGTCAGCCGATAAAGGTGAGGTGCAAGATGGGTCGGGAGATATTGGACGAGTTGGATGCGGAGTTCACGCGTCAGGAGTTTCTGGATGCGGCAGAGAAACTGGGTGTGAAAAGGGACACGGCGAGGCGCTATGTGGACCAGCTGACGGCTAACGGTGATGTGGAGAGGACGGAGCGAGGGAGATACAGGAAGATGTGAACGATTGGCGCAAAGGCGCAAGAGCGCAATGGCGCAAAAAGGTGATGAAGAAATGTGAAGGCGAGGATCCTGAAGAGAGGTTCCTCGCCTTTGGTGTGTATGGCTATATTATAGGTAGCTTGTTGATAGACTCGCGTGCGTGCTCGTCGTTGATGTTGGCGTAGAACTTGACGGTTGTCTCGATCTTGCGATGCCCGAGCAGTTTGCTGATGGTGTAGATGTCGACACCTTTGTTGGCTAGCATCACACCGCATGAGTGGCGAGCCATGTGGAAATGGACGTTCTTGTTGATGCCGACTTTCCTTGCTACGATTTTCAGTTGCTTGTTGAAGGCTGGAGGGTTGGACATACGTGGGAATACGAGTGAGTTGTCGGCACGTCGTTCGCCGATAAGCTGCATGGCCTGTTCGTTAAGCGGAAGACGTGTGAAGGCGTATGCGTTGCCATCCTTGCTGATCTGTGTCTTTTGCTGTGAGAACTGGATATGGAAGTCATGCGTTATCTCAGCCCATGTGAGTTTCTTGACATCGGAGTAGCGGAGTCCGGTGAGACATGAGAAAATGAACGAGCGTCGGTTGTCGTCGTTGACCCAAGGATAGTCGCGTATGAGTCGTATCTCGTCGGGTGTGAGGTATGTGACGGGCTTGACAGGAACACGTATGTCGGGGAACTCGGCGAGGAGCGAATGTGGCAGAATGTCGTCGTTGTTGGCCTTTGAGATGATGGCCTTGAAGTAGGTGATCTGTATCTTGCGTGTGGATGGCGAATAGCCTCTGGTGTAGTCGAGATACTGGTGGATGTGTCGTGGGGCGAGCTTGCACATGGGCATGTCGGGAAAGAGTTCTCGCATGTGTTTGCGGAAGAGCTGCGTGTGAGGGTTCTGCGTGAGTCGGTCGATGTAGTCGTCGATGGTGTCGGAGTTTTTCTCTATAGGTCGGCGGACGCCAGAGCCTCCATAGATGATGTCGTCTTCCTTCTTGTTGCGGAGCTGCATTGCAATGCGCTCGATCTCCTTGTTGCGTGCTGTTGTCTCTCGGTCGTTATGTGCGAGATCGATGTAGAGCTGCAGATACTCGTAGTGCCGCTGTCCGTCGATGTGCCAATCGAGATAATAGGAGCCTTGTCCCTTGGCGAGTTTCTTGACTCGCAATTTTACTATTTGCTTCATTGTAATATGACATTTGGTTTATACAAATATACAAAAAATGTCGGAAAACGAGAAACAAATGAGAAACAGTTTTGGGTAAAAAAGAGAAAAAATGTGTGTATTATGAGAATGTATGTGCGAAAGTAATGTTTTGTGTAATGTGTTGTATTTGTGATGATTATGGGATAATATTGGGTTGTTTGTGGCAGTTGGTAGGATTGGGGATGGAGGGGGATATTATAGCGCCATTTATGTATAAAGCATACATCCACACCCACATAATTCCTTCGAATCATGCCCTCAGCGTGGAGGTACAGCACAAATATACGGAAAGATATGAAAATAAGTTGCTTGGTGGAATTTTTTTCTATGTTCTCAGTTGTTCGGCGTAGGCTCCAACCTACGTCGTAGTAAGAACGCCTGGTCATGTCTTCCATCTTCTGTGCCGACAGAAGACGGAAGCGAGAAGAGCTCGTCGCAGAGAGCTGTCTCGCTAAAAAATCGTCTCGCTCAGCTACACGGCAAAAACTCGCTCCGCTCAGACATTTGCCGTGCTTAACGCTAATCTTACCGATTTTTTTTAACGCAAACAGCTCAAGGCGACATTTATGGCTTCGTTGAAGCCATTTCGGAAAGCGACTTTTTGCGTGAGCGGCATTCTTAAGTGATAAGTGGTAAGTTATAAATTGTGAGTTTGTTCTGCGTATTTCAGGCTAGGATAAATGCTCTTCGTCTAGAACGGATCTCGAAGGCATCCCGAAGGATTGCCGAATGGGCGGAGAAGGGAGAAACATCGATTGTGTGTGTTTATTTTTCGATGAAAATTGTGGCACCAGCTGTTCCACTTGTCAATTAAAGATTGGCGGCAAGAACGCGAATGGGATTTAATCTCGTTACTATGAGGTCTGAATCCGTCAAACGAGAGGTTCGAGACATGATGACAAATGGGGTGCGGCTTGGTCACAAAAGCGAAATAGATTGGTTGAAAAAGGCAAAAAAGAGGTAAAAACGCATAAAACGAAAATTTAGAAGCAAAAAACTTTTTCAATTCAACAAGAAGTTCTATCTTTGCGCTCCGAAACCGAATACGCGGTTTAATATCTTGATAATTCTAACATTATAATAAAAATGACAAAAGCAGAAATTGTTAACGAGATAGCTCGTCAGACAGGTATCGAGAAGGTGACTGTTCTCAAGACTGTTGAGGCTTTCATGGGTTCAGTTCGCGAATCTCTTATTAGCAATCAGAACGTTTATTTGCGTGGATTTGGTAGCTTCATCGTTAAGAAGCGTGCAGAGAAGACAGCTCGCAACATCTCGAAGAACACAACAATCGTTATCCCAGCTCATGCTATTCCTTCATTCAAGCCAGCAAAGGAATTCGCTGCAAAGGTAAAGGCTATTCCAGCTGATCAGATTAAGGACGACAAAGAGTAATTGAAAATATTGTTTAACGTTTAAATTCTACTCCTATGCCAAACGGAAAGAAGCACAAGAGACATAAGATGGCTACTCACAAGCGTAAAAAGAGATTGAGAAAGAACCGTCATAAGCATTGAGTTCTTCTCTGCTAGTGCAGACATCAAGAAAAAATCGGGCGGGGCGGCAAAGTTGTCATTCCGCTCGATTCTCTTTAAATGGTCCAAAAGAGGGCCATCAGATTTATCGTGCGAGGGTGTCGGAGAGCCGGCATCGGGGAGCACGAAAAGTTCTTTGAAATATTAACAACACATATCGTGAACGCAGAATTATTTATCAACGTGTCCGCCGAAGAGATGCAGATAGCTCTCATGGAGGACAAGCGGCTTGTGGAACTGCGTAAGGAGAAACGGAATGTGCAGTTTGAGGTTGGCGACATATATATAGGCAAGGTACACAAGGTGATGCCAGGCCTGAATGCCGCGTTTGTCAATATAGGATATGGCAAAGACGCCTTTCTGCATTATCTGGATCTTGGTCCTCAGTTCAGGACTCTCCAGAAGTTTCTCGAGCAGGTCATTTCACGCCGTCAGGCCGACAACAGTCTGCCACATGTGAAGCGCGAAAACGATATTGAGAAAGACGGAACAATAGCCGACGTTCTAACAGCAGGCCAGGAGATTCTCGTACAGGTGGTGAAGGAGCCGATATCAACAAAGGGTCCTCGACTGACGAGCGAGATATCGATAGCCGGCAGAAACCTTGTTCTCATTCCATTTTCGGACAAGATTTCGGTAAGTAAGAAAATTAAGTCGGGCGAAGAGCGAAACCGCCTCAAGAAGGTCTTAGGCAACGTGAAGCCAAAGGATTTTGGCGTTATAATACGCACCGTGGCTCAGGGCAAGACCGAAAGTGAGCTTGAGGAAGAGTTTCAGCAACTCATCAAACGCTGGGAGACGTGTGTTTCCCGTGTACGTGAGGTGCGCCCGCCATCACTCGCTTTGGGCGAGATGGAACGTTCGTCGGTAATGCTTCGTGACCTACTGAGTCCGGCCTTCAATGCCATTTATGTCAACGACGAGGCATTTTATGAAGAGACGCTCAAGTATGTGAAGCAGATTGCTCCAGACCGCACAGACATTGTCAAATTCTATGACGGCAAAGTTGCCATGTTTGACAATTTCAACATTGAAAAGCAGATTAAGCAGTCGTGCGGCCGCGCAGTGAGCATCAAGAGTGGAGCCTATCTCATTATCGAAACGACAGAAGCGTTGAACGTCATCGACGTCAACAGTGGCAACCGGTCGAAAAATGCAAACAACCAGGAGAACAATGCGCTCGACGTCAATCTGGCAGCAGCAGAAGAGATTGCACGCCAGTTGAGGCTTAGAGATATGGGCGGAATCGTTGTTGTCGACTTCATCGACATGTCGTCGGCAGAACACCGCACGAAGCTCTACGAGAAGATGAAAGAGTGCATGGCTAACGACAGAACGAAGCATAACATCCTGCCTTTGAGCAAGTTCGGACTTATGCAAATCACTCGTCAGCGTGTTCGTCCGGTCATGAATATGGATACAGCAGAGACTTGTCCGATGTGCCACGGCACAGGCAAGACTGATGTTCATATAGATATGAAAGAGAATATCGAGCAAGCAATTGCGCAAGCCTTCGAAGAGAAGAACGAAAAGATTACAGTCCATTGTCATCCTTACGTCTATTCACACCTCAAGAAAGGCTTCCCTTCACAAATATTGCGCTGGAAAGCAAAATATGGCTTTGGAAAGCTGAAGGTCGAGCAGAGCGAATCGCTCGGAATTGTCGAATTCCGTATTGACTAGCATTTCGTATCGAAAAAAAACGATAACATATCGGGACATTCCTGAACGGGGATGTCCCGATTTTTTTGTATATTGGCGAATTGAAAAATGGTTTTGAAATGGAGACGAGAAAACAGATAGAGAATGCAGCGAAAGCATTAAAAGATGCGCGATATGCCATTGCTTTCACAGGTGCCGGAATATCGGTAGAGAGCGGTGTTCCTCCGTTCAGAGGTTCGGAGAATTCGATATGGAGCAAATATGATCCGGAATGCCTTGACCTCGATTATTTCTATGCTCACCCGGCGCAGTCGTGGGAGGTCATCAAAGAGATTTTCTATAATTTCATGTTCAAGACTGAAATCCATCCGAACACGGCACATATCGCTTTGGCGAAAATGGAGAGCATGGGAATCATCAAAAGTGTGGTTACGCAAAACATTGATTTTCTGCATCAAGAGGCCGGCTCGAAACACGTCTATGAGTTTCACGGAACAGCAGGAAGAGTGATATGCACGAACAAAAGGTGCGGAAATGTCATGAAGCCACAAGACATTGACCTGAACAGCATGCCACCAAAATGTCCGAAATGCGGTTCGCTGTTGAAGCCAGACTTCGTATTCTTTGGCGAAGGCATACCGCATGACGTATATGAAAAATCGATGAGCGATGCGGAGAAAGCCGATGTCGTCGTCGTTGTAGGCACAACGGGCGAAGTTATGCCAGCCGGAATGATACCTATCATAGCCAAAAGACATGGCGCGACAATAATTGAAATAAACCCGACGAAATCAGCCTTAACGACACAATACACAGATATACACATTGCTGCAAAAGCAGGCGAAGCCTTTGCAATGCTGGCTGAAGAGATAGGAATTGAGCTATAAAAAAACGTGTAAACGCACACAGCATGCATAAAAGACACGAAAACACACAAAGCAGCCCATTATTCATACCAAGTACCAAATGTATTGATTTTCAACATATTTAAAAAAATATACGAATTATTTTGGATATTACGTGTGATGCGTGTAAATTAGCGGAAAATTTCAGAAAGGGAAACTATACAAAAAAAAGCATAGAAAATGGCAAAACCATTCATTCATCCAGACTTCATTCTCACCAACGAGACAGCAAAGAAGCTCTATCACGAGCACGCTGAGAAGATGCCGATTATTGATTACCACTGCCACCTGAGTCCGCAGATGGTTGCCGAGAACAAGAAATTCGAGTCGATTGCACAAATATGGCTTATGGGCGACCACTACAAATGGCGTGCATTGCGCTCAAACGGAATTGCAGAAAAATACATCACAGGAAAAGATTCGTCGGACTGGGAGAAATTCGAGAAATGGGCAGAGACAGTTCCATATACATTCCGCAATCCATTATATCACTGGACACACCTTGAGTTGAAGACCGCCTTCGGAATCGAGAAGACATTGAATCCAGAGACAGCAAGAGAGATTTACGACCAGTGTAACGACATAATCAAGAATGATCCGAAGTTTACGCCAAAAGGTCTGATGGAGTTCTACAACGTAGAGACAGTCTGCACGACAGACGATCCGATAGACTCGCTCGAATGGCACAAGAAAGTCAAGGAAGACGGCACGAAGACACAAATGTTGCCGACGTGGCGTCCAGACAAGGCCATGATGGTTGAGAAACCTGCTGACTTCAGAGCATACGTAGAGAGTCTTTCAAAGGCCTCGGGCATGAACATCTCGAACTACAACGAATTCATTGACGCCTTGCAGAACCGCCACGACTTTTTCGAGTCAATGGGCTGTCGCCTTTCCGACCACGGCATCGAGGAGTTCTATGCCGAAGACTTCACGGACTCGGAGATAAGCGCCATTTTCAACAAAGTATATGGCGGAAAGGAGCTCAGCGACGAAGAGATACGCAAGTTCAAGAGCGCAATGATGCTCGTGTTCGGACGTCAGGATGCCGCTTCAGGTTGGACACAGCAATTTCACTACGGCACAATCCGCAACAACAACAGCAAAATGTTCAAACTCATTGGCGCGGATACAGGCTTTGACTCGATTGGCGAATTTGCGACAGCAAAGAACTGCGCAAAATTCCTCGACAGACTCAATTCCGAGGACAAGCTTGCGAAGACAATTCTCTACAACCTCAATCCATGCGCAAATGAAGTGCTCGCAACGATGATCGGCAACTTCCAGGACGGCACGATAGCCGGCAAAATACAATTTGGTGCAGCATGGTGGTTCCTCGACCAGAAAGACGGCATGCAGAAACAGATGAACGCACTTTCGGTGCTCGGATTGCTCAGTCGCTTTGTCGGCATGCTCACAGACTCACGCTCATTCCTTTCATATCCACGTCACGAATATTTCCGTCGCATACTCTGCAACCTTCTTGGAACAGACATTGAAAACGGAGAGATTCCATATAGCGGATACGAAGAGAAACGCATGAACCAGATGGTTGAAGACATCTGCTACAACAACGCAAAACAATATTTCAAATTCTAAGTCGACCAACGATTTAGCATAAAAAGAGAAACAAAAAAATAATTATAGAGACAATGGCAAAAGTTGTAACTTTTGGAGAGATAATGCTCCGTTTGGCCACTCCAGGCTACCTTCGTTTTTCTCAGGCGAAAGAATTCAGCGCAACATTCGGTGGCGGTGAAGCAAATGTAGCCGTATCACTCGCCAACTATGGCGTAGAGACATCGTTTGTAACACGCCTTCCACAGAACGACATCGCAGAGTCATGTATCATGGACTTGCGCTCACACAATGTCGGCACAAGCGACATCATTCGTGGTGGCAATCGTGTTGGCATATATTTCCTTGAGACAGGTGCCGTCGCACGTGCATCAAAAGTTGTTTATGACCGCGCAAATTCTTCAATAGCAGAGATTCAGCCAGGCATGATCAACTGGGAAGAGGTGCTCAAAGGCGCAGACTATTTCCATTGGACAGGTATTACTCCAGCTCTCTCGCAGGGTGCTGCAGACGCATGTCTTGAGGCAATCAAGGTTGCCAACAAACTTGGCGTTAAGGTTTCATGCGACCTCAACTATCGCAAGAATCTATGGAAGTACGGCAAGACAGCATCTGAGGTCATGCCTGCACTCGTTGAAGGATGTGATGTCATCCTCGGCAACGAAGAAGATTGCGAGAAGGTGTTCGGCATCAAGCCTGAAGGCTTCGATGTTACGGCAACAAACGGCGAAGTCAACGCAGCCGAATTCGAGTCTGTCTGCACTCAGATGATGAAGAAATTCCCTCGTTGCAAGAAGATGATTGTCACTCTCCGCGGTGCAATCAATGCGAACCACAACACTTGGGGCGGTGTTCTCTATAGCGACGGCACACTCAAGCAGAGCAAGCGCTACGACATCACACACATCGTTGACCGCGTTGGTGGCGGCGACTCATTTATGGGTGGATTACTTTATGGTCTCATCGCTTATCCTGGCGACGATCAGAAGGCTCTCGATTTCGCTGTTGCAGCCTCATGCCTCAAGCATACTATCTATGGCGACTTCAACCTCGTCACAGTAGCTGAGGTCGAGAATCTCATGAAGGGCGACGGTTCCGGACGAGTATCACGCTAATATAACAACCTTGAAAACACAAAACAGAAAATGGCAAAATTCGATAAGATAAAAGTTCTCGCAAAGATCGGCGAGACTGGAATGGTTCCTGTATTCTACCACAAAGACCTCGAAACATGCAAAAACGTAGTCAAGGCCTGCTACGAGGGTGGCGTGCGAGCATTTGAGTTTACAAACCGAGGTGACTTTGCGCACGAAATCTTTGGCGAGCTCGTAAAATGGGCCAACACAGAATGTCCGGAACTTGCTCTCGGCATCGGTTCTGTTGTTGATGCCCCAACAGCAGCTCTCTACATTCAGCTTGGCGCGAACTTCGTCGTTGGTCCACTCTTCAACGAAGAGATTGCACCGATCTGTAACCGTCGTCTCGTCCCATATTGCCCAGGCTGCGGTACAGTCAGCGAAATCGGCAAGGCACAGGAACTCGGATGCGACCTCACAAAGCTCTTCCCTGGCGACGTATATGGCCCAAACATGGTCAAAGGTCTCAAGGCTCCAATGCCATGGTCAAAGATTATGGTCACTGGCGGTGTTGCTCCAGAAAAAGAGAACCTCGAGAAGTGGTTTGCCTCAGGTGTCTTCTGCGTTGGCATGGGTTCAAAACTCTTCCCAAGCGACAAAGTGAAGGCCGGCGACTGGAAATATGTCACAGACAAGTGCAAGGAATGTCTTGATATCATCAAGGCTGCACGTGCATAACCAAAATTTCACTAATCTATGAAAAACACATCTACAATGACCAACTGGCGATGGTATATCTGCGCATTGCTATTCGTCGCAACAACGGTCAACTATCTCGACCGTCAAGTGCTGAGTCTGACGGCCAAAGAGTTTATATACCCAGATTTCCATTGGACCGACGATGATTACGGCATCATCACAGCCTATTTCTCGTTGTTCTATGCCATCTGCACTCTCTTTGTCGGCAAGTTTGTCGATTGGATTGGCACCAAGAAAGGTTATCTCTGGGCCATCGGACTGTGGAGCTTCGCCGCATGCATTCATGCTTTGTGTGGCGTAATCACGCAAAACATTCATGGCTTTGAGTCAATGGAGGCTATGCGCAATGTCGAAAGCGGATCTGCCGCAGCTCTTGCTATCGCCTCAACCGGTGTATGGCTCTTCCTCGCTTGCCGAGCCCTTCTTGGTCTCGGCGAGAGCGGCAACTTCCCTGCAGCCATTAAGGTCACCGCAGAATATTTCCCGAAGAAAGACCGCGCATTTGCTACGTCTCTTTTCAATGCCGGTGCTTCAGTTGGTGCCTGCGTTGCGCCTCTCATCATTCCACCTCTTGCCAAGGCTATGGGATGGGAAGCTTCGTTCATCATCATCGGTGCTCTCGGCTTCCTATGGATGGGCTTCTTTGTCAAGTGGTATGAAAAGCCGGAACTTTCCAAGCATGTCAATAGTGCGGAACTCGACTATATCCGTCAAGACGATCAGGTTGATGCCAATGTTCAAAGCAATGCCAGCGACGAGAAACCAATCTCATTCCTCAAATGCTTCACTTACAAGCAGACATGGAGTTTCTGTGCAGGCAAGTTCTTTACCGATGGAGTATGGTGGTTCCTGCTCTTCTGGGCTCCAGGCTATTTCCAGGATGTATATGGATTTAAGGCATCTTCAGGAACAGGCATGTTCCTTATCATGACGCTCTACCTCATCGTCACAGGCCTCTCAATCTTCCTCTGCAAGTTACCTAACTACTTTGTCGAGAAGAAAGGAATGGAGACTTATTCCGGACGCATGAGAGCCATGCTTATCATTGCCTTTATTCCTATCATAGGTCTTTTGGCTCAGCCTATGGGCAGTCTCTCTGCATGGTGGCCTGCGATTATCATCGGCCTCGTCGGTGCCGGCCATCAGGCTTGGAGCGCGAATCTCTATAGCACTATCGGCGATATGTTCCCAAAGAATGCTGTGGCAACTATTGTCGGCATCGGCACAATGGCTGGAGGTATCAGCTCATTCCTTATCAACCGCGGTTCAGGTATGTTCTTCGAATATGCCGAAAAACTCGGACAGTCGTTCTCTTTCATGGGATTCACAGGCAAGCCTGCTGCTTATTTCATAGTTTTCTGTGTATGCAGCGTAGCATACCTGATTGCATGGATTTCCATGAAGATACTGGTTCCTAAATACAAACCTATCACGATCTGATTAGTTAAGATACAGACATAGATTATTTTTGACAAGTGTTTCGTAAACGCATGGCTATCTCGTTCCAAAGAGATAGTCATGCTTTCGCAAAAACAGACAAAGATGAAACGTAAAACCATAAAAGATATTGCAGAAGCAGCTTTAGTATCACCTGGTACTGTTGACAGAGTGTTGCATGGACGCGACGGCGTTGCAAAACGAACAAGAGACAGAATCATCAGACTCATTGACGAGATGAACTATCCTGTCGATGAAGTTCTGCGCACATCGTCGTTCGTCGTCAACATCGTTGCAATGATTCCTTTGGTCGATACAGAAAATACATTCTGGGCATGCCACCGTGAAGGTATCGAGCAGCAGGCCCAGCAGATGCCTAAACATTCGCTCAAGTTGAACATTGTCAACTTCAGCATACAGAACGAAAACGATTTCTGCAAACAGGCAGAGAAAGTGATTGCAATGAATCCAGATGGAGTTATCGTTGCACCGGTCTTCAAGAAAGAGTCGCAGGAATTTATAGCAGAACTCGATCAGAGGAACATCCCATATATATTCATCGACACAATGATCGACGGAACATCTCCACTCTGTTTCATCGGCGAAGATGCATATCAAAGCGGTCGCGTTGCTGCAAGCCTCATTGATTTCGGTATCGAAGCGAGCAAAGACATTCTGATGATCAATCTTGCGAGAAACATAGGAAACATGCATCATCTTAACCAGCGCAATCAGGGCTTCCTCAGCTATTTCCTTGACGAAGGACGCAACCACGGCATGAAAATAGCACTCGACATTACCGAAGCAGACACAGAGCTCGTACGTCAGAAACTCAATCAAGTGCTGACGAACAGCAACATCGGTGCAATATGGGTGTCGGGATCGCGTTCATATATCATTGCGAAATGTCTCGAAGAGATGGGTAAGAGCGACATCGTTGTTGTAGGATATGATGTTTATGACAAAAACATTGAATATCTAAAACGAAACAGCATCAACTTCCTTATTGCCCAGCAACCGAAAGACCAAGGACGCAGATCACTGAAAGCGATGATTGACTACATCACACAAAAGCAGCAGCCTGTTCAGAATGAATATCAGAAAGTTGAGATTGTAAATGCTGAGAGTCTCTGCTTCTATTAATCGATTAGCAAAAAATTATAGAAAATGGCAATTTTCGGAACCGTTGCAACCCTCGAAAAGCAAGCTTGCAACAAAAAATACGGCAAAGTATTCGACTTTATCAAGAATCACAATATTGCTGCAGAATTTGCAGGAATGAACGTCGGCGACAAAAAAACAATCGCCATTGACGACAACTGCAAGGCAATTTTTCAGGTGTACAACACTAAAGCACACACGCAGGCCCGACTCGAAGGACATCGTGCATTTGCCGACGTGCAGTACATATTTGAAGGACAGGAAATCATCGGTTGCACCGATCTTAGCAATATCAGCGAAGAGCCGGAATACAACGCCGAGAAGGACATTTTCTTCTGCACAGCCAAGAAACAAATCAGCCATATTGTACTTTCCGAAGGCGAGGCTGCACTTCTTGAGCCATCAGACCTTCACGCGCCATGCATGATGATTGGCGAACAAAAGATAGCCAAGAAAATTGTATTTAAGGTCAAAATGTAAAACGTAGTACTTCTATAATTACCAAATCGCCATCACAGCTTTTTAACTGCGATGGCGATTTTGCATTGTTGAAATGTTGCGTTTATTTCACGACAACCTTCGATGTCTTCGAAGTTCCATCGGAATATGTCTTCTTAACGATATTGACACCCTTCTGAGGTGCATCAAACTTCTGACCGGCTACAGAGAAGTATTCAACAGAGACGACTTCTGATTCTACATCATCAACAGATGTTTGAATATCTTCCTTTGCAAAACGGACCTTGATGTCATCTATTGCGAAATAAGAAGCCTGATTAACTCCGTATGTGCCAGAATCATTTGAACTCATCGCAAATAGGACCATAGTCACCTTGCCCAATGGCAGAAGAGAAACCTCTGTCCAGTCTTCTACAAAAGAGCCATCTCTTGCAAGATCGAAAGATACTGAACCAGTTTGTGTTTCCTCGTTATAACCATAGAATGTAATTGTCAAATAGTCACCTTCTTCAGTCAAGGCTCTTGCTGGAGAATTTCCATTTTTGGCAACATTGAGCTGATATGTTGTTGGTCCAACGTTAACAGATTCAATAACATGAGCTTCATCGGCAAATGCAATATAAGCCTGTGGATTATATTCCGATATAGTAGGATTTGAATTGCAATATACTACAGCAAAATTATCAGAACCATTCGACGTTGGGACTGACAACTGGTGCAAATAATCTCCATTTCCCAAATTGTCGTCAATATAGTTTGAAATAGCAATGCCACCGCCCCAGAAGCAGCCATCTAAATAATTGTTGATGAGCTCAGACATGATTTCCGTATTGCCCTCGTCATACCATCCATACAGGACATCTTCGTCTTCATCAAAATCATTAGGATACAACATAGGTCCACCATACTGAACATTTTCAATAAGTGACGACCATGTGTCAACGCCACCATTGTAGTTCACAATGCCATTCGCATCTTCATCTTCAAATGTAAGGACGCGAAGTTCATAGCTTTCTTCTTGCGCCCATGCGCCTACGGCCATCAAAGCCGACAGAAAAAGAGTAATTTTCTTCATTATTAAACAATTATTTATTAGTGAGTTATAGTTTTTCTAGTTTTCCCATTTTCATATATGATGTAAATGCCAGGCCGTGACATATCTTCAACCTTTTGCCCTAAAATATTGTATATCTGCCTGTTTCCATTGCCGACAACAACACGCTGGACACGTGTCGGATGATCGTTCCTGTCATAGACATCGACATCATCACCACCAAGCAAATGCAAATCGTTTGCACCCAATATCTCTGTCGAAGTATCACCAAGCTGTCCTGCATGCTGATTGACACCGGTATAGACCTTCACGAAATCTATGCCATCGAGATTTACATGTTTCCCGTTTTCATCAACAGCCCACTCGATGTTAAACTTCGAACGATTGTCTGCATTGGGATGATTATCGGCATAGCCAAAACCATAGCAATAAAGCACGTAGTACGTACCCTTCCCGCTTTCGTCAACTGCATTATTCGGCAATATTGTGCCAGTGAAAGACAGCTCGTCATTATCAATCCACAACGGATAATAATTCTGCCTGTGAAACGAGTTCTGAGGCATGTATCCATGTTCACCATCACTGCTACTCCATTCGATGTATGTATCATCGATTATTGCCGAACCTTTGACAGGCGTTGCAACATGATTGCTCGGCGTGCGATAGTAGGTCAGCGTATAATTGTGGCGCGTTGTGTTTTTATAATATTCCGAACCTGCGATTTCATACCATTTGTCATCGGGAACGCCATTGCCATTGTCGTCACGACTAACCATAACAATGCCCGGCTCTGAACTTCCACCTTCTGCCGATGCATTAGGATTTGGATTGGCATTGGCATAAAAGGCATTGCCTAGAACCGAGAAATCATAATGGCCTTTGACATTGTTCACGCGATGGTCAAATCCGAAAACGACATAACCGCCAAAGCCTCCCAGCGAGATCATCACTTGGTTATTGTTGGCGATGCAATCCTCAGCCTTTTTGGCCATCGATGCTTTCGTATCACCTGCCTCATATTCGGGCAGCATGTTGGTAAACTGCCCTGGCGCAGGCATATAGTCATAAACACGACTTATGTATGGACTGCTCTGCGCATGGCCGGCAACCACAGAAAGGCCTGATAACGCGCAAACAAACAATAGTTCTTTCAGTTTCATTTTTCCTGTTTAACTTGTTCGTATAAGAAGGCGAAATGCGCCGGTATGTCGCCAGTTGTCACATTCCATTTCATAACGCCATTGGAATCAAAACAATATAATTTGCCTGGCGAAACGTAGTTTTTGGCATCGGTGACAAATATCTCGTGCGATGAAGGATTTACAGCCAATCCGTACGGGATTTTTATTTTTTCATCCGTGCCATCCGTGATGAATTTATCGATTACAAGTTCGTGTTTCACGACATCGACGATGCCATAGCTAACTGCTGTTTCGTATGTTTCATAGCTAAATTCGGTTCCAATTACGAAGAGAGAATCACCAGACAGGCACAAGTCGCTTACGGCAGTCATCACAGAATCGACGACCTCGGATGTCGCGATGTCGATGCAATAGAGACGCGAAGGCGTGTCATAATAATCGCCACGGCTGCTCACCCATAACTGTCCATGCGAATCTGCACAAAGCCTATGCAGGTTTTTAGCGACTTCGATGCGACCTATCTCCGTAAACGAGTCGATGTCAATAATCGACACCGTCGACTCGTAGTTCGGCGTCATATAGCCACCGGAATTTGCCACATAGATTCGATTTCCGACAATCTCAATCTCATCCGGCTGAAAACCGACATTGCACGTTGCAATAACCGCAAGCGTTGCCGTATCGATTTTTGCAACATAACCTAATTGCTCATACGTTGGGCTTATCTGTACGGGTCCGGCATAGCTCGTGAGATATGCATACGCTCCGCTGAACGCCAAATAGCGGCAATTAGGCACTTCAATCGTGCCAATGTGGCGTGCACTGCGAGCGTCCATCACCTCAACAAGATTCGAACAATTGATGACGGCATAGAGGCGCGAACCATAAATCTGAAGGTCGTTGCCCACATCTCCGAGGTCCTGCACGACATCAGGATTCGCTGCTGCAAAGATGTTGCGAGTATAAGTGCCTGTTTCATAATCATAGTAATCGAGCGACGCCTTATTGCTGCCCATATTTCCCTCGTTGAGAAGGTAGAAACCTGCAACTGATGTCTGAATTTCGACGTCATTCACCTTCTCGTTTTCAGGCACAACAATCTCCTTGTCATCGCGACAGCCTACAAAAAGCATAACAACGACGACAAAGATTGCAACTCTTATCCCTGTTGCAAACAAGTTCTTCATGAACCTCAAGAATTCCAACTAAACGTCAAAAAAATTGTCTTTGTGTCTCATTGTTGCCATCCCACGGGAAAACAGATATGAGGCGTTGTTGTTGGCAGGTCTTCTGACTCGTCAGCACTTTCAGAGGTCTTCCCGCATCGGCAACAGATACCGGCACAGTGACATCGCATTTTCCAAAAGCCATATAGCTGACTAACAGCAGCGTGGACTGTCCATGATTCACACATGGTTCCCTATTAATCGCAGACGTTACTCATGCGAACCAATAACTGACCGCAAAGATAGGAAAAAAACACGATTTTCTCTCACCACCCTATTCTAAGAATAGCTTTCCAATTGCGGCCAGGCATAGGATAGTTGAGAACGACGTCGTAGCGTTGGTCGAAGATATTGTTCAATTCGCCTGTAATATCAAGCTTTACTTTGTGCAGTTCAAAGTGTTTTGCAACGGTCATGTCATGCGTATACCAGGATGGTTCATAGTTTTCCGCAATATTTGCTGAGACATGATAGCGTTCGCCTACGTAGATAAAACTATAGCATGCGCTCCAGCCATGAAAACCTGCATTCACAATAACAGAACCACTATGACACGGAATGTAGCTTATCTGACCTTTGTACGTGCCACGTGGACCATTGTCGCTTGGATCGCTCATATCCATTGCCCGCTGATATGTGTAGGCAATCCTAAGGCCATAGGAAAATGCATCAGCATCTTCTGCATTCTTCGATGCCACATTCCCACTGATGTCAATACCATTGATATGGACTTTTCCAATATTCATCATCATCCAGCGATATTGTGAATTACCCTTTGGCACCGCCAGAATTTTATCGGTTATGCGATTGTGATACACGTCTGCATTCACCTCAAAAGACAAAGGACCGGCAATACGCAAACGTGCGCCAAGATCGAACTGCGAAGCATATTCCGGACGCAGGCGTATATTACCTATATCTGTATAATACAAGTCATTAAATGTCGGCATACGGAACATTTTCTTATAGAAAGCATGCAATGAGAACGACCTGTTTACGTCATAATTTGCAATCACGTATGGCGTGAGACGTTTTGTCCATTGATGCAGATCTTCGCGACCTTGCGTGCTGTCATCCTTAATAAAATTTCCAAGCATCGACGCTTGCATCTTCATATTGCGGGAATTGAATGCGACAGCTATGGCAGCAAGCAAAGTATTGCGGACCGGATATGCAAAATTCACCATATCCGACGACATCCAATTACGCTCATAATCCACACTCACATCAAAATCGAGATGATTGTCAGCCAAATGTGCGACATTGGCCGAAGAGACGTAAAACGACTGCTGGGTAAAACTGTTGTCAACATAAAGCAACGTGGTATCGGGATTAAGATAGCGCATGTGACTATATGCATATTTCGCGTTTACCTTATGATCAAGAAATGCCGAAAACGAATGTCTTACACCACCTTGAACAAAGATATCGGTATCCCATTGGCGCTGAGAACTCGTCCAGACATTACGAACTATTGCTCGTGGAATACCTCGCTCTGAATCATAGTAATAACCCTTAATCTGCCACTCTCCGTCCGACGTGGTTCCCAAGAGAGCACCTTCAATGCGCAACGCCTTCACATCACCATTTTGACGCGTTCCGACTGTATCCCATGCGGTCACAGCATTGCCATTGGCATTCACTCCAACCTTATGGTAGCTGAACTCATATCGACCATGAGCATGAGTATATTCGGCATTGGCTACAAAAGAGGTGCTTGAGCCAATCTTTTTCTCGAACGTCAAACTAGGATTTATAAGTCCAAAAGAACCTCCACGTACCGTGGCCGTTACGTTGCTCCGTTTGCCAGATGCAAAATGCGGACGACGCGTCTTAAGGTAGAGACTTGCCGACACGCCGAAATCACGCGCCGGCTGAAATATCTCAGATTTCTGACCATTATATATGGTCACTTCCTCCATATTGTCGAGCGAGAAACGCCCCAAATCAACAATGCCATTCTGTGCATTGCCAACGGGAAGCCCATCAAAAAAAACGCCGAGATGATTTGACCCCATCGAACGTACATCGACCGTTTTCATGCCGCCGACACCGCCATAGTCTTTCATCTGCACACCTGAAAAATAGCGCACCGCATCAGCGACAGAATGAGCACTAAGTTGCTGCAACTGTTTGCCACCAAGACGCTGTGGCGCAACAACTTCACGCTGCCTATCTGTAACAACCGACACTTCCTGCACAGTGCGTTCAACGATACTGTCAGTTTCGCACAAGGCATACGACAATACGGGAGCACTCCAAAGAGATGCGAAAACAAAAAAATATCGGAATCCTCTAAACAACATTAACGACCTCTATCTCGAAAACGAGCGTTGAATTTCCCGGTATGGTGCTGTCTCCACGGCTACCATAACCCATTTCACTCGGTATATATACGATCCATCTGTCGCCTATATGCATCGCAAGCAATGCTATTTGAAATCCATCAATAAGATCGCGCAGTCGCAGCGCTTCAGGATAACCTTGTCCAAATGTATCATCAAACACCTTGCCGTTAATCAGCGAACCCTTGTAATAGCAGCTCACCACGCTGCCAGGTGTCACAACACCTTTGCCCTCACCCGATTTGACGACTCTATATAGCACACCCTTTGAAAGATGCTCCACACCATTCTCTCCGCGCATAGCTCTGAGAAAATCAATGTTTTTCTGCTTATATTCTTCCTTATTCATAATTGAAAATTCCATAAAAAAGCACACGCCTTGCGAGCATGTGCTTATATTTTCTCTATGGTCTTACACATTAGAGCACTGGCAAAAGATGCTCCCAAATAATCTCCATATATGGCTGATAAAGCGATGAAGATGTCGTCAAGACAAGCACGGCGTCACGATCCGGAAACACCATGAAATATTGTCCGGCATAACCATCGGCACGGAACGAATTATGACGCGAAACCCACATCTGATATCCATAGCCTTGCACCCATTCATTATTATCCTTGTTGAGGCCGACCTTCTCAAGATCTTCAAAACGTGTTCCTGATGGAGCAGAAGGCACCTGATATGAAGACATTTCCTTGAGCCATTCAGCTGAAACAAGCTGCTTGCCATTCCACATACCTTTCTGAAGGAAAAGCTGACCCATCTTACCCATATCTTCGGTCGTCAGATTAAGTCCCCAGCCGCCACAGCAAATGCCTTGTGGACTCTCGTCCCACACTGGACGCTTGATATGCAAAGGTTCAAAAAGACGTGTATTCAAGTAATCGATAATCTTTTCGCCTGTCACCTTTTGTACGATTGCCGAAAGCATATACGTGCCAAATGAATTGTACAGATAATACTCGCCAGGTTTGTGGTCAACAGGCCATGCTAGAAAAGCCTTCACCCAATCCAAATCAGGAGAATCCACATTGTCAGGATCGAGGAATCGTGAGATCTGAGGCTCTGAATCATGTCCACAAGTCATTGTCAAAAGATCACGGACAGACATTGCTGCCAAATTCTCGCTCACTTCTGCAGGCACCTTATCCGGGAAAAAGCTTATAACCTTATCGGTCAAAGCAAGCTTGCCTTCCTCAATTGCCATTCCGACAGCTGTTGCTGTAAACGTCTTGCTCACAGAAAACATTTTGTGTGGCATATCCGCAGCCTGACCATTATACCAATGCTCTGAAAGCACCTTGCCATGCTTGATAATCATGACACTGTGAATCGTAATAGAATCCGGTGACACAGGAACAGTACGAGTGGCTTCAACGAATGAATCGACAGCCTTCTCGATAGCTTCAACCGACTCGCCACGTGGTAAATCGACAATCTCAGTATTCTCCGTCTGAGCAGTCTTTGAACAACCTGTCACTAAAGCTGCGACAAGAGCTGCAACTGTTAAAAATGCAAATTTCATAGTTTGAAATGATTGATTAAATTCATTTTTTATTGCCAACTATCGGCAACGTCGTTAGTACATCCTCAAAAGTATAAACATTATTCTAAACGACAAAAAACTTTTAGTATTTTCTGACAGAAGGACAAACACTTGTAACCTTGACACATCATGAACAAAGTAAAGAGCACAACAAAAAATATTTAATGCCCCTTAAAACAAAAAAAAGGATGCCGAACATGCGACATCCTTTTTATATTGAAAATCAAAGTCTCTATACGAGGCCAGAGAAGCCGATGAAAGCAAGAGCCATGATGCCCGCAACGATAAGTGCGATTGGCATTCCTTTCATTCCTTCTGGAACATCCATCAATTCGAGATGCTCACGGACACCCGCAAAGATGACAAGTGCGAGAGCGAAACCAATGGCCGTTGCAATCGCATATACAACACCACTGAGAAGGCCTGGCTCGATGCCAAAAGTGCTGTATGTTCCATCACCAACCATAATTGCGACACCAAGGATGCAGCAGTTTGTTGTGATGAGTGGCAAGAACACGCCAAGCGCCTGATAGAGCGAAGGCGAAACCTTCTTGAGGATAATCTCAACCATCTGAACAAGAGCTGCAATAATGAGAATGAAAGCAATTGTCTGAAGATATTTGAGGTCAAATGGCTCAAGGATGCACTTCTGAACAAGATAGGTCACTATTGTAGCCAATGTAAGAACGAATGTCACGGCTGCGCCCATGCCGGCAGCAGTGCTTACTTTCTTCGAAACGCCGAGGAACGGACATATTCCGAGGAACTGCGACAATACGACATTATTGACGAAGATTGCCGAGATTACAATCAATATATATTCCATAACTTACGCCTTTCTAATTTTGTTAACAATAGCTATGAGGTAGCCAAGCACGATGAATGCGCCAGGAGCGAGCACGAATGCCAAAGCTCCATATTCCTTGCTCCAGAGATCGATTCCGAAAATGTTGCCTGAACCCAAAAGTTCGCGACATGCACCAAGAAGTGTGAGTGCAAAAGTGAAACCGAGACCGATGCCTATGCCATCGAAAAGTGAATCGAGTGGAGTATTTTTTACAGCAAATGATTCAGCTCGACCGAGTACAATGCAGTTCACAACGATGAGCGGAATAAAGAGTCCAAGCGAAGCATAAAGCGATGGCAGATATGCCTGCATAAGCATCTGAAGGACTGTCACGAATGTGGCTATCACAACGATAAACGAAGGAATTCGCACCATATCAGGAACAAGCTTCTTGATGGCCGAAAGTACAACATTTGAGCAGATGAGCACGAAAGTCGTTGCGAGACCCATGCCGAGGCCGTTGATGGCAGACGTCGTTGTACCAAGTGTTGGACACATGCCAAGGAGCAACACGAATGTCGGATTCTCCTTTACAAGTCCGTTGAGTATTATCTTAAACTTATTCATCTTCCTGTTTTTTTATGTTTAATTATTCAACAACGGCAACTGAGTCCGGCGAAAGTGCCAAAGAATCGCTGACTGAAACAGACTCTGCTGGAGCAGGAGTCGTCTGTGTTGCACCGGTTGACACTTCAGCATTGAAGATAGCATTATATTCCAGATTGATGGCCTTCAAGAATGCACGGCTCGTGATTGTCGATGCAGTGATTGCATCAATTTCACCACCATCCTTGCTAACCGTCAATTTGTTCTTGCCTGGATTTTTTCCAATAACATAGCTGCCTGGATTATTTTCCTTGTCGCAGAACCACTCAGGAGCCTGTGCGCCAAGACCTGGAGTTTCGCCATGCTTGAGCACATCATAACCCATGATGTTGCCCTCGCCATCAAAACCGACAAGAACGGTCAAATCAGGCGAGAAGCCTTGAACTGCAGTTTTCACGGCACGACCAAGTTCTGTGTTATACACGACAAAAAACTGCTTTGCATCAACTATTGTGTCAATCGAAGCAACCTTGAGTTCTCCGTCAACGCCGAGAACTTTCTTGATACCATTTTCAAGATTCTGCTGCTCAATTTGCGCAATTGGATCTTTTGTCACTTCATTCATCACGCCAAGGAGTGCTGCTGCGATGATTGCTATGCCGGTGAGCACCATCACCATGTTTGGCAATGTAGATTCTAACTTTTTCATTTCTTCACTACCTCCCCGAAGCGCTTTGGTTTACAATATGTGTTGATGAGCGGCGTTACGATATTCATGATCAGAATAGCGAATGACATTCCTTCTGGATATGCACCGAACGTACGAATAAGCATCGTGATAAGGCCTATACCTACGCCATATACGATCATACCGCTATGAGACATTGGTGATGTAACATAATCCGTTGCCATAAAGAACGCGCCAAGAAGCATACCACCAGTCAGAATGTGGAACATTGGATCGGCGTATGTCGTTGGATCAACGCCCCAAAGAATGCCGGAGAAGATTGCAACTGTCGCAAGTATGCTCACAGGAATGTGCCATGTTATAATCTTTGCAAAGATGAGGAAAAGACCGCCAATGATGAGACAGATTGCAGCGACCTCACCAAGTGAACCGCCAATATTGCCATAGAGCAGATCACTCGTCTGAAGATTTGAGAGAGCACCTACACCACCCTCTTTCAACAATCCAAGAGGAGTTGCGCCTGTTGCGCCATCAGCATCACCAGGTACAGGCCAAGTGGTCATCTGAGCTGGGAAAGAGACAAGGAGGAACACTCGACCAAGAATCGCAGGATTCGCAATGTTTTGACCAAGTCCACCAAATGTCATTTTACCGATGCCTATTGCTACAAGAGCACCAACAACCACGATCCACAAAGGAAGGCCTGCCGGGAGGTTAAATGCTAGAATCAAACCTGTCACAGCAGCAGAGCCATCGGTGATTGTTGTTGGAACTTTAAGTACGAATTTCTGAATGAGGAACTCTATCAAGACGCACGACACGATGGATGTCAGCAAAACCGTCAGAGCGCCCAAACCGAAGAACCACAACGACGCAGCCAGCGCAGGAAGGAGCGCGATGACAACGCCATACATATTGCGCTTCACAGAGTCGCTGCTATGCACATGTGGCGATGGAGATACGGTTAATGTATTCATTTCTAATATTATAAGAATTAAGAATAGAGATAAAAGAGATAACCTCTCAATCTGAATTCATCATTATACTTCATTTCTTTTCTTCTGCAGGTTTAGCAGCTTCTGCCGCAGCCTTGGCAGCCGCTGCGCGTGCTCTCATGATACCCATGACCTTGCCCTTGCCCAAGCGGATATAGTCGAGCAATGGACGATTGGAAGGACATGTAAAGCTACAAGAGCCGCACTCAATACAATCTGCAATGTGGTTTTCTTCAGCCATATCCCACAAACTCTTGGCTGAAACCTTAGACAAGAGGAATGGCTCAAGACCCATCGGACAAACAGAAACACATTTTGCACAACGGATACAATTGGCAATCTCACCACGCTTCGATTCTTCCTTGCTCATGAGCAAGATGCCCGATGAACCCTTGTGGATTGGCACATCAATATTTGCAAATGCACGACCCATCATTGGACCACCGCCGATGATCTTTTCGCAATCTTCAGGAATTCCACCAGCTGCTTCAATGAGAGCCTTGACAGGAGTACCGATACGAGCCCAGAAGTTTGTTGGATTCTGCAATGGCTTACCAGTCACGCAAACGACACGCTCAATGAGCGGCTTGTTCTTCTGAACAGCCTCATAAACGGCAAATGCCGTTCCGACGTTCTGGACAACAGCACCGACCGAAATCGGCAAAGCACCGCTTGCCACCTGACGACCGATACAAGCATCAATGAGCTGCTTCTCGCCACCCTGTGGATATTTCATTTTGAGCGGCTGAACATGAATGCCAGGATAGCCGGCTGCGAGCTTGCTGAGCAAGTCAATTGCATCTTTCTTGTTATTCTCGATGCCGATAAATGCCTCAGAAACGCCGATCGCCTTCATCAAGATCTTGACACCGATGAGGACCTCTTCGCTCTTTTCGAGCATCAGACGATGGTCGGCGGTCAAATATGGTTCACATTCAACGCCATTGATGATGAGTGCCTGAGCCTGACCCGGCTTAACTGCAAGTTTAACCTGAGCAGGGAAGCGTGCGCCACCCATGCCGACAATACCCATCTCGCCAATCTTCTTGACGATTTCCTCGGCCGACAACGTTATCTCACGTTTGATGCCTGCAGAGCGATCTATGGTTTCAACCCATTCATCGCCTTCGATAGCGATGGTGATCATCATGGCAGGTTTGCCATCATCTCCTGTTGTTGCCTCAATTTTCTTTACTTTGCCAGAAAATGGCGCATGAATGTTGGCAGAAACAAATCCGCCTGCCTGTGCAATTACTTGGCCGACTCTTACATCATCGCCAACAGCCACGACAGGCTGAGCAGGAGCGCCAATATGCTGAGCCACAGGAATTTTCACTTCCTTTATGTCGGCAGGCAACTTGAATTGTTTCAGAGCATTTCCAGCCGAGAGTTTATTCTCTTCCGGATGTATGCCTCCTATTGAAAATGTCTTCAACATAAAATCTTTATTACGATTTATGAAATACGAATTATCGCAAAATAATTCGGAATACTACTGCTGATCTGGTTTATTCACCTCGGCTGCTGCAACTTTCTGCTCTGTTGGAGCAGGAGTCTCCGCAGGCTTTGGAGCAGGCTTTACAGGTGGTTCAAAAGTCGCCAGAATTGCTTTCTTTGGACACTCATTGATGCACATACCACAAGCCTTACACTTGTCATTGTCGATATGAGCAACATTGCCTTCAATTGTAATGGCCTCAAACTTGCAAACCTTTGCACACTTGCCACAACCGATACATGACGATTTACAAGCTTTCATTGCAACCGCACCCTTGTCCTTATTTACGCAGCTTACCCACACGCGACGTGCCTGATCTTTCACGACACGGCCCTTGTCGCGGATCTCTATGATCTGCTTTGGACAAGCCTTTGCACAAGCGCCACACGCAACACATTTCGCTTCATCAACTTCAGCAAGCCCCGTCTCAGGATTCACCTTGATTGCATTGAACTGACACACCTTGACACAATCGCCAAGACCGAGACAGCCGTATGAACAAGCCGTATCACCTGCAAAATGTGTCGAAGCAATTGCGCATGACTTTGCGCCATCATAGCTCAACGTCTTCTGGCGATTAGCATTTTCGCCAACCGTGCAACCAGAACAACGGACCACGGCCAATTTCGGTGCCGATTCTGCAACGCTCTTGCCTAAAATGGCGGCAACCTGAGACATCACAGCAGAACCACCTACAGGACAAGACAATGCGCTTATGTCATCGGCCTTGGCCAATGCCTCTGCCATTGCATGACATCCCGCGAAACCGCATCCGCCACAATTGGCACCTGGCAATACCTCTTCCACTTCGCCGATTTTCGGATCTTCATAGACCTTGAATTTCTGCGAAACAAAATAGAGTATCACTGCTGCCACGCAGCCTAGCACAGCCAAGACTGCAATTGTTATAAAAACAGCTTCCATGTTTATTTATTTATTTTTTTTGTTTTAAACTTAAAATTCCTCTTCAGTGTATCTCTGAGCAGATAAATCACACAAAAATATGGAACCAGAACGCCAATTGCCGCCAAGCCACAGACAACATCGCTCTGCCCCATACCACCTAATACAGCCATCATCACAACCATCAAGACTACAGGAACGACATAGCACAAAACAACTGCGACAATGCCCATAGATTCCGAACCGACAACGACAACTTCTTCATCAATGGAATATGTCTCGCCATCTGCGGCTTCGGTTTCAACCAACTTCGTCTTCTGTTCCGACGACGAACACAAAGACCTCGCCTCACATCCCGAACAAGCAGACTTGCTCAGAATTTCGACCGTCAACAATGTGCCTCGCACCTCTCTGACAATGCCTTCGTGCTCTATGACTTTTCTATTTGCCATCAGACATACATCGAAAAATGCATTCCATACACTGCATTTTCCCACATTTGCTACGTCAAATTTATAACTCCCACGTCAAATAGAAAAGCGCGTCAACCTATTTAAAGAGATTTTAAATAAACTTTTTGGACACATACTCACGCAACATCTTATTTTTCAAAAAATTACAATAAAAATGTTACAAAACATCTTTTTTATTTTGCACGATTTTGCAAAGTCCACTTTTCAATTTTGCCCAATTTTTGACATGCACATTTACAAATATCACACATTTTTAACGAAAAACTAACGCTCTAAAAAAAAACGAGCAACAAGAAAAATCTCGTTGCTCGCAGTCCATTTTATTGAATTTTCAGAAGATCACTTCTTAACATCAAACTTGTAAATACATACATGATTGTATGTCTCACCAGGACGAAGAACTGTCGATGGGAAGTTCGCATGGTTTGGTGAATCTGGATAATGCTGTGTTTCGAGACACAATGCAGAACGGCGAGCGTACATGATGCCGCTCTTTCCCTTCTGAGTACCATTGAGGAAGTTGCCAGCATAGAACTGCATAGAAGGCTCAGTTGTGAGGACGGTCATAGTACGACCGCTCTTGTCGTCGACTACCAAAGCAGCCTTACGGAGGCCCTCGGCATCAGGTTTTTCTGAAAGAACCCAGTTGTGGTCGTAACCGCCACCGAGTTTGATCTGCTCGTGGTTGGCATCGATGCCATCGCCGATTACAGTAAGTTTACGGAGGTCGAATGGAGTTCCGTCAACTGGCATGATTTCGCCTGTTGGGATAAGAGCGTTATCTACTGGGGTAATATTGTCGGCAAAGATCTGGATTTTTTCGTCGCAGATTGTTGGGTTGCCCTCACCAGAGAGGTTAAAGAACGAGTGGTGAGTGAGGTTGCAAAGTGTAGGCTTATCTGTTGTAGCCGAGTAGATAAGCTTCAATGAACCACAGTCACAGAGAGTGTATGTGAGTTTCATTGTGAGGTTGCCTGGGTAGCCCATTTCGCCGTCGGCAGAAGTGTATGTAAACTCAATTGTCTTGTCATCAATCTGATTTGCATCGAAGGCTTTTGCATAGAAACCCTGTGTACCGCCATGGAGAGAGTTTTGGTTCTCATTGATTTCAACTTGATATTCTACGCCATCGATAGAGAACTTACCCTTGCCGATACGGTTGCCGTAGCGACCGATTGTTGCACCGAAAAATGGTTCGCCTACTCCCTTTGCATTGTCACATGCAAGATATTCTGCCAATGTGCTATAGCCAAGAACGACGTCGGCAAATTCGCCCTTTGCATCTGGCACATAAAGAGTAACCAACTTTGCACCGTGATTGATCAACTGCGCTACCATACCAGTTTTCTCATTCTTGAGAGTATAGAGCTTTACTACCTTGCCATCAACTGTGGCTTCACCAAAGGCCTTTGGACAAAGACCCAATTTTTCATTCAATGTTGCCATTGCGCTTTGCATCTATTAATTTGTAAAATAAAAATTCATTTGCATTGCTCACGAGAGCCCAGAAAGACACCTTTTGCAACGCACCTTTCCTACGCAAATATACATAATTTATGTAAAGAAACAAAAATAATTGCCATCGGTTCATCATTTCGCAAGAACAAAAAAAAGAGCGACAAAAACCTGCCGCTCTTTGACTTATGGGAAAAAACATTTCTTACTTTTCTACGCCAAACTTGTAGATACAAACATGGCTGTATTTTTCACCAGGACGAAGAACTGTCGATGGGAAGTTCTCGTGGTTTGGCGAATCTGGGAAATGCTGAGTCTCAAGACAGATTGCCGAGCGATATGGATAAAGCACGCCTGACTTGCCCTTCTGAGTAGCATTCATGAAGTTGCCAGCATAGAACTGCAAGCCTGGTTCTGTTGTGAGTACAGTCATTGTGCGACCACTTGGATCAACAACTTTTGCAGCCATGCGAAGACCTGTTTCTGCATCAATTTCCGAAGAGAGAACCCAGTTGTGGTCATAGCCGCCACCGAGCTTAATCTGCTCATCATCTGCATTGATTCCATCGCCAATCAATGCAGACTCGCGAAGATCAAATGGAGTGCCTTCTACTGGCATCAACTCGCCTGTTGGAATAAGATTTCCATCAACTGGAGTGATATTGTCGGCAAAAATCTGTATCTTCTCGTCACAGATCGTCGAATCGCCTTCGCCACCAAGATTGAAGAATGAATGGTGTGTCAAGTTCACAACCGTTGGCTTATCTGTTGTTGCCTCATACTCAAGCTTCAACGAGCCACAATCACAAAGTGAATATGTGAGCTTCATGTCAAGGTTACCAGGATAACCCATTTCGCCATCAATCGACTTATATGTAAACTCAATCGTCTTGTCATCAACCTGATTTGCATCGAAAATCACGCCAAAGAAACCCTTGCTGCCGCCATGGAGCGAATTAACGCCATTTTCGTTGATTTCAACCTGATATTCAACACCATCAATAGAGAATTTGCCACCATTAATACGGTTGCCATAACGGCCTATTGTTGCGCCGAAGAAAGACTCACCGACACCGGCTTTCTGATCACATGCGACATACTCGCCAACTGTTGCATAGCCACAAACCACATCTGCAAATTCGCCATTAGCATCAGGCACATAGAGAGAAACCAGTTTTGCACCAATATTTGTAAACTGAGCCACCATACCGGTAGAATCGTTCTTCAATGTGTAGAGCTTAACGGTCTTGCCATCAACTGTGGCCTCACCGAATGACTTTGGACAAAGACCGAGTTGCTTTCCGCACTCCTCCTTTGCAGGCTGTGCACAAGCGACCAACAAAGCGGCCATTGCGCTTGCACCAATAATCTTAAGTTTCATAGATTTAATTTTCTTATTTGTTTATCAATTCGAAAACATCCCGACTCCTGTTGCAAGACAGAAATCAGGATTTATTTTCATTTAAGACTTAGCTTGAACGGCCATCTTCTCGATTGCGAGACCTGCCTTGTATGTCTCGATGTACTTGTTGAAGCCTTCAACATCCTCCTTAGTAGGAGCAATAGAGACACCAGTGTTGCCTGCAAATACCTTGGCATCGAGCCAATCGGCAAGATTCTGCTTCTTGTCGTTGTTGACAACGTATGCAGCGAGGAGTGCGATACCCCAAGCACCACCCTCGCCAGCAGTCTCCATTACAGAGATTGGTGAGTTGAGAGCAGCAGCGAGAACGCGCTGACCGACGCCCTTAGTGCGGAACAGACCACCATGACCAGTGATGCGGTCGATCTTGATCTTCTCTTCCTTGAGAAGGATGTCGTTGCCGAGCTTCAACACACCGATAGAACCATAGAGGTGAACGCGCATGAAGTTAGCGAGGTTGAACTTGTCGTTGGCAGAGCGAACGAACATAGGACGACCCTCAGTAAGAGAAGCATCGGCTACAGGCTCACCAGAGATATAGTTGTAAGCCAAGAGGCCACCACAATCGGCATCGCCAGTAAGAGCGTTGTTATAGAGCTTGCCATAGAGTTCGTCCATATCGACCTTCTGTCCCATGAGTTCGAGTGACTCCTTGAAGAGACCAACCCAAGCATTGAGGTCGGAAGTACAGTTGTTGCAATGAACCATAGCCACGAGGCTGCCGTCTGGTGTAGTCACCATATCGATAGCTTCGTATGGCTTAGTGAGGTCCTTCTCGAGAACGATCATCGAGAACGAAGAAGTACCAGCCGAGACATTACCAGTGCGCTGCTTAACAGCGTTGGTAGCAACCATACCAGTGCCTGCGTCACCTTCTGGAGCACAGAATGGGATACCAGCCTGGAGCTTGCCAGAAACGTCGAGCTTCTTAGCACCCTCTGCAGTCAGCTTACCTGCGTTTTCACCTGCGACGAGCACCTTAGGGAAGATGTCGAGGAGAGTCCAGTTGTAGCCCTTAGGAGCGATGAGCTTGTTGAACTTGTTGACCATCTCGGCATTGTAAGTCTTAGTCTGTGGGTCAACAGGAATCATACCTGAAGCGTCGCCTACGCCGAGAACCTTCTCGCCAGTGAGCTGCCAGTGGATGTAACCAGCAAGAGTAGTCTGGAACTTGATGTCCTTGACGTGAGCATCGTTGTTGAGGATGCACTGATAGAGGTGCGAGATAGACCAACGGAGAGGAATATTGTAGTTGAAGAGCTTAGAGAGCTCAGCAGCTGCGGCACCTGTATTAGTGTTTCTCCATGTGCGGAATGGCACGAGGATTTCGTCCTTCTCGTTGAAAGCCATATAACCGTGCATCATGGCGCTGATACCTATTGCTGCGAGATTGGTTATCTCACAGCCATACTGCTTCTTAACGTCATTGCAGAGGTCGGCATAACAATCCTGAAGACCTTTCCAGATGATGTCGATGCTATACGTCCAGAGGTTATCAACCAACTGGTTTTCCCAGCCGAAGCTACCCTGAGCGATAGGCTTATTATCCTGGTCGACCAATACGGCCTTGATACGTGTAGAGCCAAACTCAATACCAAGGATGGCCTTACCAGACGAAATTATATCTTTTGCGTTCATTGAATTTAGGTTTATTTAAGTGCTTTATTAAGTATATAATATACTTCGTTATTTCTGAGCTGCTGCTTGAAGCCACTGATTGTGGTATCCTTGCTGATGCCGATAAACTCGATGCCAGTCATCTCAGCGAAATCCTCCCAGTACTCGGCAGTGATGTCGTATGAGAATGCAGAGTGGTGAGTACCACCAGCGAGAATCCAAGCGCCAGCACCGATCTCGAATGTTGGCTGTGGAACCCAGAGAGCAGAAGCTACAGGGAGCTTAGGCATTGGCTTAGGCTCGATGCACTCTACATCGCTTGTGATGAGACGGAAACGGTTGCCGAGGTCAACGATAGTAGCCTTGCAACCAGCGCCAGTCTTTGAAGTGAACACGAGACGAGCAGTCTGCTGCTTGCGGATACCGATACCGAGGTGGTGAACCTCGAGTTTTGGCTTATCAGAAGCGATGAGTGGAGTAACCTCGAGCATGTGGCTCTGAAGTGAAGAAGTGCAGTCAGCAGCAAAGTTGAGAGTATAGTCCTCGAGGAATGAGCAACCCTTTGGCAAGCCCTGGTTCATGAACCATATTGAGCGGTAGAGACAAGCAGTCTTCCAGTCACCTTCAGCACCGAAACCGATACCATCGGCCATCAGACGCTGTGAAGCGAGACCCGGAATCTGGTCGAAACCACAGAAGTTTGGATCGTTGATATCAGCGTCGCCAAGGTCGTCGAAGTTAGTAGTGAATGCAGTAGCATTCTCGTCCTTCAAAACACGACGGATAGCGATTTCAGCCTTTGCAGCATTCTTAACCTTCTCCCAATATACCTTCTCACCACTCTCGTCGATCTTGATAGTATAGAGCTTCTTGTACTCCTCAACGAGAGCGTCAGCCTCAGCGTCAGTCACCTTCTTGAAGTAGTCCATCAAAGAAGAAACTGGATAGTAGTCAACGTGGTAGCCGAGACGCTGCTCGAACTCAACGCGGTCGCCATCAGTTACGGCAACATTGTTCATGTTCATACCAAACATCAAGCAGCGAACGTCGTGAGCATCGGCTACAGCAGCTGCGGCACGAGCCCAAACAGCTATCTTCTTCTGAGCCTCTTCGCTCTTCCAGTAGCCAACGACAACCTTACGAGGCACACGCATACGAGTGCAGATGTGGCCAAACTCGATATCGCCGTGAGCCGACTGGTTGAGGTTCATGAAGTCCATATCCATTGTGTCCCATGGAATCTCTGCATTATACTGAGTGTGGAAATGGAGAAGAGGCTTCTTGAGAGCCTGAAGTCCCTTGATCCACATCTTGGCTGGAGAGAATGTATGCATCCAAGTGATAACACCTGCACACTTTGGAGAGTTGCTTGCCTCTGACATTACAGCCTCAACTTCTTTGCTGCTGTTTGCAGTGCCCTTATATACTACCTTGATAGGAATGATGCCTGTCTTGTTAAGACCTTCTACCATTTCCTTTGAGTGACCATCGACAGCTACGACTGCGTCACCTCCATAAAGCAACTGCGCACCAGTCACCCACCAAAGTTCTAAATTTTCAAACATAATTCTAATCAAGAATTAAGATTTAAGAATTAAGAGACAAGCTCAATTCCTATTTCTTGTTGTTATTATTTATTTTTAATTTCGTAGTTTTTATTAACAACTAGTGTTTCTGTCCTTTCTGGCCATAGTATGCGTTTGGACCATGCTTGCGCATGTAATGCTTCTCAACCAGCAATGGATTCATCGTTGTCATAGGGTTTATGCTAAAGCTGATGAAAGCCATCTGAGCTACCTGCTCCATAACCTTTGCGTTATACACAGCGTTGTCTGGCGAAGTACCCCATGAGAAAGGACCGTGGTTCTTAACGAGAACGGCAGGAGTGTGGTCTGGGTTGATCTTGCGGATGTTGAGAATCTCGTCAACGATAACGTTGCCAGTCTCAAGCTCATACTGACCTTCAACCTCTTCCTTAGTCATGTCGCGTGTGCAAGGGATAGCCTTGTAAAAGTAGTCGGCGTGTGTGGTGCCGATGTTTGGAATGTCCTGACCTGCCTGAGCGAATGCTGTGGCGTAGGTAGAGTGAGTGTGAACCACACCCTTGATGTTTGGGAATGCCCTGTAGAGCACGAGGTGGGTTGGGGTGTCTGACGATGGATTGAGGTCGCCCTCCACTACCTTGCCGGTGTTGAGGTCCACTACCACCATATCAGAAGCCTTCATAGAGTCATAGTCGACGCCCGATGGCTTTATTACCACGAGACCCTTCTCGCGGTCGATACCTGAAACATTTCCCCATGTAAAGATTACAAGGCCCTGCTTCACCAAGTCGAGGTTGGCCTTAAATACCTTTTCTTTTAATTCTTCCAACATAATAATATCTTTATTGTGACAAAATACCTTTTATAATATGATAACCACGGAAGGCCAAAAGGTTAATCCGTGGTTATCTTTTTTATCTTTGACTATTGTCTGTTATTACCAAAGTGCAGCATAAAGTACAACAAGGATAACAACAACTCCGATTGCTCCGATATTAAATGCACGATCTGTCTTAAAGATATCAAGATCAATGCCGATAGACTTTTCGTCCTGAACTTTGTCAAGTGCATTTGAACGGAGGTAAATTCCTAATGTCAGGAACATGGCTGCCGTGAAGAATATTGCTTCAAAACCATAATATACCATCCAATCTACAGACATTGAGACAAGACCGACAACAATGCAAATTGCTCCAACTGCAAGGCATACATATGACCAGAACAACTGTGTCTTAACCTGACTCTCCGTAAGCTCCTCTGCAGCAACCGTCTTTTTACTCATAAGCGACATGCCCAAGAATACAACGACGAGGCATACGAATACGTAACCCATTCGGAGAAGGAATGGAACATCTGGAAGTGCGAATTTAAAGAGTATTGAGAATGCAAACGTTCCAATTGCAGCAGCAACGGCAGCAGCACCACTTGCACGTTTCCAGAGAAGACCAAGACCAAATATCACAACAATACCCGGATATACAAATCCTGAATATTCCTGAATAACCTGGAATGCCTGGTCTGCGCCTCCCATAATTGGATATACCGCGAGAAGAGCCAAAAGAAGCGCACATATAGATGTGATTCGACCAACACCTACGAGCTTTTCATCTGGACAGTTCTTGTTTATGAACTTCTTGTACACGTCCATTGTAAAGATCGTAGAAGTAGAGTTGAACATTGATGCCAACGAAGAAATTACAGCGGCAGCAAGGGCTGCAAAGCTGAGACCCTTAACAAACACTGGAGTAAAGTTGCGAATAAGGAATGGATACGCATCATCTGAACGCTCGATGCTACCTGCGAGAGTGGCTCTAAGATCTGCACACTCTGGTGCATTCATAATGTAGAATGCACATACACCAGGAATACAAACAATGAACGGAATGAGAATCTTGAGGAATGCTGCGAAAATCATACCTTTCTTCGCTTCTGCAAGTGATTTTGCAGCAAGACCCTTCTGGATAATATACTGATTAAAGCCCCAATAACCGAGGTTTGTCAACCAAAGAGCACCAACAATTACAACGATACCCGGGATATCAAAATATGGATCTTCCGTAATGTTTGCGATTTCCGGATTACGAGTTACCACAAGATTAAAATGGTGGTCACCCGGAATTGTCGCGAGATAGTCCGTGATGTGTCCCAATGCACCTATTGCGCCTCCGTCAAGATTCATATCTGTCGCAATAACACTGAGTGCTGCATATGCAGTGACAAGGCCGCCACCAACAAGGAATGTTACCTGCATAACGTCAGTCCATGCCACAGAAGCAAGACCTCCATAAATTGAGTATATACCGGCAATCAAGAACAGGAAGAGGATTATCACGAGCAATGTGAAATCAACCTGCATACCGAATAGCGTACCAGCGACAGCAGGCAGACCAAGAATTTGCTTAATCGCTAATGCACCCAACCATGCTACAGATGTAAGGTTAATGAACACATAGAGGAAGAGCCAGAAGATGGAGAATGACAAACCCACACCCCAATTGTAACGATCTGAAAGGAACTGAGGAATGGTAAAAATCTTCTTCTCAATCATGAGAGGCAAAAGGAATTTGCCGACGACAATCAATGTCGCAGCTGCCATAAGTTCGTATGCCGCCATAGCGATACCGCTATTAAACGCAGAACCCGACATTCCAATGAACTGCTCTGCAGAAATGTTCGCAGCAATAAGCGAAGCACCGACAGCCCACCATGTAAGAGTATTACCTGCAAGGAAGTAATCCGTAGAAGATTTCTCCTCGCCTTTTTTGCCACGGCTTAGGAACATACCCATGCCGACAAGAATAACAATGTAAACAGCGAAAACAATGTAATCAATTGTCTCAAAGCCATTGTTCGAAAGAGCTTCAATTACACTCATTTTTTGTTACGTGTATTATTTGGTTTATTAAATTATGAATTATTTCAAGCGTTGTAATTTGTACGCATCTACTTGACGTCTGCAAAGATAGTTTAAAAACATTGAAACATGTATAAAAAGTCAATGTTTCAACAATACAAATGTACTTTTTTCTTAAAAATGGTAAAAATCGGACTCATTACATCCCGAGCAATCGAGAATACACACACAAAAAAAAACATCAGTTTGGATTGTATTTAATCATCGTTTCCCAGGCACAACGGATTGTTCGATTTACGCTGTTTGTTTTCAAACTCTATTAACTCAATGTTTTTTGTATTTCTTTCCAAACCAATGACGAAGCCCCGACGATAGCGGCATCACCGAGTTTCAATTTTGACGGAAGTATTTTTACCTTACCACGGAATGTCGGGAGCAAATATTTGTCAAGATTCTTTCTGATTGGTTCAAAAATCAAATCACCCGCCGCCGTTGGACCTCCAAAAATGAAAATTGCCTCAGGACTTGTGTGATGTATGGTATCAGCCAAACCTCGTGCGAGATAATCACCTGTCACCTCGAATACCTGAAGAGCTATCTTATCACCCTTGACTGCCGCATCATAAATATCTTTAGACTCAAGATCCTTGAATGATTTCTCGGCGAGGAGCGAATCATTTGCATTATAATATGCCATAAGCTCAAAAGCTGTTCGCTTCATGCCGCCCGCAGAGCAATACGACTCAAGATGGCCATTTATGCCACAACCACAGGCGCGGCCACCAGGCACAAGCATCGTGTGTCCACACTCACCTGCAAAGCCATCATGGCCATATACGAGATCACCATTTACAATAAGACCAGAACCGACTCCAGTGCCAAGAGTGTACATCACAAAGTTTTTCATACCCTTTGCTCCGCCGTAAATCATCTCGCCCATTGCTGCCGCATTTGCATCATTTGTTAGCGCGATATTCTTCATCTCCGGCATTGCCTTTTTCAAAAGCTCGACAAGCGGTACGACTCCCTTGAACGACAGATTTGGTGCCTGCTCAATATTGCCAGTATAATAATTCGCATTTGGCGCACCGATACCAATACCTTCTACGTCAACAGACTCTTTCAAATCCTTGATCAGTCCACGTACCGTTGAAGTTATACCTGCGACATAACTATCCACATTTCCATTCTTAGGAGTTGGAATTGACGTTTTCGACAAAACAGATCCTTCTTGATCAACGACACCAACGGCTGTATTAGTACCACCGATATCTATGCCTAATGCGACCTTCTTCATATGATTAAAATTTATTGAAATCATACATTTAGAAACGGATACCAACCAATGAGATGTCATCAAGTTGCGGGCACGTTCCTCGCCATTCCCAATAAAGCTTCTCTGTCAAATCGCGCTGTTGAGCAATCGGTACAGTACGAACTTGTGCAAGCATCTTCTTTAAACCGCCGGACATAAGTCGCTTTCCGTTAGGACCATTCTTTTCCTGACCTCCAAACTGGTCACCCAAACCATCAGAACACATATAGATCGTATCTCCTGCCGACACTTCGAACTCCTGCGTTTCAAATGGTTTTGTTCGGCTCAACTCATCGGTATCGCCAATACTTCGTTTTGTTCCCTTAAACTCAACGAGTTCTCCGTCTGCACGGAAAAGATAGACAGGACGCTTAGCTCCTGCACACTTCACTATATGTGTGTTTGGATTGTATGAAATCAGAGATATATCCATACCATCTCGTGCTTCGCCACCATTCTGTCCAAGCACCTTGAATATGTTTCTATCAAGCGATTCCAAGATTTCACCCGGCTCCATCAGTTCTGGTCCAGACGTAATCTCGTTAAGACTCGTAGAACCGATCATCGACACGAATGCACCGGGAACACCATGACCCGTACAGTCAGAACATGCTATTACCAGATTATCGCCATGCTTTGTTGCCCAATAGAAGTCACCACTGACGATATTGCACGGTATAAAGAAGGCAAACGCTCCTTCTATACCGTGATTATACGTAGCCAAATCCGGCAAAATCGAACTCTGAATTCGCTCAGCATACGTAATACTATCTGTAATATCTCTATTCTTCTGTTCAATTTCATTCTTCTGTTCACGCAACTCGGCAGTCTGGCGAGCAACTTCTGTCTCGAGCAATTCTTTTTGCTGGCTCAATATCTTCTGTTTCTCTTTACTCTTTCGGTGATTAAGAAAGACAATAACGATCAATGCGCCCATGACGACAACTATCGAAATCAAAATCCAGAGCATACGTTCTTGCGCAAGTCTTTCATTATCGGCCGACAATTTATCAAAACCATATATTGTCTGCATCTGCTCAATCTGCGAATTCTGACGTTGATCAGCAACAGAATCGCTCAATGCCAATATTCTTTGGAAAATGCCATATTCATCCTCAAAGGCACGGGCCTTATGAATCGAATGGACTTTCAATTTGAGCATTTCAATTTCAGCAGAAGGTTTTGATGCTCTATGGAAATATGACGCCGCACTATCGGAATAAGCGATTGCCAATCTTTCCTGACCAACAAGGGTATAATATTTTGCCCTCGCCGCATGCAATCCTGCAGACGAGTGGTCCATCATATCCACGTTTTCAAGAATACCGCGTGCTTTCTCAAGATGCTCTCTAGCCGCTTCAGGATTATTCAAGTCGCAATATATTGATGCGTATGTTGTTTGAATGATCAAATGGAGTTGCTGCATCTTCATTGCGTTGTTGTCATAATCGTCTTCTTCATTCTCCTCTAAAGAGACCAAATTAGCCTCGTAAGATTCCAAAGCCGATTCAAAAGATCTTGTTATATTCAAAGCAGCATCTTTATCAGAATACTTCAATGCACTCTCCATCTTATAACTCATCATCTCGAGCTGGAGCAACATTGCCTGTTCTGCCACACGAGAATCAGACCCCGACAAGAATTCGCTACAGATGGAAATACCTTCATCGAAGAAAGACATGGCTGCATCGACCTGTCCCATTTCTCGATTTGCAAGGCCAAGACATGTCAAGGCGTTACATCTGTTTCGTATATACTGAGGCAGATTGATATCCAAACTGTCCTCTACCGCACGCGCAATATACGACTCATCCTTGCTCGCATCATATAACTCCTGAGCATATCGGATCGCAATTTTAAACTTACCCTGCTCAATATTTGACAACGAGCGCAGAAAAACGCTATATCCATAGTAATATTCATCATTGGCCAAACCCGTATGCTCATATACGCTGTCGACAAAGTTCTCGAGCTTGCCATACTCAGCCATACCCATGTAAATGGTCATTTTCTGAGTAATACCATAATACAATTGTTCTGTGGCATTCTCGTCGTTTGCCAATGAAATCACAACGTCCGCATACGTCAAAGCCTTGGAATTTCCCATGTTTGCATCGAGAAGTTCCATCGCAGCTTCCAACTCATCAGAATAAGTATCGTCTTCATGATACTCCTTAGTCTCATGCGAAATATCATCACATGCTGAGAGGAAGAAACATCCGATTAAACTGAATATCAATAAAAATCTATACATCATATTCCAAAATACACAACATTGCAAAAATACTGAAAGATATTCAAAAATGGACAAAAAAATCAAAAAAGCGACAATAGATTATAATACAAGACAAGAAATAGGACATCGGGGAACATGCTGCAACAGTTGAAAAAACGCCCACGCTAATAGTTTTTATATTTTTTGTTAAAATTTTCGCCAATTTGTTGTTTATTCCACACTTTTACTTTAACTTTGCAATCGTTAAACTAAAAATAACAACTTTAACCATATAAAAAAATGGCAAACATTGAAGCACAGTTGAACGAGTTCATGGCGAAAATCATCGCTAAGAACCCAGGTGAGCCTGAATTCCACCAGGCAGTTCGTGAGGTAGCTGAATCGCTCCTCCCATTCATCAACGAGAATCCTAAGTATGCAAAGGCTAAGATTCTTGAGCGCATGGCAGAGCCAGAGCGTGTAATCATCTTCCGTGTACCTTGGATGGACGACAAGGGCGAAATCCAGATCAACCGCGGTTTCCGTATCCAGATGAGCAGCGCTATCGGTCCTTACAAAGGCGGTCTCCGTCTTCACCCAACTGTAAACCTTGGTGTCCTCAAGTTCCTTGCTTTCGAGCAGGTTCTCAAGAACAGCTTGACTACCCTCCCAATGGGTGGTGGCAAAGGTGGTTCAGACTTCGATCCAAAGGGCAAGTCTGACGCTGAAGTAATGCGTTTCTGCCAGAGCTTCATGACAGAGCTCTCTAAGCATATCGGTGCTGACACTGACGTTCCTGCAGGTGATATCGGCGTAGGTGGTCGTGAGATCGGTTATCTCTTCGGTCAGTACAAGCGTCTCCGCAACGAGTTCACTGGTGTCCTCACTGGTAAGGCTCTCGAGTGGGGTGGTTCACTCATCCGTCCTGAAGCAACAGGTTATGGCGTAGTTTACTTCGCTGCTGAAATGCTCGCAACTCAGGGTCAGGACTTCAAGGGCAAGACTGTTATGGTATCAGGTTCTGGTAACGTTGCTCAGTACGCTATCGAAAAGGCAACTCAGCTCGGTGCAAAGGTTGTTACAGCATCTGACTCTAACGGCTATATCTACGATGCAGACGGTATCACAGCTGAGAAGCTCGCATACATCATGGAGCTCAAGAACGTTAAGCGTGGCCGTATCAAGGAATATGCTGACAAGTATCCTTCAGCTAAGTACTTCGAGGGCCAGAAGCCTTGGAAGAACACTAAGGCAGACGTAGCTCTCCCATGTGCAACTCAGAACGAAATCCAGGAGGATGACGCTAAGGCTCTCATCGCAAATGGTGTTAAGCTCATCGCTGAGGGTGCTAACATGCCTTCAACAAACGAGGCAATCGCAGTTTACCAGGCAGCTAAGATTCTCTACGCTCCAGGTAAGGCATCTAACGCAGGTGGTGTAGCAACTTCAGGTCTCGAAATGACTCAGAACTCAATGCGTCTTCCATGGACACGTGAGGAAGTTGATGCTAAGCTCCACCAGATCATGGTCAACATCCACGCTACTTGTGTTAAGTACGGTAAGGAAGCTGACGGTCGTATCAACTACGTGAAGGGCGCTAACATCGGCGGCTTCATCAAGGTTGCTGACTCAATGATCGCTCAGGGTCTTGTATAAGTCAATACTGATCTAAAATAGATAAGCCTTGCTTTTCTTCGGGAAAGCAAGGCTTTTTTTATCACCAAAAAGAGAGAAGACTACTGCGACAAAATTTACTTGTCTATACAAACAATGCATAGACAACAAGTACAATTTGAATACAGAATATCAAAGGAACTCCAATATAGAACTTCTTATGCTGTGTCTTATGACGCAAGAATTTCATGGCCAGAAGCGCTCCAACCGAACCGCCGACAACCGCAAGACCAATCAAAGTCGATTCCGGCGTTCTCCATTTTCCTTTCCTTGCCTTCCTTTTGTCAATTGCGTAAGCAATAAATGTTATGATGGAGATCAGTACGATATAGATAGCAACCAAATACCAAACATTCATACAGCTCTGTACTAGAATATTTTACCGCTTATAACTTCGTTAAACTGCTGCTTATACTGGTCGCCAATAGGCACACACGAGCCTTGCGACATCGCAATCTGTCCACGTTCAACACCACGAATGAAAGATGTATTGACAATAAAAGAACGATGAACGCGTACGAAAGGCGAACCATTTAGCTTCTGCATCATATCTTTAAGACTCATCAATGTAAGAATAGGTTTTGGAGCCTGATCAAGATGAATCTTGATATAATCCTTCAATCCTTCAATGTATATCACCTCTGATTTATTAATCCTAACAAGCTTATACTCGCTTTTTACAAAGAAGAAGTCCTGTCCTTCAACTGGTTCAGTAGGCTGCTGCGCTGAAGTAGAGCCAGACAAGCTGACACTTGCCTGTTCTTCCAATTCGAGCATACGCTTTGCTTTCGTTGCGGCCTTTAGGAATTCGTCCATATCGAATGGCTTGAGGAGATAATCGATTACATCAAGTTTAAATCCATCAAGGGCATATTGGGGATAGGCTGTTGTAAAAATGACATGCGGACGCTTTTCGAGTGCCGAAAGCATCTTCGTTAGTGTAAGCCCCGAAACACCAGGCATCTGGATATCGCAAAACACAAGTTGTATATCGCCTTTAGAAATCTCATCAAAAGCATCCTTGGCATTCGCACAGCTTGACACTAATGACAAAAAAGGTGTTTGATTTACATAGTCAGCGACCATTTCAAGCGCAAGCGGCTCATCGTCGACAACGAGAGTTCTTATCTTCTCCATTAATCTATCCCGTTATTCTTTATTATCGGTATTGTGAGTTTTGCGTCAAAAGACGTACCGTCAGCACTTGGTGCTGCCGTAAACGATGCACTATCGCCATAGATTATGTCTAATCGTTTCTGAAGATTCTGGATTCCGATGCCAGAATGCGAACGGTCTTCCATCGGCTGTGCACACATACTATTGCTCACTTCAAATACTACATTTGTTCCATCCATAGTCAACTTGCTATGAATAAACGAATTGCCTTCTGGCAAAACACCATGCTTATACGCATTTTCGATAAGAGGAATAAGCAACAAAGGTGGAATCTGCTCATCACCATTTAGTTCTGGCACATCGAATTTCACATCAACACAATGCGACAAACGCAAAAGCATGAGGCTATTATAATTTTCAATAAATTCGATTTCCTTTGACAATCCAATCGTATCTGTCGTGTTTTCATACAAAATGTAACGCATCATCTTTGAAAGACAATGTATTGCTTTCTGTGCATCGGACGGAGACTTTGCAACCAGCGCGTAGATATTATTTAGCGTATTGAAAAGAAAATGCGGTTGAATCTGATATTTCAGCATTGAAATTTCAGATGTAAGTTTCTCAGTCTTAAGCTGTTCACGTTCTTTTTCGATATCCGCAAGATGCTTGTAGTATCGCAAAGCGATAGCTGTTCCGACACCAAGAGCCATAAGGATAATCTTGTTGTAGAAATACATTGTCTGCATCAAACCGGAACGATGATGGTGACGCGGGATTCCGTCGAGAGTGATAACAATCTGTTCCACAGCGACATCTACAAAGTAGTATATTGCAAACATCGCCAAATTAAAGAGCAAGAAGAAAAAATACTTACGCTTATAGAGCAGTTTGTCTATTGCATAGAGATAATTCGAATAGAAAGTCAAGATAAGTCCGAAAACCATAAGCCAAAAATGGCGCATAAATCGAAGCGTTATCGAACTTTCCAACTGAATTGCAAATGGAATAACCACTAATGCAAAACAGATTATCAAATGAATTGAAATATCAGATCGCTGTTTCATTTTGCAATGTTATATTTTTCGAGAGTTCACAAATTTACAATGGTTTTAAAAAAACGCAAAAATATGAGTGCCAAAATTATCGTCCAAGCTCTCTTTTGTAATTTGCATAGCGCTCAACCACATTACGAACGTAATTAATGGTCTCTGAACCACGGCAATAGCCATGCTTGACAACTGGATCGGAATAAAACTGTGCATTTGCCTTCATAAGCAAAGCCACTTCAACATTCGATTGCCACACATCCGGTTTCAAGCCCTGTTTTTCCGCAAGACGCATCGCATCCATGACATGTCCCAATCCAATATTATAGGCTGCCAATGCAAACTTGGTACGCTCATTTGAGTCTGGGACATAACTAACAAGTCGCTGATCGAGCCAATTCAAAAAACGTATGCCCGCCTGTATATTTTGCTCTGGATGGCTTATATCGTCAACTCCAAAGCGAGCTGCGGTTTCTGGCATCAGCTGCATCAAACCGCAAGCGCCAGCCCAGCTCTTTGCGTCAGGATTAAAATGAGACTCCTGATAGACTATGGCCGATATAAGCATCCAATCGAAGCGACCTTCCTCAGAATACTGTTTGATAATATCCTCAAAATCGGAACAATACGTATCGGCAGATGTCTTCTGCACTGCACTACGATGTTCGCGAGGATCGATGACATATTTTCTGAAAATCTGCTTAAAACGCTGCGTTTCCTTGAATTCGCTCAGCCAATTGTCGATATCCGACTTGAGATTTACTGCATTAGGACGCACGCCCCACGACAAATCATAGTCTGGCGAGACAGGAGTACGGACGTCGATATTTGAATAGTACCATTTGTTTGCACGTGCTATATTTTCCAGAGCAAAAGTATATTTGATTTCGCTTTCAGCAACGAGCTGAATCAATTGCTCAACGTCATAGAATTCTATCGGGTCTATCAGTATATCATCGAATGATGACGTATCATTAATTTGCTCTATTGCAGTCTGATAGAACGAATTGGCTAGGACACTTACTGTATCTTCAGCCAAGTGGTCAAGACCGCCAGATTCGATCAGTTCACCATTCTCATTAATGCGCTGAACGAGCACTATTCGACTATTTCCGTACGGCTCTGTGAAAGATATTCGATGTTCATTTATCGTATCAGCAATCAGACTAGTGGCAATAATATCTGCTTTCCCCGACGCTATGAGTTCAATATTTTTCTCATAATCGTTAGATACAATAAGTTCGACATCGAGCCCAAGATGTTTCGCATATTCTGCCGTCAAATCATATTGATATCCCACAGCAATATCCTTGACAACGAAATAGTTGACAGAATTAAAATCGGTCAAAACCCTCAAAGTTCCTCTACGAGTTATGCTATCGAGATCCACATCGACGTAATCCATTGAATCTGAAGAATGTGCGTGACGCTTGCACGAGAATAACACGAGGGCAATGCAGCTCAATATCAAATATTTCCAACAACATCTAAATACCATAATCGCAAAAAAAGAAATGGGCACCAACGATAGCGTCGAGATGCCCAAATTTATTTATAATCAAGACATTACTTTATGCCAAACTTATACACTGTCGTTTGCGAATAGGTCTCACCCGGACGCAATACAACAGATGGGAACGTCTTCTGATTCGGTGAATCAGGATAGTGCTGTGCCTCAAGGCAAAAACCACAGAACTGATTGAATTTCAATGGGCCACGACTATATTTACCATTGAGATAATAACCTGTATAAAATTGGAACGCAGGCTCTGTCGTCAGGAATTCCATTTTTCGACCTGTTTCATCATCCCAGACTTCTGCAGCAAGTCGAAGTTCGCCAGCATTGCCATTAATGACAAAGTTATGGTCATATCCATCATCAAGCATCGCAATGCGCTCACCTATACGATGTTCCAAAGTAAAATCGAATGGAGTTCCCTTGACTGATTCAATAGTTCCGTCTGGTATGCAATCATCTTCTCTTGGCGTGTAGTTATTGGCTTGCATAACCACATTCGTGTCAAAGATATCACCTTCACCACGAAGGTTGAAATAGCTATGATTTGTGAGGTTTACGATTGTCGCTCTATCCGTCTTCGCCTGATAATTGATAATAAATTCGTTGCGACTGTTAAGTGTAAATACGACAATAACTGTAAGTTCACCTGGATAACCGTTTTCCATATTAGGACTTACGTATGTCATACGGACACCGACACGATCCTCAGAACTAAAATCTTCCGAATCCCAGATTTTAGTATTGAAAGAGCCGGAACCACCGTGCAAATGGTTTTCTCCATCGTTGGTTTCCAACTCATAAGTCTTTCCATTAAGAGTAAATTTACCGCCTGCGATACGATTTGCAAAACGGCCTATCGTTGCTCCGAGATAAAAACCGCAAGAGAGATATTCAGGATCTGCATAAGTCATCGGATCGTCAAAACCGAGCGTAATCTCTCCTATCTTACCATTGCGATCAGCAGTCTTTATGCTTGTAACCGTACCTCCAATATTTGTCAAACAAATCGAAGTTCCATTATCTGCACAAAGCTGATAGAGGAAAACATCTTTCCCGTCAAGATTGCCTTTTAATACCTTTGAAACCTTCATGATCAAATGATTGTTTGATATTGTGTGTCAAAGGTATACATATTATATGTCAAATGCAAACAAATGTGAAAAAATTACGCCATATTCCAGACACCATCAAAGACCTTGACAGCTGGACCAGAAAGCCATACGTCGGAATATTTTCGGCCATCCGACACAAAATGGACCTTGAGCTTACCGCCTTGCGCATGAACGTCAAAATCATTTTTGCCCGTCTGTATTGACGCAGCAATCGACGAGGCGACAATACCTGTTCCACAAGCCAAGGTTTCACCTTCAACACCTCGTTCAAATGTTCTTACGCGGATAGATGATGGCGCTTCGATTGAGATAAAGTTAACATTGGTACCAGCCGTACCAAATTCCTCGGCATGGCGGTAGGAGGGAGCTTCGTGCATGATGTCAACAGAATCAACATCGCTGACAATTTTGACAAAATGAGGGACACCCGTATTGAGGAAACATCCACCAAGAACCGACCTTACCTCATCGACATCAATCATTTGAAGATCGACCCATTGCACGGAACACACGGCTTTATGAGAGCCGTCGTCAGCTATAAAATCGAAAGTTTTTCCGAATTCAACTACGCCAAGCTCCTGTGCAAATGCGCAAATACACCTTGCACCGTTTCCGCAAAACGACGCCAGCGAACCATCGCTGTTGTAATATTTCATGCGAAAACTATATGAGTTTTCCCTGCTGATTATCAAAATGCCATCGGCGCCTATTCCGAAACGGCGGTCACACATTGACGCTATGTCTGATGTGGATAACTCCGGCAATTTTCCATCCAGATTGTCGAGCATCACGAAATCGTTTCCAGCGCCTTGATATTTACGGAATTTAAGATTCTTCATCTTCATCTTTTTCTATATACGTCTCGAAAACAGGCTCATCCTTAAGATCTACAATCATCGTGATGCCGATAACTTCGAGATGAATATACACTTTGTTTTTATTGAGCTGATCGATGGTTCCGATCGTTCCAGTCATCGGTCCTGTCAAGATTCTCACCTTCTTGCCAACACGCAAACGTCGCATCTCGACTTGTATTTCGAGCGTGCTGTCAACAGTTTTCTTCATCATATCCATCTCCGACTGCGGGATAGGACAAGGTTTACCATGATCGCATACGAATGCCACAAATCCCGGAGCAGCATAAATTCTATCTTTCTCCTCCGCGATGTCGATACGAACAAAGCAATATGAATTGATCATTGGGACCTCGACCAACTTCTTTCGGTCGGACCACTTGTGCAGTTCCTTCTTGATAGGCAGATATGTCCTTACGCCACATGCCCGAAGATACTCTTCAACCTTTTTTTCGCAACGGCTTTTGGTGTAAATCGCATACCAATGCGTTCTATTTTCCATCAGGATAATGTCTTAAGCTTCAGCCCATAAAGTCGAACTCGAAAGGTTCGTCAGTATATTCTTCAATCTTTGAATTTTCGCATTTGAGCGTTCTTGCCGGGAACGAATGGACAACATTCTGATTGTGAGTTGCCATTATTATTGTCCGGCCTTCTTTGTTGATGCTGACAAACAACTGCATGAGAGCATCCGTCGTATCCGGGTCAAGGTTTCCAGTAGGCTCGTCAGCGATGATAAGGTCCGGACTATTAAGCAATGCACGGGCTATTGCGATGCGCTGCTGCTCACCACCCGAAAGCTGATGAGGCTTTTTATAGCCTTTGTGATCCATATCGACCTGAGTGAGCACTTCGCGGATGCGAGCATCAATCTCAGTCTTTGACTTCCAACCTGTTGCACGAAGGACAAAGGCCAGATTGTCATAAATCGTACGATCGGAAAGGAGCTGAAAATCCTGGAAGACGACTCCCATGCGTCGGCGCAAGAAAGGTATTTCATTCTGAGATATTGTTGCCAAATCATAGCCGACAACAAAGCTTGAATCGCCAGTAAATGGAAGTTCTGCATAAAGAGTTTTGAGGAAGCTCGACTTACCACTGCCGACACGACCTATTATATAGACAAACTCGCCTTGCTTGATGTCGATATTAACGTCACGCAAGACGATGTTTTCCTCTTGCATAACCATTGCACCATTTATCGAAACGATGCTGCCAGAATCGCTTGTTATAGGTTTTATATTTTGCATCATCTGTAGATTTTCCGTTTATTGAGTTCCTCTTGATATATGCGAGCATTACGCGCATGTTCGGCATTCGTCTTCGCAAAATTGTGTCGTCCAGAGCCATCAGGACGCGCGCACATAAAGAGATAGTCGTGATTTTCCGCACCAAGAACTGCATCTATTGCAGCTCCGGAAGGGATACGAATCGGACCTGGAGGAAGGCCGACATACTTGTACGTATTGTATGGGGAATCGATTTCCTGATCCTTCTTGAGTACACGGCGAATCGTGAAATCACCGAGTGCGAACTTGATTGTCGGACAAGCCTGAAGCAACATTCCGCGACGCAGACGGTTGATATATATGCCTGCAATTATCGGCAACTCATCGGCCTTATTCGTCTCTTCTTCGATGATTGATGCAATTATTGCCACCTGTACAGGCGAGAGTCCGAGAGAATCGGCCTTATGTTTTCGACGATCATTCCAGAAACGATCATATTCGCGCTTCATTCGCTCCATCCACTGCTCACCGCTTGTATTCCAATTGAATTCATAAGTGTTCGGAATAAACATAGCAAAGAGCGTTGGTTCATCGAAACCCAAACGACGAACAAGTTCTGTATCGGTCATTGCCGCCAGCAACTGTGCGGAATCCGATTCGATGTTGCGCGAAGCAACTCCTGCGAGCTGAGGAATAGTTCGGATATTATTGAATGTGATACGGACCGGAGCCTGATTTCCGCTACGAAGCATGTTGATGAGAGTGTTGGCCGACATTCCATTTTCGACCAAATAACGTCCTGCGCGGACATTTCCATCATAGTGCTTCAAGCCAGCAATAAGGCGGAACTGCTGTTCATCTGAAAGCCATCCATCGAGATTCAAAAGCTGGCACACATCATCAAACGTCGAACCTGTAGGAATATAGAGATATGCCTTTTGCTCGCCTTTGAGATCAATTACCGGACGTCGCAAAAAACTGATAGCCCAAAGTCCAACTGCAACGATGATTACAGCTGCAACTGCTGCCACTACAAGAGCTTTCCCGCTCGGTTTTGCAATATGTATTTGCTTGATTGGCATCAATATAAGCATTAAACACTGCAAATGTAAAAAAAATAATGCTAATTGCGGATAAAAAAGGAAACATATAGAGTTTGCCATCAACGATAGATATGTATCGGCTTGTAATTTCGTCTTAAACTTAGGATTTCACCCGTCATTAATAAGCCTCGATTTACTTCTTCATTCAGAAATCGAACAAACATTATGAACAAAAATTGCATTTCCGTTTTGCAAAACAATTGACTTTTGTCGAATTTTGCCATCCGAACAGCTTGGATATAATGACGACAACGGCGATAATAATACTATTTGTGTTTGCACTTGGTGCAGCATTTATTCAGCGTACGACAGGGTTTGGTTTTGGCATTTTCATTATGACGATGTTGCCATATCTGATGCCGTCGTATGGCGAAGCAACCGCTCTTTCGGGCATGCTGGCCATGATCACTTCGCTGATAATCAGCATTCGCTATCGTTCATTCATTCCATGGCGTAAACTTGTCGTGATATTGACAACATTCCTTGTTGTCAGTTTTTTGGCAATCCAGCTCATACCTGTCTTGAGTGGCAAAATCATGCGTATCATACTTGGCATAACGTTGATTGCCGCTGCAATTTACTTTTGGTTTTTCTCGGACAATATACGCATGAGCACTGGCGTTGGAACGCAAATGTCGCTTGGCGTTATTTCCGGCAGCATGGGCGGACTTTTCGGCATGCAAGGTCCACCCGCAGTTCTCTATTTCCTTTCGGCGTGCAAAGACAAAGACGAATACACCGCGCTGTGTCAGACATATTTTTTAATAGGCAACGTCGTGATGACTTTCTATCGTGCAAATTCAGGCTTTCTGACCGAAACCGTTATTGTTTCGTGGTTCTATGGAGTTCCGGCCGTTCTACTTGGCACATGGATAGGCGGCCGAGTATATGACAGACTAACGCTACCAGTTCTGCGCAAAGTTGTCTATGTTTACATTGCCATCAGCGGCATTGTCGCATTGATAAAGTAGCTATCACTTGTTTTTTCTGCCTTCACGGCGACGGCGGATGGCTTCACGATATCGCTTGATTAATTCGCTGAACGAATTAAACTCTTCGCGGAATGAGATGCCTATACCTTGAGTTGTCGGCGAGGTTTCGTAGATCACATCGTTGTTGGAATGCGTATATGCCTTAGCTCGCAGATTGCCTTTGGCATTTATTTTATATTCGATATCGAAATCGCCGATGAACGTACCCTCGTTTTCTTCCTTCGTGCTACGACCATAACCGATATTGCCGGAAAGGATAATCTTATTATTGAGCACCTGTGTGCTGAGTGCCAGTTCGTACTCTTCCTGCGTCACGTCATCGCCCGGACGATAGTTGACTCCGACACCAAGATTATATTTGTTTTGCGAGATCCAGTTGCTCAACTGATTCGAGAGCAATTCCGACACAGTCGTTCCGATATAGCTAGTGCCCGTAGTCGTGCTCTGCGTACCAGTCGTACTTTCCGAGGCTGCAAACTTATTGGCCAGCAGAAGTGAAAAAACCTGCTGATTCATCTCATCTTCAGTACTGATATACTGATCAATGGTATATTGGTTGAAGTTCATCGACGACGGAATTTCGATTCCGAACTTGACCGTCGGGTCAGAAAGTCGGTTGGTCAAAAACATGTTACAATTGACAGGCACACGTTTTTTAAGATCAGGATTCTGCGCATCCTGAACGAGATCATAAAGCGATGCCTTAAGACCGTATTTTGCCGTGATATCAACCATAGGATTGAATGGAGCACCGTCCCAAGTCAGTCGGCTGCCGTCCACGATGGAGAACTGCTTGCTGATGATTCCAAGCACGAAATTATAGGTTCCATTTTCAATCAGATAGTCGCCAAGCATCGTCAGATCGCCAGCCTTATCAACGACAAGCCCGAGATCGCCTCGTCCATTGACGCTCAACTTATTGCCTGTACGCTGATCAAGCACGACGTCAATCTTTGCAGAAGGATCAATAGAGACGTCAATATCCGCAGTGACATAGTTCGTCTGAGCTATGCTCTTCGCATCGTTTTCTTCATCACTGTCTGTGCTACTCTTGAACTTGATATAGCTATTACTTTGCAACTCTCCCCTACTCGTTGGCAAAATGCTAAATACGGTCTGCGGGCGTGTCTGTGCCTTGATTTTTATGTCGCAGTTCGAAGTGACACCAGTGATATCGAGACGACCGTCGGCGAATATCGTTCCATAATAAGGCATGTCATCTTCAGGCTTGAGGTCCATGACGAGCATGCCATTGACATCGAAATAGATATTGATCTTCAAATTGGAGAACATATCGTGGGCGATGTTTCCGCCAAAATATCCGACATTGCCATATCTGTCACACACTTTCATGTGCTTGAAAATCATATCGTTTGGCGTAAGAATAACAGAATCGCGTCCACAATAAGAATAGCCGACTTTTGTAGATTTTACATTGAAATCCGTGCTGTTGATGGCCAACTGCGCTTCAAATTTGATGTCGCTGAGAGCGCCATATAGCCTACATTTACCAGATGTTGTTCCACGCACGTCTGACACCGATGCTCCGAGATAGAAATTGAGGAATCCGGTCGAAAGGCTGTCTATATCAAACGGTAAATCGAGACCATTCTGGCTGTCGATTCCACCTACGGCATGCGCTACCACATGACCATTTGTCACTATACTTGTCTCAATATCAATCTGTTTCCTTTCAGCAGACCATTTCGTCTTGAGGTCAAGATGATCCAAATTGTCATCGCAAACTATGAATCTGTCAATTTTCACGTCACAGTCTGCCGCAGGATCACCAAACGGAGCCATCATCTTGATATCGGCACTGATATCGCCACCGAGCGAATAACGCTCAAGCGGATCGCGACCAAGAAGATTCTCAATTGTAATGTTGTTCATTCCGATATACAGTGTGTCGCTCATAGTATCTGAAGCGCGGCCATTCAGACTAATGAACTTTTCACCATTTTCAAGACGGAATCCATTGATTCCTACGTATTTATCGCGCAGTTCAATCGTATTGGCATTCAACTGCCATTCCTTGTCGCTTATGAAGATAGACGTTGGCAGAAGTTCGATAATCGTTCGGTCTTTGTCAAATTGTGTCTGCGCAATAAGACTTCCTCCTGAACGTTTATTACCAGTATTATCCCAATCGAACCAAGTCTTCAAACCATTGTGCCACAACCTGTTATTAATACCAACACGTCCGATATCGCCAAAACCCGGCAAGATCATATCTGCCGTCGTTACGCTCGCATTGCAGCCCGTCGAATCGTTCGTAATCGAACCTCGCAGATCCGTCATTCTGATGCTTCCGCTTTGCATATCGCCGATCTCAACGGCAATCTTTGAACTGTGCTTTTCAGAGTTGATGCTGAAATCGATATTGCCATTTTCTTTCAGAGCAATATCGTCGCTGAAAAACTGCAGATACTGGTTGACATCTGTATAGTCAATATGACCATCGACTTTGACCGGTGCACTGATTTTCTGCGGTTTATCCTGCAACATATTGCCAAGATGTTCAAATACCTGCGCATACAGTTCGTTTCCGAGATCCGCATATTTGAAAAAGCCTTCAGCATGACCGTTTGCCTTATCGCTCGTCAGTTTGATTTTCTTGTAGTTGTCGTCGCCAGTCTCGATGTTTATCGTAATGTTGGAAGAATTTGCAATACGCGAAGAATCGGCAAACACAAGATCGTCAATCCAAATCTCGCCATGCGCATCATCGATGTCATTTCCTTCCAAGTTCGCCTGCAAAGCAAAATTGAGTTTGCCGTCGATATCCGGTGTCAATTTCGTTCTTCCCGTCATGAAATCTTCGGCACGGGCAGTGACGACAAGTTGCGCCTGATTGCCATGCTCGAGTTCGCCAACAATCGTAAAAATTCCGTTTTCGTCGGACAATCTCACGACGCCGTTGGCCGTATGTTCGCCGAGCATCGCATCAAGCACGAGACTTTCATAGGCATAGCCATTAATCGTAATGTGCGATGCCTCGCCATGAGCGTGAGCAAACGAACCTTCGCGTGCAGCCAATTGACCGTCAAAACCGCTATTGAATGCGAACGTACCGACAGATCCGTCAGTCAACACGTTGAGATTCATATCGTTAGATGCAATATTTCCAGTAAAATACACGTCATTATTGCTCTTCATATTGACATGGCCATCAGTCTTGACCGTTCCGATGCCGCTCCGCAGAACGCCATCAAGCTGCATATCACTGATTTTTCCCTGTATTTTTCCGCTGTATTCCGCAACGCCTATCGCATTCGCCAGGTGCATATCAAGCTCACTACCAGTGAACTGCGCGATATCAATCATTGTCGTGCGGGCATTTTTGCAGTTGACATACACCGAAGTCGCATTGCGATTGTTATAGCTCATAATAGTGACGTCGGCACTTGCGTGTGACGATGCTCCAGCATCTATTTCGATGTTCTTGGCGAAAAAATCCACGCCGTCCAACTCCGCCGTACACGAGACCGTTGCAACGATATCTGAAGGCATGCCGGCAACAAAATGCGCCAACGTATTCGATGCAATTTTCGCCTTCGTTATGTCGATTTTACCTGTCGGATCTTTTTTGCTTATGTCAATTTCGGCAATCTTCACAGCCACGTCACACTCGCCATAACCTGCATTCAAAAAGCCGATGCGAAGCGTGTCGCCATCGAGTCTCACATCGCCCTGCATCTGAGCCTTCAGCCCGTTTGTCACATCATTGAAATGCATTCGGCTGATATCCATGTGCATAGCCTCCGGCGCAACATCTATGTCCTTGATCAAGAAACAGAAATCATCGATTTCGCGAATTTGCTCTACAGGGATACCCTTCAGACGGCCGCGCTTCAGTTCGATTGAACCTATTTCAACTTTCAAATCGGGACTTTCAATCGTATCATTGTCATTTTTTATCTGAAGAGCTTCGATGTTGAGACAAGAATCGCCAACCATGTGAATATCAACATCGAGACTGTCGATTATCAGCGAAGATAGTATGATGCCTTTGCGCCAAAACGTCTCTAATCCGACGTTGAGTGTCGCCTGTTTGCACGCAATCATCTTGAGACTGTCCCGCCCATGAATCTCAAGATCACCAAGACCTATTGTCTTGAACGGGAAATAGCGCAACGAGCCAATGCTGACGGATACGCCAAACGACTTTTCGAGAGCGTCTTTAGCCGTATTTCGCATATATTTCTGCACCGGCGGAAGCATAAAAGCACCCAAAGCCAATGTCGCTGTGATCACGGCCAGGGTAATGCTTACGGAGATGAAGCGAATTATTTTGCTGAAAAACTTTCTCATTGCATGCAAAATTACGCTTTTCAAAGGGCATTTACACATAGCAACCCAAGAAAACACCACTCATGTTATAAAAAAAAGCAAAAATGAGGTAACAAACGACAGCCATCGTCGTATAAGGGAGCGAAAGTCTTATTAACACCTTGTGCATGAAATATATAGGATTATTAATATTTGCAATGTTGTCGATTTCGGCAATTGCTCAACATCAAACGGACAGCATCATCAAGATCGATCGCGAGGGACAGATGGTGTTGCGCTCTTATTTTACGTATGATTCAAATGGATATCAGACATCTGTGATGCACTATACATTCAACCGCAAAGAGCAGACTTGGAGCGGAACATACCGCGAAGAGGCTGTTTATGACAATGACGGAAGAATCACATCGAAAAAAGTCTCGTACTGGGAGAAAAACGCATGGGTTGAAATGTCGCGAGAATGCAATGTCTTCGACAGCAAAGGCCGACGCACGCTTCACGATGTAAGAAAGTGGAATCGCGAGCGAAATGCATGGATCGGCACAGAATGTACCAAATTGGAATACAACGGATTAGGCCTCATTTCATCCATGTCACAGATGGATTGGGACGAGGACGACAACGACTGGGCCGAAGACCATCGCACAGTCATTGAATACAACGAAAACGGATTGGAGAAATCCAGAACAGAGCAGAAATTCAATGGCAGCGAATGGGGAAACGACACCCGCAGCCTGTACGAATATAACGACAAGAAAAAACGCAGTCGCATCACGTCCGAAAAGTGGAGCGGAAACCAATGGCGTCCAGTAGAGCAGACTGCAATAACATATATTGCACAGTCCAATGGCGACAATTCCGTTGTAAAGCAGATTTCAAAATATGACGAAAGCACAGGCAGTTTTGTCGATTCAGAAAGAAACACTGTTGTCAACGATCGCCACAACAACGAGATTCTAAGCAAAACAGAGCGATTCAAAAACGGCAGATGGACAATCTCAACGCAAGGTCGCTCGAAGCTTGAATATGACAGCCAGGACAACAAGATCTTCGAAGAAGAACAGCAGTGGAATGGTGGCGATGAGTGGATCGGCATATCGCGTATCTCTCAGTCTTTCAACGACTATGGAGACATTCTAAAAGACGTTTCACTGAAGTGGGACAACTACACCAACGATTGGCGCGGTCAGGTCAACAGCGAGTTCGACTACGATGCAATGGGCAACATGATTCTCGACATAAAATGCAAGTGGAACCCAGTCACACGCGATTGGCAGAAGAACTCAAAGATGACTTACGAATATGACGACAATCACAATAAAATTCGTGAAAGTACATTCTCGTGGAACAAGGTGACAAAGCAGTGGGACGAATTCTACAAAGGCAAGTATGAATATGCCTATGACGGCAACGACAACGTGCGCACCGCACAAGAATTCATGTGGGAAGACGGCCATTGGAAAATCGTCTCAACAACGCACTATTATTAAGAATGACAACAATAGAACAGAGGAACATTGATACTCTAAACCGCTTGAGAAACGTATTGCTTCAGACGAAGAAGTGGCCTCTCAAGTATATGTTCAAATTCATCGTACCAAACAGCAACGACCGTGTAAATGCCGTTGTAGCGACATTGCCATCCGGCGGTCAGACTTCGTTCAAACCGAGCAAGGACATACACTATGTCTCAGTGACGCACGTCAACTACATGCGCTCGGCTGATGAAATCATTGCAGCCATTGAACGTGCAACAGCCATCGAAGGCGTAATCTCGCTCTAGTTACTGCTTTTTGCTCCCGCCATACTCAAATGTAATCGGAATGAACACCGGCGACTTGATTGTCGAGCGTTTGATTCTGACAGATGGCTTTATTTTCACTCTGACACTTGACACATTATCGGCTTTGACACCGATCATATTGCGCACGACATTGGCCATAGCCTTTCGATGTTCCGTATTCATAATACGCCTTATGTCTGTCGAGATTGGCAAAGCCAGCACTGCCGTTGAATTGCCATCAACACTGAAATCCGTATCAGTCTTACCTTTTGCAAACTCTACGCCATCAACATCGACGGAATATTCGAGACTCTCAACGGCAGCGCGACTGTCGTTTGGATTCTCGACATTGAGATATAGCGTAAAATCGAGTGGCATCTCTTCTGGTACAAATCCCGTCAGTACGCCCAGAATTCCCATAGCCGCGCTTTGACCTTTGCCCATAAAAGATATGTTGCCAATACTCTTAAATTTATAGTTGCAGTCCTTCATTGCCGTTGCTCGTCGAACCGAGCCACATCCGCAAATCGCAACCATCATGGCGAATGCCACCAATACCCCAAAGCACTTTTTCATTTTCCAAGTCTGTTTTTTTTGCCATTGACACGACAAAAATCGTGCCTGACGGCATTAATTGCACACACCAAAGTTAATCATTTATATGCTAGGATATAACAATGTCTGCAGTTACGAATGATTTGCATGCACGAGAATGAATCCTGCAACTATATTAAGCACAGTCAAGAATCTACTCCTTTCTGCGCAAAATCTTAGCCACAGCCCATAGCCGGTTCTCTGGATGAGCATCGACAAGCTTCTTGCTTAAACGCACTTCGAAAATGTCGCCCCAGCCCACATCGAGAAACTGACAAAATGCCTCTGTCTCGCAACGCGGAACGTAACCGATATGAGTATCGCCAAAGAAAATAGCGACTGCGTTTTTGTCGTAGTTATTATCCTCATCGCGCACAAGTCTGAGCATATCGCCGACCTTCATCTGATCCATAACTTCGATGGCCTCATGGTACTGAACCCCGGCAATATGAAATTCAGTATAATAAACCTTGTCCTTTTTCATGGCATATTTGTTTTAGTGGTTATCAATTTTTGCAAATATATCCGGAGGGTGGCTCAGCATTCGTGCCACCCTTGAATTTTAACACAAAAATTTTCAAACAGATGGGAACATAGTTGTTTTAATCGAATGTACATTCACAATAAAACACATATTAACAGACGTTTCAATCATTAATCAACACGAACTTACAGCATCAGAAAAACGCCTTGAAACATTATGATTTTCACCCAAATTAGTAATGTTCACGCATTTTGCTTGAAGACACGGCACACATACAAGAACTCTAAAATATTTTTATATCTTTGCAGAGATAAAGTTTTTTCTTAATCGTTTAGAATCAGAGTCGTGACAATCGAACAACTTGTGGCGCAAACAGCAGGCGTCAGTCTGCATCAGGCCGAAAATGTCATAAAGCTTCTTGAAGGTGGTGCGACGGTTCCGTTCATCAGCCGCTATCGCAAAGAGATGACGGGTAACCTCGACGAGGTTAAGATACAGTATATCAAGGATGAGCATACGCGCTTGAGCGAGTTGAGCGAGCGCAAGGCTACCATTTTGAAGACCATCGATGAGCAAGGGAAACTGACCGATGAGCTTAGGCGTCAGATTGAAGAGAGCTGGAATGCGGCGGAGATAGAAGATCTTTATCTGCCGTATAAGCCGAAGCGAAAGACCCGTGCAGCGAAGGCTCGCGAGAACGGTTTGGAGCCTTTGGCAAATGTCATCATGCTTCAGCAGAACAGAGACATGGAGCTTGAGGCTGAGAAATATCTGTCGGACGCTGTGCCAACCGTTGAAGAGGCCCTTCAAGGTGCGCGTGACATTATTGCAGAGAAGGTTAGCGAAGACAAGCAGAGCCGCGATATCGTCCGCGAGGCATTCACGCGACATGCAAACATCACGACGAAAAAGGCAAAAGGTTTTGATGGCGACGCGGAGAAATATCGCGATTATCTTGACAGGAGCGAATCGCTTGGACGCTGTCCGTCGCATCGTCTGCTGGCTATGATGCGTGCCGAAAAGGAGGGCGTCGTCAGCCTGCATGTGGCTCCAGATGAGCCTGAACGTGCAGTTGAGCGCATCGGCCGAAAATATTTGAGAAGTAACAATGGTTCGGCAAATCATCTTCGCCAAGCCATTTCAGATTCATATTCGCGTCTGATTGAGCCGTCAATCGAGACGGAGTTCATCAATCAGTCGAAAGAGAAGGCCGACACAGAGGCCATCCGCGTGTTTACGGAGAATTTGCGTCAGCTATTGCTTGCTGCGCCTCTGGGTCAGAAGCGAATCATGGCTATTGACCCCGGCATAAGAACTGGTTGCAAGACAGTATGTCTTGACGCTCAGGGGCAGTTACTTTGCCACGATGTCATCTTCCCGATGCAGCGTCGACAGGAGGCAGAACAGACGGTACGCCATTTGGCTGAGAAACATAGGATTGAGGCCATCGCCATTGGCAACGGAACTGCAAGTCGAGAGACGGAACAGTTTGTGCGTCAGCTCGGTTTGAAGTGTCAGTTTTTTGTTGTTTCGGAAGATGGTGCTTCTGTCTATTCAGCATCGAAAACCGCACGCGATGAATTTCCGAACGAGGATGTCACAGTCCGTGGCGCAGTGTCGATCGGCCGAAGACTGATGGACCCGTTGGCAGAGCTTGTCAAGATTGACCCAAAATCAATTGGCGTAGGACAATATCAACATGACGTTGATCAGACACGATTGCGCGAGGCATTGGAGGCAACTGTCGAGAGTTGCGTCAACATGGTCGGCGTGAATGTAAACACAGCGAGCATGCATTTGCTGACCTATGTGTCCGGACTTGGACCTACATTGGCACAAAACATCGTTGACTATCGCACACAAAACGGTCCATTCTCGAGCAGAGCAGAACTGAAGAAAGTGCCTAGACTGGGACAGAAGGCTTTTGAACAGTGCGCCGGATTCCTTCGCCTTGAAGGCAAAAATCCGCTCGACAATTCTGCCGTACATCCAGAGTCATATCATATCGTCGAGCAGATGGCTAAAGATGCAAAACTTACAGTCAGTCAACTCATTGCCGACAAACAAAAGCAGAAGACCATCGACATCAAACGATACGTCAGCGCAACCGTCGGATTGCCGACACTGCAAGACATCATGAGCGAGTTGGAGAAGCCGGGTCGCGATCCACGCGAACAGATTGAGGAGTTTCACTTTGCAGAAGGAATTTCGCAGATTGAGCACCTCGTTGTCGGAATGGAATTGCCGGGCATCGTCACAAATCTGACGGCTTTCGGAGCGTTTGTTGACATCGGCGTGCATCAGGACGGACTTGTCCACATCAGCCAATGTTCCGACAAATTCGTAAAAGACATTAACGACGTTCTGAAACTTCATCAGCATGTCGTCGTAAAGGTTGTTGAGGTCGATATCGTCCGCAGGCGTATCGGCTTATCAATGAAAGGAATATCACAACATTAAATAACCAAAACAAAGATAATCATATGATTAAAATCCAATGTATGAACACTGGCCAGTTTCACGAAGTTGAAGCAGGCTTGACACTTGCAGAAATAGCAAAAAAACTCGGCATAAAACTGAAATATTCAATTCTTGGCGCTGCCGTCAACAATAAGAATTGCGGTCTGTCATACAGACTATATCAGCCGAAATGCATCAACTTCTACGACATTCTCTCACCAGAAGGTCGTCGCACATATATCCGCAGTCTTTCGCTCATGCTCATGGCTGCCGTAAAAGAAGTTTTGCCAGAGCACGAAGTAAGCATAACCCACTCTGTATCACGCGGTTTATACTGCGAGCTACGCAAAGACGGAAAGACCGTTGAAGCAACACTCGACGAGATTGACAACATCAAGTCGCACATGAAAATGTACGTCAACAATGGCATGCCAATCGAGCGTGAAGAGATGATGACGACAGAGGCGCTTGAGCTTTTCAAGGGTCGTCCAAGTCAGCAGAAACTCATTGAGCAGCACGGTGAAGTCTATACGACAGTTCACAAACTCGAAAATGTTGCTGCAGTGATGTATGGCGACCTCGTTCCAAACACGAGCATCGTTGATGTCTGGGATCTCATTCCATATTTCGATGGAATGCTTTTGCGTCTGCCGGATTCGAGCAATCCGGAAGTGCTTGGCAACATGATTAAGCAAGACAAGATGTTCGGCATCTTCCAAGAGTTCGACGAATGGCTTGGATTGATGAATGTCAGCCACTTATGCGACCTCAACGAAGCAATAAAGCATGGCTATGGCCATAAGATCATCCAGATTGCCGAAGCACTCCACGAGAAGAAAATCGGTCGCATTGCCGACATGATTGCAGAGCGCAAAGACAAGGTCAAAGTGGTGCTCATCAGCGGCCCATCATCGAGCGGAAAGACAACATTCAGCAAACGTCTCGGCCTTCAGCTCGCAGTCAATGGCATACGCCCTGTCACACTCTCAATCGACAACTATTTTGTTGATCGCGAAAAGACTCCACGCGATGAGAACGGAGACTATGATTTCGAAGCCGTTGAGGCTATCGACGTTGAACTTTTCAACCAACAGTTGCTGGCACTCATGCGTGGCGAAGAGATTGAAATTCCAAAATTCAGCTTCGAAAAGGGCAAGCGCTATTATGATGGCGAGAAGCTGAAAATCAGCCAAAACAGCGTCCTCGTGATTGAAGGCACACACGGCCTCACGCCACGTCTGACAGAGTTCATTCCTCGCGAAGCAAAATTCTGCATCTACGCAGCTCCACTTTCAGGCATCAACCTCGACGTTGCGACACGCATCAGCACAACAGACAATCGTCTTATTCGACGTATCGTACGCGACTATCAGACACGCGGATACTCTGCGAAAGACACCATCGCACGATGGCCAAGCGTGCGTCGTGGCGAAGACAAATACATCTATCCGAATCAGGAAGAAGCCGACGTCATGTTCAACTCAAATCTGATCTATGAGATGTGCGTTTTGAAGGCCAAAGCCGAGCCAATGTTGCTCGAAGTTGCACCAAACACAGCAGAATATGCCGAGGCACGCCGACTGATCAAGTTCCTGAGCTATTTCAGCCCGCTTGGCGTCGAGAGCATTCCACCAACAAGCATTTTGCGCGAATTCATGGGTGGCAGTTCGTTCATCTACGACTAATCGTGTGTTAAAATATAAAAAAACGTCATTCTTCGCGAGTAAAGCCCCTTTTGAATGCGGCATGGCCACAGAAAAAAACGGTAACTTTGCGATGATAAGAGAAAGACGATGGGAATAAAAATTCTTGGCATAGAGTCATCGTGCGACGATACGTCGGCAGCGGTGCTCGATGATGGCCGTGTGCTGTCGAACGTTACAGCGAGTCAGGCTGTGCATTTGCGCTATGGTGGCGTTGTACCAGAACTGGCATCACGCGCTCACCAGCAAAACATAATTCCAGTGGTCGATAAGGCCATTGCAGATGCCGGCATCAAACCCGGCGACCTCGATGCAATTGCATTCACACGTGGCCCGGGATTGCTCGGTTCATTGCTCGTCGGCACGTCATTTGCCAAAGGATTTGCGCTTGCACAAGGTCTGCCAATGATTGACGTCAATCACTTGCAGGCACACGTATCGGCACATTTCATCATCGAAGAAGGCCGGGAACTGCCAAAATTTCCATTTCTGTGCCTGCTCGTTTCGGGTGGTAACAGCCAGATTTTGCTCGTCAACGACTATATGGACATGAAAATCATTGGCCAGACAATTGATGATGCAGCCGGCGAAGCATTCGACAAATGTGCAAAAGTCATGGGACTTGGCTATCCTGGTGGACCGCTCATCGACAAACTTGCACAGCAAGGCAATGCCGATGCTTTTGAATTTGCAAAGCCAAATATCAAGGACTACGACTATAGTTTCAGCGGACTCAAGACTTCGTTTCTCTACACACTTCGCGACAGACTCAAAGAGGATGCCGATTTCATCGAGAAAAACAAAGCTGACCTCTGTGCATCGCTCCAGAAAACTGTCATTGACATCCTGATGAAGAAACTCATCAAGGCTGCCAAAGACCTCAAAATCACGGAGATTGCACTAGCTGGCGGCGTCTCGGCGAACTCTGGTTTGCGCAAGGCCTTTGAGGATCTCCACACCAATCGGGGATGGAATGTCTTCGTGCCAAAATTTGCGTTTACAACCGACAATGCGGCTATGGTTGCATCAGCAGGATATCGCAAATTCCAGCGCGGAATGTTCTGCGACCAGACAGTTGCACCTTTCTCACGCACAATCATCTGACAATGAAATACATAGCAAGCGATAATTTCACAACGACAGACGTTCTTGGCGAAATGGTCATCGTTCCCGTTGGCAAAGATGTCAAGGAAAACGGCAATATGCTTGCCATCAACAAAACCGGTGAATTCATTCTTGAACGCATCACAAAAGGCGTTGATTCTAAAGATATTATCGAAGAAATGGTCAAGACTTTCGATGCCGAATCATCGCTTATAGAAGCTGATTTCCAAAAATTCACAAGCAGAATGATTGAACTAGGCTATTTGTCTGAAAAAGAATAAACTCAAAGAACTCCACTCGTGAAGACAATTTGCATATCAGTTGCCAACATCACAATTCGCATGTCAGCAGAAGAGCCTCTCGACTTTTCGGATGCCGGATTTCGTGGTTTCGTGATTGCGTCTGCCGATGAAGCTGACATATGCATTAGCGTTAGTGATGCAACTGGCGACACGCATAGCGAGGCCGACAGAGAGAGCTGGATCGTCGGCGATTGCCGCGATATGGAGTTTTCAGAAAACATCTGGGAGATTGGCGTTACGAAGAATGGCGAGAACTATATTGTCGTTGACAGCTATCGCCATGATTCTGAATATTCGTGGGTAAAAATGCGCTATAAAGGCAATTGCGGAAAGATTCAGATATGCCGACGTCCGCAGCAATCGCCAACGATTGACCCGTATATTTTTCCGACAATCAACCTTCTCATTTCTAACCTGTTAGCAAAGAGTAACGGATTTATGATTCACTCATCGGTTGTCGATGATGGCGGAAAGGGCTATCTGTTCACAGCCGTTTCCGGCACTGGCAAATCGACGATGGCAAAGCTGTGGAAGGAGAAAGGAGCAACAATCGTCAACGACGATATGATTGCCATAACAAATGGCGAAAATACGGTTGAAGCGCACAATATTCCGATGTCATATTACAACCAGGAACCACGCAAAATTGCGCTTCGAGGCATATTCCTGATTAGCCAGTCGCCGACGAATTTCATTCGTCCGATAAGCGGTGCCACAGCCGTGCTCAAGCTGGCTGCCAACACGATATACCACCCTTTCACGAAAGAGGACTCAACGCGACACATAAAGTCGGTTGCAGAGAGCGTTCAGCATGTCAGGCTTTTCGAACTCGGTTTCAAACCCGACACAGACATTGTTGACGAAGTCAGGAAACTAAATCTCTGATTTATCATGCAACAGGCCTCAATCAAGAAAGTATTGCTCGACCTCCTCGCCAAAGGTCATTGCGTGACAATGCGCGCAGGCGGATTGAGCATGTTTCCGATGCTGTGGCCAAAAATGATTCTCATTGTCGAGCCACGCAGATTGAGCGAGATAAAACGCGGTGACATTGTCATTTTCGAGAAGCCGGAAGCCGATTTTTTCATTGCGCATCGTGTTGTCAGAAAAGACGGACAGACAATCATCACTCGCGGCGACTCATGTCTCCACAACGACCAACTCGTCGAAGACGGACAAGTTGTTGGCGTTGTCATTAAAGCTGGATATGGCAAATTCGTGCGCAGCACATCAAACGTATTCGCCAGGATATATGGCCGCAGTATATTGTGTTTCAGTCCATTGAGCCATTGGTGCAACCATCTTCTGGCCATGATTACCAACACAGCATTGCGCATACGTGGTGCGTTATTCCATAAAAATGAAAAGCGATGAAGAGCTTAACCTCATATAATTTTATTCGCATCATGCGCCTCATCGTGGGCAGCAGCATCAAGTGGACATTGGCCAATGCAGCACTTGTGGTGATATGCGGCTTGATTCCACTTGCACAACTGTGGGCAGTTAAGATTATTATCGATATCGCTTCAGATCAGATTACGACACACGCATTCGACCTTCAAGAGACACTCAAAGGCTTGATTCTGATGGGTATAATCCTTGTTGCAAACACGATTTTCTCGTCCATACACACCATCGTCAAGCAAAAACACAGCTTCAAGGTCTCGATGCTCATTGCAGACATCATCCACAGCAAGACGACATCAATAAACTACGGATTCTTTGAAGATGCCAACTATCACAACGTCTTTTTCAGAGCCGTTGCCGAATCGCAATCCAAGCCGCAAGGCGTCTTCTACAACATCATCGGACTCATACAAGAACTCTTGACACTGATTTCGCTGGCCGCAATACTGATTTCAATCCACTGGTCGCTTCCGCTGATTGTTCTGTGCCTTGGACTTCCGATTGTTGCCATTCGAACATATTTTTCGCGAAAATTCTATCGTCTGCAACGCGAACAGACAATAGATGAACGACGTGCACAGTATTACAATCGTGTGCTGACAGCACGCGAGTTTGCCAAAGAAGTCCGCATGTTCGACCTCGCAGCCTATTTCCGCAATCTCTATTGTTCAACGCGCCAGACACTTCAGAACAAACTCGTCAAACTTCTTGTCAGCGATGCCATCAGCGAAGGCATTGTCCGCACATTGGCATCCGCGGCTTTCGTTGCCGTTTTTGGAATCGTCATCTACCAGGCCGTCATTGGCCACATGTCCGTCGGTCTCATTGCCATGTATCTCATGGCTCTGCAACGATGCTATAACACAGCACAGGACGTCCTTCAACGGTTCGCATCGCTCTACGACAGCAATCTCTTCCTCAAGAACTTCTTCGAATTCATCGACATGCCATCGGCCGAAAAGAAACAGCCAAAGGCGGCACCTTCGACCAGCAACAATGCCATCGAATTCACAAACGTATCATTCAGCTATCCAAACACCGAACGCATCGTTCTCAAAGACATTTCGTTCAAGGTTGAAAAAGGCGAAAGTCTTGCCATCGTCGGATGCAACGGATGTGGCAAAAGCACGATTATCAAGCTAATATGCGGACTCTATGAACCAACGGAGGGCAAAGTTGCGGTCAACGGAAAAATTTCGGCCATTTTCCAGGATTTCATGCTCTACAACGCCACCGCGCTCAACAACATCCGCTTCGGAAATATCTATAAGCCAGACGCTTCTGACGCTGCAATCAAACTTGCCGCACGAGATGCCGGAGCTGACAAGATATTCGAATCGATGCCAAACAGCTACGACACAATGCTCGGGAATCTCACACCTGACAGCGAAATGCTCAGTAGCGGAGAATGGCAACGCGTGGCGCTCGCACGCTCTTTCTATGCCGACAGCAACATCATCGTCATGGACGAACCTACATCGGCACTCGACGCATTCACAGAGGCATCACTCATCGACAAATTCAAGATGATCACCATCGGGCGAACGGCTATCATCGTCAGCCATCGCATCACATCTATCAGAATGGCATCAAAAATAATGGTCGTCGACAACCACGGCATAGCAGGAATGGGAACATACGAAGAACTCATGCAATCGTGCGATCTTTTCCGACGCATGATTGAAAGCCTCGAAAAATAGGACTAGTCGGCATAAAGAATTCCGAAACACTCGCCAACAAACGATTTCCTTAGAGTTTTTTCTCCATAAGATCAAAACGGCCTTTCCGCCATTCTGCATAACCTCGCACTTCATAGCCACAACTTCGATATAGCTTTTGTGCATAAGGATTTTCATATAATAGACGAAACATGGTGATGCAAACGCGCATCTGCCACAGTAGAATATTCAACAAAGGAGATTTCAGCGAACTGAAGATTTCTCAGTTCATCTTAACGATTTCGCCCGTCATGTCATTTACGACAACCGTATCAGACTGGAACGAGAATGGATGAGGAGATACGAAACGAACTTGTTTTTCGTTAGGAAAATCGATTTCGCGGAACTGATTAAAACGGCCTTTCGAGCCACCCAATCCGGAATATTTCCAGTCGAACGTGCCCGATTTAAGCTTCATCTTACCGATGAAACCAATTGTTCCGATATATGCGAACTGTCCGCGTACGAGAGGTTTCGAGAATGAGAAACCATCAATTTCCTGAGCCCAGATTGTTTCGCCAGTGTCGAGAGACATGCGCTTTACGAACGAGCCTGCGCCATCTTCATTGACGTCGGTATAGAAGAAGAACATGTCGCGTCCGCGCTGGATAAAATAAAGCTGCTCGACGGGAAACTCATTGCCAAGATTGTATGTCACTTCATTTTCTCCGTTCAAGATGCTACCCTCCGACGTCATCTTGTGACGAATGCCATCGATGTAGATTATGAGTGTGTCAGGATTAGGCCAATTCGAATATCTGGCTTCCATTGCGTAGGCGCCACTTTCCTGCTCGGTCACCGGTATGATGCCAAGCAATTCAGAATTGCGAATGTCGGCCTTGTGATAGAACAAGTTGCAACTTGCCAGCAAAGTCGACAACATCAGACACCCTATAATCCTCTTTATCATTGCGTGATTATTTGTTCATTTGAATTTGCGATGCCACATTGTCGGCCACCTCGCGACCGAGCAAAGCTGAAACGAGTTCAACGCCAAAAGTCAAGGCTGCACCTGCGCCAATGCCTGTGATTTTATTGCCGGAAACAGCAACGGCTTTGCCTGTCACTTTTGCGCCTTCAAGATATTGCTCAAAGCCAGGGAAACATGTTGCATCGCAACCCTTGAGAAGTCCGAGTTGTCCCAAAATCATTGGTGCAGCACAAATCGCAGCGACAATCTTCTTATTGTCGTTGGCACGCAGGATTTCGCTGCGAACGATCTCATTGGCATTGAGGTTCGACGTTCCAGGCATACCTCCCGGAAGCATCAGCAAATCATAGATCGGCAGAGATTCTGCCAAAGTCTGGTCTGCCGTAATGATGATACCATGCGAACTGGTGACGGTTTTTGTCTGGTTAATGCTAATCAGTGTCACTTCGACACCGCATCTGCGCATCAGATCGACAGGTGCCAGTGCTTCTGTCTCTTCAAATCCGTCAGCAAGATATACGATAGCTTTCTTTGCCATTTTGTCCGATTGCGTTTGAGTCAATATTCGAGCGCAAAGTTAGCTAAAAAAGTTAAAAAAGATTAAATAAAATCGCTAAAAAATATCGGTTTTTGAAAAAAAATCAATCAACAGCCTCAAATATCAACGTTATGCGGTATATGCTTGCCACGTTGCGGCCGTTTTTGCGCGCTGGAACCCATCGCCACGTCTTAGGAATCTGCGCCGCCGCATTCAGAACGACCTCGTTGAAAGCGTCGTGCGACGACACCTCAAGATGATATCCCGTCATCTTGCCAGTCTCGCTGATTTCGAGTGCAAGAACGACCATGCAATCCTCTTTGTTGCCAGATTCCTTGACTGGATAGTATGCGTGCTGGACAATGAAATGGTAAGGCACCATCGGGCTGCCGAGATAGAGGCTTGGGAACGTTTTTGCATTATACGTCGCGCCTCGGTGCGGCATTATCTGGTAAGGGATGCGCTGGTCATAGTTGTATTTAAACTCAATGACATCGTGTATGTTGTAGAAAGCCCATTCACCGATGCGCTCACCCTTCTTGTATTCGCCTTTTTCGATGGTTTTATTTTTGTAAATGAGCGCATAAGGCCCATGTTTAACAGACGTATCGCTGGCAAGCACAGAGAATTTTTCGGTGTAGAGACCGACTTTCTGTGTGCGTTTGATTGTCTTGATTGTCTTGTGCTTATTCTGGGCACCAATCGGCAATGCAAGCATCAAAGCAATTATGAAGATGAAAAATTTCATATCGTCAGTTTTCCAATGAGCGATGCAATAAATGTGCCGTTTTTTAGAGTCCGAGTTGTCTGATTGCGTATGCTACGCCACAATCGTCGTTCGAGATGCTGACAAAATCTGCAGCATTCCGGGCTTCGTCACATCCATTTGCCATGGCAACTCCGACTCCTGCATAGGCAATCATGCTGACATCGTTATATCCATCGCCAAAAGCAGCCATCTGACTTGCAGCGATGCCAAGCTTACGGCCGACTTTGTCGAGCGTCTGAGCCTTATCGACGCCTTGTGGAACAATCTCGAGAAAGAAAGGTGCAGAGCGATAAATGGCCAATTGCGGAAAACGCGCCTGCATTTTTGGCTCAACAGTTGCCAGATAATCGGGCTCGCCAACCATCAGACACTTATGGAGCATATCAGGAGCAGACAAATTGATGTCGGAAACAGCCTGAAGCTTCATGTTGTTGTTAATCATAGCCTCATGCTCAATCCATTTGTTGCCAGACGTTTGTGTCAGAATGGTATCGTGAACATCGTCATAGGTCGCAAACGGAGCATCATATTCGACAGATGCCTTGCATATCTCGACAAGCAAATCGCGCGGAATACACAACGATTCAATGGTCGAATCCGTCGCGCAATCGACGACGCGTGCTCCATTGTAGGCCATGATCAATCCGTTGTATTCGGCCATTTTCAGCTCGGCAGCGAGATGCCTGATGCCGAATGTAGGACGGCCTGAAGCCAATGCCAGACGGACGCCTTTCTGCTGAAGCTGCATCAAAGCATCAATATTGTCTTGTGGAATAACTTTTTTGCTGTTGGTCAGAGTGCCGTCAATGTCGAGTGCAACGAGTTTACAATTAGCCATTTCAATATTGCTATATGGTTGATTCTAAAAAGAATAGAGACGTTTTTACGCGTCTCTACCCTATTTTAACATGTATGTCTGTAACTACTACTTGAAGAAACCGGCCTTAAGCTTATTGATTTCTGTATCAGTCAGATAGCGCCAACGGCCACGAGGCAAGTTGAGTTTCGTCAAGCCTGCGAAATAAACGCGGTCAAGTCGTTCAACCTGATAGCCGAGATGTTCGAATATACGACGCACGATACGGTTGCGGCCAGAGTGAATCTGAACGCCGACCTGCTTTCTGTCGCCAACTTCAACATAGCGGACATCGTCAACAGCAATCGGACCATCTTCGAGTGTCAAGCCATCGGCCATCTTGCGCATATCCTCTTCAGTCACATTCTTGTCGAGGAAGACGTGATAGATCTTGCGGACGCCATAACGAGGATGCATCAACTTCTCAGCGAGGTCGCCATCGTTTGTCAAAATGAGCAAACCTGTCGTGTTGCGGTCGAGACGGCCGATTGGATAGATGCGCTCTTCGCATGCATCAGAAACAAGGTCCATGACTGTGCGACGATCTTCTGGATCATCAGTTGTCGTAACAGTATCTTTTGGCTTGTTGAGAAGCACATAGACCTTGCGCTCTGCGTGAAGTGTGCGGCCCTCAAACTCGACAACGTCGTTTTTGCTGACTGTTACACCCATTTCGCATACAACTTTTCCATTGACAGTCACCTTGCCATCCTTGATGAGTTCATCGGCTTCGCGGCGGCTGCATACGCCTGACATGGCGATATAGCGATTCAAACGAATCTTTTCAAGTGTTGTGATTGCCTGTGTCTCTTCAACATTAGCTGCATCGGCATCGACGAAAAGTTCTTCGCTGATGACAGACTGCTGACGATCGCGGATGTCATTCTGACGGAAACCATCTTTGTTGAATCGTGGACGGCTTTCGCTGTAACCACTGTTTCGTCTGTCGTTGAAGCTGTTTTCGCGGTTATTGTTGAAACGTGGACGTGGGTCCTCGCTGTTGTTGCGGTTGTTATAGCCTCTGTTGTTGAATCGTGGACGTGGATCTTCGTTGTTGTCGCGGTTGAAGCTGCGATTGAAACGTGGACGCTCTTCGCCGCCGTTGTCGCGGTTGAAGCCACGGTTGAAACGTGGGCGCTCTTCGCCGCCGTTATTGTCGCGGTTGAAACTGCGGTTGAAACGTGGACGTTCTTCGCCGCCGTTGTCGCGGTCGCGGTTGAAGC
>JAKSLG010000010.1 GCA_024401295.1 Bacteroidales bacterium | reverse complement strand
ATCAGCAATATTGTCAAGTGGTGAAACGTATATATCTGTCAACCAATACCCGCCCTGAAAGTCGTCACGTTCGTTTGAACGAGTATAGAATAATCTATCATCTATTATATGACCATTGGAGCAATATTTGCAATAGATTGAATCTTTATGCAGGATGCCATTTGCAAGACTGTCAAGATTATAAATCCAAAAGTAATCATCCAAAGTGGCATCATAATATTCCGGTCGCTCGTCTAAATAGTTTATTACTAGCTTTTTATTATCTATCGAAAAAATTGATTTTATTTTCTTGTATGATGTTTCTACTATTTTATAGCTTTTTTCAACATTGTAGTTAAGATATAAGTAGATAGAGTCTAATTCACACGAATCGCATATTATTATTTTTTTACAAACAACAACATTGTTATTACTATTTTCAAACCACAAATTATTAGTATTTAGATAATTATCAATATCTTCGTTTTGCCAAAGTTCTTTATCATACACTGATAGTTTTTCATTAACAAATTCTATTGAGTTTAAGTTAATTTGACAATAACAATTTGTAGTTATTGCCATTCCTGTAAAAAAGGATAACAGTTTTAGTATTTTCATTGCTATTATTTTTTATGTCTATACCATTTAAGCCTTTTTTGAGCACCCGTTTTATCTACATTTGTACATAATGGGGCATCCCATTCCCGTGCTTTTCGCCCACATTCAATGACACGCGGAACATATTGAATACCATTGTCATAATATCCTTGTCCATATTTATCAGTATACATTTCATTCTCCTTATCAATACAAGTCTCTACTGTCACCTTCCCCATTTTGTAAGCTTCCCCATTTTAGGACCGTATTGAATTAGACACGCTAAGGTACATTTTTTTATTTGTTTTTTCTCCAAGTGATTTTTGATATGCACATCAAGGGATGCCGTTAAACCTTTCGATGTAGCTGTTCTGCGTAGGACAATATCACAATATATACGTTTTTGTTTTTTTGAGCACGCGGATTCAGGAGGAGTCATTGACTTGATGGAGATGCTTATCATCAGCTAGGCATCATGTTCCGTTGGAGTCTATGGGTAGACTATTGCTAATATAAGAGTAGGCTCTGTTTGCTTGCAATTTTTCAACGAACGGGTAACGAAGGGATAACGAACGGGTAACGAAGGAATGCCAATTGCACATGCATAGGATGTGCTGCTGTCCACACGCGCACAACTTTTCAGCATCGGGTCGAATGCATCACTCTGTCATCGAGAGGATGAAGCTGACGCCTACGTTGACGTTATTCGTTGGATATGACGACGAGATGTATGGTTTGCCGACGCTCTGGTCGTAGTAGAACTGCATGCTGAACTTCTGCGAGAATGCGTAGTCGGCCGAGAATTTGATCGATGTCGTCTTCATGCCGCTTGCCAGCTCGTTGTTCTGCTCTTCGATGCGGCGCAGAATCGTGAAGTTGTCACGCTGCGAGATTCCGAGCGTCAGGTTAAGGTCGTTGTTAAACTGTTTCTCGTTGTCTTTCTTGCCGAAAATGACAGGCAGATTGTCGAAACGATAGCCGATGTTGACGGCCCATTCGCGACCATAAGTCTCGGTAATCTGATTGTTCGAGAGGCTGAGCGCAATGGTTCTTGTGCGGCTTGTGTTGACGCTGGCCGTCATGTTGTTGACGAATGTCGCGCTTATCTGGAGGAATGGGCTCAGCTGGTCCGAGAGCGTAACCGTTGTGATCTCATACTGCGGAATGAAGTTGTTCTGCAAATCGCGGATGTATGAGAGGCCGTCGCCGCCATTCTCCCAATCGAGGTTCGTGTTGTACGACCCGATGGTGAATTTCGATGTGTAGGCGTGGCTCAGTTCAATGTTGCGCACGATGTCCTTGAGCGCTGCAATATTGTTGAGGCCGCTGAATGTCACTTTCCAGTTCGGCTGCATGAATTTTGCAGAAGGCTTGAATGTCGTGAATATGCCGTCGGCGCTCTTGCCCGAATATGCTGCAACGAATGCCGGAATCATGACATCTTGCGATGTGAGTCCGTAGCCGTCGTGGCTTCCGTCTTCTGCTGTAATTCCTGCATCGTAGCGCGATTCATTTGTGACGTTGGAACGTCCGACACGTGAGTTCGCCATGCGTCGCGATATCGTCGCACGTGTATTCAGGAAGTTGTCGAACACTTCGCTGTCGAGCGAACCTGTCTTGCCGATGCGCTTGAATATCGTTCCAAAGGCATTGTACGTCATCGAGAACGTACCCGTCTCCGTATGGCTGTAAACGCCGTCGAATCCATTGCTGTTGAACACGTAATATTCCGTCATCTGACGGTTGTAGCTGCGCTGTGCCGAGAGTTCGACTTTGAGTGCCTTGAACATCTCGAACGATGCACGTATCTGCAGGTTGTCGCTATGCGTCATTGCATACGGCTCGTTGATTGTCGTGTCGTTTGTTATCCATCCCTTGTCGATGGCCTTCATCGCAAACTGGCTGTCTTGCATGCCGATCATGAATCCTATGCCAGGCGCAAGGCTTCCGTATCCGCGCGATGCACCTGCGAAATGACATCCAGGCAGATAGCCAGGCAATGTCGTCGAGTTGTTTTCCGAATAGTTCACGCTGATGCTCTTGAGCGATGTCAGGGCAATCATGGCTATGTCGCGAACGACCTCAGCCTTGCTCGACTGCTCTGTGATTGTGCCGGTTATGACGATGCGGGCATTCTTCGCATTTGTCGTCGGAATGTATTCTGCCGTGTTGTTGTCAATGGCCTTCAGCGTGCCCTTGACGCTTCGGCCTTTCTCGTCGAAGGCGCGTGCCGCGATGTCTGTCGTCTTGAGGTTATGGCTGATCTTGATTGATTTGCCCTGCTTCAGTTCGACATCTTTTTCTGTATATTTCACGGTTTGCGTGTTCTGCACGTTCTTGTTGCCGTTGCGGCGATTGCTGCTCGACCAGTCATACTTCGTGTACGTATCTTTCAGATATTTCGACTTGTTGTATATCGACGAAAGATTCGCCATGCCGTTGAGCTGCTTGGTGTTATTGTTTCTGATGATATTGCCCCAGTCATATTCTGTGTTGAGGTTGCCAGCCTGCCAGATGTATGTGCCTCTATACTGGGCAGTTGCCGTCAGCCAGTCCATGTATGGCAGTTTGTTGACAGGTATTGTCCAGCTGATGTCGCCCGAATGCTGGTAGTTCGTCGAACGGCCAAGTCGCTTGATGTTCTGCCATACGGAATCGCGCCAAGCCTCATATTCATCCTTGAAACGCTCTTTGTTGACTGCGCCGTCAGGCTCGTCGATGCGTGCATTTGTGGCAGCGTTGAGGCTGAACTTGAGGTTTCGTGTCAGGTTGTACTTGAAGTCCAGATAGCGGTCCCATGTGAAGTCTTTGCTGACGCTGATCGGCACTTTGTATTCCGGATTTGTGACGTTGCGCTTCTGAATCTCCTGATAGTTGCGGTTCACTTCCCATCGATATGCAATGAGTGCCGGACGCGTATAGAAATTTATGTCCTTGATGAGCGCAAATTTCTTCTGGTCGAGCTTTGTCTTTTTGAATGGCTCAACTGGTTTCGATGTCGTCGTATAGTTATATGCCAGCGCGGCGTTCCACTCTTTTGTCTTGTCATATTCGGTGTCAGGATCGGTCTCAACTGTCTCAGTTATCGCATATGATGCCGAGAGGTTCGATGGCGAATATGCTTTTGCGCGCTTGCCTTTCTCCGGCTTTATGCGCACGTTCGTGACGTTGAGGCTCTTGATGGTCTCCGTCGTCTGGCTCATGGCCTTGATGCTGTCTCGGTCAATCTTCGAGTCGGTCTGGTCGAGCACGGTCTGCAGTCTGACGTCGGAGTCGTATGGCGAATATTCCGGTGTTGATGTCGTCTTGCTGTATGCCGCATAGAATGGCATGCTCAGGCGCGATTCCGGTCCAAAGAATTTGCCGAGTTCAAGGTTCGCCGAGATGTCGAATTGTGCATTCTCGCTGATGGCTCTTTCCGTCGTGCTTTGGTCAATCGAGCCCCATCCAATGCTTGCATATTGTCCTGAAGCCGAGATGCTTCCGAGGTCGGCAAGTGTGATTGTCGAACGTCCGCGGGCTGCCCATCCGCCATCGCCGTCAAAGTCGGTCAGGCGAAGTTCATTGACCCATACTTCGGCCGATTTCGTGCCTGCACCATGTGCTCTGACACCGATCATCATCGTGACGACATTGCCAATCGATGGATTTCCTTTGATGCGGACGCGGTTGTTATTGTTGTTCGGATCACTTATCGTGTATATGTCCTGAAGCGTTATGTTCGAGTTGATGTTTCGCCTTGCTTCGTTGCGCGACAGTTTTGCTTTCGTGAAGACGTTGAGCGGAATATTGAGCTCATTCTCTTCTGGCCATACGATATAGCGATCCGTCTCGTTCTTGCCCGAATATGTGCCGTGCGGAGTCAGTTTCAATGGTATTTCATACTCATAGAAATTGTCTGCGTAGTCCGTTCCCAGGCGCACGAAGAGGCTCATCTGATTGTCTTCGAGTGGATAGCCGTCCAAGGCTTCCGCGTGAACATACATACGCAATCGTCTGTAGTTGCGCATGTCGATGCTGATGTTTTTGTATATCGCGCGTGCATCGCCATTGCCGAGGTCTGTCACTTTGAGCGAATATGCCTGTTCGTTGAGCTGGCGCAGCTGTGGGTTCGATGGGTCAACTTGTCTGGTGACGTCTGGTGGCAGGACGTAGTTCACTGGCACGCGACGGTCGTTCTCCTCAATGTTGACGGTCGATGTGGTGAATTCTGTTGCCGAAGCCGGATTTGCACCTTGTTCATCGCGCCACAGGTCATCTGTGAATTTGCGCCATTCACCTTTGACAAGCTCCAGAGTCGCAAAACGCAGAATGCAGGTGTCCGAGAAATTGGTCATCACCATGCGCATGAACTGCATCGAGCTCATGTCTGCAATGTCACCGACAACCTTGTCTGGGTTGCGGAGCGCAATCTTGAACTGATACCATCTAACGGTCTCTGTCTTGCCGTTTTTCAGCTTCGTCGCCGTCTCCATCATGTCGGTAATATGGTTCTTGCCGACGACCATGCTGTCCGGATAGAGCGCAACTTTATACTGATAGTAGTTTTCGGTTTCGCTCAGCGTATAGTCGTTGTTAAGATCTTCATTGTCAGGCTGATTCAAGGCCGCTGTCGAATATACTTCATTCGAATATTCTGACGGACACGAGTTGCCTTCCTGATTGTTGAAACGCTTGTAGCGGTCCAGGATGCCGATCTTGTTGTTGTCATAATCCGAGCCTCTGTAATAGTGGAAATCATCGTTTGCAGGGTCGGCAATGATGGCTTTGTATGCCTCTTCGGTCAGGTCGCCGTTGGCATACATTCGCTCAATGTCGTTGACATATTCGCTGTAGAATTCTCTCTCGTGTTCCGAGTCCATGCCGTTGAGGCCGACATCTTGCTTTCGCATCGATGCAGGATCCGTGTTGAATGTGTTGACGAGGCTGTTGTTGCGCGGAACGAAGCCCCATGCTGTCGTGTCGCAGTCAAACTCTTCCTGTGGTGTCGGGAGGCCGTGTTCAAACGACTTGCGCGAATCTTTCAGGACGTCTTCCGAAATCATTCCGACGTTGAAATAGAGGTCGCCGCCGGCATTTGGCTTGTCTGCCGTATAGATGAACGGATCGAGCATCCAGAATTCGATATACTCAACGTTGTTCGTCTCGAAATCGGTCGTCTCAAGTTTTCGCTGGATGCCGGCCCATTTCGTCTCGGGCTCTGTCAGGAAACCGTTCTCGTCAAGGTCTCGGGTGAAGTTATATTGTCCTCTTTCGTTTGGATAATATGCCAGGTTCAAGACACTTATGTTCGTCGATTCGCCGTAGGCTGCCTCTTTGTTCGGATAGAGTTCTTCCTCATAGACTTCGCGCACGTAGTGGTTCGACTGTTGCTCCGGATCATTCTTGATATGGCGTGGTGTTGTCGTGATGTTTCTCAGGAAGAGAGGATCGATTGTGTACCACGCGAGTTTAGCTCTGTCATATCCTTGGCGAAGGTCGTTGTTGAGGTCGGCATTGCTGAATAATGCCTCTTGGCCTTGTGGTTTCGAAGCCATCTTCCACGCCGTCCAGTTTTTGATGTCGTATGATATCGATGAGCCTTCAAAATCATCAATGTATGAGGCATTTATCGTCTTTGTATGTCCTGCGACGAGTTTTGCTATTTCGCCCTCGAATGTGATGTTCGACTTCTCTTTTGTCGAGACGAGCGGCAGGGCATCAAGCGCTTTTGTGATGAACGGCAACTCCTGTTCAAACTCGGTGTTGATGCCGAGCATGGTGTTCGAGATCGACTCGTCGCCATACGACACCTTGTATGTCAAAGGCTTCTCTTTCATGTGGACAACTGTCGCGCCGACGTTGAACTTGTCGTTGAACTGATAGTTCAAATGTGTGCCGACGAGCGTCTGCGTCTGTGTCGAGATGGCGCTCTCGTTCTCATACGAGATGTTTATCGCCGTGCCGGAATTCAAGATGCTCTTGTTCAGTATCCTGACGCGGCCAAGCGAGTAATCGACTGAATAATCAACGTTTTCCGTCAGCTGCTGTCCTCCTGCGGTAACGATGACGCTTCCTCGCGCAAGGTTGAATGCATTGAGCGAGATGTCACCCGATGAGCTCGATGAGAACGTACCGCGGATCTTGAATTTGTTTTTCTGAGTCTGCTGCTTCGCATATACTTGCGTGCTGTCATAGAGTGCCGTGAAGGCATATTTCTTCGCCAGTTCAGGCTCGTTTCTCAAGACGTTGGCAATGTAGCTGCCGAATGGCTCGCGCTCTGGGAAGATGATACGGCCTTTCGATGCCAGTATCGTATATCCGTCAACGAAGTCATACTTGCCGTCAGGACTGACGTCGTTGTTCGAATTGAGCCTGTCGAGATTCAGAATCTGCAGATATGTCTCGCCGTTATGGCCGCCATACATCGGTTTCTTGCCGTCGTTGAGGTAGTTCAGATATTGCGATGTCGAGTCGTTGCAATATACGACGTGAAGGTCGAAATCTTTGCTGTCAATCTCGTATGCGCCAAGCGAATAGATGTTCTTCATCATGAGGTCCCACGTCTTGTAGGCAGGCGTGAGCGTCGTTCCTTTCAGCAATTTCAGGTAGAGACATTGCGGCGCATCAATGCCCGAATTCGAGAATTCACCAACCTGATATGTCTTGCCTCTGTATGTATATTGATAGGCAACGGCGAGCACTTCGTTGTTGTTCAGCGGTGCGCTGAGCGAGATGTAGCCGAGTTTCTCGTTGAGCGTATATTCGCTGCTCGTCAGCAGTCGTGCATTCTCGATTTTTTCATAGCCTTTGGTCGCCTTGAAACCGCTTATCGAGCTGAATGTCGAGCTTATCTCGCTGATGTTTCGCGCTCTCGCAAAGAGCGTTGTCATCTGCTCATAGAGGTTGTTGCTCTCGTTGCTTGGATATGCGCCTGGCGTTCCACCCCACAGGTTTTTGTTCGTCTTGTCGTCGCCTGTCTCGCCGAGGTCGGCAAAGGCAATGACGTTGCGCGCGTTGTTGTAGTTGCCACTCGTGTTTGTAACCCAGACTTCAACTTTGTTGATCGTTATCGGCGAGTTGACTATTGGCAAGGCTCTGAGCGCATCGTCATACATGTTCTTGAATTTGTGCGAGAGGAAGAAGTGGCGGTTCTTCTCATATTCGGTCACGTCGATGTTGAATTCCTGCTTCGTCGCGCCGCCTTGAACAGTCAATGTCGAGCTCTCGCCTTTCTTCTGCGAGAAGACGCTCGAAACGGTCAGCTTGCCGAACTTCATGTCCATCTTGAAGCCGAACAGACTCTGACTGCCTTGGATGAGTGTTCCCGGAAGGCTCCAGTTGACGTTGCCCACTTCGATGCCTTGGATGATGTCGTCCTCTGTGCCGGTGTAGTTGAGTTTCACTTCGTTCTCGAAGTCGAATGTCGCCTGCGTGTTGTAGTTGATGCCGAGTTTCAGGCGCTCGCCAATCTGCGCATTCAGGTTTATCTGAACGCTCTCGTTGAAGTCAAAGCTCGTTGACTTTCTCATGCGCTCCTGCATCGTCGGGTTGTCGATGCGGTTATGCTGAACGCCTATGCTGACTTTCGCCTGTCCCTGCAGTTTCATCGAGACCTGATCGCTTCCGAATATATTCTTGAAAAGGTCGTTGTTGACTTTCCATTTCGCATTCAGCAGAGTGTTCTTCTGACGGTCCTCGCCACTCTCGCTGCCGGCATCTTTTGCATGTGGAATGTCATTGTCGCGCTTGTCCATCCAATAGTTCATCATCGAACGTCTGACGTTGTCGTTCTGATACTCTTCAAGCGTCATCGTGTATGGCATTCTGACGTTCATGCCGCCAATCTTTCTATAGACGGTTATGCTCTGAGTCTCAGCGTCATATACTGCCGAATACTCGGCGTTGGCTGGTTGCTTGAGGTCGATTGGCGCAGCTTTTCCTTGGCTGCTCTTGCTTGGCACTTCGCCCTCGTCTCGCAGCGGATAATGCATCGAACTGTCGCTCTCGGCAACGGCCGTTTCGCGTGGTTCAATTCTTACGATGTTGGCAATTTTCGGACGCAGCAAAGGCGCACCTGCGGAAAACATCAAGGTAGCCGCAGCTGCAAATGCAAAAGCTATATGTCGCTTGTTCCAGATCAATTTTTGCGCGTGAACAAAATCTATTTCAAACCAACGTAGTCGTGCGTCATAGGCAATTCACTTGGATCTCTTCTTCTCTTTTTTTTGAAATATTTTCTAAAGCAACTTGAAAGCCTCCTTGACAATCTGTTCGACCTTGGCATCCGGCGCATCTTTCAGAATCTTATCAACGACCTTCGTCGCTGCAGAACGCTGATAGCCAAGAGCCTCCAAAGCTGCAAGCGCATCTTCTCGCGATTTCGACAATGGCGCTGCAAACAGTTCGCCATCTCCAGGCATCTCTGTCTCAAACTTCGCCATCTTATCCTTCAACTCAACAATCAGGCGCTGAGCTGTCTTCAAGCCGATGCCCTTTATGCTCTTTATCGCATTCACGTCCTCAACCATTATTGCTCGTCGAAGCTCCATTGTCGGGTAGGCCGACAATATCACGCGTGCCGTGTTCGCACCAATGCCGCTAACAGTAATCAGCAGGCGGAACATCTCGCGCTCCTCAAGCGTCGAAAAACCAAACAGGTTGTACGCGTCTTCGCGAATTGCCTCGTGAACATAAAGTTTCGTCTCCTTGCAATCCTTTATCGCGCTATATGTACCCAAAGAGATGCTCGCAAAATAACCCACGCCACCGCAGTCTATGACCGCGTATGTCGCCGTACACTCTGCTATCGCACCCTTTATATAATCTATCATAACGTTGTCGTGTTGAGAGAATTGGTGCAAAAATACAACATAAATGCCAAAGCGCCAAATATAGCCCGCTATACACGCGCTGACTGTCTGATTTTTGCTCGTTATGCCTTCGTTATCTCTTCGTTATGCCTTCGTTGTCTCTTCGTTTCGTCTTTTTTCGGGCTCGCCCGATCCTTCGTTGTTCCTACGCTGATCCTTCGGGATGCCTTCGGGATCCGTTCGAGATGAGAAAGGACTCTTTGACTCAGTTAAACGCCTTCCATCCTTGTGCAACGAGATCCATCTCGTCGCCACCTGTCGTGATCATGCGACGACCCTTGTCGGCTTCGGTGATGTAGCCGATTGCGTAGATGTTCGGACCTGGCGCACTTTGGAATTTCTGATAGTCTTTCTGGTCGATGGTGAAGAGCAGTTCATAGTCTTCGCCGCCGTTGAGAGCAGCCACGATAGGGCTTATGCTCAGTTCGTCGGCCATGTTGCGTGTGACGTGGTCGATTGGCACTTTCTCTTCGTATATGCGACATCCGACTCCCGACTGCTCGCAGATGTGGAGCATCTCGCTCGAAAGGCCGTCGCTAACGTCCATCATCGATGTCGGTACGACGTTGATCTTTTCGAGGAAATCAACCACGTCGGCGCGTGGCTCCGGCTTGAGCTGGCGCTCGAGGATATAGTCGTAGCCGTCAAATTCCGGACGGCCTTCGTTGTGACCCTGAAGCACGCGTTTTTCGCGTTCGAGAAGCTGCAGGCCCATGTATGCTCCGCCAAGGTCGCCACTCACGCAGACGATGTCGTTCACCTTTGCGCCGCTGCGATAGGCCAGTCTGTCCGGATCGGCTTCGCCAATGGCCGTGATGCTGATTGTCAGACCTGTGAGCGATGTCGAAGTGTCACCGCCGACGAGGTCGACTCCATAGCGTTCGCATGCCAGCATCATACCTGCATACAGCTCGTCGATTGCACGAAGGGTGAATTTGCCGCTGACGCCTATCGAAACGGTAATCTGCTTCGGACGTGCGTTCATCGCATATATATCGCTCAGGTTGACTGCAACAGCCTTATAGCCAAGATGTTTGAGCGGACAATATGTCAGGTCGAAGTGAATGCCTTCGAGCAGCAGATCGGTCGTGATGACTTGATGCTTGCCGGCTGGATTAAGTACTGCGGCATCATCGCCGATGCCCTTGATTGTCGATGGATTCTTTATCTCGATCTGGTCCTTTATTCTTTTGATGAGGCCAAACTCGCCCAGGTCTTCGAGCGAATCTGCTATATGTTTTTTATCTGCCATAATCCTGTGTCTGTTAAGGGTTTATTGCTTGTCTAATATTTTTCTGAGTTTGTCCGAGTAGTTTATGTAGTCGTCCATGTTGTCGTTGCTGACAGGCTCTGCACTCGGAGCCTCCATCTTGAGCGGATCGGTCGGTTTGCCGTTCATATAGACTCTGAAGTCGAGATGCGGACCTGTTGCCGTGCCTGTTGCACCAACGAATCCGATCACGTCGCCCTGTCTGACCATGCTCCCGTTGCTGAGCCCCTTTGCAAATCCGCGCAAGTGCATATAGACGGTCGTATAGACGCTGTTATGTCTGATTTTCACGTAGTTGCCGCCGCCTTTCGAATCCCATCCCTTTGCAATCACCTTGCCGTCGCCAATGCTCATGACCGGCGTTCCCGATGGTGCGGCATAGTCAACGCCATGATGCGGACGGCGTATCTTCAGAACAGGATGCATTCTTGAACCCGAGAAGCGGCTCGATATGCGCGAATACTTCAAAGGAGCTTTCAGAAAGGCCTTGCGAAGACTGTTTCCCTCAAGGTCGAAATAGCTCATCGCACTATCCTGTTCATATCTGAATGCATACATTTTTTTGCCGTGACTTTCAAAATATGCGGCCTTGATTTCGCCTATTCCGACGGAAGTGGAATCGACATATTGCTCGGTGTAGAGCACCTTGAATCTGTCGCCTTTCTCTATTCCGAAGAAGTCAACTGTCCATGCGTATATATCGCTGAGCTCCAATGCGATACCTGGGTTTATCCCGTTCTCTGTGGTCGCGTTCCAAAGGCTCGATGTTATTGTCGCTTCCGATATCTTTTCGACGCTCCTGACCTCTCTGTGCTCAATTATTGCACGCATTGGACGCTTGATGTCACATCGCAGATATGTCGTCTGATTGACATCATATACGAAGTGTGCCAGTTTGCGCGTCGAGTCGTTTGGCGTGCTGAAAAACAGGGTGTAGTTGTTGCCTTGTCTCAGGTTCCTGACGTCGAAGACTTCGCCAATGGCCATCGTCGCGTCGTAGGCGTTCTGTCTTGAGAGTCCGGAGCGCATCAGGATTATCGTCAGATTGTCATTCCTGCCGACTTTGTAGCTCTCGATCGTGAACGAATCGACAGCCAGACCGTAGATCTTCGTCGGCTCTTCGATGGCGACAGAGTCGCTTGGCGCAACTTCTTGATTTATATTGTTTTGCTTCGTGCATGATGATGTCGCCACGAGTATGGCTGACACCATTGCAAACAAGCTTTTGCATATTCTTTTCTTGGGTGTGAATTTCATCTGTTTTTCTCTCTTTTTTGCTTCGCTTCGAGTTGCGTTTTGTCTCTTTTCTCTTTTCGGTTCGCAAAGTTAGAAACAATCTCCGAAATATCATGATTTCAACATTTTTTAGGGTTTTAAGGGCTTTTCCTGAGAAGCTTTTTTTGTCCGAAAAGTCGAAAAATGTTCGGCGTCTGGCATGTTCTATTTTTGATTTTTTGAAACAAAAAGATTATATTTGCTCATTATTGTGCCTTATGGTAAGGGCAGATTATGCTTATATGAGTCGTAATGTTCTGAAAATGAACGTTATGTGCTTTGGGTGTAGTGGCTCCGCCTGCAGGCAGATTTGAAGAAAGACAAAGCAATATTTATTGACCGGTCAGGTGCGATTTACATCTGATGTGGTTTTTTTGAAAAAAGATTTTGATTGAAATTCGCGACATAATCGCGCTTTCACAAGTATGCGGTATTGGTACAACCAAGCTCCGTACTCTTGTTGACACCTTCGGTTCCGCCGGGGATGTCTTCTCTATGTCTTTGTCTGACCTGAAGCAGGCCGATCTCTTGCCAGGTGTTGCAGAAGAGATTGTCAGTCGTCGCGACGAGGCTTATGCCCGTGCTGACAAGGAACTCGAGTTTATCAGCAAGCACAATATCCGCGTTCTGACATGTCTGGACTCTGCTTACCCTAGGCGAATGGTCAACGACCCTTATTCGCCTGTGGCTCTCTACATGAAGGGCAATGCCAATCTCGATAGCCTTCATGTGCTCAGCATCGTCGGAACACGCCAGCCTTCAGTCGAAGGTCGCACCATCTGTGCCGACATCGTTGCGGAACTTTCGCGCCGTCATTCCAATCTGCTTATCGTTAGCGGTTTGGCTTTCGGCATCGACATTGCGGCACATCGCGCAGCGCTTCAGAATGGCGTCTCAACAGTTGGCGTTGTTGCGCATGGACTGGATAATATCTATCCGGCTCAGCATCGCGACACGGCTGCTCAGATGGTCTCAACCGGTGGCATTCTCACCGAATATCTCACAAATACACGTCCCGATACCTACAACTTCGTGCATCGCAATCGCATCATTGCAGGTCTTGCCGATGCGACGCTTGTCGTCGAAAGCGGCATCAAGGGCGGTTCGCTCATAACGGCTCACGACGCTCTCGAATTCGGTCGCGAGGTGATGGCCATTCCTGGTGCTCCGGGCAACGAGAAAGCTGCCGGTTGCAACAATCTCATCAAGCGCGGCGAGGCTGCGCTCGTCGAAAATGCTGACGACATCGACGAGCTCCTTCATTGGACCGACGAACGTCTGTCGAAGAAGGGTAGCGAAACGACGCTTTTCGACAATGTCGAGAGCGAAGAGCAGAAGCGAATCTTCAACCTCCTGATGTCGGAAGGCGAACTCTCAACGAACGAGATCGGCATGCAGACAGGGCTTCCTGTCAGCCAGATAAGTACAATATTGCTCGAAATGGAATTCGCCGGAATGGTGATGTCGCTTCCGGGCAACAATTATAAACTGCTCAGATAATGTTAGTAACTAAAGATATACAATATATGAGAATGAAATTGAATATATTGAAAAACATAAACCGCATCTTCGCTGTGCTCGTCTTGCTCCTCGTGAGCGTGGGTGGCTGGGCGCAATGTACGATTGAGGATTCGCAGATTATGGAGGATACTCCAAATGCCTTGTATACATTGTATTTTAAAATACAGGATACTGAGGCTGTTGGTACTCAGGTGTCTGCAGATTTTAAATTTGCAAACGCTGCAAGAACAGCCCGTGTGACGGCAGAAAAGATTAGTTCCGGGTATTGGAAGATTGTATTGGACAACCAAACTGCAGGTGCACCAGTTCCACTATACACGTATGGAAAACAGGTTTATGATAATCCTAGTGCTATAAATGTCTCTTCTGCGAATTTCTTAGGTTGTAATTTGGTTATAGCTGGTCCTAGTGCTACGACACCACCGCCAACGCCGACGACTCAACCTCCAACAGCCTCTCCAACCGTTGACCCATGTCCGGCAACATTGAATGTGCCGATATTGACTTCGACTTCTGGATGCTTAGGCGATGCAAATTCTTATTTGGGTATAGCAAATGTTCAGGAGGGTGTCACATACGAAGTCTATAAGAGCAATAAGACAACACGCATCTCTTTCAAGACAAGTAATGCTGCAACGGCTCAACCAGTATCTTCGATAACTGCAAATTCAAGTGCGAGCATTCGTTTCTATGGCTTTAATGATGCCGATAAGTATTATGTCAAGGCATCGTGCGACGGAAATTCAGTCTGGTCAACCGATGCTTTCGAAATAAGCGGCTACAATCCGAATACAACGATTGGTGTCCATTCATATTGTAGTGCAGAACTTACTGCAGGTCGCACGCTTCACGTCCAGTTTGCCGAAAAGAATGTGACCTATACACTTTATAAAGGTAGCAGCTCGCTCGGTGCTGCCTATAGCGTGAAGGCAACAGGTACGATGGCCGGCGCCGAAATTCCAATCTCTGGTCTCGGTGCAGGAACGTATAAGGTTGTTGCTCAGCGTGATAATTGTTCAATCACGGCAGATGTCGATGGTTCGCTTGTCGTGACTGCCTCAACACTTAATAATGTAAATGTACAGAGTTCGAATATATGCACAGGCGATGTCGTTACCATCACTACTGGTTATGACGCCAATGTGAGATATATGCTCTATGACGCCAACGGTGTCTATTATGGCGACTTTACGGGCAAGACAATAACGGTCGATGCAGCCGGTACATACTATGTCAATGCTGCTGCCTGCGATGGCTCGGTGATGACACTTAGCCCTGGCATCACGGTCAGAGCAAGCACAATCGACGAGTCGATACACATCGCAAACACGGTTTCGGGTTATGTCTGCGACGCCTCTTCTCATCTGCGTCTTAGCGGTGCTCAGCCACAGGTGACATATACGGTCTATAAGGTAGTGACGAGAGCCGATGGAACAGTTTCGGAAGTCGCAACGAATTTCACCATGACGCCAACGTCGTCGTCGGATGTCGTCGAGTTCAACTTGACTGATGTCGGTACATATATAGTAAAGGCAAAAGTCAATGCTTGTAGCGGAAGTGTTGAGAAGACCCTTTCGGGTTCGTTGGTGATCAACCCGACATATAGCACATCGACAACAATCGGTGCTCAGGCTCTTTGTTCCGATCAGGTCTCTTACCTCTCTGTTCAGAATGCTGAGGCCGGCGTGACATATATTCTCTATCGAGGATCAACAGAATTGGCTTCGCTCACAGCTGCTAACGACAATGCCGACATACGTTTCGATATGTCGAATGCACGCGGTGTGACGACTCAGACAGTTTATACGGTCAAGGCTCGTCGCGGCTCATGTGCTGCTCAGGATGTTTCGGGTAGCTATACCGTCGTTCCTTCACCGGGACAGATACAAAACGTGACTATCAACCAGACTGCCGATGCCAACTGTGCAACGAACATCACATTGACTGGTACGCAAAACGGATTGTACTACTATCTTGTTGATGCAAGCGGAGTCTTCTCGACAGCAAAGAAGGCAACCGGCACAACACTACAGTTCAATAGCGTTACTGCAGGACAGTATTACGTGTTCGCATCGCCTGTTGAGCCTGTTCCTGGCGTCTCAATGAATGGCGTATGTCAGGCACAGGTTGCAACTGTTACTGTTGCTGGAGCTCCTTCGTTGGTCGTTCCGGAAACAGTCGTGAAGTATTGCTCTGACGATTATGGAGCTAACGTGACAATTAATGCCGTTGGCGATATGCCGTCCGGTTCTACAATCACACTCTATTCAAGTAATGGAACCGTGATTGAGGAACGCGACCTTATGCGTTCGCAGACTTTCAACGTTACTGCAGGAACATACTATGCTATTGCACGCAGTGGTTTGGGTTGTGAAGCACGCTCGACAAACATCACCGTTAACCAGTTGGCAGGTGAGCCTGTTGTGACATCTAATATTGACGAACATTTCTGTATCTCTGCAAAGGGCGACCATGAGTTTGAGGTGAAAATCGTCTTTGGCGAAGAGGTCTCTGTTGCCGACCGAGTTTTTGACTTGCATATTGTCGGCACAGGTCGAAATATTGTAGTAAGTTCAACTGCTGCAATCGCGAGCGGCGACATGACCAAGGTCAACAATTATACTTATACATATAAGTTCGTTGCCAACAACCATCAGCTTACAACAGGTGACGTCCGAATCTGGGTTACGACAAGCGATGTCTTCGATGTCAACTGCCATTCGACGGAAGTGGTCTTCTCTATCGAGCCTCAGCCAAGTGACCCTAATGTCTCGATGACAACATCTGATGGTGGTGCCGTAGCCTGCGAGGGTAGCGAGACAAATCTTGTTGCTTCGTCTGCTGGCGAAACAGTCAACACTCGTTACTACTGGTACAAGGACCCGAACGTTGATGCCGCAACTCCTGTCTATACAGGTCTCGACGACAACACGAACGGTTCGCACTATACGTTCACAGCTGAGATCCCTCGCGAGCATAGCCTCAGCCTCAACCCGGCTCTCATCAACGACCGCACACTCTATGACGATAACGGCAACTACATTTTCCATTACTATGTTCGTTCACAGGATGGTAACGCCGTAGGTGATGAACTTTGTGCGTCAAATGTGATTGAGAAGATTGTTCTCATCAAGCCTAACACTACTGATCTTCAGATTGATCAGGATGACCCACGTTGGTCTATCTGTGAAGACTCCGATCCGGTTTCACTCAAGGAGTACTTCTTCCCAGGTGATGGTACATATTGGATCGTTGGTGCTGACCAGACTGACCTCTGCCAGATTACAACGAAGATCAATGGTTCATACTATTTTGACCCTAAGATCTTTACACCAAATGGTATCGACCCGACATATCTTGCAGCGAACTGCCCGGGCTTTACTCCGTTAGTCAATAATGGTGACAACTCAATAACATATACCATCCGCTATAAAGCATCGTGGTGTTCTGATGTCTTCTATACAGATGGTAAGATGACAGTCAACAAGAAGCGCAACATTACCGAGTATAAGATTCTTGCTGATGACTGCTACTGTACTAACGACTTGATCACAGTCGAAGGTTCGCCAAATACAATTCTCAACAATTATGGTTATGCAAGATTGTATTGCGAAGGTGTGCTCGAATCGGACCAGCCTACAGATGATGGTTTGGAGTGGAGATACACATTCAGCCCTGTCTTGAGATATCGTGGTAACGCTAACGGTAAGACGATAGAGTTTACATACGAGTATAAAGACGGCGCTACAGGATGTGTTTATACTGTTAAGAAGGAATCGAAACTCTTCCAGCCTGTTGCCGATGAAATCTTCTTCAAGATAAAGGATATGCCTGATGGCTTCCAGCGTGGATACTCAGAAGACTACATCTGTCCGACAGACGATGGCAAGTATCAGCTTGTGCCATACGTATATATCTATCAGTACTATGATGATATGACTCCAATCTTGTCATACGACAAGGCGAACAATGCCGCAAACCTCGTACCTCATACAGGCAAGCGAGTTAGAGAGTATAACTATGTCTTAACTGATTGGCCTGCAGGATATTCTGAGCAGAGAACGCATGAAGATTCATTTAACGGACCTGCTAATGCAAGTACGTTTACATATAGTGCACCTTGGGGTAACAGAACTGTTTCGGTCGCTTGTCCTGATGGTGTCAAGGTGACTGTTGTGTCGAAGATCTCTAAGGACAGAATTACAGGAACAATTTCTGAAAATGTTGTTGTTACAGAAGATGCTTATTATGACTTCCGTAATACTGGCATACGTTCTGCCGATCAATTGACGGATGCCGACCTTGTGGCAAATGGAGCATACTATCACAAGATGCCTCTCGACCTTACCTCTTATACGAATCCAGGTGTCAACGACTACTACTATGAATTCGCAGGAGGCAACTTTGTTCATGCCAAGTATAAGAATGATGATCCGGATCAAGGCATTGAGTATTACTACTTTACGCCATCTGATCTTGGCAATGGCAACGAAGGAACAATCACTCTCTATGTAGATAATGGTGCAGAGTGTCGAAGCAATACCAACGACCAATGTAATGCTTCGGTATCTCGTAACATCCGCATACTTCGTGAACTCGAGCATAATATGCAGCGTAGCTATTGTGCATTTAACGATAGCCGTGTTCGAGTGATGATCAATTATCCTTCACGCCGTTTAGACGTAAATAATACTGTTAATGGAGCTGCATTCCCAACAAGCGATCCTTATAATGATTACAATTATGATTATGAAGGAGTTGCGGGTACAAGTACCATTGTAGTGAAGAAGGTGGAATCGATTGCTGCCGATGGAACATATACATACTATGCAAATTCTGAGAAAGTATATACTATCACCAACTCGGCAATTACTGGCATGCCGATTGTTACTTATGATGGCAACGGAATCGGTTCGGTTGATTTCGACTTGAATGATGATGGAACAATCACTCCGTCGTTCATTTGGGAACACGAGTCTGGTGCTTCGGGTGCAGGTCAGTATCATTTTGAATGGACATTCGTTTCAGATGACAATCATCTTGGAAGTGTAAGATGTGAGCAGAAGAAAGAGTGGGATGTCTTTGTCGTGAGTGAGTCAGATCCGTTTGCTGTTTACTACGGCAGATCGTATATGAACTCAAGTGATAATGGTGACTTCCCTGTTAAGAAAGCAGATGTTGCTGCTTCAAATTACTCAGAGTTGAACAAAGATGAGTGGTTCGCTTTGACCGCTACTGGCTCTGTTCATGTGGGTGATCTCATCAACGATGCTGCTCCTTCAATTCAGCTCTGCTGGAATACAAATAGCACTAATCCAGACCTTTACAGAGTTGATAACCTCTTGTGCTTCAAACCAACAAACCTTATTAATGGTCAGGTCCCTGGTACATTCTACATCCAGACGTTGAAGGATGAAAATGGAAATGAACGACCTGTTCCAACAAACCCAGTTGATGGTCAGGATGGTTTGATACAGATTACGCAAGACAACTTCCCTCTCGAGAAGTTCTCATCAACATACGCTGTATATACTACGGCTCTTGAGCCAAACACCGACTACCGCGTGCTCTACTATGTCGGCTGTGGTGTTGCGTTCTCACGTCGTATTTATCTCGACAATGGTCAGTCATTGACAATCGACTTGCCACGAGATATCTGTACAACGGCCAAGTCGGTTGTTGATAACTTGACTATGGCTTCGGAGAACTCTTTGCAGCTTTTCCATGCTGCCGGTTCGACAGTACCGGGTTACTTCACTATCAGCGGCGTCGATGACAGAATTCTCTTGCAGACAAAATCACAGATTGATGCAGCATTTACTCGTCTCGGATTGACTCTGCCTCAGGGACTTACAACTCAGTCGGGATCTGATGCTCTCGGTAACGCGGTTACATTCTACTACGATAATATTGGTCAGGTCGCTTACCTCGATCTTGACAAGTATATCAAGGAATATCGTAGGACTGACCGCCCTGCTGCAACTGTTTATTACACTTATGATGGTGGCGCTTGTACCTATCGAGTAAACACCATCACATACATAAACAACTTTGCACCAGTATCTTTTGCTGTTAAGTCGAATACTTCTGACTCTGCAGAGCCTCGTACGTTCTGTCGTTCTGATGAAGGTAGTTATTTGTTGGAAACACACCACCCAAGTCTCGGCACAGGTACGGTTCCAGGTAAGGGATGGTTTGAGATTACACTTCAGGGTGCAACATCGGGTAAGAATTTCGGCCTTGAGTTTATATACGACAATCATTTCAACTCTATTACTCGTCGTTTCTACTCGAAGTCTGCTGTTGATGCTTACCTGACAACTATGGGTCAGACATTGGCAAACCCTTTGGATGTGACTGAAGTTGAAGGAGATGATTGCTACTCATACGCAGATGTTGTATCTGAGTTCAACCAGATTAATCAGGCAAACAATCTTACAGGTCCTCAGATGCTTACGACAGCGTCATTGTCGGTTGTTGAACGTCAGGAGCCAGGCGTTGAGGCTGGTACAACTTTGACCAGCGTTCCTACCGATGGCAGCATCAATGACAATATGGGTAAGTTCTACTTCAACCCACAGAACTTGTCGCCGGGTGTTTATAACATCAACTATATATTCCAGTCGGATGTCGACACTTATGGCGGATGTTTCCAGACAATTCGCAAGCAGTACTATGTTGCTCCAAAGCATGAGATGCAGTGGAGTAAGGACATTGAATATTGCTCATTCTTCGTTGACACAGATAAGAAACTTAAGGACAATTGGGCAAATAATCCAGCTCTTGACGTGCTGACACCAATTCTGACTGTCGATCTCCAGAATCTTGAACAGAAGGATTATGGTTATTATAAGTTTACCTTGTCTGATGTTGAAACTGGTACGTCAAACTACGAGATGGAGATCCTTAATACGCCAAATGCAAATGGATATTATGTTGATGACCAGATACGTCTCAAGGTAAAGGATGCTGCGACAAATAAGGTTGTATATAAGCCAAGTGGCTGGAATATAACAGCTTCATTATCAATCTTGTATGAAATTTCAAGTGATAATGAGTTCCTGTATGTATATCCGAAAGGTAAGACAGCCGCAGCGGGTAACGGTGAACTCTACGCTCGAGGCGAATTGACAAATCCATCATCTTCTGCAACTATCACGGGTTCGGATAATGGAGGTTGCGACAAGGTTATTGCATATATCTATCCTTCAACGCACCCGAACGTAGATACTGAGTTCGTGATTGATGATGCATGTAAGGATCAGAACAACGGTGTGATCACATTGACGAAATTGGTTCGTCAGGGCGTTGAGATAACACCTTCGGCTGGTTCAAGCGACTTCTCTTACGAATGGTATAAGGCTGACGCGTATGCATCTGCCGCAAATGGTATCGGTAATATTGATGGTCAGGTATTGCCAAATACGACCCATATCTTCACAGGAGCTAAGGGCGCTTATATTCTTAAGATTACGGACAACGTTACAGGTTGTGTCTTTAAGTCAAGTGTTCAGAATATCAGCGAGATAGATCCTGTTGATTTCAAGATTGATGTAATAGAAAAGTACAACTGCTGTACAGATGCCGGCAATTGTGTCGGTCTTGGAACGGCAGCCATATCGTTTGAGGGTCTCTCTGCTCCTGCCGAGCGCTCTGTTGTATGGCGTAAGGGTTCGGGTGAAGTGATTGTCAATCCAAGCACGACGCTCAGTGGCCTCGAGCCAGGTGTATATTCTGCATCGATTTATGCAGGTGCAAACACTTCATGTTTTAATACAGTTGAGTTTGAAATCAAAGCTTTGCCAGAGATTACTGCTTCCTACACATTTACACCAGTAAGCTGTAAGGATGGTCGTGATGGTAAGGCAGAGATCACATTTACACATCTGCAAGCAAATAATGGCACAGGTGGAACAATTGCCGCGGCAATCAAGAACACGCCATTCTATCACGCTTTTGCTCCAAAGGTTAATTATATAATTGAAGCACAGGGCGTTAGCGTAGCTTCGGATGCATCTGGTTGGAAGAAGATGTCTCAGTATGGTACGGCGGCTACATACACAGTGACAAGCATTGGTCTTGAGACAACTAATACATATACAGAATCTAACACAGCGAGCACAGCTGTTGATGGTCAGGCACTTGTGACAAACAAGATTGAGGTTGACAAGCTCATGGCTGGCAACTATACAATATGGTTTAAGTACGAAGACTATCCATCATGTCTCTATTCGATGGATTTCACCATCACCGAGCCTGACGAGCCTGTTCAGATTGGCGACCTCTACCTCCGCGATGTGACTTGCGTCACTCTTGATGGTTCAGGTCAGAAGCAGAGCGCTAACGATGGTATCATGCAGATACGCACAATGCGTGGTGGTAATGTCAACGACCAGACAAATCTTGCTCTCTATACCTACTCTTTGCGTCGCATTCAGAAGGAGAACCCTGCAGCTACAGATGGTAGCTGGATGACTTGTAACGAAGATGTGTATTTCGATGCATTAGCAGCTGATGCCGATGGTGCAGCTATAACTATTGGAAGCGGAACTTCTGCTACGACTCACAACTACCGTTTCACAGGCTTGCAGAAAGGTCAGTATGAGTTGACTGCAAAGGATGACAAGGGATGCTCAACAACCAAGACATTCTATATCTATGAACCGGGTCTTGTGAATATCGATGCTCTTGAGTACAGCTCATGCGAGAGCACGGTGACAATCAATGCCAACGGTGGATGGAACGGTATTCCTGTTACATATAAGAATAATCACGATACTCGTCTCTTCGTGACATTCAGTCTTGTTGAAGGAGCGAATGAGACCATCCTCCTGTCAGATGCAGAAATACCTCAGTCGACGCCAGCAACATTCGTAATCGACAATACGCGCATTACGACAGCTGCTGAGATAAAAGCTACAGTTACAGCTCGTTGGGAAAGCCAGAACTTCAATGGAGCAAGCGAGACAATCATGTCTTGTACTTACGAGAAGAAGGTAGATGTTCAGCCACTTATCTCGGCTCAGATAACCGGTCATGTCGATTATCTCTGTTCTCCTGAAAGCTTTGAGAGTGACGCTAATGGTGATAGAACAAACAACCATTCTACTGCAACAATCACAGCAGAAGCATCTTGGGGTGCAGCTGCAACAAAGACACATCGTTATACGTTGTGGAAGAAGAACTACGTGACCGATGCAAGTGGCGTGACAACGACCTCTTCAACTCAGGTTCTTCAGGCGGATGAGACAATTGGTGCAGATGGTTCTTCAACACATACGTTCGAATTGCCTACGGGTACTACATTCGGACGTGGTGATTACTATGTAGTCGTAACGGCAATAGATGGCAATACGCAATGTTCTACGACAACGGCCGATCAGCATATCGACCAGCCTACAGAGATTGTTCTCGACCTCGAATATATCAAGCCAGATAACGGAACGCATAATGGTGAGATTTCTATCCGTGGTCTTGATGGTGGCAATGGCCCAGACTTCGAGTGGAAGTGGTATGATGACGCGGCATTTGCAAATGAACATGTTCAGACCACTTCAAACACTTCGCAGCCTAAGTTGCTCGATCTTGCTGCCGGAACATATTATCTTGTTGCCAACGACCGCGAGAAGTGTTGGTTGTCAAAAGATTATACAGTTCAGCTCAACCGCTTGCAGGTTGAATATACAGTAGAAGATGTCAAGTGTGCCAACTCGCAGAATACAGAGCCAACAGGCGCTATCAACCTTGTCATAACAGGTAAGGCTCCATACATCGTGAAGAACGGTGGTGTTGTGGTGCCATATTCTGATAGTCAAGATGAAATTCCTGCTGATGAAGGTTTTGACAATACAGCCCGTTTCACAATATCGGGCCTTGCTGCTGGCGATTACCTTATCACAGTTACTGATGCCAATGGCGTTACAGTAGCAGTAGGCGATGATCCAGCAACATCAGAAATCGAGCCAATCAAGATCAAGAACATGAGCACTATTGAGGGCTACAGCCTCAAGTCGATGCTCTGTAAGCCAGGTGAAGGTGAGATTGTTGCTACATTCACAGGAGCTAAGGAAGATCCTTCTGGAACGATAAATGTCGCATATATCGTCTATAAGGATGGTGTGACATACAAGACAGGTTCCGAAACAGCCATTGTTCCTATTGATAATATCGGACAAACGAACGAAGTGAAGGGTGGTAAGATTACGCTTACAGACCTTTACGAAGGTTCGTATGTCATTCAGCTCTTCGACCTCAACACAGTCAACAATACTGATGCTGCAAACCAGGAGAACGCATGTTCGTTCACATTCGATCCTGCAGTCCTCGTTCAGATGACAGTTACACCGATCGTTGAAGATCCGTTGTGCTCTTCTAATGCCAACACAGGCCGAATATCGCTTGATGTCCGTAATAATATCGGTGAATTGTTCTACGAATGGGAAGCTATTAGTGGTGATTTAGGGGCAAATGATCCTAATGGATCTGAGCTCAACGACCTGATTGAAGGAACATATAAGGTTACCGTAAAGGATGCTGGAAGAACAGCAGATGTCACAAATGGTGGTGACTGTGCTCTTGTCGTAGAGGAAATTGTTCTTACAAACAAGAAAAACATCGAGTTTGTTGACTTCATTGAGTCAAAAGAGACATGCGCAGGCGACGGCAATAACGTAGTTGCTATTGTCCGCTTGTCGGGAAGCGATTTTGAAGGCAAGACTATTGCTGAAATCAAAGCCATGACCAAGTTCGTATGGAGTGGTCCTGGCGGATTCCTCAGTACAGAGGTTGAACCATCGGTATATAACGAGGGTGACAATCTCTATGCTCTTCAGGTTATCAATCTGCCAACTAAACTTGATGCAACAAATACGCCAGAAAGTATCTCTTATACAATTACAGCAACAACATATAAGATAGTTGCAGGTGCAAGAGTTGAGGAATGTACAGAGTCTGAATCTCACCCAGTTGAGGGCATAAAGCCGATTACGTTCAAACTGGCAGTTGCCGACATGTGTGACATCGCAAATCGTCAGATTGAGGTTCAGGATTTCAGCTACGCATCAGAGTCTGGCCGATTCTCGTTCGTATGGTCGGCCGACAGCTTGGCTGCTGGTACAAATGCATATGATTATAGTGTTGACACTAAGACTATTGCTCAGCCTAGAGGTGGAAACTACACTTTGACAATCACAGACAGCAACAATCCAGCTTGCTACCACTCAGAGTCAATATTCCTGCCGTCTTCGATAGGTATTGCTGTAGAGACCGTCAAAGTCAACTGTGATAATGGTGACGATGGCAGGATTACAGTTACAGCATCTCCTGTTTATAGAGAGTATGGTTATACATATTCATGGAGATATTTGAAGAATTCTGCAACGATAACAGCGGAGCCAAGTGGGACAGAGGCTGATTGGGTTGACATTACCCCAGGAACAATCGTTGAAAGAGTAAATATTCTCCCTACATCAACAAATGTTGTAACATCGGGTCCTGCAGGCTGGTATGAGGTGACAGTCACAACAGCAGGTGTAGCTGATGCAACAACAGGTCAGTCAGAGTGTGAGAAACCTAGATACATCTTCCTCGATTCATACAAGATTGTAGCAGAAACCGGTCACACAGATATCGTAAGCTGTGCAACAGATGCCGGTCTCGGTAAGATAACAGTTCGCCCTCATGGCGGTCAGGCACCTTATACAGTCAAGTTGAAACTTGGCGATGCTTCGTCATCACATGTTCAGGCAGAGCAACAGGCTACAGAATACCAGGAACTTGTGTTTGATGGACTAGAGAAGGGTACATATACGATTGTGATAACTGATGCTCATTGTTCTTCGGAAGCAATATATCCAGAAGAAATTTCTCAGCCGGATCCTGTTGTCGTTACTCTTACTGGTTTCGAATTGGACGAGAATAGTGGTGGAACAAATAGTGTTACTGTTGAAGTCGGCGGTGGTAAAGAGGAGAATGGCTACCGATATGTTCTTGTGAATAATTCAATCGCAAATGCGAGCCAGAAGACCGATACGTGGACAACAACAGGTTCTCACACGATATCAGACCTCACTCCAGGTGTTTATTCATTGCGTGTGACAAACATTGGTAATGACGAAAGTACATGTTATGAGGAGATAACATTTGGTCTGTATGTCCGCACGTCGCCAACCAATCCATCGTGCATCACATCGACGGATGGTGTGATTGAGTTGCGTCTTTCAACGCCATTCGACTTGTCGAAGATAAAGTATGAGGTAAAGAAAGACGGCACTACGGTATATGAGACAGGTGGCACAGGCAATACGGCCTCGGCACAGGTGACACAGAGCGGTTTGCGCCTCTATGACCTCGACAAGGGCACATATTCGATATCTATCACCGACGAAACAGCAGGAAATGCCGGTACATATAAGATTGAAGACGTTGTTCTCGACTATGACAAGTCGCTCTCGATATCGGAATCATCGCATACAGATGTATCGTGCTTCGGAAACAACGATGGTACGGTAACTGTCAATGTGACAACATCTGGTGTAAGTGCCACAGATGTCCATTATGCATGGTATAAGCTCACTTCGGGTACGACAGATTACACCAAGCTCGAGTCAGGAGTAATCGGTCAGGGCGCTATGACTTCGACAAATTCAGGTCGTGCGCAGACATTCAGCGGATTCTCTGCTGGAACATATAAGGTCCGTATCTATGAAGGTGGCGATGAAAACGGATGCTATGCCGAGTCTGGCAATATTGTGATTTCAGAGGATCAGACACCTGACTTCAAGCTCGTAGTTAAAGATGAATGTAACGTATCAGGTCGCACAGTTGAATTATGGGTTAAGTCAACATATACAGACTTCATCAAGGAGTATCGTGCAGATCCTTCGCGTTATCTGAACTGGAGTGGCTCGTTGACGACACGCAACCAGAGCTATCGTTATACTTCTGACATAGCGAGCGGTGCAACGACATTGCCGGGAACTGCAGATTCTGATGGATATCACAAGGTCGGTAATGTCAGCGGTATTCCAAATGGTGGTGAACTCAAACTGACGCTTGTGCCACAGAGCGGATGTTCGACAGCAGACCACTCACATAGCGTGACAATGTATGACGAACTTGAGTTGACACTTGTCGGCATTACGCCAATCACAAATGCAACGAATGGCGCGATAAGCCTGAGCGTTGCTGGCGGTAATCCTTCGCTCGGATATACATATAAGTGGTATCTGGGATCAGATAACACAGGAACACTTGTAAACACGACAACAGAGCCATCGCTCAGCGACTTGGCTGCAGGTTCTTATTATATCGAAGTAACAAACGGTTCTTGTACGGCTCATACGTCAGCCACTATCGATTCATATACAGCATTGAGTGCAACGACATCTGTTCATGATGTATCATGCTCGGGTATGTCTGATGGTGCCGTAGAAGTTATTGCGACAGGCGGCAAGACATTCAATGGTGTCAATCCATATCGTTATCAGTGGTATAAGGCTGACGAAAGTTCGCTCTTCGTCGCGATCAGCGGACAGACATCATCACAGCTCAACAATGTGGCTGCAGGCAGTTATATGGTCCGTGTGACGGATGCTGATGGCGCATATTTTGAGGCTAATGCCGTTGTTCATGAACCTGTTTCTATCAGCTTCAAGCTTGACAAGACCGTTGATGTTGATTGCGACGGACAGCATGGTAAGTTGACGATGGCCTTTGATGATGCCGACTTGAGACGTGCAACAATGGAGGCAAAATTGAATCAGGGCAATTTGGCCGGCAGAACAGAAGGCTATTCTTGGGATTCGACGAACAAGGATTTGAATGTTGTATATCAGAAGAATGGCAACTTCTATGAGATAAAGATCCGTCTCTCTTGGGATGGTACGAATACAAGCTATGGTGTGACATCCGGCCATATTCAGGACGGTGGAGCGATAGGTCTTGTCAGCGGAACATATTCTGCGACGGCGGCTGTTGTTTCGGCGAGTGGCGCAATCAACTGCTCGGAGACTCGTTCTGTGACATTCGTCAACCCATTGAACGTAACGTACACATCATCGAATTCGACATGTAAGGGAAGCGATACCGGTTCGATACGCATCTCGGTAAACGGCGGTTCTGGCGATTACAGTTATGAATGGGAAGATTTGCCTGCGGAGTCATTCTCAGCTTTGAATTCTCGAAGCAATCTTGCAAAGGGAACATACAAGGTAAGAGTTCGCGACAATCAGGAAAGAAGCATGGCAAGCGGCACAAGCAGCTGCTTCTATCCATCGGCTTCTGATTGGTTGGAGATTGTCATCGGCGAAAGCTATCCATTCTCTGTTGAAGGAACTAAGACAGATGTTACATGCTTCGGTGCTGATAATGGTACAATCAGCATGGCTGTTCAGGGCGGTTCTGGCAGCTATCTGTACACATGGATAGGCAACGACCTTCCAAGCAGCATCACGCAATATACAAGCAATGCGACAGGTCTTGTTGCTGGAACATATCAGGTTGTTGTAACAGACCGCGTTCATGGTTGCGTTGATTCGCGTGAATTTACGATAACAGGTCCTGAAGAGCCTGTTACAGTTACTGCAACAGCCATGGAAGATGTCTCATGCTTCGGATTGGCAGACGGCAAGATCACATTTAAGGTATCGGGTGGCACTCCTGATTATAAGTACTACATACCAGGAACAGATCTTCCAAACAACAGTTCTGCTACGGCTGCAGATGTGACAGATCCAGACGAAACATTGGTAGAAGACTTGAAGCGAGGCAGCTATAACCTGCACGTGATAGACTCGAAGGGTTGTGATGTCGTTTATCCGTTCGTCATCAACTCGCCGGAGAAACTCGCTCTTGAATATACAGTTCGCAATGTCTCTGTCATGGGTGGTGCAAACGGTAGCATCATCATCGACAAGGTGATGGGCGGAACGCAGCCATGGCAATTGCAGTGGCAGAACTATACGATAATGCACGACGAAGCAACGGGCGTTTACAGCCTCAGCATTGTCGATCCAACAGCTGCTGGAAACAGCTTCTCGGCAAATACAAACAAGAATAACGTCTATAATCTGACCGGTCTTGCCAAGGGTACATACTATGCACGTATCGTTGACAAGGATGGAACAGGTTGTGAGTCAGACATATATCCGATTATCGTACGCGATAATGGCGCGCTCGATGTTGACGTGACGACAGATCCGATAAACTGCTTCGGTGAATCAACAGGCGTAATCAACGTCATGATCCGCAGCGGTAAGAGTCCATTCAACATCTACATCGACGATGTCCTTCAGACCGAAAACTATGCTGGCAGTACATTGCTCGCATACAAGGGCTATGCAGAAGGTACGTATGTCGTTCGCGTAGAAGATGTTGACGGCGGTTCGTTCACCGAGGAAGTTTCAGTAGGCTACAACGATGTCACGGCTCCATTTGTCATTACTGCAAATGCAACGGCCGGCAAGATATGTCCAGGTGAGAGATCGGGCGAGATAACGATTGAGCTTTCTGGCGGTCGTGTTAATCAGGTGGATGTTAGCGGCATAACACACTACTATTATCCAGCGCTGTCAGTTTCGCCTGGCGCATTCAGAATGCAGAATATTGAGGCTGGAGAACCTGTTACACGAGATCATCTTGTTGCTGGTGAATATGTGATTACAGCAACAGACTACAATGGCTGCGTTGCAACAGAGACAATCGTCATCGATTCGTATGAGCCAATCATCATCTCCGATGAGGTTGTCAACCACGTTTCATGTTTCGACGAGAAGAATGGCTCTATTGCCATTTCGGTATCAGGTGGTGAATTGCCTGCAAATGGTACATACACATATACGTGGAGCATGGAAGATGGCTCGGCATTGCCATCAACGGCATCGCATCAGGATAATCGCTATGGATCGACAATTACAGGTCTGGTCGGTGGCAAGTATAAGGTCGTTGTTGCAGACGACCACTGTTCGGTAGAGAAGACGTTCGTTGTCAATGAGCCAGAGCGAATGACATATACAGTATCGCACAGCGACATCAAGAGTTGCGACGAGACACTTGCCGAAGGCGTTATAACTCTGCAGGTACGTGGAGGCACACTGCCGTACACATTGTTGCTCGACGGTGCAACTCAGGTATCGTCAACAGGCTACTATCGTTTCGACAATCTCTTGTCGGGCACGCATACGATAGCAATCACCGACGCGAACTCATGCAATAAGCTGTATGACAGCAATGGCGCCGAGATATCATATTTTGATTATGATGCGAGCGGCAATTATGCTTCGGGCGGTTATATCGAGACAAACAGCCATAGAGCAAATGGCAACATCATCGAAGTTGACATCAAGACATACAATAAGGTCGAGATTGACAAGACATCTGTCGATTACAAGATGGATGATGCATCTCTCACCGACGATGGCGGTTACCTGAAGTTCAACGTCAGTGGTGGCGAGCGTCGTACAGACACAGAGCCTTACAGACTTGTCGCTACACTTTCGAGCGATCAGCCAGGCTTCTCGACACGTACGATCAGCCTCAACTCAAGTGTTACGACCGAGGTCAACTATCGTGACGCGAAAGCTAAATACAGCTACGTGACAGACCATTTCGAGGTGGAATTCGACAATCTCGAAGCCGGCAACTACACATTGACCATGACAGACGTCGTTTCTGCAAATTCGACATGTTCAGATACGTACGACTTCACGCTCAACAAACTCAAGATTGTTGATGTCGAGCAGACAAATCCATTCTGCGAAGGTTATAACAATGGCTCGATAGAAGTGTTTGTTGAAGGCTTCGAAAGCAACGTGACATATAAGTGGTTTGATAGGAATGGCTCACAGATTCCGGGTCAGACAGCAAGCCGTCTGGTAGGTCAGCCAGCTGGCGTCTATACGGTTGAGATTACAGACGCAAGTGCTCATAAGATGAACTCGCTCACCAAGGAGTTCTTGCTGGAGACCGAGCGAAACTATCTCATCAATGCCGTTCCTGTCGAGTTGACATGCTATGGCGTCAATTCGGCTGCAATCAGCGTCGTTGTCAGTGGCCAGAAAGACGAATTGCCTCTGACATACTTCTGGAATAGTTCAAACGGCTTCACATCGAACGAGCAGAACATCTCGAACCTCGCAGCCGGCACATATTACCTGCAGGCCGTTGATGCAGACGGATGCTATGCAATGTGGGAGACAACAGACAATAGCAACAATACAATATATGTAAGCACATACGAGCACAAGTTCGAATCGCCTGAGGAGATCAAGTTTGAAATTGCTCTGAAGGATATTGATTGCGAACATGGTCATCGCACTTATGAATTTAAGGATCTGCACGACACCAACAGCCAGATTGCTGTAGGCACATACGTAACGGGCGGAACTCCAAATCAGAGTGGCGAATATTCGTATGCGCTTTCTGGTCCGATTACACGTTCGCTCAATTCAGTAGCCGACCTGTTGGCTGTGAATGAATATGTTGTCGGAACATATAGTGTCATTGTTAGTGATGTAAACGGATGTTCATCGATACGTCAGTTCGAGGTTCCTGAGGATATCAATCTTATCAATATTCCTCCAACAATCGGCCATGTAAGTTGCAAGGGCGAGGAGACAGGCTTCATCACCGTTGATGTGACTGGTGTTACAAATCCGACATACGAATGGTATAAGGGTGTTGCAGACGATGCACATAAGATTGAAACTTCAACAAACAGTACTGCATCGACATCATCGCTCGAGAACATTGGAGCCGGCACATACTTCGTCAAGATATCGCGCATCGAAAATGGCAAGGTATGTTCAAAGATATTTGGTGGCGAGAAGGATGGTTTCGTAGTTACTGAGCCAAATGAATTGGGCTTTACGGCCACAGCACAGCATGAGGCTGGATGTTCAGATGATCCAAGCGGTAAGATTGCAGTTCACGTGGATGGCGGCGTTTCGCCATATACGATATATCTCTATGGTGTCAATGCCGATCCTATAACCGTTAATGTAGAGTCGGGTGACTATACATTCACCGACCTTCCGGGTTCAGCAAGCGGCATCAACTATCAGATTGCCGTGAACGATGCAAACGGTTGTGCAGCACGCGTCAGAACAAGCGGTGGCTCACTCACGCAAGACTACTATGCTCCGCTCACAATCCTGCGTCCAGAGTCGTTGGAAATCAGCGAGCTCAAGGGTGCTGTTGAACTTGGCCAGACAGTTAATGGCGGTTATGTCACATTCAAGCTCGATGGCGGTGTTGAGAAGACCGATAAAGACGTTGCGAGTCCGCACTACGATCGCAAGTATCACCGCTATAGTGTGAACCTCACAACCGAGGGCTTCTATAAGACATTCACGGTATATGCACACTATGACGGATCAGCATGGATATGGAGCAAGGATGAGACTACGACAACTCAGACAGTAAGTATCGACGGCAGCACAATCAAGGTGTCTGGCCTGAAGGCTGCAACATATCAGTTGACTGTCCAGGACTTCAACGCATTGCCTGCGAACTGCGCGACATCTGACAATGTTGTCGTTAGCCAGCTCGTCGTTACTGATGAATCTATAAATCCATCATGCGATGCGCTCAACAATGGTGCGATCTCGTTGAAGGTGCTTGGCGCAACAGGCGAGAAACTTGAGTACTATTGGTTCTATAACGAGAACGAGAGTCCATCGGCACGTCTTGTCAGCGATGGCGGTCTCTACAAGGTACGAGGCTTTGATGATACGAATGCAGCAGAGAAGGCATCGCATGACGATATGACCAATGCGAACAAGCTCTATCTGACAGGCGTAACAGGCACTTATCTGAAGGCCGGTCGCTATACGGTTGTCGTGAATGACATTGCCAAGGCAGCAAATGGCGCAGAAGTCGTTGTGGCTCAGGCGGTTCATAATATTGAACTTACATACGCCAAGAAACTTTCGGTAATCGAATCAATTGTTGCCGAGCGTTGCTATGGCGCAAACGATGGTAGCATCACAGTGACAATCTTGAACAACGGTGCGCCATCATACGCAGAATACTCATACTCATGGAGTGGTTCTGACGGCGAGATAAGCACTGAGGCTGCAGTTAGAAACCTCGCACCAGGCGAATACTCAGTAACGATTACAGATGCAGAAGGCTGTAGCATTACTAAGGAAGGCCTCGTTGTTGAGGAGGCTAAGATGCTCGACTTTACTCTCAAGGGCGATTATGCAGCAGTTAACTGCGGTGACGGCGGAAACACATATAGCAGAGTAATCAAAGTTCTGACGGCAGAAGGTGGCCAGCCAACAGGCGTCAATCCGCTTGGCGGAACAGCGCCATATCGCTATACATGGTCGGGTGCTGCACCTGTGACAAAGGTCGCTGCTGAAGAGTTGATCCCATTGCATGACGGAACTACATTGCAGATGTATGCCGGCGATGCCAAGAACCTCTCGAAGGGTGGCACATATCACGTCACAATTACCGACAACAACGGATGTAAGCAGACACATTCTGTATATGTTCCTGTCGAGATCAAGGTTGACAAGATCATTTCGACACCTGTGGCATGCTATGGCAACTACTATATCTTCAGCGACCGTGCAACGACGTCGCACTATGTTGATGGCGCAGGAAATATTGCTCAGGATAATAGAAATATCATCATCACAAATGAGCAGGATATGCGTGCATGGTGCACAGCAAACAGCAAGAATTTTGCAGACTACACATTTGTCGACAACTCTGCATTGAAGAAGAAGAAGGGTCAGTCGCTCACACTCACTAAGGCCGATGGCTCGAAGGTGACAATCGAGGATATTGACTCTCCGGAGGCGACACAGGCAATAGCAGCTGTCAATGCAGAATACAGAAGCAACTTGACAAAGGCAGACTTCACATGGATGCCATTCCGTCAGGGCGAAGACGGCGACGAACTCAGCTCGCTCGAGATTATCCTTGCCGATGCAGAGAACGACGTCTTCAGTTATGCATGGTATAAGAACAGAGTTAATCCTGTGACGGGCCAGGATGAGAGCTCGATAGAAAAGGATGCTCAGGGCAATACAATCAATGCATTGTCAACATCAAGCGTGTTGAGCAGCGTTGATGCAGGCAAGTATTGGGTACACGTCACATCGGGAAGCTGCGAGAAAGACCTTGGCCCATTCTTGATTGACCAGCCAAAGGCTCCATTGCAGCTTGAGGCAACGCCAATCAACATCACATCATGTACGGATTCGGAGACGGGTCGTATTTCGGTTCAGGTGACTGGTGGTGTTGCTCCATACTATGTTGAATTCATCGATGGTAAGGAGAATGCAACTCACGAGACACAGAATGGTTATCTGCTCTTCCAGAACCTGAGAGCCGCTCAGGGTCTCTATCGTCTGCGTGTCGTCGATGCTGCAGGATGCCACTTCCCAACAGATGGTACATATGTCGAAGTCGATGTGCTTCAGCCGGGTGCCCTCTCAATCAACCTCGACCGATTCCAGATGAACACAGTAAGCGGCAATGGCGAAGTCGATTTCCACATCACCGGTGGTGTTGAAAAGAAGTCTGTTGACGAACATGGTAATGAAATCGTGGTTGGCGGTAAGACACAGTATTACCGTTACTATCAGATCGTATTGACAGGTGAGGGTACAGCTTCATATAAGACATCAATTGTGAAGTCAATGGTATATGACCACAACTCCGATGGTTCGGCAGTTGAACCGACAGAGACGACTGCAGGTCAGACCAACTGGATCAAGTGGAACGATCTCAAGCCAGGTGTATATCACTTGACAGTCAGCGACTATAACTCAGATGGATATTGCTCACAGCAGCTCGACTTCACAATAACAGGATTGAAGGTGACAAGCGATCAGGAGAATCCTTCATGCTCAAGCAATGCTGCCGATGGTAAGATATCTGTCAACGTTGAAGGTAATAGTGGAACATTGTCGTACCAGTGGTACTACAAGCCATTTGATGCTCCAAATCAGACCGCAAATGCAACATGGTTCAACTTGGATGATGTGGCAGACGCAACTCCTGTTCCTGAATATAACAATAAGTTGACAATCACCAACTTGCCAGTCGGTTACTATAAGGTTAAGATTACCGATGCCGGCACAGACAAGATGGGCGGCAAGGTTGCATATTACGAAAATGCTGGTGTTAAATACTACATCAACATTGAAAGTTCTAACCTCACAGACGACAAGACGAAAGTCAAGATTGACGAGGGCGGAAGAGAGGTTGAATATGACATCGCTTATGAAAACTATGTCGTTGAGAAGTTCCAGCTCGACAATAGCCAGGATATCACATTCGGCGTCTTCACGGTGAAGGATCAGAGCTGCTACGGCGACGTATATGACGGTTCTATCAAGCCAGTTGTGACAACAATGGATACGAATTCCAAGTTGACATATCAGTGGTCGGGTCCGACAGGCATCATCAACGACACATCAGATGATCACGAAATCAAGAACCTCCGTCCGGGCACATATACATTGAAGGTGACCGATGAGCGTGGCTGTTCGGCAACACATACCGAGGAGGTGAAGGCTGCAGAGCTGATAGAGTTCTATCTGAAGGTTGAACCAGATGTCGCAGGACACAGCATCTGCGACGTTGATCAGCGCGTAATCAGAGTCTACAAGGACGAAGCATGCACGCAACCAGGTGTCAAGGGTGGCAAGACGACGACGCTCATTCCATATTCATATAGCTGGATAGGTCAGGGCAATGTCAGAATGCCGAATACGACAGATCCGACGAATGCGGAGACATATTACGAGGCAACAGGCATCAGCGAAGGCGGCGTCTATACACTCTACGTGACAGATGCAAACCTCTGTACGGTTTCTAAGTCGACAGAGGAACTTCATTCGGCTGTGACTATCGATGCTGTTGTCAACAATGTATCGTGCAACCTCGGTACAAACGGTTCGATAGAGCCTGTTGTCGCTAAGGGCATGGGCAATTATAAGTATCGTTGGTATGTTTTGAGCAGCTCTTATAAGCTCGACAACTTGAAGACTTCTGTAGCTTCAGATGTCAACCCGACAACGATAACGACAGGTCATGAGTTGAGCCGTTCGGGCAACCCTCTTGAGACACGTACGGCTTCGGAACTTCCTGCAGGCAGATATGCACTCATCGTGACAGACTGGGAGAATTCAGACTTCTCAGGATGCAGACATAACTACTATGCAGAGTGGGAGATAACAGAGCCAGACCGATTGCAAGTCACAGCAACTCCGGTAGGCACATCATGCTATGGCTATTCAGATGGCCGAATCAATGTTGATGTCGTTGGTGGCGTTGCTCCATACACATACACATGGCATCTTGGCACAAAGACAGAGATAACAACGGTTGACAGATATTCTAACCTCCCTGCAGGAACGTATAGCGTTGTTGTTACCGATGCAAACGGCTGTAGCGAGGAAGACCTTGTCACAATCGAGGAGGCTTCATCGCTTGAATTCAAGCTCGTTTCAGACCAGTATGTCGATTGCAATGGTGAAAATGGTAAGTTGAAGATTGAGTTTGATGACCATACAGTTACTCCGAATACAGGCGATGGCGGTGTCCACTGGTTCTGGACAGGCCCTGGCGTTGGCGCAACAGTTGATGCAAGTGGCAATGTTCAGACTCGTGATCCACACGATCAGTTCGAGCTCGATGAGCTCACCAGCGGTACATATTGGGTATATGTTCGTCGCGATGGCGGTTGCACCGTTTCGCATTCATACACATTCAACAACCCAGTCAAGATTGAGAAGGATCAATCTACGATTGTTGCAAACCGTTGTCCAGGTGCAAAGACCGGTATGATAACAGTCGTTGTCAGCGGTGGTTCGGGCAACTACAGCTACCATTGGGATGCATATACCGATGCGACGATGGCAACGCCACTCGACAATTCGGGCGCAAACGACAACAATGGAGCTTATCAGGCAGGTCTGTCCGCAGGCTTCTATAAGTTGACCGTGACTGATTTGCAGCATCCTTTGTCGGATAGCAGTACTGGCACATGCGACAAGGTTGAATACTTTGAGGTAACCAACGAGACCCAGCTCAATGTTCATATCACAAATGGCGTTGAGACATGTCTTGGCGATCACGATGGTCAGATTATTGTCACTCCAGAAGGTGGTTCGGGCAACTATGCATACGCTTGGTATGGCGATGGCGATGGCATTGTGAATGGCCAGAAAGATCAGACAGCACTTGGCGTAGGTCACTATCAGGTTGTTGTGACAGACATGGATAACCAGTGTGTTGCCACAGCGTCGGCAGTCATCGAGGGTTCTACAACATTCCTTGATGTTGAACTCGATGAACTTGGCCATGTTGACTGCTTCGGCGATGCAACGGGCGCAATCAAGGTTCATGCAGTCGGCGGAACACCTATCAGAACAGCGCAAAATGCAGCAGATCCTTCTGTTACTGATAACGTCTACACATATAAGTGGCAGCATGAGTCTGGCGCATTTGATTCGAAAGATGGCGCAAGAATCGACCATTTGATTGCCGGCACATATAATGTGACAGTGTCTGACAAGTGGGGTTGCAGCGTATCACGCAGCTATACGGTGGCAACGAACGAGCAGATTACTGCAGAGGCCGTTCCAACGCACATCATAAAGAGTGGCGATGAAACAGGCGCAATCACAATCAAGTCTGTCAACGGCGGTGTGCCTCAATATACAATCACTTGGTATGAAGGCAAGTATGCTGATATAACTTCGGCATCGACACCAATTACGACATCAAATCCATATTATATCTCCGGATTGGGTGTTGGTGATTACACATTCATCGTTAAAGACACGAAGGGTTGTGAGTATCACGAGACAGTCAATGTCAACGATAATGGCGCTTTGCATGTCGGCATCGACAAGACCGATGATGTGATGTGCTATGGCGAGACAACGGGCCGCATTGAGGTTCATGTCTTCAATGGTGCCGCTCCATTCATCATCAAGGTGAATAACAACATCAAGACGAGCGATTATGCAGGTGGTATCTATCTGCTCAATAATCTTGCGGCTGGTTTCTACACCGTTGTCGTAACAGACAGCAAGGGCGCCGAATATCAGGAAACAATTGAGATTACGCAACCAGAGCATGCATTGACATTCAGCGTTGTGCCAGACATGATGTGCTATGGCACAGGCAAGACGAATGTGACGCTCACCGTTTCTGGCGGAACTCCATTTGCAGATGGTTATGACTTCCAGAAGAATCTCGATACGCATATCCGCGAGAATGTTGATGCTAATGGCGTCGCAACACATCAGTATACGGATCTTGCACTTGGCAACTACAGATTCTCTGTGACGGACCAAAACGGCTGTCATGCAGAAGAGTACATCACATTGGTTGAATACGATGAAATCATCGTGACAGAGCTTGTCCACAACGATGTGAAGTGCTATGGTCAGAACACAGGTGAAATCGAGGTTAGAGTTTCGGGCGCAAGCAATGTCTCTTATGACTGGACATATACGGCTCCTGCAAACACTTCATACTCATTTGCTAGTGCAACAGGAAATTCTATCACGAACCTCTATGCAGGTAACTATCACCTGAAGATAACCAATACGGATACGAACTGCGAGAAGGAGGTTGACTTCACGATAACCGAGCCGGAGGCAATAATCGTAACGCCAACGATATCGGAGATCACGACATGCAATGGCGACGAGAGTGGCAAGATTCGTGTTGTAATCAGCGGTGGCGAGAAACCTTATACAGTAAGATGCTACAACATACTCGACCGTCCAGGTGCAACTGTGATGGAAGACGTATTTGCAAGCAATGTGACATTCGATAATCTCGCAGCCGGCACATATCGTGTCGAGGTTACAGATGTCTATGGTGTATGCACGGTATTCGCAATGGTCAACGGCTATCCAGACATCGAAATGGTTGAGCCTGAAGTCTTGAAGATCGTTTCGTTCGACTCGCAGATCCCTTGCGTAGGCAATGGAGAAGCAACGATTAGGGTTGAAGGCGGTCGAAAAGTAGCAGGCGTTCAGAACTATGAGGTGATACTCACAGGTGCGAACCGTGAAACGAAGGAACTCACAAGTGCAGATCCGGAATATACATTCCAAGATTTGCCTGAGGGCGACTACACGATCACAGTCCGCGATAAGAATTCGACAACACCATACGCTTGTATGCTCACAGAAAGCTTCTCGCTCTCGAATCTGCATGTAAGCTATGTCAAGCAGGATCCTACATGCAACGGCATAAAGAACGGATCGATAATCACAACGGTTAGCGGCAATATCGGCAATGTGACATATATGTGGGAGAAGCTCAAAGACGATGGTACATGGGAAAATCTCGGCATCACGGCCAAGAACCTTACATCGCTTGGTGAGGGCACATATCGAGTAACTGCAACAGACGAAGATGACAGCCGTCATTGCAACATCACGAGCGAAGAGATCGTTCTGACTAACGAAATCGTGATGTCGGTAACTGCGGCTGTGACAGATGAGCAGTGTTTCGGCGCTGCCAACGGTGCGATAACGAATGTTGTGGTTAGCGGTATTGATGACGATTCGAACCTCGTCTTCAAGTGGACAGGCAACAATATGCAGTCTAACGAACGCGCATTGAGTGATCTCGCTCCAGGAACATACATCTTGAAGGTGAGCGATCCTGTCAGCGAATGTGCGATAACTGAAACATTCACGGTTAAGCCTGCTCCAATGCAGCTCAATGTAGAGTTGTCTGACGATATTGTCAATTGTGATCCGGCAAACTATCAGCATAAGCTGACAGTCAAGGTTAGCAATGGCGCTAAGTTCACGACAGGCAACCTTTACAGATATGTTGTCAATGGAACATCTACAAGTCTCTTGCTTGCCAAGGATGCAGCAGCATCGACATCAGACGTCGAAGTCATGACCATGACGGTTGACGATGGTGGTGAATATACATTCGTTGTTCGTGATGCAAATGACTGCGAGGTTGTTTCGACAATCGAAGTGCCATATCCATTGGCAATCGTAGGCAACGTGACACACGTGACATCGAACGGAAGCTTGCAAGGCGCAATCGATGTGAGCGTAACAGGCGGTTCCGGTTACTATAAATACAGTTGGACTGGCCCAGATAACTTCAAATCTGACAAGGCTAACATATCAGGCTTGAAGGCCGGTGAATATGAGGTTGTTGTCATTGACAGGAATCTTGGTGCAAACACATGCACGATAACCAGGAAGTTCAAGATTGAAGAGCCTACCGAGATCAAGATAACAGGCGCTGTAAGCCATGTCACATGCTTCGGTCAGAAGAATGGTTTGATCCGTGCAACTGTCGAAGGTGGCGTTGCTCCATACACATACGCATGGAACAATGGCGCAACAACTCAAAACATCAAAGACCTCGATCGTGGTACATATACAGTCATCGTAACGGATGCTAACGGTGCTAAGAAGGAGGCAACATTCTACGTCCTCGAACCAGAGGAGTTGAAGGTTGAATTTGTTGATGTTACAGATGTTGACTGCAACGGCGAAGGTGGCGCATTGAAGATTGACGTTAGTGGCGGTTGGAAGTATAAGCTTGACAACAATGGTCAAGTTATCCCAGCAGCAACAGCAGGCGAATTCGAGACAGCGAGCGCATTGTACACAATCACATGGTCGGGTGAACATCGTACGCTCTCTGCCGACAAGATGGAGGCAACAGGCTTGACAAGCAAGGCCAACGGATTGTACACAGTTACCGTGAAGGATGCTTCGGCAGGTCGAAGCGGATGCGCTGTGACTGTAACACATGAATTCTTCACTCCACTTCGTGCAACGGCCGTTCCACACCAGGAGACTTGTGATGGCCAGAACAATGGCTCGATCGATCTCGCTGTACGTGGCGGTTCTGGTGAATATGAATATGAATGGACATTCGAGGGTGACAACCAGGATGGTTGTGGCTTGAATCCAACAATTGGCAGTCAGGATGGTTTGATTGCCGGCACATATCATGTGACCGTTAAGGACAAGAATAGAGATTGTCAGATAACAGAAGCCGATATGGGCTGGCCAGGAGGCATTGTTGTCGATCGCCAGACTGAGATAAAGGTGACTGAATACATCACGGAAGTTAAGTGCGCAGGCGAGAATAGCGGTGCTATCAAGCTCGACGTACGTGGCGGCTCTGGCAAATATGAATACTTCTGGACGGGTGCATGCTCTACGCTCAAGCCTACAGAACGCGATCAGAATGCCCTCTCAAGAGGCAGCTACACCGTGAAGATTACCGATATCGTTCTCGGCTGCGAAGTGCTTAAGGAGTTCACCGTCAATGGTGCTGAATATCCACTCGAAATAAGAAATGTCGAAATAAAGGACATTGATTGTAAGGGAGAAAAGACTGGTGAAATCGAAGTGACAGTAACTGGTGGCATCCCTGCATACACATATCAGTGGAGCGGCGAGACAGGTGGAGCAACCGACTACGAGAATGGCAGGATTACAGGCCTCAAGGCTGGTGTTTACCAGTTGGTTGTGACAGATGCTAAGGGCTGCAAGATTGTATCTAACGAAATTGAAGTCAAGGAACCTGTCCAGAAGCTCACAGCAGAGGTTGTCTCTGTGATTGATGTTCAGGCCCATGGCGGTTCAAATGGTGAAATCACAATCAAGGTAAGTGGCGGTACAGGAAGCTATCAATATGACTGGTACGATGATGACGACCAGGAAATGACAGCTAACCACAATATGAGCCATATCGTTGGTCTTGTGAAGGGTAACTATAGAGTCAAGGTTACTGACGAGAATGGTTGCGAGACAGAAATCGTTAAGATTCACGTCAGCGAGCCTGGCGAAGTACTTGGCGCGACAATCAAGCCTACAAACGTATTGCCATGCTACGGCAGCAATAATGGCGAGATCGATGTCGATGTGACAGGTGGTGTCACTCCATACACAATCTATTGCCGCAATGGAGCCGGCGAAGTTGTCGGTCAGATATACAACGCAAGCTCACTCAACGTGACAGGTCTTGAACCAGGTGCATACACGATTGAAGTACGTGATGCAAATGGTAATTCATGGACTGGCAATGCGACGATAACTGAGCCTGCACCTCTGAAACTTGAGAAGAACTGGAGCAGCAATGTCAAGACTCATAACATTGAATGCTATGGCCAGTCAACAGGTCTGTTCACTCTCGATGTGACAGGCGGTAATAAGCCAGACAATAAATATCGAGTTGTTGTTTCAGGTCCAGATGGTTACTACAAGTCGAAGTACGAGAATGATGATGAGTTCAACGGCACATTCGCTTATTCGGCAGTCAAGGCTGGTGTATATAAGATTACGGTTATCGATGACAGCAATGCCGATGGCCGATTCGATATGGCAACAGACTGCTTCATAAGCGACACAATCGAGATACGTCAGCCTGAGGCACATGTCGAGTTGTCGAGAATGGATCAGAGCGATGACTTCTATGTATGTCAGGGTGATGATGCTCAGCTGAAGCTCGTCGTTTCTAATTGGGATTTCGCTAAGCAGGAAGATCTTGCCGTTGTAATCCGCAAGGATGATAAGGAGGGCGATGAATTCAACAAGGAGGTGAAACTCAACAAGACAACACCTCTGACAATCAACATGAAGGATGTCTTTGGTCCGGATGCTGTTTATGAGACATCGACATTCCGTCTTGTAAAAGTCTATGCGGCCGGTGGCGATGCAGATTGCAAGCGAGGAACAGTCGATGAACGTCCGGTTGTCGTTGAAGTACGCAAGCGTCCAACGGCATATATCCATGGCGATGATGTCGTTTGCCTTGGTTCGACTGTTCAGGCAACAATTGATCTCACATCTCAAAGTTCTACACCAAGCTGGAATGTAGTCTTGAGTGATGGCACAGACAAGTACACAATTGAGGGCATAACAGCAACTCCTTATGTGTTTGACTATACTCCGACGAAGACTGGCGACATTACGCTCACTGTTGTATCTGTTGACGACACTAACTGCTCTGCAGATCCATCTGTTGCAACAGACATGCGTGGTGAGGCTAAGTTCACAGTCAATGAGTTGCCAAGCATCGCAATGGTCGGAAATACGACAATATGCGAAGGTGATAAGGCTACGATTTATGCGAATATTTCGGGTGGAACTGCTCCATATGCGTTGACATATATCGCATCGATAGAAAATGGCCGTCAGTTGTCGCAGACGCTCAATATTGAGGCTGCAGACATCTTGGCAACGCCACAGCAGATAACAGTCAATGGCAACAACTTCGACTATAACTACAAGTTTGATGTTGAGCCAACTGTAACGACTGTCTATACGCTCTATACGCTCAAAGACAATAACAGCTGCGAACCTGTCGTTCTCGATGGCAATGTGACTATCGCAGTCAAGGAGATGCCGGATATGCCGGAGAAGGTCCTCGGCGATGATGTCGTTTGCCAGGGTCAGATGTCTGTTGTCTATATGGTTGAGCCTGTTGCAAATGCCAAGAGCTATGAATGGGATCTTCCTAAGGATGCTGATGGCAATCCACTCATCGTGGTTGCAGCAGGTGGCGGTTCGAATACCGTGACACTCAATATCGGCAAGAAGTTCGAGCAGGGTGTGATCCGCGTTCGTTCTGTGAATGATTGTGGCGAAAGTGAATGGCGTGAGAAGCTCGTCTATGCAAGTCAGTTGCCTGCCGACCCAGGCGCCGTTGAACTTGGAAGCCAGATGAGCGATGGCACGATAACTCCGGGCAGAACTAATGCAGCCGGAACATATCTCTTCTGCCAGGATCAGAAGAACATAACCATTAAGGTTCCGACAATCAAGAATGCAACACGCTATGAGTGGGATCTCCCAACAGGATTCATTATTGACTTCGGTGAGGAGACTTCAACACTCGTTGTCAACATCGCTCCAACGATGAGCCGTTTGACTGGCATTGTCCGCGTTCGTGGTGTCAACAATTGTGGCTATGGCGAATGGTCAACACCGATAAATGTCGAGGTTAATCCATTGCCAAATGTGATTGCCGGCGACGACATCGATGTTTGCGGCACTGAATACGAGATTGAGCCGTTCAGCAGTCTCGCTGCTAACGAAAGCGGCAAGTGGACTCGTCTCGTTGGTGGATCGTCAATCGACAATCCGACATCGGCTAAGACTTGGGTCCGTGACTTGACTCAGGGTGAAAACGTATTCGTCTGGACAGTTACAAATACCGTAACAGGTTGCGAATTGTCTGACCAGCTCGTTGTCCGCAACAACAAGTTGAACGTGACTGCACGTGCCGTTTCAGATGTCGTATGTGATGGCGAGACACAGATTTCGGGTACAAGCTTGCCAGATGGATGTACAGGAGTCTGGACAATTGTTCCTGGCGAGGGTAGGGGCAAGATCGAGAATGCGACATATTATCGCACTAAGATAAGTGAACTCAAGCAGGGTATCACTAAGCTCGTCTGGACAATCAACAATAATAACTGTGAATCGTCTTCACCTGAGGTGATTATCAACAATACTCAGCCTGACGATCCTATCGTCAAGATCAAGGAGGGAACAAATGTTTCTGAGGATATCACAGACCAGGAGGTTGAGTATCGCTACGTCGTTTGTCCTGATGATGCAAACTTCTCGATCGTTCTCGAGGGTAATACGCCAAACCTCGTTGATGGAGCGGCTATCCAGAAATCTAAGTGGGAACGCTTGACTGGTGGCGCAGATGTTACCGGAACCGGTACCACGATTACTGTCAAGAACCTCAGCGAAGGCGAGAATATGTTCCGCTATACAATCGAACATGGAACATGCTCACGTAGCGTGACAGTCAACATCTATAATGCGAAACTGACGCTCCGTGCAGGCAAGGACGACTCGACATGCGACGGCACTTATGAATTGCATGCAACGCGTGCCGTTGGCACACAGGTCGGCCACTGGGAACTCGCACCAGGCTCAGTAGGCAAGTTCGAAGATGCTTCGTCGAATGTGACTAAGGTTTATGACCTTGGACGTGGCAAGCAGACATTCGTCTGGGTTATCAGCAACGAGAGCTGCGAAAGCCGTGCCGAGGTGAACATAACCAATAATCAGGTTACGGATGCAAATTATGTGATTACGCAGTTCAAGTATACATATTGTGAAACTGAGGATGTCGTTTTGGCTCATAATGCAGCTGAGCAGGGCCGAAGCATCAATCCATTGTATGAAACAGGCAGGTGGAACACGATTAAGGGTTATGCCGACTATGACGACAGAAATTCGTTGACAACTGCGGCTCGCAACTTCGATCGTGGCGAAAACATCTTGAGATTCACCATCGTTTCGAAGGATGGCGGATGCGAAAGCCATGCTGATGTAACCGTATTCAATGGAGCATTCGAGGTGGATGCCGGCGACGACTTCCCAGTCTGCGAGACATATACTCAGCTCAATGCACGCACGCCTCTCAGCGGTGAGTGGATGCTTGTGAGCGGTAGAGGTACTGCAACAATTGCGGAACCAGAAAATCCAAAGACTGCAGTCGGCGGTTTGAGCTATGGCGACAACTACTTCATCTGGTCTGCAAGCCAGAACGGATGTACGTCATACGATACTGTTGTCGTTCGCAACGACATACCAAAACTCATGAAGGAAGATGTTGCAAACTTCGCTGGTGATAATCAGCTTCTTGCAGCATCCCAGAGCGATACGAAGATGAAGGCAGTTGCCGTTGCTCCAGGCTTCGGTACTGGTACTTGGTTCCTCGTGAGTGGTGGCGGTAAGATTGCAGATGGCGACAAGCACAATCCTGAGGCTCCTGTAACGAATATTGCAACAGGAACCAACACATTCCGTTGGCTCGTGACAAATGGCGAATGTAAGATTTCGAGCGAGGTCAAGATCAGTCGTGGTAGCGTAACCGATGCAAATGCCGGCGACGACGTCTATAACCTCTGCGGCGATACTTATACGCTTGCTGCAAACGGTCCATTCAATGGTATCGGTCAGTGGAGTGTCATCAAGGGTGGCGGTTCATTCGATGATCCACACAACCCTCGTACAAAGGTTCGCAACCTCGACAAGGGCGAGAATATCCTCCAGTGGAAGATCACATACAACGAGAATGTCTCTGTTGATGAGGTCAGCATCTGGAATATGTCTGTAACCGATGCATTTGCAGGCGCAGATGTTGTCGATTGTGAGTCGGAATACGATTTGCAGGGTAATAAGCCTAAGGAGTTGCCATATAACCTCAATAAGGATGTTATGGTCAACGGCCAAAGTGTACATTTCAATACAGTTGAGAGCAAGCCAAGCTGGTGGCTCATCTCTGGTGGCGGTGAATTCCCTGCAGGCGAAGACAAGAAGCAGCTCGCTCATGTGGTGAACCTCAAGCAGGGTAAGAATACATTTGTATATCAGATCTCGAACGGCATCTGTTCAAGCACCGATACTGTTTCGATTACAAATGACAGCGCTGATGAGCCATGGCCATGTGGCGTAGATAATATCTGTGGAACTTTGCAGACTTGCGACGGAACAATCCAGCTCAACCCTAATTCACCATCTTATGGTACGGGTGCATGGCGTGTTCGCAGTGGTTCGGCTAAGTTCATCGACAACTACGTTTACGACCTCGATCCGGGCGAGAATATCCTTGCATGGGAAATCTCGACTGCGACTGAGAAGTGTAAGTTGTCGAAGGAGATTACAATCAACAACATGAAGCCATCGCAAGCCAATGCAGGTCCAAACGAGCCTGTGACAGTCTGCGGCTCGAACAGCATCTTGTCTGGTAACAAGCCACAGTACTATACAGAGGCATATTGGGAACTTGTCAGTGGTGGCGGTAAGTTCGTCGTTCATGGAACAGAAAGCGATCCTGAGCCAACGACAATCAATGGCAACCAGAGTACTCATCTTACTCATGCTAACGAAAATGACGGCATCGAATATCAGACAGTGAACGTTCGCGACTTGTCGTTTGGCCATAACAGATTCCGTTGGGTAATCAAGAACGATGAATGCGTTTCATACGATGAAGTTGTCTTGAACAACGTGTTTATCCCAGCCATTGCCAACGAAGTTGAGGCACAATGTTCTGATTCAATCAGACTCTCTGCCGCAAATCCATTGCCAGGCGAAGGTACTTGGTCTATCAAGGCTGGATATGGTCGAGGCTCATTCGATGATCCTCACGATCCGAATACGATGGTTCGTAACCTCGGAAATGGTGAGAATACTCTCATCTGGACCGTTAAGTATCTCGAATGTCCTTCAAGCACAGAGATTGTCGTTGTCAACAACAAACCGACGGATGCTCAGATTGTCGGAGCTGACCAGACGCTCTGTGAATCGAACAGGACGATATTGACGGCTAGTCCACTCGCTAATGTTGCGCCAGGCAGCAACTGGTACGAAATCGGTAAGTGGGATACTGTTGAAGGCGGCGGTACGATTGTGGATCCAACAAATCCGACTACGGAATTGACAGACGTTCCATTCAATGAAAACGGTAACCGCTACCGTTGGACTGTCACACGTATCTACAACGAGTCGAAGAAGTGTACATCATCGGCAAGCGTACTCGTCGAATACAATAAGGTAGATGCATTTGCCGGATATGACAATCAGGTATGTTCTAACGACTATATCCTTCAGGCTCATTCGGCAGGCGTTGCCAAGGGCGAATGGAGAGTTGTTGGTGCTGAGGCTTCAGGCGTATTTGATGATACTCACGATCCGACAACAACAATCCGCGGTCTCGGACATGGTACCAACGTATTGCGCTGGACAACCAACTACAAGGGTTGTATCGACTACGACGACGTGACTATCGTCAATGGTCTGCCAAGTGTTCCTTACGCTGGTAGCGGTTTCCCAACATGTACCGATGAGGTGGAACTTCAGGCTCACTATCCGACAATCGGTGAGGGCGAATGGAGCACGATTGCAGGTCATGCCGATTGGGACGATACGAATATAAAGAATCCTAATGCCAAGATTACTATCGGCAAGGGCGACAACACATTCCGTTGGACAGTAACCCACCATACGCCTGTTACTCGCGTTGATGCTGATGGCAATGAAATATCTGATGTCCTGACATGTATCCTGTCTGATGATGTCACAATTCAGAACCAGAACCCAGATGAAGCTGTTGCTGGATTGTCAACGGGTGTCTGCTCGAGCGACTACCTCTTGAAGGCTGTTGAGCCAACATATGGCGAAGGCTTGTGGACCATCGTCAATACCGGTGGTGCTAAGATTGAGGAACCAACTCATGCAACGACAACCGTAACTGATCTTGCGTATGGCGAAACGACATTCTTGTGGACTGTCAGCGTTGATGGAAACTGTCCGAAGACCGACAAGGTTACCATTGCAAACTTCAGTCCGACGAAGTCTGAGGCTGGTCCGGACATCACGGATTGTAGCTCAGAACAATATCTTGATGCAAATGTACCTGTGAAGGGTAAGGGTCATTGGGAGGTTGTTTCCGGTATGCTCAACGATGTATATGGCGAGGCTTCGTTTGAAGACGAGAATGATCCGAAGACAATGGTCAAGAACTTGCTCTATGGCGAGAACAAGTTCATCTGGAAGATTGTCAATACCGGAACATTCAACGGTCAGACATACGAGTGTGCATCAGTCGATACCGCAATAATCTGGAATCTCATCCCAGATCAGGCGTACGCCGAGAGAGACCAGATCCGTTGCCGCAACTACACGGTGCTCAATGGTAACAAGCCGAGCGTAGGTGTCGGTACATGGACATGTATCCAGGGTCAGGGTTCTATCGTTGACAAGAACAATCCTCAGTCGACGGTTTACAACCTCGGCTATGGCGAGAACATCTTCAGATGGACAATCGAGTCGGGCAGCTGCAAGACGGAGGACGATATGGTCGTATATTGTCAGGTTGCAAATCCATATGCCGGCGAGGACGACATCGTTTACTCCGATACTTATCAGCTCAACGCTGGTAACCCAGGACGTCTGCCAGGCTTCTGGACATATCTCGGATCATCTGATGAAGTTCAGTTCGCTGACCCAACAGACTACAGAACATACGTAACTGGTCTCCAGCGAGGCATCAACACATTCCGTTGGAATATCAAGACCGACGATTGTGATGTATATGATGAGGTTTCGATTGTCTATAAGGTCATCCCTGTTGCAGGATTCTCGGTTGATGCACTCGAAGGCTGCTCGCCTCTCACAGTACGCTTCACCGACGAAAGCCAGGAGGCTTCTGACTATCAATGGGATTTCGGTGACGGAACGACATCGAGCGTCCGCAACCCTAACCACACATATCAGTTGCCGGGCAACTATCGAGTATTGCTGACAGTTCCTGGTCCTGATGGCAAGAAGTCAGAATATGAAGAGTATATCCGCGTATATGACCATCCGTTTGCAAGCTTTACGGCTAATCCACAGCTCGTTTACTTGCCAGACGACAAGGTGTACTTCCTCAACAATAGTGTTGATGCGGCTAAGTTCAGCTGGTCATTCGGCGATGGTGAGGTTTCTGAAGAAAAGAACCCATCGCACCAGTATACTCACTCCGGACTCTACACGGTAACGCTCCGAGTATTCAATGACTATGGCTGCGATGCCGACACGACGAAGGAAAGCTTCATCGAGGCTCGTCGAGGCGGATTCCTCGTGTTCCCTAACACGTTCGCTCCTCGCAACGAGATTCAGGGCAATAACAATGTCTTCGGCGTGAATGCGACATTCCGTCCTGTATATCAGGATGTCGAAACATTTACAATGCAGATATTCAACCGTTGGGGTCAGTTGATCTTCGAGACGAACGACATCAACAACGGATGGGATGGCAGATTCAACGGCGACCTCGTTCCTGAGGGCATGTACGTCTGGGTTGCCAAGGGCCGCTATGCAAGCGGTAGAGAATATAATAAGTCGGGCGAAGTGCTCGTTGTTAAATAACCTACAAAGACACACCGACGTATGAAGAGTTATAAGATTATGAAGAGCTTGCTTAAAATAGTAGTTGCCATTGTTGCTTGCTTATGCATGCACATAGACGCTGTTGCACAGGATGTCTCGTTCTCGCAGACATACCAGGCACCGCTCTATCTGAGCCCGTCATATACAGGTCTCACCAATGGCAGCCGATTTGGACTCAATTATCGTAATCAATGGCCAGGAATCGGTCATGTCTATCAAGACTATGCATTCTTCTTTGACCATTTCTTCGACCAGTATCATAGTGGTATTGGCTTCCAGTGGGTTTGCGATAATATGGGCAAGGGACTTATGCTCGATAATCAAATGAGCATTCTCTATTCGTATGAAGTGGCCTTCAGCAGCGATTTGTTCTTCCGCCCGGGCATTGCCTTTGAGTTCGGACAGCGCAAGATCGACCAGTCGAAGATGATCACGTATACCGACATTGCTGCCGATGGACGCTATCACATGGGCGGTAGCAGCATCGAATTTGACCGCACGAAAAAAAGCCGTTTCGATGCAGCTGTCTCAGCGATGATATATAACGACACATACTCTTTTGGCGTCTCTATTGACCATCTCTTGCGCCCGGATGCCTCTTTCACTGATACAAAGGATAAGATTGGCACGAAGGTCGTTGTTGATGGCTCATATCGCATAGAATATGAACCTTCATATCGCGGCTCTGAGCCTAAGAGCATCACGATTGCGGCCGATTTCCGCCATCAGTATTCGTTTAACCAGCTAGAACTCGGCCTCTATTGGTATTTCTTCCCAATTGAGGTGGGTGCAATGTATCGAGGACTCTTCTTCAAGGTCGCAGGTGAAAAACGCAATACAGATGCCATTGTGCCGAGCCTCGGCGTCAATATCCCTGTTAGCCATCGTCATGTTTTCCGCGTCGGATATAGCTATGATATTACGATTTCGAACCTCAGTTCGTTTGGCAATGGCGCACACGAAGTTTCGCTCATCTATCGCCTCAGCCCTGATGATGTCGCACGCCGTGGCTATAAGATGAAGCCGGTTCCTTGTTCCGAACCAATCATGGGCTATAGCTATAGTGGTTCCGGGAGTCGTGGAAGCGGATATCACAAGGGACGTCGTGCTACGTATAGACGTCGCGGCATACGCAAATAAATTACGTGTCATATACATAGCTCAAGAGCCTGCTTAATGCGGGCTCTTTTGCTTTTATCATGTTGCTAACGTGAAATTGTATGCCGCAATGTTTTTGCGGTTTTTTCGCGGCCAACAGATTCTTTCTGAAAAATGCGTACGTAATTACAAATTGCGTATATTTGTATATGATGATTTCATCTGTTCGCTATGTTGGAACTGATTTGGCTCAAATATCATTGAGAGCAAATGATTTTCTTTGGCGACAGAGGAAAAATAGCCCGTAACACTTATAAACCGATAAATATGAAAATCATATTGGTTAAATATTTATGTAAGGAGAACTGCCGTGAGAGTTTCCTTCAGGCAATCAAGCAGAATAATATCGACACATTGTGCCGACAGGAGGCTGGTAATTTGAAATATGAATACGTCTATTCTGAAGAAGATGACAATGTCTTGATTCTTAATGAAATATGGCGCGACGATGAGGCTGTTCGCCTTCATGGTCAAGCGGCACACTTCAAGCTCTTGGGCGAACTGAAAGCACAGTATGTCATTGAAACGAAGATTGAACGCTTTAATGCGGAAAAGGACGAGTGATACTGAGAAATCGATTTACTTCGGTCAGATTGGAATTTTAATTTGTCGTGATTACTCCAAAAGTCTTCTGTGAATATGAAAATGACAAGGAAAACAATAAAAAGAGAGGCAATAACACTCATTGTAACACTTGCTGCCCTATGCATTCTTTATTTTGCTTTTACTCTTTGGCTGACCTTTGGAAAAAAGAAAATTTACGATAAAGATGGAATAACTATCTATGCGAATGAACGTGTTGACCCTTCTATGGTGGCAAAGGTAGCAGATGAAGCCAACTCACTATTGCTCAAGCATCGAACAAAGAACAAGAATACAATCACGTGTGTTTTCTACGATTCAGACAAAGAGTATCGCTGGCGTAATCTCGTTATCAAGAGCGGTTCTCTGGCCATGAATTGGATACCGACCGACTTTATCACATTCAAGCCGGTTGACTTCGCCGAGAATAAGATGTTTGCCCGATTGGAATGTCTGAACAATCGTTCGGTGAGTAGTGTCATTGCTCATGAATATGTGCATACCTATCAGCTGCATCAACTCGGATTCCTCCGTTATCGCTACTACTCTTTCATGAATCTATGGAAGATTGAAGGCATGGCAGAATACGTTTCCGAAACATCTTCTTTCCCTCTGGCTAAAGGTCTTGAATATTTCACATCAAGTGAAAAGGTTCAGCCATCTGAAGATTTAGAAGGTGAGTACTTTTACTTCAAAAGTCATTTGAAAGCCGATTATCTGTTGCGTTATAAACGCATCGGCGAAGAAGAGTACTGGAAGACCGACTTCGACCAGACTTCTCTTGAACAAGAAATCCGTGAGGCAATAATCATTGGCCAATATCGACCTGACTGGGAGAAGTAAACGGCATGAAAATATCTGACCATCATCCTAGCAGCCATGACCACTTTGGTGTCAATGGTATGTTTGGGAACATCGAAAACGAATGAAAAGAAATGATCAAACAATATGAAAGCAATTGTAATCGGATGGTGAAGGTGTATTCCAACGCATCTCACCCCGGCGTAAGAACAGCCATTGGACGGATTTTAATATCGAGCGTTGCAAGAAAATGATTGCTGAAGGCCGGATGACCGAAGCCGGACTAAAGGTAATGCCAAAATAAAGAACGTATGATTATCTGGAATCCCTGGCACGGTTGCCATAAGGTCAGCGAAGGGTGTCAGCATTGCTACATGTATTTTCTTGACGGTAAGCGTGGCGTTGACACCTCGAAGATCTATCGCACAGAGAACTTCAATCTCCCTGTGCAGAGGCGACGTGACGGTAGGTTCAAACTACCTTTGGGGATGCAGCTCTATGTGGGACTTTCGACAGATTTCTTTGTGGAGGAAGCAGACGAATGGCGAGAAGAAGCATGGAGAATCATACGACAACGCCCAGACATCGTTTTCAGATTGCTCACCAAAAGAGCCAACCGAATCAAGGGGTGTCTGCCTAATGATTGGGGCGATGGTTACGAGAATGTACTGCTACAAGTCACAACTGAGAATCAGAAACGAGCCGACGAACGCCTTCCCATCCTCCTTGACATTCCCGCCAAACACAAGGGATTCATGGCAGCACCCTTCATCGGAGAGGTCGATGCAGAGCAATATCTTGCTACAGGTCAGTTTGAGGAAGTCCTTTGTGGTGGTGAGAACTACGATGGTGCACGTCCTTGTCACTACGAATGGGTGAAGAAACTGAGCGACCAATGCCGAAAGCATGATGTGACTTTCGACTTCATCGAGACAGGAACGGTCTTCGTGAAGGAAGGTAAGACATACCGCATTCCCGACAAACGAACTCAGTCACTCCAAGCCTTCAAATCTGGATTAAGCCATAAAGGAAAGAACATTGACTTCAAGCTCACGAACCCAGAACCAGGATTCTTTGAGATGGAAGCCTACGCACCTTCCTTTCGAGAACATTGTCATACATGCGGCAGCAGAATGACCTGTAACGGCTGTTCCAACTGTGGAAATTGCGAATAAAATTACAACATATAACTAAATAAAGTAAAAGAAACATGAAACGACTGATAATCTTATTTATAGCAAACATATTTAGTTTGCTTGCATCAGCTCAGACGCGACTCGAACTTCGAGACAACAGTACGGCAAGAATCGTTGCCAACGGAAAGCCTATGCTGATGATTGGTGGCGAGTTGGGTAATTCCTCTGCCTCTACTCCCGAGGACGTGAAGCGCACATTCGCTCATCTGCATAAGATGGGACTCAACACCGTGCTTGCTCCCGTCTCATGGGAACTGATTGAACCCGAAGAGGGACAGTTCGACATGAGTTCGCTCGATGTGATACTGACTGAAGCACGCCGCAATGAACTGAAGGTCGTACTGCTATGGTTCGGAGCGTGGAAAAACTCGATGAGTTGCTATACGCCTGAATGGTTCAAGCGTGATACAAAGCGTTTCCCTCGTGCTCACACTTTGGATGGCAGGCCGGTGGAGGAAGCCTCTTCGCTGAGTAAGAATGTATTAGAAGCAGACAAACGTGCCTTTTGCCACATTATGGAGCATCTCAGAACCAATGATGCAGAGGAACAGACAGTCATCATGATTCAGGTGGAGAACGAGATAGGTATGATAGATGTGCCACGCGACTATTCAGATGATGCAACAAAGCTCTACCAGAGTGCTGTGCCACAGCAACTGACCGACTATCTGAAGAAAAATCAGAAGTCTCTGCACCCTTATTTGAAGGAGAAACTTCTGCCACAAGCGAAAGCAAACGCAAATTGGGCGCAGTTGTTTGGTGATGACATCTATACCGAAGAGATTTTTCAGACATGGACATACGCAACATACGTTGAGCAGATAGCCAAGGCAGGACGTGCCATCTACAATCTGCCTATGTACGTCAACGTTGCGCTCAATAGTCGTGACCGCAAACCAGGACAATATCCTTCAGGCGGTCCTTTGGCTCATCTCATCGACCTATGGCATTGCGGAGCACCATCCATCGATGTGCTTGGAGTCGACATCTATGACAAAGGCATAAAGTCATGGCTCTCAAAATATCATCTGTCAAACAATCCTCTCTTCGTACCGGAGATAAGACTGGAGGATAAGGACGCCATGTATGCTCTCTTTGCTTTCGGCCATCATGGGGCCATGGGTTTCTGTCCGTTCAGCATCGAGGATTATCCGCTATATGCGGATGTAAAGAGCAACGATATGAGTGGTATGGATCTCTCGCAAGATGATCAGTTGAATGCATTCTCTTCCGGCGCTTCTACCCTATCTCCGCTTGCTGCATCTTATCAGCTTCTTCGTCAGGCAGAGCCATTGATTCTTGATAGACAAGGAACCAGCGACATGGATGCCGTGCTGCTTGACAATGAACAGCGTGAAGCAGAAATCATAACTCCAGACGGCATTCGTCTCACCATCAAGCACAGTTACTCTCTTGGATGGGAACCAGGAGCCAAGAATGCCGAATGGCCAGAAGTAGCATGTATCATCCTTCGTCTCGGCAAGGAAGATTATCTCGCCATAGGTAGCGGAGTCGTCATTACCTACACCGATGCCAAAGCTGATAAGACGTGGAAAAAGGGAGATACACGCATCGGACTTGCCAAATGTGAGTCGGTCAGCATCATTGATGGTAAGATGCACATAAAGCGTCATCTTAATGGTGACCAGACGCATCAAGGCCGACATATACGCATCCTTGTGGGGCAGTTTGATATTCAGCACTTCAGATTGTATAATTACAAATAAGTAACAGAATTTATATAACACAATGAGAAAACTATTCTTTTCGCTTGTTGCCGTGTTTGCAACACTCGTTGCTTCTGCGAAACCCAAAAACGATGCCTATCTGATGATATACTTCTCAGATAGCGACCATTGCCTTCATATGGCAGTAAGTATGGATGGATATGAATTTACCGCATTGAACGACAATTACCCTGTCATTGCGGGCGACACCATTGCCGAGCAGAAGGGCTTGAGAGATCCTTACATACTGAGAGGACCTGACGGCACATACTATGTGGCGGCTACTGACCTTCACATCTTTGCCCAGCAATATGGCTACCGCACCACACCATTCGAACGTGACCAGCAGGAATTCGGATGGGGCAACAACAAGAATCTGGCCTTGCTCAAATCGAAAGATCTCATCCACTGGGAGCATTCACTCGTGCGCGTGCAGCAGATGGAGGGCTTCCACGACATTGGAGCCACTTGGGCGCCTGAGCTTATCTGGGACGAAAAGGAAAAAGCTATCATGATATATTGGACAATACGCAGAGGCAACGGAGCATGCAAACTTTATTATGCGTATGCGAATAAGGAATTTACGGGGTTCGCCACAGAGCCCAAACTTCTCTTTGAAAAGACACATGGCGACCATACTGCTCTTGATGGCGACATCGTGAAGGGCAACGACGGGCGATACTATCTCCACTATGCCGAATATGATGAAGGTTTTTCGGGAATTATGGTAGCCGTGAGCGATAACCTTACGGGACCTTACACCTTCCAACCAGAGATTATTGACAAAGAAGAAAAGGCCTGCGAGGCACCTAACGTATGGAAGCGCTATGGAACCGATACGTACGTCCTCATGTACGACTGTTTTGGAAGACGGCCTCACAATTTTGGTTTCCTCGAAACTAAGGATTTCAAGACCTATACCGACATAGGACACTTCAACGAAAAGGGGTCGAAGATGAAGACTACAAACTTCTCAAGTCCTAAGCACGGAGCCGTAACTCCTATCTCAAAGAAAGATGCCAAGAGACTTCTCGAATATTGGAAAAAGAATCCCGTACATCACGACCATAAAAGCAACGGACATCCTCATCAACCTTGAGGGAACTGTAATGTCTTCTAAGGGAATTTTTGCACTGCATATCATCACCGCATATCACAGAATGTGTGATGTGCGGTGATGAGTTGTATATAATATAAGAAATTCTAATTCTATAATTAAAAATAAATTTTCAGTTCGGTTCAAAACGACATTGCCGGGCTAAGATTATTTAGATTGTGTCTATTAAAGAGAGCTCTTCTACTATTACTATCGACTACATCCTCGACGAACGTCTCCGTGAGTTCTGGGGTGAGGGCTACCGTTGGTTCGACCTTGTTCGTACTCAGACATGGCACGAGAAGGCTAAGGAGTATAGCATCTCTGATGCTAACGGTCGTGAGCCTAAGAAGGTTGTTCGTGATATCAAGAAGGGCTATTATCTCCGTCCTATTCCACCGGGTCAGATCGACGGTATGGAAGCAACTGACGACGAGAAGAGAGCTTTCCAGAATCCTGAATATCAGAACTGATTTGCAATATAGGTTTTGTGATTGCATATAACTGTGGTGTGGCTCATGTCGTAGAGGCGACATGGGCCACACTTTTTTTGTATCTTTGCAACGTAATTACAATTCATAGACGATGCGAACATTTAAGGCTGCTCTTTTTGATCTTGACGGAACTCTCTTCGATACGGAAGGACAATATTCGGTTTTTTGGGGCGAGATTGGCCGCCGTTTCAGGCCTGATGTGCCAAACCTCGACAAGGTCATTAAAGGAACAACATTGAAGCAGATTTTCGAACGTTATTTCCCTGATCCTGAGGTCCAGAAAATCGTAAATGTGGAACTCGACCATTGGGAGGCCTCGATGCGCTATACCTTCATCGAAGGAGCGCTTGAATTTATTGAGGATATTCGCAGGCATGGAGTGAAATGTGCTGTTGTCACTTCGTCGAATGACAAGAAGATGCAGAGCGTGCGAAAGCAGATGCCGCAATTTGATACGCTCTTCGATCGAGTCTTGACAGCCGAGATGTTCAAGGCGTCAAAACCGGATCCCGATTGCTATATCTTGGGCGCCAGCGTGTTCGGATTGACAAATGATGAATGTGTTGTTTTTGAGGATGCCTTCACTGGTCTGGAGTCGGCAATGCGTTCGGGCAGCTATACCGTTGGTCTTGCAACCAACAATGCGCCTGAGGCAATCAAGGACAAATGCCATACGGTCATAGCTGATTTCCGTGGACTTACTTACGAGAGGGTAGTGGCTATGCTCAATTGAGGATTCCGTTGTAACATATGAAAAAGAAAGAGACGTGGTGGATATCATCACGTCTCTTCTGCTTTTTATGTGTGGCGTCGTTTAGTCCATTGGGTATTTCACGCCCCATTCTTTGCGAAGAGCGTCCATCTGACGCATGATGCTGAGTGTCTCTTCGTGTGGCATCATTGGCGACTCGAGCAAACCCTGTTCCATGCAGCGTTTGCATTCAAGCACCTGGTATTCGTATCCATTGACCATCTCTTTAGGCTTTTCGATGCGTTCAACAAGTTCGTAATTGCGCCAGACTTCAATGAGCTCCGGACAGTTGACATTATCAACGCGGATATAGCCTTCTGTGCCGCTGATTATGCCTTGGCGGTCGTTGAGCGTGAGACAGCCGGCCTGCAGATTCGCCATTCGTCCGTCGGCAAAGCTGAGCGAGATGCTCTCCATCATGTCCATGCCTGTTGGCCCAAGGTGGCAATTCGTGACAGTCTTCACTATGTCTGTTCCGAAATACATACGTGCGAAGTTGAGCACATACACACCAAGGTCGAGCAATGCACCGCCACAGAGGTCTGGACGGACGATGCGTTCCTTGTCCTCCATCATGTAGCAAAGCGTAGCTGTCAGGATTCGAGGCTCACCGATGACGCCGCTCTTCATCAGTTCGCTGACTTTGTGCGACAGAGGCATATAGCGGGTCCAAATGGCTTCGGTGATGAAAACCTTGCGCTCTTTTGCCATAGCAATGAGTTCCTCTGCTTCGCGTGCATTGGCTGTGAATGCCTTCTCGACGAGGACAGCCTTGCCATGTTCAATGGCAAGACGGGTGTGCTGATAGTGGTGTGAGTGTGGCGTTGCAATATAAACGAGATCCACCTCAGGGTCAGATACAAGCTCTTCGTAGCTGCTGTAGGCCTTTGGCAGATTGTATTGCTGGGCAAATTCCTTTGCTTTCTCTTCTGAACGTGATGCAATGGCCCAGACCTTTGCTTCGCTTAGTGGAGCTAGAGCTTGTGCCATCTTGTGTGCAATCCATCCGGCTCCGATTATTCCTACTTTCATCTTGTTGTCTGTTTTGGTTAATGCCCAAAGATAGCACTTCAATTCCGAAGTATAAATATTTTGTTGGAAAAATCATGTAAAGTATAGTCAATGCATGAAAAAAACAGCATCGAAATGATTCCCGATGCTGCCTTATGTTTAATAATTTCCTCTCACAAACTTCTACTTCAACTTTGTATAGAGGATGTCTTGCATCTTTCTGTCAAAATTGTTGCGCTGTTCAAAAGTGTTGTCGAAAATCATCGTCGCTCCATTCTCCTTTGTATATGCTTCCCATTGCGGAACTCCATTGGCTTTCGGTTTGCCGTTGCGTGCAAAGCTGAGCCACAGGTCGCTCATTCGGTCTGCTACAAGTGCCGCTTTAGGATCGCCACGCTTCACCTGATAGCGTTCATCGTATGGATTGTTGAATACGAGTGGAATGTCGAGTGAGTGGTAGCAGCCGCTGCCGCCTTCGTCGAAATCAGAAACCCAAGTGAGCAGATAGACATAGACAGGTGCGCCGCCTTCTGCTGATTTGGCATCGGCTGTGGCAAGCGTGAGCGTTCTTATATTGCTGTCTGTGCCGAGAATATCGGCCATCGAGCCTTCAGGATAGGCTTCGGCAAATGCCTGCTTGAATGCTTCTGTCTCGTCTCCGTAGCGTATGTTGAGGATACTGTCGCACTTGCTCTGTGTGAGCGTCGTGTCGGTATAGAATTTACGTTCGAGTTCGTTGAACGTCGTACCGATCATTATTGGAATGTCGTGCGCAAGGTCTGCGAAACCTGGCGTGTAAGGCTGCTGCAAGAGAGTATTGCCGTCGGCTGTCGGAACGAATCCCCACATTTTTATTGAGCCTGGTGTGCGAGGTCCGAGAATCTCTGCCTGGCACTTCTGGCAAGCCTTGAACAACGTGTCGTATGGCAATGTCTGTATCTGGTCGAGAGTCTCCTCTGTGAGACCAAGTTCGGCAACGACGTTTTTGCCGAGCTGCTTCGATATTTCGCCTGTCATGATGTTGATCTTGGCGCCGCTCTCGATGATGGCTTTCTGGAACAATCCTTTAGCTTCTGGCATGCAAAGCAACGTACCCACCTTGCCGCCACCGCCCGATTCACCGAAGATTGTGATGTTGTCTGGGTCGCCGCCAAATGCCTTTGCGTTGTCTTTTGTCCATTTGAGCGCATTGACGATGTCAAGCATGCCAATGTTGACCGACTTCTCCCATTTTCCGCCAAATGACGACAAGTCGAGGAAGCCCATTAGGTCGAGACGATGGTTTATGCTGACAACGACAGCTCCCTTGCGTGCAAGCGCTGCGCCATCGGTTGGATCGGCATTCGCAGAGCCTACTGAAAAGCCTCCGCCATGAATCCAGAAGACGATAGGGCGGTTGCCTCCGTCCGAGAGGCCCGATGTCCATACGTTGGCAAGGAAGTCGCCTTCACCTTCGGCCGATCTGCCGTCGCGTTCGGCCTGTTTTGCCCACGGACCATATTCTTTACATTGGCGAACGCCTTCCCATGCAGCCATAGGCTCTGATGGCTGAAAACGTTCAGCTGTGGCATAAGGAATGCCCTTGAATGAGAATATTCCAGTGCTGTCGATTGTTCCTTCGATCTTGCCCGATGTGATTGCCACTTCCGGCTTTTTTGCGCACGAAGCCATTACCAACGATGCAGTCAGTATAGTCGCCGCGATAAGGTGTCTTTTCATTATTATTTTGTGTTGAATTTTCTCTTTTGGCTGATGAAAAAAAGCCTGTACATCGTATCTGATGTACAGGCCTTGTCTTTATTTGATTATTTCGACATCAAAAGTTCTGCTTTGCCAGTCGTCAGGTTCTTAACGACGTAGAGTCCGCGTTTGCTTGCCGTGCTGTTGAACTGCTTGTTGAAATCATCGCGACCGCTTGCCTCAAATGCTCCGACCTTGACGCCTGCTGTCGTATATACTTCGTATGAAGCCTCTTCGTCAGCAATGATATCGACGATGGCATTTGCTACGCCGAAGGCGATCTTGTCGAGGTTGCAATAAGCTCCGGTAATCGTTACGCGGATGACGTATTCACCAGCTTCGAGCGTCTGCTTGAGCTTGCCCTCAACGGTCTTGTATGTATCCCAAGAGCCTGTGTTTGGAACACTTACCTGTGCAAGAAGTGTCTCTTTGTCATCCTTGATTGCTGAAATCTTGAAACCAGATCCGGTTGAGCCTGAAGATACTGTTGCCGTGAAGGCGTTGACGTTGTCTTCTGTAACCTTGACTGTGTATTCGAGCCACTCGCCATTTGCAGTGTATCCAATAGCCATTCCGCCATTGCCCTTGACGATATCTATGCCCTCGTTGTCATCACGATATTCGGCATCACCCTCATTCTTCGAGTCTGAATCGTGGAATGATACGCCTTCTCCACCGGCATCGAAGTTCTCGAGTTCAATTACGCCAGGCAAATCTATCGCACCTTTGAATGTCGAGCGAGGTTCATGAGCATATATGTTTGATATGCGTTCGAATGTCGTTCCGTCAGTGGTTGATACGACAGCTTTCAATGTGACATTGCCCTTTTCTGTTGGAGTGTAATCTGCAATATATGGAGCCTCTGTTGCAGTTGCAATGAGTTCGTCATTGGCATAAATCTTGACTTCCTTGATTGTCTTTGTACTGAGCGAAGCTCTAACGTTGATGCTTGTTGTCTCGCCTATAGGCGTCTTTATTGAAGCCGGCTTGACATATATTGAAGCCTCTTTCTTGCAGCCTGGGAATGGGCTCTTTGCTTTCTTCGCTGCGTCAGTCGCCATGTACTCGCGCAACCATTCCATTGCAGGGCGGTCTTTCCTGTTTTTGATAATGCCTGAGTGACCTGCGTTTATCGTGTTGCCATTCTTGTCTTTGCCGTCGTTGGTCCATGTCTTTCCATAGATGAAACCCCAGAGAGTGACACCGGCAACATAGTCAGCCTCCCACATATATGGAATCTGATCCTTATACTGCTTGAGCTGCTTCGCATCATCTGTTGTACCTATGTCATACTCTGTGCTGTACATCGGGAGCTTCAATTCGCTTTGAATCTCATCCATTGCAGCCTTGAATGTCTCGAAATCGATATCTGTCAGGTCATGCGACTGGCATCCATAGGCATCGATTGGAGCACCTGCATCGCGAAGAGTCTTGACGAGGTTGATGAATTCTGTCTTCTGCCACTGGAATGTGTTGTAGTCGTTGTAGATGAGAATGGCATTAGGCCAACGCTCGTATGCCATCTCGAAGGCCTTGATAATCCAGTCGTAGCCTGTCTTGCCGTCACCACCCAAAGCCTCTTTGTATGGCGCAGGAGCGTGACCTGCAACGGCTTCGTTGACAACGTCAATCATGTCAATATCCGGATATCTCTCCTTAACGGCATCAAACCACTCTACAATGGCTTCATACTGCTTCTCCTTGCTCAGGTTGTTCATCCAGCTAGGATACTGTGAACCCCAAACAAGTGTGTGGAATTTGAATGGGAAATTGTGCTCCTTGGCATAGTTGTAGATCTTGTCGCACGAAGTGAAGCTGAAGTTTCCGCGGCTGCGTCCTTCGATTGATTCCCACTTCGATTCGTTTTCTGGAGTGATTTGGTTCCAAAGCTCGTAGTACTTGTAACCATCTGTGTCAATCGAGCCGTATGTCGTTATGTTACCCAGAAATTTCTCTGGATTGCTCGACAATTGAGCATTTGCAACAACAGTCGTAAGACCGAATGCCGCAAGAGCTATTTTCGATAGATGTCTTATTTCCATTAGTGAATAGTTTATGATTTTTTATGGGTGCAAATTTAATGTTTTTTTACGTTTCTGCATGTTTTTTAGGATGTTAATGCGGTATGTTTTGCAATTAATTAGGTCCATACAAGTTATATCTTGTTTGTTGCGACAGAATTTATGTTCTGTTTTTTTTGTGCAACAAAAAAACCTCACCCGTTTGTGCGGATGAGGCTATTGTCAATTTGAAATGATGTGTCTGTTATTTCACGGCATCGAGTGCCTGCTTGAGATCGGCGATGAGGTCTTTCTTGTCCTCAAGACCGCAACTCATTCTTACGAGACCTGCAGGAATGCCGGCAGCTTCGAGCTGTTCCTCTGTCATCTGTCGGTGTGTCGATGTTGCAGGGTTGAGGCAGCATGTGCGTGCGTCGGCAACGTGTGTCTCGATTGCTGCGAGCTTAAGCTCTTTCATGAATGCCTCTGCAGCTGCGCGTCCACCCTTGATGACAAAGCTGACAACGCCACATCCGCCATTTGGCATATACTTCTGAGCTACAGCATAGTAAGGGTCGCTCTTGAGACCCGAATAGTTCACTTTCTCAACCTTTGGGTGTGTCGAAAGGAATTCGGCAACGGCCTGTCCGTTCTCAACGTGGCGTGGCATACGCACATGGAGCGATTCGAGGCCAAGGTTGAGGATGAACGCATGCTGTGGCGACTGTATGCATCCGAAGTCGCGCATGAGCTGAGCTGTGCATTTTGTGATGAATGCGCCCTCTTTGCCGAATTTCTCGGCGTATGTGATGCCGTGGTAGCTGTCGTCTGGTGTACAAAGACCAGGGAATTTGTCCGCATGTGCCATCCAGTCGAACTTGCCGCTGTCAACGATTGCACCGCCTACGGCTGCTCCATGACCATCCATATACTTTGTCGTAGAGTGAGTTACGATGTCGGCACCCCATTCTATAGGACGGCAGTTTACTGGCGTAGGGAACGTGTTGTCGACGATGAGTGGCACTCCATGGTTATGCGCAACGCGTGCAAACTTCTCGATGTCGAGAACTGTGAGCGCAGGGTTGGCTATTGTTTCGCCAAACATGGCTCTTGTATTCTCCTTGAAAGCAGCGTTGAGTTCCTCTTCCGATGCTGTTGGTGCAACGAATGTCACATCGATGCCCATCTTCTTCATCGTAACTGCGATGAGGTTGAATGTGCCGCCATAGATGCTCGACGAGGCAACAATGTGGCTGCCGTTCTCGCAGATGTTGAACAAAGCGAAGAAGTTGGCTGCCTGACCGCTCGATGTGAGCATGGCTGCTGCGCCGCCTTCGAGGGCTGCAATCTTTGCTGCAACGTAGTCGTTTGTAGGGTTTTGCAAGCGTGTATAGAAGTAGCCAGACGCTTCGAGGTCGAAGAGCTTGCCCATGTCTTCCGACGTATTATACTTGAAAGTCGTCGATTGTACGATTGGAATCTGACGAGGCTCGCCGTTGCCTGGTGTATATCCAGCCTGGACGCATTTGGTGTTGATTGTATATTCGCTCATTTTGTCTTTTTTATATTTTGATGCAAAGATAGTTATTCTAATCTCCTTTGTGTTATGTCTTGACGTTTAATACTACTCTTTCGTTGAAGAAAACGCGACTTTTATGATATAATCCATGCGTTTGTAGAAGAATTCGTGACGTTTGTAGAAAATATTTCGTGGCCGACGCAATCTGTTGTAGCTTTGCAATGTGAAGGTTGAAGAACAGCACTTCACAATAAAGGTTTTGATTGAATTTTTAGTTTTTCATAAATAGAGGTTTGATTTGGATATTGCCGCGAGGCATAATCACATACGGTCAACGGACCGTGAGAGTTGTTACACATTACTCCACAGAGGCGGGTTTCGGGGTGTTCCTGAAATCCGCCTCTGTGGTTTGTCTTTGTGTATTATGATTCTCTTATAGAAGTCCCAATTCAAGACGAGCCTCCTCCGAGAGGTTCTCCTGGCTCCATGGTGGATCAAAAGTGAGGTTGACCTCAACTTGCTTTACGCCGTTGAGACCTTGCACGAGCGACATGACCTCTTCCGGCAACGACTCCACTTCCGGACAGTTTGGCGTCGTGAGCGTCATCACGATGTGTACCGACAGGTCGTCATCAACTTCAATCTTATAGACAAGACCGAGGTCGTAGATGTTGACTGGTATCTCTGGGTCGTATATCTGTTTCAATGCCTCTATCACTCTGACTTCGAGCGATTGTGGCGTTACTTCTTCCTTCTGTTCCATGAAGTATGTGAACTTATAAAACTCTGCTTAAAAAATGTTCGCTATCCCTTGACCGAAAAAGCCATCGCATATAGCTTCATCTGCTTGATCATGGCGAGCAGACCGTTCGAACGGGTAGGGGTGAGGTTCTCTTTCAGGCCTATTTTGTCGATGAAATAGAGATCGGCATTGAGTATCTCGTCTGGCGTATGCTCAGAGAGAACGCGGATGAGCAGGCCGACGATGCCTTTCACGATTATCGCATCGGCATCGGCATCGAAATGCAATGTCTTGTCATCGTTGAGCGACGCGTTGATCCATACGGTGCTCTGGCAGCCTTCAATCACGTTCTGCTGAACTCTGTGCTCTTCGGGATATGGCGGCATGTCGTTGCCTATCTCAATGAGGTAAGAGTATTTGTCCATCCAGTCGCTGTAGTCGCTGAACTCCTCTGCGATTTCGTCTTGTATCTCGTTGATTGTCATTGTTATATGCTTGTGTCTTTTTTGTTTCTTACATCATCATCATTCGGACTCTTTCAACAGCTTCGACGAGCTTGTCAATCTCCTCTTTGGTGTTGTAGATGGCAAACGAAGCTCTCACGGTGCCTGTTATGCCCATTCTGTCCATCAGCGGTTGCGCACAATGATGGCCTGTCCTGACGGCAACGCCCATCTTGTCGAGTATCATGCCTGTGTCGTATGGGTGAATGTTCCCGACGAGGAATGAGACTGCACTCGAATGATCGGCTGCCTCGCCTATGAAGCGAAGATCTTTGATTGCGCCGAGTCGTTCGATGGCATATTTAACAAGTTCGTGCTCGTGTCGCTCAATGTTGTCCATGCCGATCTCCTCCATGAACTCAATGGCTCTGCCGAGCCCTATTGCGCTTATGTAGTCTGGCGTGCCTGCTTCAAATTTGAATGGCAGCTGGTTGTATGTCGTCTTTTCGAATGTGACTTTCTCAATCATCTCGCCACCGCCGTGGTATGGCACCATTTCATTGAGCCATTTTGCCTTGCCGTAGAGTGCGCCGCTTCCGTTGGGAGCATACATTTTGTGTCCCGAAAATGCCATGAAGTCACAGTCGAGGTCCTGAACGTCGATGTTCTTGTGCGGCATCGATTGTGCGGCGTCAACAAGCACGGGAATGCCCATCGCATGCGCTTTGCCGATGATTTGCTTCACAGGGTTGACTGTTCCCATCACGTTGGAGACGTGTGCAACGCATACGAGGCGCGTTCTTTCGTTGAGGAGTGAATATAGATGATCAGTGTCGAGCTCGCCCTTGTCGCTTATCTTTGCAACGCGCAGTTTCATCTTCTTGCGTTCGCAGAGCATCTGCCATGGCACGATGTTGGCGTGGTGTTCCATGGTCGTGATGACGATCTCGTCATCCGGACGGCAATATGTCTCGCCAAATGAGAATGCCAACAGGTTGATTGCTTCGGTCGTTCCGCGTGTGAAGATGATTTCTGCATCCGAGAGTGCGTTGATGTGTCGTGCCACAGTCTTGCGCGCCTGCTCGAAAAGGTCCGTGCAGACGTTGCTCAGATGATGTACGCCGCGGTGTATGTTGGCGTTTTTATGCATATATATGTCGTTCACCACGTCGAGCACACATTGTGGCTTTTGTGTGGTTGCGCCATTGTCGAGATAGACAAGTGGCTTGCCGTACACCGTTTCGCTGAGTATTGGAAACTGACTGCGTATGTTGGCTATGTCGAACATTTATTTGCGGATGAACTTTTTTTATGCTTATTCAATGTTTGCGAGTGATGCAATCTCGTTGCGGACGCTCTCGACCGGTATCTTGTTCACTACTTCAAGCGCGAAGGCCGATGTCAGAAGGCGCATGGCTGTCTGCTTGTCGATGCCTCTCTGCTGCATGTAGAAGAGTTGTGTCTGATCGATCTGACCCGATGTCGCACCGTGCGAACACTTGACGTCATCGGCATATATCTCAAGCTGTGGCTTTGCGTATGCATGCGCATCTGTCGAAAGGAGCATGTTCCTGTTTGTCTGTTGTGCAGATGTCTTCTGCGCATCTGGTGCAACGACTATTCGTCCTGCAAACGCACCTTTCGCATCTCCGTTCAACACGCCTTTGTACAGCTCTTCCGATGTGCAGTTCGGCACAAGGTGGTTGACGAGTGTCGTGTTGTCCACGTGTCCGCCGTCGGCCTCATATACACCGTTCAGCGCAAGATGCGAATGCTCTCCTTCGAGGTTGACTTGTACGTTGTTTCGCACAAATCCCGGGTTTATATTGATTGTCGAGATGCTGAGTTTCGCTCCTTCTGCCACGTTGGCTGTGGTCGAGACGAATACTGGCGCATCGTTCTTCTCTGTCTGCACAAATACCACGTCAAGTGTGGCGTTTGCTTTCACGTCTATGCTCATCACGCAGTTCGCTGCCGACTTCAATCCGTTTGTGCGAACAATCATCTGGCTCTTTGAGTTCTCGGTTGCAACGATGTCAACTCTGCTCTGTGCCAGCACGCTCTTTCCGCCTTCGCTGCTGAGCATGACCTCGACGGGTGTCGGATTCTCTTCGTTGAATTCAATGCCGAGCACATCGCTTATGACTACAGTGTTGAGGTTTACAAGCTCCTGTGCTATCGCGCTTTCAACAGCTCCGCAATCGGCCACGTTAAGCACTTTGCCAACTACGCTGCCGCCAATGCCTGTCGCATCAATCGAGGCGTTCACTACGTCTTCGACCGGCTCCATCGCATCTCGCGCATCGGTGTAGAGATAATTCTCGTCTCGATGTGTCGGCAATGCTTCTATATAGTCGTTTATCTGCATATCAATCAATTAGCGTTAATCAGGAAACTGCTCTTTTATCCAGTCGTATCCGTCTTTCTCGAGCTTCTGAACAAGGTCCTTTGTGTCTGTCATGACGATGCGGCCATGATAGAGGATATGCACGAAGTCCGGAACGATATAGTCGAGCAATCGCTGATAGTGTGTGATGACGATTGTCGCGTTCTTCTCGTTCTTGAGCTTTGTCACGCCTGTCGCAACGATGCGAAGTGCGTCGATGTCAAGACCTGAGTCTGTCTCGTCGAGTATTCGCAATGTCGGCTCGAGCATTGCCATCTGGAATATCTCGTTCTTCTTCTTCTCGCCACCCGAAAAGCCTTCGTTGACCGAACGGTTGGTAAGGTCGTTGTTTATCTCGACAAATTTCTTCTTCTCGCGCTGAAGCTTCAGGAATTCCGATGCCGAAAGCGGCTCAAGTCCCTGATATTTGCGCTTGCCGTTGAGTGCGGCCTTCATGAAGTTGGTCATGCTGACGCCCGGTATCTCGACCGGATACTGGAACGAGAGAAACAGACCTTCGTTCGCTCTGTCTTCTGGCGACATGGCAAGAAGATCTTTGCCGTTGAAGGTCACTTTGCCTTCGGTCACTGTATATGCAGGATTTCCTGCCAGGACGGCCGAAAGCGTACTCTTGCCCGATCCGTTCGGACCCATGATGGCGTGCACTTCGCCTTCGTTGATCTCAAGGTTGATGCCTCGCAATATCTCTTTGCCTTCTACTGTGGCATGCAGGTTCTCTATCTTTAGCATATCTGTTTGTTTTCTGAATCAGGATTCAAGGATTTTTTTATTTCCATGATGTTATCCTGAGTCTGATATTTCTTGTTATATACTTTTTTGACTTGTAAGCTTTCTGAACCAAAGTTTATTAATAGTCCTATTGTATGCTACAACATAATTCTTCGCTTGGGCCAGATGTACATTTGTTTTATATGTCAAATCATCATAGTTCATCCGCAAGTCAGAATCCTCAAATCCTTAAATCCTGATTCAGACAATTATCCTACGCTGTTTTCGAGCGATATCTGAAGCAGCTTCTGTGCCTCAACCGCAAATTCAAGTGGCAACTTCGAAAGCACATCCTTCGCATAGCCGTTCACGATGAGTCCTATCGCGTCTTCTGTCTTTATGCCTCGCTGATTGCAATAGAATATCTGGTCTTCGCTTATCTTCGAAGTTGTCGCCTCGTGCTCCACCTGTGCCGTAGGGTTATGTATGTCGGCGTATGGGAATGTATGCGCTCCGCATTTGTCGCCCATCAGCAGCGAGTCACATTGCGAATAGTTTCTTGCTCCGTCGGCATCCTTGGCCACTCTCACAAGACCTCTGTACGAGTTCTGGCTTCTGCCCGCCGAAATGCCTTTCGAGATGATCGTGCTCTTGGTGTTCTTTCCGAGGTGTATCATCTTCGTGCCGGTGTCGGCCTGCTGCATGTTGTTCGTGACGGCTACTGAATAGAACTCGCCCACCGAGTTGTTGCCCTTCAGTATGCACGATGGATACTTCCATGTGATTGCCGAGCCGGTCTCAACCTGTGTCCACGAGATCTTCGAGTTGTCACCCTTGCAGATGGCACGCTTTGTGACGAAATTGTATATGCCGCCCTTGCCGTCCTTGTCGCCCGGATACCAGTTCTGAACTGTCGAATATTTCACTTCGGCATTGTTCATCACGACAATCTCGACTATCGCCGCGTGCAGCTGGTTTTCGTCACGCTGTGGCGCTGTGCATCCTTCGAGATAGCTCACGTAGCTCTCGTCGTCGGCCACGATGAGCGTCCTCTCGAACTGGCCTGTGTTCATCGCGTTGATGCGGAAATATGTCGAAAGCTCCATCGGACAGCGTACGCCCTTTGGAATATATACGAACGAACCGTCCGAGAATACTGCAGCATTCAGCGCCGCATAGAAGTTGTCCGTGTGTGGCACGACGCTTCCGAGATATTTCTTTATCAGCTCCGGATGATTCTTTATTGCCTCGCTTATCGAGCAGAATATGATTCCCTTCTTTGCGAGCTCTGCATGAAATGTGGTCTTCACCGACGACGAGTCGAGCACGGCATCTACAGCCACGTTCGACAGCTTCTTCTGCTCGTCAAGCGAAATGCCGAGCTTGTCAAATGTCTCGCGAATGGCCGGATCAACTTCGTCCATGCTGCTCAACTGCTTCTTCTGCTTCGGTGCAGCGTAATATATAATATTCTGAAAATCAATCTCTGGAATATCAAGATGCGCCCATGTCGGCATCTGCCCTTCGTCGTTGAGCTTCTGCCAATGCTTATACGCTTTCAGGCGGAAATCGAGCATCCATTCCGGTTCTCCTTTCTTCGCCGAGATGAGGCGCACAATCTCCTTGCTGATGCCCTTCGGTATCACCTCCGTCTCAATGTCCGATGTGAAGCCGTACTTGTATTCCTCCGAGCCAATCGGCTCTATTTTATTCTGTTCTTGGTCCATTTTGCAACGTTGCAATTCAAGTCTGCAAATATACGCATTTTTTTTGTGTATCTGATATTTTTATGCCTATCACATACCCATATAAAAAAGAAAAACCTGAAGTGTCAACTCCAGGTCTTTCAATCATATCATTTCTATGTTTTAGAACTTCGTGTTGCGCATGTCGCCTGTCTCCTCGAAAGCAATGTGCATTGCAAGCGCTTTCTTGAGATTCATTGGCGTGTGGGCATTGCCTGCTGTAATCTTCAGGTAGTCCCAGAGCATCTCTTTGTATTCTGGGTGAACGCAGTTCTCGATGATTGTCTGAGCCTTCTGCAGTGGGCTCTTGCCACGCAAGTCGGCAACGCCCTGCTCTGTTGCAATAATTCTGACTGAGTTCTCTGAAGAGTCAATATGGCTCGCCATTGGAACGATGGCCGAAATCACGCCGCCCTTCGCAACTGACGGACATGTAAAGATTGACAGATATGCGTTGCGCGAGAAGTCTGCCGAACCGCCGATGCCGTTCATCATCTTCGAACCGCATACGTTTGTCGAGTTCACGTTGCCGAAGATATCGGCCTCGAGAGCTGTATTGATTGCGATGATACCCAGACGGCGGCAAAGCTCTGGATGGTTGCTCACTTCCTGTGGACGGAGCATCAGCTTGTCCTTGAAGAAGTCGTAGTCGTCATATACTGTTTGGAGAACGTCGTCCGACAATGTGAGCGAAGAACCACTCGCAAATGTGATGCGACCTTCCTTCATCAAGCCGATAACCGAGTTCTGGATAACCTCCGTGAACATTGTGAATGCAGGAATGTCTGGGCATGAGCCAAGACCTCCGAGCACGGCATTTGCAATGTTGCCCACGCCACTCTGCAATGGAAGGAATTCCTTTGGAATGCGGCCCTTGCGAAGCTCGTTGATGAGGAATTCTGCAACATTCTCGCCGATCTTTGTTGTCACAGGATCTGGTTTTGTGAATGCTGCAATGCTGTCTGAAAGATTCGTGCGGACAACGCCGAGAACCTTCTTCGGATCAACCTTCAATGTACGGTCGCCAATGCGGTCCGACGATGTGTAGATTGGAATCTCGCGACGATATGGAGGGTTGATTGGCTCATAAAGGTCATGCATGCCGATGATCTTCGCAGGGTGACGCTCGTTGAGCTCTACGATAATCTTGTCTGCCGACTTCGCAATTGTCGGAGTGACGCCTACTGATGTCGTCAACACGAGCTCGCCCTCTGGAGTGATGTCTGCTGCCTCAATGATCGCAACATCCATGTGACCCAAGAAACCGTAGCGAAGGTCCTGAGCTACATGCGAAAGGTGAATGTCCGAATACTGGACTTCGCCCTTGTTGATCGCTGTACGCAAATCCTTGTTCGACTGGAAGCCTGCACGGAACTTCATCGCCTTCGCACGCGACAATGCACCGTCAATCTGATCGCCTGTCGAACCGCCGGCTATAAGGCTGATCTGGAATGGATTGCCCTTCGCGTGTTCTGCTTCAGCTTTTTTTGCCAATGCCTCTGTTACTGCTTTTGGTGTACCAACCGATGAGAATCCACCAATTCCAATGACATAGTCATTTTTTATGAATTCTGCTGCTTCTTCTGCTGTAATGAAAGGATATTGCATATTTATTATGTTTTGAATGTTCTTCGTTTATGTTGCAAATTTATGTATTTGCAGTTATTTTTGATTATAGTACATTCGCAAAAATGCCTGTTTTGCTGAAAATTAATATTTTTTAAGCATGTAATGTGCTTTTTTACAATTATGCTTTCTGTCCTGAAAATGCCATTTATTCGAATAAATATGCAGTTTTGGTGCAAATAATGTCGTTTTCTATCATAAAAACAACAAAGCCGCACATCTCTGCGCGGCTCTGCAATCTATATTTTCTTGTATCTCTTACTTCTTTGAAGCTTTGTAGCGGCCGTTGAGCTTCTCAATCACCTCACCGGTGATGTCGATGCCTGGAGCTGCATAGAGAACCGTGTTGTTCATCATGCTCGTGTTGAGAACGAGGCTGTAGCGACCTGTTGCATAGTCGGCAAGGAACGCATTGAGAGTGTCCTGAAGCTCCTTGCTCATACGTGCCTGCTCCTGAGCAATCTCGTTAGTGAGCTTGTTCTCGAGTTCTGCCAGATCCTGCTCAACCTTCTGAAGGCGCTGCTGCTCCTTCTGTGCACGATCCATCGAGAGGAATGCATTGTTCTGCACCTTACGCTGGAAATCAATCGCATCCTGCTGGAATACGCGATATTTCTGGTTGAAGTCTGCACGAGATGCCTCGCCCTTGCTCATGAGCTGATCGTTCAATGTCTGAGCGTACTCATAGTTGACGAGCAATGAGTCTGTATTGATATAGGCAATCGACAATGTTGAATCTGATGCGCAAGCTGCTGGCTGTGCTGCATTCTGCTGGCATCCGGTTGATGCAAACAGAGCTGCAATGGCCGAAGCAAATACTATAAATTTTTTCATCTTACTTTATAACGTATATTATTTTGAAGGGCAAATTTAGAAAAGAATTTTACAACTCACAAATTTCATGCGGATATTAAGCACAAATCCCGCTTCTCCTTGCCGTCGTCGCAAAAAAAGGCATGCCTGTTTTGACATGCCCTCTTTTTCTTCATCAACGTCTGTCTTCAACAGACATCGTCTATTATCTCTGTTCGGCGTAGGCAAGAGCCAATGCAGAACAGAAGAGGTCGTTTTTAATTTAGTTCCGAAATGGCTTCAACGAAGCCATAAGTGTCGCCTTGACCTGTTGTTTTTAGTGTGAAGAACATCAAGAGAGAAATGCCGCCTCAGTGGAGTGACACCGCTCAAGCAAAAAGTCACCTTCAAAAATGGCTTCAACGAAGCCAAAAAAGTCGCCTTGAGCTGTTTGCGTTAAAAAAAATCGGTAAGATCAGCGTTAAG
>JAKSLG010000001.1 GCA_024401295.1 Bacteroidales bacterium | reverse complement strand
CCGGTTTCCTTACCTTCCTTATTTAATACGCTCAGTTCCATTATTTCTCAATAATTAAATATGAACCCTTGCATCCTGGAACAGAACCCTTTACTACGAGAAGATTGCTCTCCGGGATAACTTTAATAACTCTAAGGTTTTCAACCTTAACACGATCGCCACCGGTACGGCCAGCCATTCTCATACCCTTGAACACACGTGAAGGATAAGAAGATGCACCAACAGATCCAGGAGCCCTCAAGCGGTTGTGCTGACCATGTGTCTGGCAGCCTACACCACTAAAGCCATGACGACCTACGACGCCCTGGAAACCCTTACCCTTTGAGATACCAACGATATCGACAAAAGTGTCTTCCTCGATGATGTTAACGTCAACGACGTCTCCCAAATTGAGTTCCTGCTCGAATCCAGAGAATTCAACCAACTTGCGTGAAGGTGCTACACCAGCCTTCTTGAAGTGACCGAGCATCTGCGCAGATGTATTCTTCTCTTTCTTCTCGTCGTACGCCAATTGTACGGCTTCATAGCCATCAGTTTCCACAGTCTTTACCTGTGTAACATGGCAAGGGCCAGCTTCGATAACAGTGCATGGTATGCTCTTACCCTCGGCACTGAAAACGGATGTCATTCCGATTTTTTTTCCAATTAATCCTGGCATTGTTTTTAATTTTAAAATTGAATTGTTCTTTCTTAATTACCAAAACTTGACAAACAAGGAACTACACCTTGATTTCAACTTCAACACCGCTTGGCAACTCAAGCTTCATGAGGGCGTCAATTGTCTTTGATGTCGAGCTGTAGATGTCGATAAGACGCTTGAACGATGAGAGCTGGAACTGCTCACGAGACTTCTTGTTGACGAATGTCGAACGAAGAACAGTAAAGATACGCTTGTTAGTTGGAAGCGGAATAGGACCGCTAACTACTGCGCCAGTGCTCTTTACAGTCTTTACGATCTTCTCGGCTGACTTGTCAACCAAGTTGTGGTCATAAGACTTAAGCTTAATTCTAATTTTCTGACTCATTTTAAATTTTAATTATACTTTTGATTATTAAGAAGTATCGGGTTAAGAGTCATTCGCTAACCCGATACTTGTTTTCTCAATTATTTAATAAGATCTTCGCGACCCTTAACTTCCTTCAAGACTTCCTTAGCAATCTGACGCGGAACCTCTGCATATTCACAGAACTCCATTGACTGAGTTGCACGGCCTGAAGAAATAGTACGGAGGATTGTTACATAACCGAACAATTCTGCCAAAGGCACCTTAGCCTTGATGATAAGAGCACCATTCTTGTGCTCCTGGCCTTCGATCTGTCCGCGACGCTTATTCAAGTCACCGATGATATCACCCATGTATTCATCTGGAGTAACAACATCAACCTTCATGATAGGCTCAAGGAGGACTGGAGTAGCCTTTGCGCAAGCCTCTTTGAATGCCTGACGAGCTGCGAGTTCAAATGAAAGAGCATCTGAATCGACTGGGTGGAATGAACCATCGAGAAGGACAACCTTCAAGTTTTCAACTTCATAACCAGCAAGAACACCGTTCTTCATTGCATCTTTGAAACCAGACTCAACTGCAGGAACGAATTCCTTAGGCACGTTACCACCCTTAACTTCGTTAACGAACTGAAGGCCTGTCTTACCTTCGTCAACTGGGCTGATACGAACGATGATGTCGGCGAACTTACCACGACCACCAGTCTGCTTCTTGAATACCTCACGATGTTCAACAGTACCATTGATAGCCTCACGGTAAGAAACCTGTGGCTTACCCTGATTACATTCAACCTTGAACTCACGCTTCATACGGTCGATAATGATATCGAGGTGAAGCTCACCCATACCTTCGATTACTGTCTGGCCGGTTTCTTCGTCTGTGTGGAAACGGAATGTTGGGTCTTCTTCAGCGAGCTTAAGAAGAGCAGCAATCATCTTTTCGTTATCCTTCTGAGTCTTAGGCTCAACAGAAACGCCGATCACAGGCTCTGGGAATTCCATTGATTCGAGAACGATTGGTGCATCTTCTGCGCAGAGAGTATCACCAGTCTTGATATCCTTGAAACCTACTGCAGCGCCGATATCACCAGCACCGATTACGTTCATAGGAATCTGAGTATTAGACTTCATCTGATAGAGACGAGAGATACGCTCCTTGTTACCAGAACGAGTGTTCTGAACATAAGAACCAGCCTCGAGGTTACCAGAATATACGCGAATAAATGCGAGACGACCTACGAATGGGTCAGTAGCAATCTTGAATGCGAGAGCAGCAAGCTTCTCCTTCTCATCATGCTCACGAGAAGTCATTTCACCTGTGCTAGGGTCAATACCCTCAACAGCAGGGATATCCTTAGGTGATGGCAAGAATGAGCAAACCGCATCAAGAAGACGCTGAACACCCTTGTTACGGAATGAAGAACCGCAAAGTACAGGGTTGATTGTCTGGTTGATAGTTGCAATACGGAGAGCGTTAAGGATTTCTTCCTCAGTAATTGAGTTAGGATCCTCCATGAACTTATCGAGAAGTGCTTCATCAGACTCTGCAACAGCCTCAACAAGTTTAGCACGCCATTCTTCAGCTTCAGCCTGAAGGCTTTCACGGATTGGACGATGTTCGAATGTAGAACCGAGGTCAGCGTGGTCAGACCAAACGATCTCAGTCATTGTAGTAAGGTCAACAACACCTTCGAAAGACTCCTCAGCGCCGATAGGAATAACTACAGGCACAGGATTTGCGTGGAGAACGTCCTTAATCTGGCGTACTACTTCGAAGAAGTTAGCACCGCTACGGTCCATCTTGTTCACGAAGCAGATACGAGGCACGCCATACTTGCTAGCCTGACGCCATACAGTTTCAGACTGTGGCTGAACACCACCTACTGCGCAGTAAAGAGCTACAGCACCGTCGAGGATACGGAGTGAACGTTCTACTTCGACTGTAAAGTCAACGTGACCTGGGGTGTCGATAATGTTGATCTTGTAAGTCTTATCTTTATATTTCCAGTTTGTAGTTACAGCAGCAGAGGTAATTGTAATACCACGCTCCTGCTCCTGCTCCATCCAGTCCATGGTTGCTGCACCATCGTGCACCTCACCGATTTTGTGAGTAATACCAGTGTAGAACAAGATACGCTCTGTAGTCGTTGTCTTGCCTGCATCGATATGCGCCATGATACCGATATTGCGGGTAAAATGCAAATCTGCCATAATCTAATATATCTTATAAGTTAAAATCTGAAGTGAGCGAATGCACGGTTAGCCTCAGCCATCTTGTGCATATCTTCCTTCTTCTTGAAGGCTGCACCTTCATTGTTATATGCTGCAACAATTTCAGCTGCGAGCTTCTCAGCCATTGAGTGACCCGAACGCTTGCGAGAATAAAGAATCATATTCTTGATACTCAAAGACACCTTACGTTCTGGACGAATTTCAGTAGGAACCTGGAAAGTTGCACCACCAACACGGCGGCTCTTAACTTCTACAGATGGAGTAATGTTCTCCAATGCCTTCTTGAAGTATTCCAAAACTGGCTTACCCTCTTTTTCTGCCTTAGCAGCAACATTATCGAGAGCCTCGTAGAGGATGTGGAACGCTACAGACTTCTTGCCATCAACCATGAGGTTGTTAACAAACTGCGTAACAAGAATATCACCGAACTTAGGATCCGGAAGAATAACTCTTTTTCTTGGTTTTGCTTTTCTCATTTTTTCTTTTGTTTATCAGTTTTCTTTATCAGCTGTCAATTGTCTTCAACGACTCACGTCATTTACTCAACTAATCACAACGACAAACAAAACTCGCCATTTTTCTTTTCAATTATTTCTTTGCAGCAGTCTTACCTGCCTTTGGACGCTTAGCACCATACTTAGAACGACGCTGATTACGGCCGTCTACACCAGATGCATCAAGTGTACCACGAACGAGGTGATAACGAACACCAGGAAGGTCCTTAACACGACCACCACGAACCATAACGATTGAGTGTTCCTGCAAGTTGTGACCCTCACCAGGGATGTATGCGTTGACTTCCTTACCGTTAGTCAAACGAACACGAGCTACCTTTCTCATTGCCGAGTTAGGCTTCTTTGGGGTGGTTGTATACACGCGCACACAAACACCACGCTTCTGAGGACATGATCCAAGAGCTGGCGATTTGCTCTTGTCCTCGAGCTTAGCACGACCTTTACGTACTAATTGCTGAATTGTTGGCATAATTACTTTTAACTGTATAAATTTAAACTTTTTACCACAAGTGCCTGATTATTAAAATATTACATTTTACGTCAGCACACTCCATGGATTTTGTCTTGCAAAATTAGCAATTAATTTTCAAACAAGCAAAACATAAAAGTCTAATATTCACATTTTAACATCATTTTAATTGATGCAAATTTTAAGGACAAAAAAAGAGAAGATTATCTTCACTTAAGATAAAAAGGAGAAACAAGTTCGGAAAATTCCAGGGATTTTTTTCGAGGTTCAGACTCAAGAATCAGCTCTTCATGGGATGCCGAAACGACCAATTCACGCGAAAAAGTTGCAACAACACGCTTGACAGGCTTCCTTTCATTTGGTTTTATCTCAACGATATGCTCAGGATAGAGCTTATGGAGCGCAAAAGCATCTATATAATTCTGCAACAAATCATTAGGTATTATTACAGAAAATTCGCCATCGTCTGACAACAATCTCGAAACAGACTCCGCCAATTTACCAACCGTCAACGTGACAGCATGTCGAGCCACGGTTCTCTGCTGATCAGGAGCCTTGAGAGAGTCAACGAAATATGGAGGATTAGATACTATTATATTATAGGTATAAGTAGTATTATAGTCGGCAATATCCGAACAATGGACGGCGAGTCGTGATGAAAATGGAGAGTCCGCAAAATTACGAAGTGCCTGATTATAAGCATCTGTATCAATTTCAACAGCATCGACCAAAGCCATCGGAAAACGTTGTGCCAACATGAGAGCAACAAGTCCGGTTCCCGTACCAATATCAAGAACACGAGAAACCGATGCAGCATTCCGCGCAGACAACACGCCAAGCAGGACTCCATCGGTACCAACCTTCATTGCTGTCATATCCTGATTGACAACGAACTGCTTGAATTGAAAATAGCTATTTGACATCAAGAAAAATGTTCATAAACGCCAAGTCCAAACAAGGCAAAATCATATTTAACAGGATCGTCTGGCGAGAATTGTCGCAAAGCAGACGTAACCTCTTCCACAGCCTTCCAGTCATTCTGCTTACGCTGTAGCAATCCAAGAGCTCGGCTTGTGTTACCGGAATGGACATCGAGAGGCAACATCAATTCGCTCGTCGAGATGCCATGCCACAAACCGAAATCAACGCCTTCAGTTTTCGGACGAACCATCCAACGAAGAAACATGTTCAAGCGTTTTCCGGCGGAGCCAACTTCAACATTCGCAATATGCTTGCAGGCATGCTGACTTAGGAATGGAAGGAGGACGGAACGGAGACGGACAAGCACATCCTTGATGGACTCGCCATTGCGAGGCGTCATTAAAGTCTCGAGTCCGCCACAACTGATATAAATATGGCGCAACCCACGAATCAAGCACGGGAGGTCTTCACCTTGAAATGTCCGATAGACAAAAGATGACAAATGCGCAATTTCATTCTCAGAAGCATTTTTGACGAAGTCTGATGGAGAATTGTCAAGCATATCCATCATGATATTGCAGCTCTTTAGGATAGCCTTGCGATTTCCCCACGCAATTGCAGCTGCAAGAAAACCCGCAATTTCAATATCTTCCTTGTTGCGAAAACGATGTGGAATTGAGATAGGATCGTCTGCAATGAAAGACGACGTTTGATATTGAGAAACCTTTGATTCCAGGAAATCTCTAAGTTGCAGACTATCCATTTGCTTTATCAATTAAGACCTCGAGCCAATAATGCCTCGGCATAAACAAGATCGTCAGGAGTCGTAATCTTGATATTCTCTTTGTTTCCATTTACAAGATGGACAACATGACCTGCTTTTTCAACGACACTTGCATCGTCAGTAAAAAACGGTGAGAAGTCCTGACGGTAAGCATCTTTAAGCATACGCGAACGGAAGACCTGAGGCGTCTGGACCATTCGAATCGTCGTACGGTCAACTGCACGAGAACGTCCGTCTTCAACAATACGAACAGACTCTTTAGAATCGCAAACCGGAATTGCAGAGCCATACGCACTCGCCTCAATATAACAACGATTCACTGTATCGAAGCGCACCAAAGGCCTGACGCCATCATGAACACCGACAATACCATCCTCATCGACAAGTGCAAGTCCATTTTTCACACTTTCGAAACGAGAGGCGCCACCGACAGCAACAGAATGCTGAACATCGAAACGGAACTCTTCGCAGAGATTCTTCCAATGCTCCATCTGAGACTCCGGCAATACGACAATAATCTTCATATCCTTGTCGTAATTGCGGAAGACCTCTATAGTATGCATAAGCACAGGCTTTCCTGCAAGTTGCAAAAACTGTTTCGGGACAATACTTCCCATTCGTTTGCCAGAACCACCGGCTACTATAATCGCATACCTTTTCATAATTCAAATAAAATATCAGACATGAAGCATCGCAATAGTCATCGACAAGCAACCAACAACAAATCCCATAAGCAACTGCAAAGGCGTGTGGGATTCAAGATAGAGACGAGACCACGCCACAAGGCCAGAAAGGGCGAACGCGACGGAGGCCGCCATACTAAAATCGGACATCGACATAATGCCGACAATAGAGACATACGCAATCAGCGCACCTACGCCAATTGCATGAAGGCTGATCTTCCAGAATGGAGTCACAAGTCCAGCCAAAAGAAGCATTATGAACATACCTTCGACAAGGCGAATCATCGGCAGAGGCAGTTCAACAACATTATGCATTACAAAGCAAGCTATTGCTATCAAGGTTGCCGAAACCGTAATAGGCAATATTCTTTCACTTTTGTTCGGCATCTCAGGATCTCCGACAAATCCGAACATGACCATAAGCGCAAGCATGGCAAGAGGCACAACAGAAGTCGGGATACAGATGTAAAGAATCATGGTTGTCTTGTAAGCCGCAGGAAGTGCACTCCACAACTGATTACCATATAATATATACATCATTGCATATATCGGCATCATCATCGGATGGAAAGCGACAGACAACAAAATGGCAACCTTACGCAACAATCGCTGCGTAGGCGTCACACATTTGGCATCCTCTGAAAAAATAACAATATTCTCCATAAACTCACAAGACTTTGCGCAATCGAGCAACCGGTATTCCTAGCTGTTCGCGATATTTCGCCACTGTACGGCGCGCAATATTGTATGATTTCTCTGCCAGAATTTCAGCCAAACGATCATCCGTCAATGGACTACGCTTATCCTCGGCAGCGATACTCTCCTCAAGAATCTTCTTTACCTCGCGCGAAGAGACGTCTTCGCCATCTGCATTCTGAACTTTCTCGGAGAAGAAATATTTCAATGGATATATACCGAATGGCGTTTGAACATATTTACTATTGGAAACGCGAGACACCGTTGAAGGATCAAGACTAGTCACCTCTGCAATATCCTTCAAAATCATCGGGCGCAGCTTCGTATCGTCACCATCAATAAAGTAGTCGCCTTGGTAATCAAGAATTGCCTGCATCACAACGGTAAGCGTATTCCGGCGTTGCTTGATAGCATCAATGAACCATTTTGCAGAGTCCAGTTTCTGCTTGACAAAGGCAACTGCATCCTTCTGTTCGCGACTTTGATTATCCTTATTTGTGGAATATTCACGAAGCATATCGACATAGGTTGAACTGATGCGAAGTTCAGGTTCGTTTCGTCGATTCAGATGGAACGTGATTTTGTTATCCTCGTATTCAACAATGAAATCCGGGATAATATGCTGTGCTGTCTTCACCACGGCACCAGCACCGCTGTATCCGCTTCCGGGCTTTGGATTGAGGTGGAGAATTTCATCCATAGCTTCGCGAAGCATATCTTCGTCATCAACATGCAGACGACGAGCCATCTTGTCATAATGTTTCTTCGTAAACTCTTCGAAACATACATCAAGAATATTATAAGCAAGCTGAATGACCGGATCACGCGTTAATTCTATATTAGTACAATCAGCTGTCGCGCCTTTCATTTGCAGCTGAAGCATGAGACATTCGCGCAAATCCGAAGAGCCGACGCCAGGCGGATCGAACTGCTGAACGATCTTCAACACATCAGACACGACCTTTGGTTCGACATCTGAATTCGTGGCAAAACTAATGTCGTCGGCAATTTCTTCGACAGTACGGCGCAAATAGCCATCCTCATCAATGTTACCTATAATATAATGTGCAATATCTTTCTGCTCATCGGTGAATTGCTGCAAACCAATCTGTTCATCAAGATGCTCATAAAACGAAGTGCCATCCGAAAAAGGCACGTCTTCACGCTCATCTTCGTCAGAATAGTTATTGGTTTGAAGCTTATATGAAGGCATTTCGTCGTCAGACGAAAGATATTGCTCGATATCTTCAGCACGTTGCTGTTCTTCTTCTGTAGGAGCAGGTTCATCAGAGGCCATCGATCCGCAATCGTCGTCATCAGAGACTTGACCGCTATCGACCTCAAGGACTGGATTTGATTCAATCTCTTCCTTGATGCGTTGTTCGAGCTGAGCAGTCGGCACTTCAATGAGTTTCATGATTTGAATCTGAAGTGGCGAAAGCTTTTGCTGAAGTTTCTGCTGTAAACTTTGTTTCAACATTAGATTAAAGAATTCGATAGGTAGGCAAAGGTAAGAAAAAGGACAATAACAGAGGCAAAAAAGAATGTAAATTTGCGATATTAGAGAGATAGAAAGCGTTAAGAAAAAAAATCTTTCAAACAAAAGATTGAAGATTAGATATTTTGTCGTAAATTTGCACCTCGAAAACTTAAAAAGGCGAAACCCAACCGACATTACTGGTTGAGCTGAGCATTTAAAAAACAGAAATTATATAATTATATAGTAAAATGAAACAGGGAATTCATCCAGAGACCAGACTTGTAGCTTTTACAGACATGTCGAACAACGAGACATTCATTGTTCACTCAACTGCAGCTACTAAGGACAGTGTCGAAATTGATGGCGTAACCTATCCACAGGTTAAGCTCGAAATTTCGAGCAGCTCTCATCCTTTCTACACAGGTAAGGTCAAACTCGTCGATACGGCAGGTCGTGTGGACAAGTTTATGAATCGTTACCAGAAGCACTTCGAGAACAGACAGAAGTAATTTTGGCAAAGCGACGATATAAAAAGTGGCTATTCAGGGATGAAGAGCCACTTTTTATTTTATGTCCAAACGCAAAAAAAGCATAACGATGACAGACAACGATATTTTCAAGAGCAGGCGTGCGGCCTATCACACACTCGGATGCAAGCTTAACTTTAGTGAGACATCTGAGATGAGCCGTCGCATGGCAGATGCCGGTTTTGAAAGAGTATCATTCGATGATATTGCAGACGTCTATGTCATCAATACGTGTTCGGTCACCGAAGAGGCAAACCGCAAATGCCGAAGCATGATAAAGCGATGCATCAAACGAAACAAAGATGCAATTGTCGTTGTCACAGGATGTTATGCACAACTTGAGCCAGAAGAAGTTGCAGCCATCAAAGGCGTCAGTCTTGTTTTGGGTTCAAATCAGAAAAACGAGATTGTTCAACACATTGACAATCTGACACAAAAAAGCGAGAAAGCCTTTGTATGCACGAGCGAGATCATGAAAGACAAGGCTTTCATGCCTTCTTTTTCATCCGGTGACAGAACGCGTTCGTTCTTGAAAATACAAGACGGCTGCGATTATTTTTGCTCGTACTGCACGATTCCATTCGCACGAGGAACAAGCCGAAGTGCAGATATCGCCAGCACCATTGAACAAGCTAAATGTGCGGCCATTCATGGTGCAAAGGAGATAATCCTGACGGGTGTAAACATTGGCGATTTCGGTCACAGGAATGGCCAAACATTTCTACAACTCATTGAGCAACTTGAACTTGTAGAAGGTGTGGAGCGCTATCGAATCTCGTCAATTGAACCAAACCTTCTGACCGACGAAATCATAAAACATGTCGCGCAGTCGGACAAATTCATGCCCCATTTTCACGTACCGCTTCAATCTGGATCAGATGCAGTGTTGAAACTCATGAGAAGACGATACGACAGCGCTTTTTTCGCCGAAAAAATTGCTACAATAAAGAGTTTGATGCCTCACGCTTTTATCGGCATCGACGTGATAGTCGGCGTGAATGGAGAAAAAGATGAATACTTTGAAGAGAGCAAGCGATTTATTAGTGAACTAGATTTTTCACAACTGCACGTATTCACATATAGCGAAAGACCTGGCACACAAGCCTTGAACATAAAACCTGTCATTCCTATCGAAGAGCGTCATAGACGCAACGCTATTCTGCATGAGATTTCAGAAGAGCATAGGATAGCTTTCTACAAAAAACACATAGGACAAGATGCAAAAATCCTTGTCGAATCAAACGAAAAAGATGGCGTAATGTATGGATTCACAGATAATTATCTCAAAGTAGAAATTCCATTTGATGCTTCATTATCAAACACGATACAAAAGATACATCTCGAAATGTTAACGCTTGACAAACAAGCACTTGTTGGCAAAATATTGAAGTAATCGCCGAAATTATTATATTTGCTCTCCAAAATTCTCTATGAAATGTTGCAAATATTTTTTCTCATACTTCCAATCATCGGAATAGCAGTCATCCTGCTTGCGGTGCAAATTCTATTCAAGAAAGACGGCACTTTTCATAGTGAGCACATTGGACAGAGTAAAGCCATGCGTAAACGAGGCATACACTGTGTTCAGTCAATGGACAGAATCGAACACGCTTCGAAGCTCAACGTTGAAGATATGCAGAAGTAGATGAAAAAGAGAAAAGAAAATTCGGAACAGATGGTCAATGAGAGTGCCGGTGCACTCGGTTTCATTGAGAAGAATGCCAATATCATTGCCGCAATACTTGTTGCGATAACGGCGATTATGGGCATATTTCTTTTCAATATGCGCATTGACGAGGGCGGAGATGACAGCACATACATAACACGTGCAATCGACCTCGTTGCAAGTGGCACATATCCGACATATCAAGGTCCGATGTACCCGATATTCCTTGCAGTTTTTGTATGGCTTTTCGGCGCAAGGCTCGTGGTTCTAAAAGCAACATCGCTATTGCTCATCATCACGTCTCAGTTAATATTCTATAAAGTCTTGCGGAACAGGGTGAATGTTCGCCTTGTGCTTGCAGTCATGGCACTCATGAGCATCAACTCATGGCTTCTGTTCTTTGGCTGCATGACATATTCCGAAGCATTATACATCGTTGTTGAGTACGCTGCCATAGGTTTCATAATGCGATTGGAATCACGTGAATATTCCAATCCCAAAAAGACATGGATAAACGCCGTATTGGCTGCGATGTTCGTTGTTGTTGCATATTTGATACGAACGGTTGGCTTCGGTTTCGGAATTGCAGGCATTGCATATCTCCTGATCTGCAAGAAGCCGAAGAAAGCTATCATGTTTGTAGCGTCAATAATTGCCGTTGGAGCACTATGGTTCGGACTGCGTACGGCAATATGGGGAGAGATAAAGCAGGATAACAGACAGCTGGAATCACTCATGCAAGTTCATCCATATCAGATCGAGGATGGGCAGGAGACCGTCAGCGGTTATTTTGGACGACTTGTTGACAACTCAAACCTCTATGTATCAAAGCATTTGATGCGTATTGTCGGCTTGCGCAAAGCTGAAGACAGAGCTACAAATCCTGCTGTAACGATTTTTATCTATCTGCTTTTCGCATACGGAGCTTTTGAAGCGTGGAGGAAGAACAGATGCATATTGATGCTCGCGATTACAAGCGCCGTCATGCTTGGAATAACATTCGTTGTCCTTCAGGCAATTTGGGATCAGTTCCGCCTTATCATACCATACGTTGGGATTGCACTGATGGTCATTCTGTATGGACTCGGCCAAATATGCAAGCATCTATTTGGACGCAAAGCACCACTAATTTGTCTCGTAATCGTTGGAATGTGTGGCATTCTGACCATGTCGCAATCATTAAGCAAGATAGACCTTCAGATTTTACAAAAGAATCTGAGTGGAGACATGTTATATGGCTTCACGCCAGACTGGTACAACTACTTGAGTATCTGTCAAAAAGTCTACGAAGAACTACCAGAAGGATCATACGTGGCATGTCGTAAGCCAAACATGGCCAGAATTTACGCGGGAGGTCAGAAGTTCTACGGCATATACAACTTTGAGTCAGAAGATGCTGACGAACTTCTTGACAATTTACGAGACAGAAAAGTGACGCATATAATTGCTGCTAGTCTCAGAAAAGATCCGATGATTCCTAACGGAGATATTATCAATACGATACATCGCTACATGGGATTTATTGCTGAAAAATATCCGCACATATTCACGCTTGTTGGGCAATGTGGCGATGCAGACAGCGAACCAACTTACTTGTTTGCAATAGATTACAACTACGCAGATAAGATAAAAGCAAAAATGGAGGAGGCCCAATGACAACGCTGGAATATTTCAAGAAAGCCTCGGACGGCTGGCAAAAATACCGCCAGCGAAGGTCTTATTATTGGGACTCCATCACTGAATACTGCAACTACTATATTCATCCGCAACAAAGCATCATCGAAATCGGATGTGGTAGTGGAGAGTTCATTGGCAAAATCAACGGCTCAAAAAAAGTCGGAATAGATTTTTGCGAAGAACTGATTGCACAGGCTAAACAGAAATATTCGGACGTTGAATTCTTCTGCATGCGGGCAGAAAACATTGCAGAAATAGGCAAATTCGATGTAGTCGTAATGTCAAATCTTGTCGGCTTCCTCGACGACATCGAGCTAGTTCTTGAGCAAATCAAAAAACTTTGCCACGAGAAAACCCGCATAATAATCACATCTTACAGCCGTTTGTGGGAACCGATGATTGGTTTTGCAGAAGCAATAGGCATAAAACGCAAGACACCGCAACAAAACTGGCTTTCAAAGAAAGACCTCGTAAATCTTCTGTATCTAACTGGCTTTGAGACATACAGAACGAATTCAAGTATGCTGATTCCGTTCAACATACCAATAATTTCGACCCTCTTCAACAGAATATTGTCACATCTGCCGGTTTTCAGTTTCTTCGCATTGAACAATTACATTTTTGCACGTCCAATGCCTCGTGAAGACAATTGGGAGAACAAATATTCGGTCAGCGTAGTTGTTCCAGCACGCAATGAAAGTGGGAACATTCGGGCTGCTGTGGAACGAATTCCAGACATGGGCAACCATACTGAAATAATATTTGTAGAAGGAAATTCTACAGACGATACATGGGCAATAATCGAGAAGACGAAGGAGGAATTTGAGGGCAAACGAGACATCAAGATAATGAAACAGGATGGCAAAGGCAAAGGTGATGCTGTCAGGAAAGGATATGCGGCTGCCACAGGCGACGTTCTAATGATTCTCGACGCCGATTTAACCGTTCCACCAGAAGACTTGCCAAAATTCTACAATGCCATTGCCACGGGTAAAGGCGAATTCATCAATGGAGTCCGACTTGTATATCCGATGGAAAAAGAGGCTATGCGAACGCTCAATACCATTGGCAATCATTTCTTCAGCAGACTGTTCTCATGGATTCTCGAGAGCTCTATCAAAGACACTTTGTGCGGAACAAAGGTTATGATGCGGACAGACTGGCAACGACTGACAGAAGGAAGAAAATTCTTTGGAGACTTTGATCCATTTGGTGATTTCGACATGCTTTTCGGAGCGCATAAATTGAATCTCAAAATGATCGATCTTCCTATCAGATATAGAGAACGAACCTATGGTTCAACCAATATTTCACGATTTAAGCATGGTTTGCTGCTCCTCAAGATGAGTGCATTCGCCGCCATGAAAATCAGATTCAGATAACATGGAACAGAATAAAATGCATAAACCGACGAAAGCCATATTCCCAGGCGCTTTCGACCCATTCACAGTAGGACACGAAAATATTGTTCTGCGAGGATTGGAACTTTTTGACTCAATTGTCGTTGCAATTGGTGTCAATAGCGAGAAAAAATGCTACTTTTCAACAGAGGAACGCATCATGCATATCAAGACAGTTTTTGAAGCATATCCGAACATTGAAGTAGCTGCATACGAAGGTCTTACCGTCGATTTCGCAAAACAGATTGGCGCATCACACATACTCCGCGGCATACGCACATCTGCCGATTTCGAATACGAACGTGCCATTGCACAAGTCAACAAGCAGATGACAGGTATCGATACCGCCTTTCTGCTTACAAAGCCGGAACACACGCCTGTAAACAGCACTATTGTTCGCGACATTCTTCGTCATGGCGGAGATGCGTCACTATTTCTGCCAGAAAAACTCAGAGAAATAATAAAATGAGATTTATTTTACTGCATATCATACTTGTATTTGCATTCCTGCTGCCACAAAAGGCATCATCGGAAGTTCGTATCCATGGCACAGCAGAAGACTATGCCGGATACCATCTCGAAATATATCGATATGCAGACTACATCACCAAGACACGAGAGTTAATGGGCGTTGTCATGATTGATAGCGTAGGACATTTCGACTATAACATAGATGTTAATGATGTCACATACGCATTCCTTGATCTGAGTTCGTATCGTGCACATATTTACATCGAACCGAATACAGAATACGAAGTTGCACTTCCGCCATTTCGTCCAAGACCAGATGCCGATAGATTCAACCCTTTCTATCAGCCGGAAAACATTGAATTAGGAATAATAAATTCGACTGGATGTCTGAATGAAGCAATAAGAAATTTTGACGAATTCTTTGCCAGCACATATCACTCAAATGCAATAGAACTAGTCAGGACACGAAATATAAAGAAAGCTGACGCAATCATCGCAAAATGCGACTCTGTTGCATTGCAGCAGCGATGTGAACACGATTTCTTCAAGAAATATGTGCAGTTCAGAGAGGTTCAGGTTTTCTCAACACCTCGACTCCGCAATGTAAGAACAGTTCTACAACAGAAATTTGCACATGAAAATGTGGCATACGAAGTGCCATCTTATTGGGATGCACTTGGACTTATTGGTCAAAGTTTCATTGCATCTCACATCAAAACACGCCATGGCGCAGCACTTGAAAAAGTGCTGAAATACAACCCGCCGACATTTGCAGATATCAGCGATGCACTTATTGGCGACACCGCCGTATTCACCAATACAGAACTACGCGAGGCTATTATCCTCAAAGGCATCTACGATGGATATTACACCGGATATTTCGCATCCGGACAAACCGACACCATGTTGATTACAGCAACAAATCAGGCCCAGATTGACAAGTCAAAGAAAATTGCATTTGACATTCTTCAGAAAAAAAACAGACTGAAGCCTGGTACGCTAGCACCGGATTTTGTCCTGCTCGACACAAATGGCAAAGAGCACACTCTCAAGGACATGCGAGGAAAATTTGTCTATCTGGCATTTATGCATACGCAGAATTACAGCTGCATGAAAGACGTTCCTGCACTATCCGGCATTCAACGCAAATACAAACGAGACATGATTGTTGTGGGAATCATGACAGACGAAGAGAGCGATAAGATCGGGAATTATTTTCAGAACAAGAAAATCGAATGGACGCTTCTGTCGTACAATTATATGCAAAGCGTTGTTTTGGACTATGGCGTAGAGTCATTACCGACATACTTCGTAATTGATCCGGAAGGAAGAATTGCAATAGCTCCGGCACCAGCACCTACTGAAAAATTCGAAAGTGCCATTGCCGGTGAAATTCGCAAGTATAAAAAGGAATCGCTAAAGAAAAACGCGCCTCGTGAACGCAACATTTATGACATCGTGAACTACAGTTACTAATATGGTCATTGCTGATAACATAAAGAAGAGTTTCGGCTCACTCGAAGTCTTGAAAGGCATTAATCTTCATATTGAAAAAGGAGAAGTCGTTTCAATTGTCGGCGCAAGCGGTGCCGGGAAAACGACGTTGCTTCAAATCGTAGGATCACTCGACAAACCAACTTCCGGCAAGGTATTTATTGACGGTACGGACCTCGGACAATTGAGCGAAAAGCAGATGTCTGATTTCAGAAACAAGCATATTGGTTTCGTATTCCAATTTCATCAGTTGCTGCCTGAATTTACGGCACTCGAGAACGTAATGCTTCCAGCACTTATCGCTGGGAAAAGTAAAAGTCAGGCAGAAACAGACGCTCTCGAACTGATGTCTTTTCTGAACATCTCTAACCGAAAAGAGCACAAGCCGAGCGAAATGAGTGGAGGCGAGAAACAGCGTGTTGCGATTGCTCGTGCACTTATTAACAGACCATCTGTGGTTTTTGCAGATGAGCCATCAGGAAATCTTGATAGCCAGAATGCAGAAGAGCTTCAAAAATTATTCTTCTCGCTTCGAGAGCGATATGGCCAGACTTTTGTCATCGTTACACACGACATGCATTTAGCATCCATGTGCGACAGAATGATAAAAATAAAGGACGGACTAGTCGAGCTCTGAAAACAATCGTTTTCTCTGTATATAATATCTGAAAATCAAACTAAAACGTCCAATTTCCGGCAACAAATCCTTCTCTACAATTCGTTGCCTGCACGCTTTACGTTTCTTGAGCGTTGCGTTCATGTTTGCATAAAAAGCAAAATGAGCTCTGACAATTGCCCAACAGAATGAAAATTGTCCCATAAAAACATATCGCATACCCGCTACTCCATCAAGAATCAATCTGAATAAAATCACAAGTGGCCATATTTTCAGATTGTAATTCTTGACAATCATTGCCAGATTATTACGAAAATTCAGAAAAGTCTTATGCGGATTCATGGTGTTGAGCGTTGCGCCTCCGAGGTGATAAACAGATGATTGTCCACAAGCGACAATTCGTTTCCCCGCATTTCTAAGTCGCCAACACAAATCTATTTCCTCCATGTGGGCAAAAAAATCTTCATCAAGTCCGCCGCACCCGAGATAATCATTACGACGCACCATGAACGCAGCTCCACTCACCCACAGCGCATCAGCATCATCGTCATATTGTCCATTGTCAGCCTCAATTGTATCCATCACTCGACCTCGGCAATATGGATACCCCAAATAATCAATATAACCACCAGCGGCTCCCGCATACTCAAACAACGTGCGGTTCTTGTCATCCAATATTTTCGGCGCACAAACTGCAATGCTGCTATCACTATCCATCACGTCAATAAGAGGCTGAAGCCATCCTTCTCGAGGAGCAACATCTGAATTTAGCAACACTACAAACTCATTCTCAAGTTGAAAAAGAGCCTTATTATAACCACCTGCGAACCCGTAATTTTCATCAAGAGCAACAATTCTGACAGATGGAAACTCGTCTTTCAAAAGAGCAATGCTGGCATCCGTCGAATGATTATCAACAACGACAATCTCTGCATCCGGATGTTGTGAATTCGCTATCACAATAGGCAAGTAATGGCGAAGCAACTGCTCACCATTCCAGTTTAAAATTGCTATTGCAACGCGTGGAATCATACGAGAGTATCTTTGATTATTTTCATAAAATCGCCATGTATTGCACCATTGTCAGCAACAATTTCACGACCAAAGATATAATCATCGCCATCACGGAAATCCGACACTTTTCCGCCAGCTTCAGTCACAAGCAGACTTCCTGCCGCCACGTCGTATGGCTTGAGGTCATACTCATAGAATACATCAAAACGTCCTGCTGCAGTATATGCTAAATCGGTTGCGGCTGACCCCAAACGACGGACGCCATGAGAAACCGTCATACACTGATACAACGATTTCATATAGCCATCCATGCGTTCGAAATTGTTATATGGAAAACCTGTTGCTATGAGTGATGCCTCAACAGTCGTAGCTTTGGATACTGAAATTCTTTTTCCATTCAGATATGCTCCACCACCAATCCACGCGTAGAACATATCTTTCATTCCGAGTTCAAAAATCACTCCGACTACCACTTTATCATTTTCCATAAGTGCAATGCTGATTGCGTATGGCGGCAATGAATGGATAAAATTTGTTGTTCCATCAATAGGATCAACGACCCAGTTATACACATCTCCTCGATCAGTTCTCGTAGACTCTTCGGCAATAAAACCCGCCTGAGGAACAATTCTCGAAAGTCCCTCAACAAGCAACTTTTCAGAAAATTTGTCCATCTGAGTCACGAAATCATTGTGACCCTTAGTCTCAATAACAAGCTCATTTTTTGAACGATATTCCAAAAGAGCAAGACCAGTCGTACGAGCGAGCTCTACAACATCATCGCATATTGATTTATAATCCATAACAAGTGACATGTATCAAATTAGGCAGTACAATATAACATCAAATTATGAATTCCACCTCCTTGAAGGTATAAATTCTTTCCGAAAATTTCTCGTCAATTAAATGAATATGCCCATCTGGCTCAACTGCCGAAATACGAGCCATGAAATCACCTTGTGGATCACGGAATGGGTGGAACTCGCCATCGTAACGATACAAGATACTCATGTATGCAGAGATAATGTCGGACCATCGCTGGTTATTGACATCATCCAAAGCAAGCATCATATGTCGACGAATACTTTCAGCTATCAATGAGATATCATGCTCACGTCCCGTAATATTTAGCATAGAAACAGGATTTGGAGCATCCGACAGAAACTTATCCTGATTGACATTAAGACCAATACCAACTATACAATCACCTATTTTAGTTTCACGAAGTGTATTTTCAATGAGTATGCCAGCCAACTTCTTATCTCCAACATATATGTCATTAGGCCACTTCACTTTTACAGAAGCAGAAGCAACGATTGGCGAGATTGCAGCGACAACTGCGACAGATATAGCCATCGACAAATAATATTGCAACCTGACATCTAAAGATTGCGGACGGAGAAGAATACTAAAAAGCAAGTTCTTATTATTTTCACTTTCCCAACAATTCCCTACTTGACCACGACCCGCCGTTTGATAATCTGCAGTCACGATCATGAAATTATCAGCCTCGCCAGAAACTATTAGTCGACGCAACTGACTATTTGTCGAATCTATTTCGCTATAATGGTATGTCTTCATAATTCTACAAAAAAAAGGTTCGCAAGAACTTTTTCGAGCGAACCTTATTAACACAACAAAAATGAAAACCTTATCTATTTGCAATACACAAATATGAACAAACTAATCTCTCACGAGACCTTTGTACTGCAAAATTATAGTTTCATTATGTATCAGATGTTCACAAAAAAGTAATTTTTGGGTTTACATTTGTTACCTGCACTCAAAAAGCTACTTTTCTGAATGTAACATCATGTCATTTTTCAGATAACTTATTCCAGATTTCGCTCAATTCGTTGCTTCTAAACAACAGCAATGCTATAATTCCGACAGAAATTGATGCATCAGCAAAATTGAACACTGGTCGGAAGAAAATAAATGTTTCATCACCCCAAAAAGGCACCCATTCTGGAAAACGTCCTTCTATGAGAGGAAAATAAAACATATCTACGACACGACCATGAAGCCACGTACTATATCCTCCATCACTCGGAAGAAATGAGGCTATCTGCCCATAACTCGAATCAAAGAAAACTCCATAGAAAACAGAATCCAGGATATTTCCCACTGCACCTGCTAAAATCATAGAGATAAGAACAACCAAAAAAGTTGTTACAGGAACGACACCTTTACACAAGCGCACCAGGTAGTAACCAATACCACCGACTGCAACAATACGGAAAAGAGAAAGGAGCAATTTGCCTATGCCACCTCCCATTTCCATGCCAAAAGCCATTCCATTATTCTCCACGAAGTGGATATAGAACCATGATGTTATTTCGATACTTTCGCCAAGCATCATGTGCGTCTTAATCCAGATTTTAATTATCTGATCTATAGCAAGCACGGCGACAATAACACCAATCGCTATTTTTGCATTTCGAGTCATAGTTTCTCTTATTGTTTGTTCTTCGCTTCAATGCTAAGAGTTGCATGAGGAACAGCCATAAGGCGCTCTTTAGGTATCAGCTTTCCGGTTTCGCGACATACGCCATATGTCTTATTCTCAATGCGAACAAGTGCTGCCTTCAGATTCTGTATAAACTTGAGCTGACGAGCTGCCAGACGACCTGCCTCTTCCTTGCTCAAATCTTCACCGCCATCTTCAAGTGCATGGAATGTTGGAGATGTATCTTGTGTTCCATTTTCACCTACGTGCGTAATTGCAGCATTGAACATTTCATAGTCACGCTGAGCGAGCTCCAGTTTGCTCAATATCAACTCCTTAAACTCCTGGAGTTCTTCGTCTGAATATCTCAACTTCTCTGCCATGGGACTTAGTTTTTTTTAGTGTAGTTGGTTTATTGTTTAGTAAAGATGAAGAGCAATGATAGTTCATTGCCCTTCATTATCTATTTATGCTTTTGCAACGCTCACAAAAGTTATTATCTCTTCGTCGATATCAACCTTGGTAGCATTTTGCTCATTAAGGCCATCAACAATCTTGACTTCATTGGCAAGTGTCTGCTGTCCGATATAGTTACCGAAATGCTCAATAGAACTGTTAATCGCATCATGAGGAGCAATTTTCACAACAATCTTGTCAGTAACGTCAAATCCAGAATCTTTTCTGATATTCTGAATGCGATTGATAAACTCTCGAGCAATACCCTCTTCACGAAGCTCCGGAGTCACCTGAATATCGAGAGCCACCGTGAGTTTTCCTTCATTTGCTACAAGCCATCCTGGGATGTCTTCCGAAGTGATTTCAACATCCTCAAGAGTGAGCTCTGCATCCTGGCCATCAACATTAATCTTCCATGTGCCAGCCTTCTCAAACTCTGAAATCTCGTGCGAAGTCATCTGACCGATCTGAGCAGCGAGCTGCTTCATGAGCTTGCCGTAGCGTTTTCCAAGAGTCTTGAAATTAGCCTTTATCTTCTTAACCAAAACACCATCAGTATCAGTGAGGAATTCAATTTCCTTCACGTTGACCTCTGTGAGGATAAGATTCTTGATGCTTTCTATCTGACTTTGGAACTTGTCATCGAGAATAGGAATCATGATTTTGCTCAACGGCTGGCGCACCTTGAGGTTACTCTTTCTACGAAGAGCAAGAATCATAGACGAAAGTGCCTGAGCATAATACATTCTTTCTTCGAGTCCCTTGTCGATTAACGAAGTATCAGCTTTAGGGAAAGCTGCGAGGTGTACGGTTGTCTCTTTATACTTGCCAGAAACGGCATTGAGATCTGTGAAAATTCGGTCTGTAATGAATGGTGCAATTGGCGCACTCATGAGCACAACCTTTTCAAGACATTCGTGGAGCGTCTGATATGCAGCGAGTTTATCCTCGTTCATTTCACCACCCCAGAAACGCTTGCGGTTGAGGCGAACATACCAGTTTGAAAGGTTCTCCATTACGAAATCCTGAATAGCACGACCAGCGCGTGTCGGTTCAAAATTCTCGTAAGCATCAGTTACTTCTGCGACAAGACTGTTGAGAAGTGAAATGATCCAACGATCAATTTCTGGACGATTAGCAAGCGGCACCTGCTTTTCTGTACCCGTAAAGCCATCAATGTTGGCATACAAGGCAAAGAAAGAATACGTATTGTAAAGCGTTCCGAAGAATTTACGTTTCACTTCATCAACGCCAGCCACGTCAAACTTGAGGTTATCCCAAGGTTGTGAGTTGGTAATCATATACCAACGGACTGCATCTGCACCATATTGGTCGATAACTTCAAATGGATTAACGGCATTGCCGAGTCGCTTTGACATCTTGTTACCATTCTTGTCGAGGACAAGACCATTTGAGATCACATTCTTGAATGCCACACTATCGAAGCACATTGTTGCAATAGCATGCAATGTAAAGAACCATCCACGAGTCTGATCGACACCCTCTGCGATGAAATCTGCAGGGAATGGAAGTGTATCCTTATTTTCAAAAGGATAATGGTACTGTGCAAATGGCATTGCTCCTGAATCAAACCAAACGTCAATAAGGTCTGGCTCACGATGCATTGGCTTGCCGCTTGCACTGACAAGAACTACAGAATCGATATATGGTCGATGGAGATCAATATTCTTAGGATCATAATTTTCAGCCGACATATCACCCACCTTGAAATTCTTATATGGGTTTTCTGTCATGACACCCGCCTTGACAGCCTTTTCAATCTCGGCCATAAGTTCCTGCATAGAACCTATACAAATCTCTTCTTTCCCATCTTCGGTACGCCAGATAGGAAGAGGAGTGCCCCAATAACGAGAACGAGAGAGGTTCCAATCCTGAAGATTCTCAAGCCAGTTACCGAAACGGCCCGAACCTGTTGATTGAGGTTTCCAACGGATAGTATTATTGAGTTCTATCATCCTCTCACGAAGAGCCGTAGTTCTGATGAACCATGAATCGAGAGGATAATAAAGAACCGGTTTGTCTGTTCTCCAGCAGTGAGGATATGAATGGACATGCTTTTCTACGCGGAAAGCCTTGTTTTCCTTCTTGAGTTTAACAGAAATATCTATATCAAGCGTAGCATCGTCTGCTGTAAGAGTGTCGTCAAAAGCATTCTTTACATAGCGACCCTCGAATTCCTTATATGCCTCAAGGTTAACGAAATTCTTAACATATTCCGCATCAAGATCTTCAAGAAGAGCAAAACGGCCTCGCTTATCAACAATTGGCATTTCCTTGCCATCCTTATCGCTAACCATAAGAGCGCATATGCCGTAATTTTTAGCGACCTTGGCATCATCTGCACCAAAATTAGGCGCGATGTGGACGATACCTGTACCATCTGAAGTTGTTACATAGTCGCCCGAAATCACTTCAAATGCCTTTCCGGCCGGCTTGAGCATTGGCATGAGCTGCTCATAGTGAATTCCGATGAGTTGCTTACCTGTATATTCTGCAGTTATGCGGTATGGAAGTTTTTTATCACCAACCTTGAATTCCATTGGCATTTCTTCACCTTCTTTTGCAAAATAGCTGGCGATTAGATCTTTTGCAAGTATAACGGTAACAGCCTCGCCTGTATATGCGTTAAATGTCTCAACTCTGTTATAGACAATCTTTTCGCCAACACAGAGAGCAGTATTTGAAGGGAGAGTCCAAGGTGTTGTCGTCCACGCAAGGAAATATACCTGATGTTCCGCGCCATCGAAGAGGAACTGACTTTTTTCGTCCTTAACCACCTTAAACTGAGCTGTCAACGTGGTATCTTTAACATCACGATAGCAACCAGGCTGATTGAGTTCGTGAGTTGAAAGGCCCGTACCAGCAGCCGGTGAATAAGGCTGAATCGTATATCCCTTGTAAAGAAGTTTCTTGTCGTAGAGCTGCTTGAGAAGATACCACAACGTTTCGATGTAGCGGTTGTCGTATGTGATGTATGGGTCATCCATATCAATCCAATAACCCATCTTCTGAGTAAGATCGGTCCAGAGATCAATATACTTCATAACCTCCTTGCGACATGCACTGTTGTATCCATCGACAGAGATTTTCTTACCGATATCCTCTTTTGTGATACCAAGCATCTTCTCGACACCGAGTTCAACAGGAAGACCATGAGTATCCCAACCCGCCTTACGTTTTACAAAAAATCCTTGCTGAGTCTTATAGCGACAGAAACAGTCTTTTATTGCACGCGCCATCACATGGTGGATACCAGGCGTACCATTTGCTGATGGAGGTCCATCGAAGAACACGAAATGCGGATGTCCCTCGCGTTCTTTCAAGCTATTCTCAAACGTATTGTCTGCGGTCCATTTCTGGAGCACATCTTTGCCTACCTGCGAAAGGTCAAGGCCCTTATACTCGGTGAATTTCTTTGTCATCTTTACAATAATTTTTTCCATTGGCAACGACAAATGCCAATGACCTACAATAAGGCGATGCAAAGATAGTTACTTTTTTTGTGATACCCTTATGATTTAATTAACATTTCACAGATGCTTTTTTACGCCAATGCAACAGCAAGGATGACCGCTGACTTTGAAGGGAAAAAAATTTAGACTTGCACCGCGGACAATGTAAGTTAATTATGGTCTGCGGCTCTAATTGACAAGAAAAAAAAATGCTCTGCAACTTGGATTGTCGCAGAGCATTGCAATATCGTATTATCTGATAATACTATTTTGGCATTTGTGCACCATAACCTTTAACTGCACCAAAGAACTTGAGCGCCTTGTCGTGGTTGTAGCGATTAGCATACATCGTAACACGGCTGCTAATAGTACCTTGAATATTCATTCCCATAGCAGAGCGGAACTGATTAGCGGCAGAATTACGATCGACGCTCGCAGTCTCTGTATAGCTGATATGAAGGAATTCGTTGAGGTAGGTTTCGTCAATAATACCTTGAAGCATCTTTGGATCGAGATCCTTGTTGCCATCGCTTTCTGCGAGCTGATCAACATCATCGAACTGCTTATTCCAGATACGCTGGAACATACCGCCACCAGGGAGAGTAAGGTCAGCCTGCTTATTGAGGAAGAAAAGGTTGTGATTGGCAGTAGTTACTCGCTTAGCTTCTTTTGTTTTGTCGCTATCTACGTGAGTGCGGTCGAGACCTGCGAAAGTTGTACAACCGATGATATTGTGTTCGAGATACTGATTTGTACCTGGCATGTAACGGAAGCCATAGCCCATATCACCAAGATCTTTCTTACGAGCCCAGCAGAATAGAACAGTATTGTAGTTGAAATACATTTCAGCATTTACCTTGTTGTCACATCCTCGAACTTCAACAGCAGCCATGCGGACATTTACAAAGATATTATTGCTAATTGTAGCCTTGCCGGCAAACAATCCGCGAATTGCATAGTTAGGGCAATTGATGAATGCACAATTCTTAATTGTAAGTTCGTAAGGAACTGGAGTTGTTGAGAGGCTTATGATAGGACTTTCGTTGGTGAAAACGTCAGGCTCTATTGTAGCCTCGCTAGAGAAATTGCCATTGAAACCTGCTGTTCCAATTGGCTGCATCATAGGAGTTTCAATTCCCTCTGGCCAACCGGCATCCTCGCGATTATCCTTCTTATAACGATATGCAATAGAATTACCACGATCAAAGATAAGTCCGTCGAAAACGAGCTTGCCGTTATCTGGGAGTCGAGTTATTGTCTTATCCATAGCATAACCATTGCGCTTTGAATAGTCAACAACAATAGTACCCGAACCATTAGCTGTACCATTAGATGCAGCGTTAGGCATGATGGTCGTAGCATGCTTGAGAACATCGCGTGTTGAAAAATCTGAAGAGTAACCGCCCTCAATAGTAACGAGCTTAGAAAGTTCGATGCTACCCTTGTCGAGTGTGCCGAAATAATTACCTTCAGCGACCTTAATGATATCGCCATCAGCAGCTTTATCAATTGCCTTCTGAATGTTCTTGAGTGGAAGATCGGCAGAAGTACCAGCTTTTTTATTACCTCCTGTTGAGGCTGATACATACCATGTTGTTTGAGCCATGATTGATGTCGACGCAAAAATCATCGCAACAAGCGAAAGAAAACTAGTCTTTTTCATTTTATTTAGAGTTTAACATGAATTTAGTTCAGCAGTCAAACAGTTGACTACTAGTAAACAACAAGAATTATTCATTTAAATCCTCGTCAAGAATACGGGGAGCTAAATTACAAAAAATTCTACAAGGACAAATAGTTTCACAATGTTTTTATCTCAAAAATGCAGAAATGGCATTTCCGATCCAATTTTAGTTGTCATCTGAAGATTATCACAAACGACAAACAAAAAAGCCTAGATCAACTCTAGGCCCATATTATATTTAAGACTTTTATACTTAACGTCTGTTGTAACCGAGAATTCTCAGCATTTCATCTGAGCTCTGCTCTTCACTAAACAGATAATCAATGATTTGTCCATTTTCATCTCGATCGATAACGACATGCTTTGGCGATGGAATAAGGCAATGTTTAATTCCACCATAGCCGCTTATAGAATCCTGATATGCACCTGTATGGAAGAAACCTATGTAAAGAGGTTCATCGTCATCCTTTGACAAACGAGGCAGATAAACCTGCTGGTTCAAATCCTCCGTGTTATAGTAATCGGCGTGGTCACATGTGACACCACCAATATTCACCCTTGTATATGGCTTGTCCCACTTATTAACAGGCAGAAGAATGAACTTTTCGCAAATTCCCCATGAGTCAGGAATAGTGGTCATCAGACTATTATCAATAATATACCATAACTCCGTATCATTCTGCTGTTTAGCCTCAGCCACTTTAAAAATTACGGCACCCGATTCACCAACAGTATATTTACCGAATTCCGTCAGAATATCAGGTTCGTCAATCTCTTCATTGACACAGACTTCCTTGATACCACGAACGAGTTCGTTGATAATATACTTGTAATCATATTCAAAACCAAGGTTATTGCGAATAGGAAGTCCGCCACCAAGATCTATCATATGAAGGCTTTCACACTGCTTTTTAAGTTCTGCATATACAGAGAGAGCCTTTTGGAATACGCCCCAGAAGTAGAGATTATCCTTGATGCCAGAATCAACAAAGAAATGGAACATTTCAAGATTGACACGCGGATTATTCTTTATCTCCTCATTATAGAACTTAAGAATCTCCGATGGACGAATACCGAGTCGTGATGTATAATATGCAGATTGTGGTTCTTCATCAATAGCCATTCGGATACCAATATTGACGACATCAGTCTTCATTACGTCCAAAAGACGTTGTAGCTCCGTCTTGCTATCAAGGACAGTGATAACATTCTTAAAACCAAGATCTTGTATCATCTTGATTTTTTGAAGATATAAATCACTCTTCGAACCGTTGTTTATGATTATGATATCCTTGCTGATAGTTCCTTCTTCATAAAGCTCGCGAACAATATCAAGGTCATAAGCTGAAGAAGTTTCAAGCTGAACCTGATACTGAAGCGTCTCTTTTACGACAAAAGAGAAATGGCAACTTTTTGTGCAATAGCAGTACTTATAATTACCCTTATAGCCATGCGTTTTAATAGCCTTGCTAAACAAGTTGCGAATTCGCTTAATCTGATCTCCGATCTTCGGCAAATACGTAATCTTCAATGGAGTACCATATTTCTCAATTATAAATTTCAGAGAAACATTATGGAAGAAAAGATTTCCATTCTCCAAGTCAAAACCATCTTGCGGAAAGTAATAGGTCTGATCAATAAGATCAAAATATGTACCCCTGGTTTTCAATGTATTAGCAAGTTAAAAGTTGATAGTTTCCTTTTATTTTACTCCACCTACTTAAGCCATCCGAGAATAGACTGTCCGCCGATGGTCTTATCCTTAAGCTTAACGTCAATCTGCGTTCCGATTGGCAAGAAGAGGTCAACACGCGAGCCAAACTTGATGAAGCCCATTTGACTTGACTGCTCAATCTGCTGCCCTTCTTCAGAATAGCAAACAACACGTCGAGCCATTGCACCAGCAATCTGTCGTACGAGTACCTTCGTTCCTTTCTTCGTCTCAATGAGCACTGTACTACGCTCGTTTTCAGTTGAAGACTTTGGAAGATATGCCTTTTTGTGATTACCTTTCTGATGAGTACTAAATTTCACCTCGCCAGAAACAGGATACCAGTTAATATGCACATCAAGAGGAGACATGAATATCGAAACCTGAAGAGCCTTCTGCTTTAATATTTCCGGTTCAAAAACCTCCTCAACCACAACAATCTTACCATCAGCAGGGGCTATGATAGCACCCTCTTGACGTACGAAGTGGCGATTTGGACTACGGAAAAAATTGACTACCATAAACGTAACAACACCCGTTACAAAGAGCACGATGTGCGAAATTGTCCCGCCAATAAGGCTGTAACTTGCAATATTAACAAGTGCGAATAGCACAAGTGCAATGACGATAGTCTTAAATCCTTCTTTATGCAGTGTCATTTTGAAAAATGATTAGAAAATTCAAATGAAGAAATAGTAGAGCAAACTGACGATTGGAGCTGCAAAAATCAGCGCATCAAACCTGTCGAGCACACCACCATGTCCTGGCAGTATATTACCAGAGTCCTTTATGTTGACGGAACGCTTAAACATTGATTCTATCAAGTCGCCACATGTACCGACAACCGACATTATGATGCCGCATGCAATGCAAAATTCAAGAGAAAGTGTTGATTCACAATATAGATCATTCAAATACCACATGAGTACAGATACACCAACTGTGAGTGCTACGCCACCAATGAATCCTTCAATAGTCTTCTTAGGCGAAATTCTCTCAAAAAGCTTGTGTCGCCCCATTGTTACGCCACACAAATAAGCGCCGGTATCATTCACCCACGAAAGAATAAACATTGCAATAATCGGACGATAATCATAAGCTCCATTCTTGAAGGCAACGAGGTTCAAAAGAGCCAATGGCAAACCTATATATATGTTGCACAAAAGCGTCAAACCAATATTATAGATAGGTCGGTCGTTCTGCGAAAACAATTCAACAAGGAACACTGCCCACAAAAGGACAATAAGCGACAAGATGCTTCGTGGATCGATGCCTTGAAAATAGACGAGAAAACCAAGAGAGAAGGCAACGAGATTGATTGCAAGTGCGAGAAAGAAATGTGGATGTTGACCTTCTGCCTTTATCATCTTGCAATATTCATTTGTGGCAAGGCTAATAATGCATGCCATCATCATTGCATACGTAACAGGGCTCAAAATGAGCGCTGCACCTATCACAAGAATGAACAAGATGCCCGTTATTGCTCGTTGTATAAAATTTGCCATCAACTTTCTTTTCTTATTTTAATCGCACCCGAATAAATTCGGACAAAATTAGCACATCATTATTGATTTTAAAAGCAACAGATAGTCAAATACCTATTTTTTATTCGCTTTTTTGTTCAGAATCGACTTCCGCCGGCTTTTCTTCAGCATCTTGAACTGATTCAGTAGAGGCTTCTTCTGTTTTCTTCAACGCTTCATTTGGATTTGCACCACCCTTTCGAGGTCCATAGATTTGCTCAAGATCTTCACTGAAGATAACTTCTTTTTCGAGCAGGCGCTCTGCAAGTTGACGATGTTGCTCTGAATGTTCAACAAGAATCTGTTTTGCTCGCTCATACTGCTCAGCGACAATCTTCGAAACTTCTTCATCAATGACCTCTGCACGATGCTCAGAATATGGCCTGTTGAATGAATAATCATTGTTTCCCGTCGAGTCGTAGTAGCTCAAATTCTGTATCTTTTCGCTCAAGCCATAGTATGTCACCATAGCATAAGCCTGTTTTGTCACTTTTTCCAAATCGTTGAGTGCACCAGTGCTTACTTTACCGAACACGACCTCTTCTGCTGCACGACCGCCTAGCGTAGAACACATTTCATCAAGAATCTGATCCTTTGTTGTCAACTGACGTTCTTCCGGCAAATACCAAGCAGCACCAAGAGCCTTGCCACGAGGAACGATTGTCACCTTGACAAGAGGATGTGCATTCTCAAGTACCCAGCTTATAGACGCATGACCAGCCTCATGATATGCAATAGCCTTACGCTCATCATCCGTAATAATCTTATTCTTCTTCTCAAGACCACCAACAATACGATCTATCGCATCAAGGAAGTCCTGCTTCTCAATGAATTTCTTATCTTTTCGTGCAGCGGTGAGAGCTGCTTCATTACATACATTAGCGATATCCGCGCCAGAAAATCCAGGAGTCTGCTTTGCAAGGAAATCTCTATCAAACCCTTCTACCAGTTTCAATGGGCGCAAATGAACATCAAAGATTGCAGCACGTTCGTTGATGTCTGGCAATTCAACGCTTATCTGACGGTCGAAACGGCCAGCTCGCATGAGTGCACTATCCAAAATGTCAGCTCGGTTTGTCGCAGCAAGAATAATCACACCACTATTCGTACCGAAGCCATCCATTTCTGTAAGAAGCTGATTGAGCGTATTTTCACGTTCCTCATTAGAAGACAATCCTCGGCCACGACTACGATCACGGCCAATAGCATCAATCTCATCAATGAAAATGATACTTGGTGCTTTCATCTTCGCTTTGTGGAAAAGATCGCGGACACGGCTTGCACCTACACCCACAAACATCTCGACGAAATCAGAACCCGACATTGAGAAAAAAGGCACCTTAGCCTCACCCGCAACTGCTTTTGCAAGCAATGTCTTACCCGTACCAGGAGGGCCTACGAGCAAAGCTCCCTTCGGAATCTTTCCGCCCAACTCTGTGTATTTTTGTGGATGACGCAAAAATTCGACAATTTCAACAAGTTCATCCTTCGCACCTTCTAGACCTGCGACATCCTTGAACGATACATTCACATTCGAATCCTTATCGACCATCTGCGCACGTGACTTGCCCACGCTGAATATGCTTGAGCCGCCACCACTGCCCATACGATTCATGAAAATGAAGTAGATTACGAGCATCAGAATGAGAGGCCATGCAAAAGTCAAAATGTCGCCTATCATATTGCTGCGCTGCTCATAATACAACGGAATATCACGATTTTCCGCAGTCTCTATGGCCTTACGCGAATCTTCGAAACTATCTATCGATGGAATATCTACAATAAAGTGCGGACCCGACTTTGGAATCGGCATTTTCTTTTGAAAAAGATCCTGAAAGCGGCTAACAGAGTCTTCAATCAACGAGACTTCTGCTTTAAGCTCATTTCGAATAATCACAATTTTCTCAATACTGTGACTACCCAAAACGACCTTTTCAAACTTGGCGTACGACAAATTATGTGGTGCACGCGTACTGTTGAACGTACTAATCAGTATCAGTGCAATCACTATAATGCCATAGATCCAATAGATATTGAACTTTGGCGTTTTCTGCTTATTATCAGGTATCTGCGTTGCCATATTTCTTCACATTTAGTCTAAATCAGCAATATCTTCACGCTCTGCATCATCCCACAAAGTCTCTATTGAATAAAACTCACGCGCATCCTTCTGGAATATATGAACAATCACATTGCCATAATCCATCAAGACCCACAATGCATTTTGGCGACCCTCAATATGATATGGTTTCTCGCCGAGCTGCTCACGGACCTTATCTTCAACACTGTCTGCGATTGAAGATATATGCGTCGTACTATTTCCCTCACAAATGACGAAGTAATCACATACAGATGAATCTGTTGACTTCAGATTCATCACAGTGACACTCTTTCCTTTTATGTCTTGTATGCCCTCGATTATCGACTCAACAAGAGCGTTTTTATATTTTGTAACCAAGCTGTTTATTTTTTAGCAAATTTAGTATTTATTTTCTTTCAAGCGCAAAGTCTATCACTTCCGACACTTTTTTTACATAATGGAATGTCAGTCCATGAAGGTACATTTCATTTATCTCCTCAATGTCTCGGCTGTTTTTTTCAGACAAAATGATGTCTTCTATTCCAGCACGTTTTGCCGCCAAGATCTTTTCTTTTATACCTCCGACAGGCAATACACTTCCGCGCAAAGTTATCTCTCCTGTCATTGCAACACGCTTACGCACCTTGCGACCTGTAAGTGCTGAAACAATCGATGTCGCAATCGTTATACCTGCCGACGGACCATCTTTGGGCGTCGCACCTTCCGGCACGTGTATATGGAAATCAACCTCATCGAAGTTGACATCATCGAGATTCCACTGCGAAACATTGCATCTGATGTAATCGAGTGCCAAAATGGCTGACTCTTTCATCACATCACCCAAATTACCAGTCAAAGTCAACTTGCCTTTGCCCTTGCTAATGCTCGACTCGACAAACAAGATTTCGCCACCAACAGCAGTCCATGCAAGACCGGTAACAACACCTGGCTTCATATCCTCTTCCCACTCATCGTGGTGAACTTTTTCAATGCCAAGCATTTCACGAATCTCTGAAGGGCCAATGGTCTTGGCAACCTCTTCATTCTTCGCAATTTTCAAAGCCATCTTGCGGCATATGCTTGCAATCATCTTGTCGAGCTGACGCACGCCACTCTCTCGAGTATAATTATCTATGAGATAAGTGAATCCCTTCTTGCTAATAGAGAATGCATTTTTTTCAATTCCATGATTCTCCATCTCTTTCGGTAAAAGGTGATGCTTGCCAATCTCAAGTTTTTCCTCAGCAACATAGCCGGAAACATTTATCATCTCCATACGATCACGAAGAGGCTGCGAAATTGAACCCACATCGTTTGCCGTAGCAATAAACAGGACCTTTGAGAGGTCGTAATCTATATCGAGATAATTATCATGGAATGCATTGTTCTGCTCAGGATCCAAGACTTCGAGCAATGCCGATTCAGGATCACCGTGTCCATCTCGCGACAATTTGTCAACTTCATCAAGGATAAAAACAGGATTCGATGTGCCGGCTTTCTTTATGCCTTGCATCACACGACCCATCATCGAGCCTATATACGTTCTTCGATGACCTCGTATCTCTGCCTCATCGTGCATACCGCCAAGTGACACCCTGACATATTTCCTGTTCAACGACTCCGCAATGCTCTTGCCAAGCGATGTCTTGCCGACACCGGGAGGGCCATAAAGGCAAATGATTGGCGATTTCATATCACCTTTCAACTGAAGCACTGCCAAATGCTCAAGAATACGTTCCTTGACATTATCAAGTCCGTAGTGATCTGCGTCAAGACGCTTTGCAGCTCTCGCGATATTGAAATTATCTTTGGAATACTTATTCCAAGGCAACTCGAGGATTGTTTCAACATAATCTGTCTGAAGCGAATATTCTGCAGCATTCGGATTAAGTCGAGCCAACTTTTCCAGTTCTTTTTCAAAAGCTTCCTTTGCCGTCGCAGGCCACTTCTTATCCTTGGCTTTCTTGCGCAGTTCCTCTATTTTAGCATCAGAACCATTTCCCAATTCGTTCTGAATAGTCTTAAGCTGCTGATGCAGAATATATTCACGCTGCTGCTGATTGAGATCTCTGTCTGTTTTAGACTTAATCTCGTTTTTGAGCTCAATGAATTTAAGTTGTTCTCCAAGATATTCAGCAAGCTGATTAGCTTTCTTGAGAGGAGAATCAATCTCGAGCAGGCGCTGCTTTTTCGCGTTATCAATATCCGTCGACGACGAAAGCATATTGACAAGCTGCCTGTCTGGCATGTTGCCTATTGCAATCATCGCTTCATTCGGAACGTTTGGCATGCCGCTTATGATACGCTTCATCGTATCGCGGACAAGGCTACATGAAGCCTTAAATTCCTTAGCTTCACTTGCTGACATTTCCAAATCCGGACGGACAGACACCTTTGCTATCTTATACGGCTCCTCCGAAACGAGTTCAAGAATGTTTATTCGCGTTCTACCCTGAAGCAATGCCATTTTTGAACCATCTGGCATGTCAAGCATCTTGACGACCTTCGCAGTTGTACCAATCTTCTGCAAATCATCAAAGTCGGCTTTTGCCGGATCGTTACTTTTCTGAGACGCAACAGCAAAGATGCCATTCGACTTGCTCATTTCACGCAACAGACGCACAGATTTTTTTCTAGTGACACTTATGGAAATAAGCGTTCCTGGAAACAGCGTGTTGTCTAAAAGCGGAAGGAGCGGCAATTCGTCTGGTACCTGCTGCTCACTCTCTTCCAACGAATCGTTGGATATCATTATAGGTATCGAAAAAGATCCAGCATCATCGCCATCAGCTAGCCATGGTGACATCAACATTTTCTCTTTTCCCATATCTTTCTACTGCATTTATTATTTATGATTGCTTCAATCGTGCTGTTCCGACCTTTTCCAGGCAAGCCTTTGCATAGTCGAGCGAAATCGTAAGCTTTTTGCTCTTCTCTGATGGGGCCTCATACATCTTGTCCATCATGATTGTTTCGCATATAGAACGCAGACCTCGTGCACCTACCTTAAACTCAACAGCCTTATCAACTATGAATTCAAGAACATCTTCATCGATAGTCAAGTCGATATCATCAATCTTGAACATTTTGATATACTGCTTAATAAGCGAATTCTTAGGTTCTGTCAGAATTCTGCGCAACGCTTCCCTGTCGAGAGGATCGAGATGTGTAAGAACAGGCAGACGACCAATAATTTCAGGAATAAGACCAAACGACTTAAGATCCTGTGGCGCAATATATTGCAACAAATTATTAAAATCTATCTTATCCTTGTCCTTGTCTGAATTATACCCGACCACTCGTGAATTCAAACGATTGGCAATCTTATTCTTTATTCCGTCGAAAGCACCGCCACAAATGAAAAGAATATTCTTAGTATCAACAGGAATCATTTTCTGATCAGGGTGCTTTCTACCACCTTGAGGCGGCACGTTCACAATCGATCCCTCAAGCAACTTGAGCAATCCCTGTTGAACGCCCTCACCCGAGACATCTCGCGTAATCGATGGATTATCACCCTTGCGGGCAATCTTATCTATTTCATCGATAAAGACAATGCCTCTTTGAGCCTGCTCGACATTGTAGTCTGAGACCTGAAGCAAACGTGTCAGAATACTTTCTATATCCTCGCCGACATAACCTGCCTCTGTCAAAACCGTTGCATCTACGATTGTAAACGGAACATCAAGCAACTTAGCTATAGTTCTGGCCAGCAACGTTTTACCAGTACCGGTTTCTCCAACAAGGATGATGTTTGACTTTTCAATTTCAACCTCATCATTATCTGACAAAGGTTGCATAAAACGCTTATAATGGTTGTAAACAGCCACCGAAAGGAACTTCTTCGCTTCATCTTGTCCAATGACATACTGATCAAGATATTCCTTAATTTCCTTTGGCTTTCTTATCTTCAGAGAATGGCAATCCGGCGCCTCCATTCTGCAATTCTCGTTGACGATTTCGTTCGCTTGCCTTATACATTCATCACAGATAAATCCATTGACACCAGATACGAGCAATCTGACATCGTTGCGCGATCTGCCACAGAACGAACATTTATCATCTCTCTTCATTGTGCTTTTCTATATGCAAAAATGCAGGACCCTACTATTTTCAGCAAGGCCTGCATCTATTATTCTTTACTAATTATCTTTGCTGGCCCGATGTGCACTACTTCTTTTCGCGTTTTAGAACTTCGTCTATCATACCATATTCCTTAGCTTCCTGTGCAATCATCCAATAGTCACGATCAGAATCCTTCTCGATACGTTCGAATGGATTACCAGAATGCTCTGCAATAATCGTATAAAGTTCCTTCTTAAGTTTCTGAATCTCACGCGCAGTAATCTCAATATCCGAAGCCTGACCCTGAGCGCCACCCATAGGCTGGTGAATCATCACACGCGAATGAGGCAAAGCTGAACGCTTACCCTTCGTACCAGCAACAAGAAGTACAGAAGCCATAGACGCAGCAAGACCTGTACAAATCGTTGCCACATCCGAAGTAATATACTGCATTGTATCATAAATACCTAAACCAGCATACACACTTCCGCCTGGCGAATTAAGATAAATCGAAATATCCTTTGACGAATCTGCAGACTCAAGATAAAGCAACTGAGCCTGAACAATATTCGCAACAGTATCATCAATTCCACAGCCCAAGAAGATGATACGGTCCATCATCAAACGCGAGAAAACATCCATACTTGCCACGTTGAGCTGACGCTCTTCTATGATTGTAGGCGAGATATAGTCATCAACAAAAGTCTTATACTGATCGAACGTATTGCCACTTATGCCTTGATGCTTCACTGCATAATTTCTGAAATCATTTACATTTATCATAATCTTCTTGCCTGTAAATTATTAGTCTTTTTTTTGCGCAAAAGTCCTGCCAAACGACAGTATCGTCTGACAGGATTTTGTCTAAGCTATCTTTTTATGATTGTTGTTTAGTCCTCGTAGAGCTTGCCAAAGTCAGCACGAGTAGTCTTCTTGTTCTCGAGCTTAACCTTTGTCTTAGCCAAGGCAACAACTGCATCATTGACTGCGCCCATAATCATCTGCTCGCGCTGCTCCTTATCCTGAAGCATGTTCTGAGCATATCCCTCAAGATATGATTCTGGAATACCAGTCATGCCATACTGAGCGAACTGCATCTTAGCAGCCTTCTTTGCGAAAGCAATGATATCCTGCTCGTTGAGCTTGACATTGTTTGCCTCTGAAATTGACTGGCGAATATCTGTCCAACGATATTCATCGAGGAGCTCTGGGAATTCCTTCTCAAGAACTTCTGCAGTGAAGTTCTTATTGCCCTGATTAACGACTGTCAACCAACGCTTCATGAACTTCTCTGGCAACTCCATCTTTTCCTGTGCAACAAGAGTCTTGCGAAGCTTGAAGCCGAAGAGATTGTCCTGCTGGAGCTGATACTGCTCTTCGAGGCTCTCCTTTGCCTTAGCCTTGAACTCTTCTACAGACTTCACAGTATCCTTGCCGAAAACCTGATCAAAGATTTCCTGAGTAAGTTCTGCATCCTTATATTCAGTAATTTCTGTTACAGTGAATTCATACTTACCCTCAACTGTTGCAGCTTCTTCCTTGCTGATACCGAGAATGTAAGAAATTTCAGTCTCATTTGGGAAAGCCTTCTTCAAGTCAAACTTGATTGTATCGCCAACTTTCTTGCCGTTGAACTTTGCCTTCTCAGCATCATTCTTGATAACAGAAGTTGAGATAACTGCAGACTCGTTTGAGAATGCGCCCTTGACCGAGCCCTTAACCATTGACTTTTCACCAATCACATCAACAGTCTCGTTTGTTGCGAAACGCTGAGTGAGCATCTTGATCTGCTGGTCGACATCCTCGTCTGTAATCTCGATAGTATAGTATGGAACCTTAACCTTAGAGAGATCAATATTCACCTTTGGAGCGAGACCCACTTCAAACTTGAACTGGAATCCGCTGATTTCCTTATCGAAGTCGATAGGATCCTGACCTTCAGCAGGGAGAGGCTGGCCAATAATATTAAGATCGTTATCCTTTATATAATTGTTGATTGTCTCGTCAATCAACTTGTTAACTTCTTCAGCCAAAATTGCCTTACCGAACTGCTTCTTTACAAGTCCTGCAGGAACCTTACCTGGACGGAAACCCGGCATTGTAACTTTCTTGCCATATTCCTTCAAAGCAGCTGCTACTTTCGGCTCATAATCTGCCGATTCAACGTTAAGAGTGATGACCGCGTTCAGTGCATCAATGTCTTCTCTCGAAATGTTCATCTTTATTTTTTTATTTTCTTGTTTTTCTTCAGAATAACAAAAGCGCGGCCGCCAAATGCATCTTCTGCAACGACGGCCGTAGTTTTTGTGCGGATGACGGGACTCGAACCCACACGCCTCGCGGCATCAGATCCTAAGTCTGACGCGGCTACCAATTACGCCACATCCGCAGCTTCAGTTTTCCGAGCGCAAAGATAATCTATTTGTTAGTCAAAATGAAAATTTTACGCATTTTTTTTCATGCGCCTATCTCATTGGTTAATTTGCAACCTCTGAGATGAATTTTATGCGTACAAGACGAACCTCATTTTCCGGATATTCGTCCTCTCCTAGTTCATCAAGCGCAGTTGATATATCATCGGTGTCGGCCTCCTGGAAATATGTAAAGATGTCTTCTATCTGTTCCTCGTCCATATTTTCCTGCAGGTAATAGTCTATATTAAGCTTTGTACCGGAATAGACAATAGACTCCATTTCCTTTATAAGCTCCTCGAACGTAAGGCCCTTGCTCGATGCCAAGTCATCAAGATCAACCTTTCGATCGACGCCCTGAATTATAGCGATTTTATTGCGCGACTTATTTGCAACGCTCTTAATAACCGTATCTGTCGGACGCTCAATATCGTTTTCCTCAACATAACGCTCGATGAGCTCAATGAAAGGTTTTCCGAACTTTGCAGCCTTGCCCGCACCCACGCCTGGAATATTCTGGAGCTCATCCATCGTGATTGGATAATAGGTGCACATCGCATCAAGCGATTGATCAGAAAAGATCACGTACGGAGCAAGATCTTTCTGTTTTCCCATATCCTTACGAAGGCCGACAAGCATCTTATACAAAGTCTCGTCGAGTGCTGCCGGCTCGCCTGACTCCTGATCCTCATCAGCTTCCGAATAGTCTCTATCAATTGCAAAAAGTATGTCAGTCGGTTTCTCTTCATATTGCTTGGCATTCTTGCCAAGATGGATTGTACCGAACGACTCTATATCCTTTTCAAGGAATCCATGCAAAAGCGATTGACGGACAACTGATGTCCAATAGCGCTGATCATGTTCATTACCCTTACCAAAGAGTTCATTGTCAGCAGTTGAAATTCCTTTAAGATTACGTGTTTTCTCACCGAGAACAAAATCAACAATCTGCTCAATCTTCAGCTGATTTTCAAACTCCCTAACGACATCCATCACAAGAAGAATTGCATCTTTTGCATTGAATCGTTCCTTCGGATTTCGGCAATTGTCACACGCGCCGCAACCGCCCTTTGGCGTTTCATATGGCTCGCCGAAATAATTCAGCAGAAGTTTACGACGACACTCACTACTCTCAGCATACGTAATAGTTTCCTGAATGAGCTGTCGGCCAATTTCCTGTTCGGAAACCGGCTTGCCTTGCAAGAATTTCTCAAGTTTCTGAATATCCTTATAACTATAGAAAGTAATGCAACGTCCTTCACCGCCATCTCGTCCTGCGCGACCGGTCTCCTGATAATAGCCTTCAAGGCTCTTTGGAATATCATAGTGAATCACAAGACGCACGTCTGGCTTATCAATACCCATACCGAAAGCAATTGTCGCACAAATAACATCGGCATCTTCCTTGAGGAATTTATCTTGATTATCGGCACGAGTCTGAGCATCAAGTCCGGCATGATAAGGTAAAGCGCGTATGTCGTTTACACACAGCGTCTCAGCCATCTCCTCAACTTTCTTACGGCTGAGGCAATATACAATTGCAGATTTGCCGGGATTAGACTTCAGAATCTTGATGATATCTTTTGTAGCGTCATTTTTCGGACGGACCTCGTAGTACAAATTTGGTCGGTTGAATGACGATCTGAATATGGTTGCATCGAGCATTCCAAGACTCTTCTGAATATCATGTTGCACCTTCGGAGTAGCAGTTGCCGTAAGCGCAATGACCGGAGCCTGACCTATTTCATTTATTATCGGACGGATTCGTCTGTACTCTGGACGAAAATCATGGCCCCACTCCGAGATACAGTGCGCCTCATCCACAGCATAGAACGAAATTTTTACATTTTTCAAGAAAGCAACGTTATCCTCTTTAGTAAGAGATTCCGGCGCAACATAGAGCAATTTTGTCTTTCCACTAAGGACATCTTCCTTCACGTCATTTATCGCTTGCCTGTTGAGCGAAGAATTAAGAAAATGTGCCACGCCATTGTCCTCGCTATAACCACGTACGGCATCCACCTGGTTTTTCATCAGCGCGATAAGAGGAGATATTATGATGGCTGTTCCCTCTTGTATGAGAGCCGGAAGCTGATAACAGAGTGATTTGCCGCCACCGGTAGGCATAAGCACAAACGTATCCTTGCCGTCAAGCACGTTGCGAATAATTGCCTCCTGACTGCCTTTGAATGTGTCGAAACCAAAATACTTTTTGAGTTCAGCGTTTAAATCAATCGTCATAATATCTCGCTTTTTGTGTGTTTTGGAAGACAAAAAGATGCCAAAGAATGCATATTAAAGCATTCTTCATTCCAAATTTACGAGAAAAGTGTAAAAAAAGTGTCTATTTCTTTGTTAAAAGAGAATAAAAAAAACATGCTTTATAATATAAAGAGCATCCTCTTGGAAATTTTAACATAATTCCAAGAGGATGACAACTCGTAATTCTTTGATAACTATTGGAAAGAACGTCTTCTCAAAATGAAGTCGTTTCCAAGATATACACGACGCACTTCTGCATCATTGGCGAGTTCTTCCGCAGTTCCGGCTCTGAACATTTTGCCGCTCACCTGTATGTATCCTCGGTCACAAATTGCCAATGTCTCGCCCACATTATGGTCGGAAATAAGCACACCGATATTTTTGTATTTCAATTGCGATACGATTTTCTGAATGTCGTAAACCGCAATAGGATCGACTCCGGCAAACGGCTCGTCGAGCATGATAAAACGAGGATTGATTGCCAAGGCTCGCGCAATTTCCGTACGGCGACGTTCGCCACCGGAAAGCTGAATACCTTTGCTCTTGCGAATATGACCAAGACCGAACTCTTCGATAAGCTCTTCAACTCTGCGTTTTTGATAATCTTTCGGAAATTTTGTCATTTCAAGCACAGATTTGATATTGTCTTCAACGCTCAAAGTACGGAACACTGACGCTTCCTGTGCCAAATATCCGACGCCGAGTTGAGCTCGCTTATACACAGGATAGCCCGTTATCTCTCTATCATCAAGATAGACATGACCTTCGTTTGGTTCAATCAGACCTACGGTCATGTAGAAAGTTGTTGTCTTACCTGCACCATTCGGACCAAGCAGACCAACGATCTCGCCTTGTTGCACCTGGATGGAAGGGCCATCAACGACACGACGCGAACCATATATCTTGACGAGTTTGTCAGTTCGCAGGATCATATGTTCCTGATCTGGCGTCTTGAGACGATCAAGAGCCGCATCAGCAGTATCATCCTTCTTGAATATGCTAAAAATTCCCATTGTCAATGTTAGATTTCAGCGCCACCGAACTCCATCAGATATGCCTTCACGAAAGCATCTATATCGCCATCCATAACGGCCTGAACATTCGAGGTCTGATAGTTTGTTCGATGGTCTTTTACACGACGATCATCAAAAACGTAGCTTCTAATCTGCGATCCCCATTCAATCTTTTTCTTACCCGCCTCCAGCTTGGCTTGCTGCGCCATACGGCGTTTCAACTCTCTATCATAGAGTTGTGAGCGGAGCAGACGCATGGCATTTTCGCGATTGTCCTGCTGGCTACGGGTCTCGGTATTCTCAATGAGAATCTCTTCCTCAACGCCCGTATCCGGATCCTTGAACTTATATCGCAGACGGACACCTGTTTCTACTTTATTCACATTCTGTCCACCAGCACCGCCAGAGCGGAAAAGGTCCCACGAAATCTTAGATGGGTCAATCTGTACTTCAATCGTATCGTCAACAAGTGGAGTGACGAAAACCGACGTGAACGAAGTCATTCGCTTGCCTTGGGCATTGAACGGAGAAACGCGAACTAGTCGATGTACGCCCGATTCGCTCTTCAGATAACCATAGACCGTATCGCCCTCAATCTGAAGCGTTGCAGTCTTGATACCAGCCTCATCGCCATCCTGGAAGTTTGTAACCGTAACTTTATAACCTTTCTGTTCGCAGTAGCGCGTGTACATTCGATAAAGCATAGATGCCCAATCCTGACTCTCTGTACCGCCAGCACCAGCTACGATCTTGAGAACGGCGCCAAGCTGGTCCTCTTCTCGACGTAGCATATTTGCGAGTTCGAGTCGTTCAACAACATCCTGAGCATGAGCAAAAGCCGCATCGACTTCCTCTTCTGTTGCAACACCATCTTTCACAAAATCAAAGGCAAGCTGCAATTCTTCAACAGCCTGCTTTGCTTCCTTGTTTCCTTCAATCCACTTCTTGTTCTCTTTAACCTTTTTCATGTGAGCCTCAGCCTTCTTGGCATCATCCCAAAAGCCTGGAGCCTGCGAACGCAACTCATCGTCGGCAAGTTCCATCACACGACGCTCAATATCCAAAAATTTCTCGAGTGCAGCTGCACGCTGCGACATATCTTTTATCTGTTCTGGTGTTACCATTATTATATTATATAATCAGTCATTAAGATCCACCAAACCTTCCGGCAGACGGAACATGACAGTCTTTGTTTTTGTATCAATATTTGCAATCATCTCATCGGCAATCGGTATCAGCATCTCCTCTCCATTGCGATCAACCACAAAAAGCGGATTCGCACCGACGCTATCGTCGACATCCTCAATCATCCCCAATTCACCGAACACCGCATCAATCGCCTTGAATCCCTTAAGCATTCCGATTGATTCTTCTGACAATTCGTCAGAACCTGCTTCATCATCGCACCAGTCACGGCTGATGTACACTGCACATCCGACAAACCTTCGAGATTCCTCCTGACCGTCAATGTACTGCATTTTCACGATAACTTCGTTATCATTCTTTTGCCTCACATCTTCGACGTAGAAAGGGACAAGACCTCCGTCAATTTCAATGAGCATATACTCATACATCAAACTGTCAGCATCGAAACCGCTATCGGCTCGTGCGACAAGCTCGCCATTGACGCCATGAGGCTTTGTCAGTTGTCCGACTTTTATGCAATCACCCTTTTCTATCATTAATTCCTATGCTTAGAGAATGCCGTTGCAAAGATAATGCTTTTATTTGTACATCTGAGAGCCGATCACAGAGCGACCAGTCACAAGAATTGCGCCCTTGCCTACGACAAGCTGCTTCTTCGTTGTGCGCTCACCCTTTGCAATAAGCGCGATGTCACCCTTCTGCGAATGCTCAAGATCAAACGAAAGTTCATCCTTCTTGTTTAGCAATGTAAGGTTGATTTTGCCCTCTGTTGTCGTAAAATCCGAAGAACCTGTGAGTGTCACACCATTTGCAGATGAGGCACTGATAATCTGGCCTCGTTCAGTTTCGATGTGGAATACAGACTTAACCTTGAAGAAGTTTATCGTAGCCGCTTTTGTCGACGATGTTATAGATTCAAGCTCACAATCCGACACCTTGACGGCACCAGAACTACCTTTGATATTAAGGTTACCGCCAATCTTGTCGTAAGTCTGCTTACCTGCAATTGTCTTGCCCGAAATCTGACCTTCACAAGCATTCATTGACAAATCGCCATCTGATGTTTCTGCAGCCAACGTTCCTTTCGAATTTTCAATTGAAACCTTGCCTGTCGCAGTCAACAAAGAGATTTCTCCGTCATATTTCGAAACTGTAATGTCACCATTCTTAGTCTCAGCAACAATCTTGCCGCCTGAATTCTTGACATTAACCTTACCCTTTGTCGTATTAATGTTTATATTGCTTGTCGATACTCCATCAACATAAACATTGCCTGAAGTTGACACCAATTTAACATCAACACCGTTCTTCAAACCAATTGTCATCTCGCCAGCATACGACGACTTGGCATCAGAAGGTACTTCAATGCTGACCTTAACGACATCTCCATTCTCAACGACATTAACCTTGTATGCATCGCTTTCTTCCATCGCCTCAAGTTTCCCGACGAATGATACGGCATCGCCTTCTGCTTCAACAAACGTAACACGGCAGAACTGCGACTCGATTTCGAGATGCTTTGCCGAAGCCAAAGTCTGCTGAGACTCTGCGACAGTCACCATCTGCTTGACCGGAATCTGGGCACCAATCTCTACGGATGCCGCACATGTCAACAACAATGCGGCCATGATTATTTTTGTCATTTTCATATTCAAAAACCTTTTAATAGACCTTTTCAAAAAACTATATTTCGCAAAAATAGCACTTTTACACGTCATTAACGCATCTCGAAGTGATTTTGTGAGCCAACATTTTGAAAAACATAGCCATCAGAAATTTATCAGCCAAGCACATCAATAATAAATTTCATTAAATTTGCATCCAAAGAAAACGTAACAAGATGGACGATAACGCATCAAAAAACATGTCGGTTGCCGCATATATTCTTCCCTTCGGATGGATATACGCATTCTTCGCTACGGACATATGCAATCTCCGGAATCCACTGACCGTGTTTCACCTTCGTCAGGGATTGGGATTGAACATTCTTCTTGTTATGGGATGGATTGCGACACGCCTTGCTGACATCTGGATTTTGACACAAATATTTTGGATTATCATGCTTATATACATGATTCGCGGCATTATCGGAGCACGCAAGGGAGAAAAAAATGCGCAAAAACCCCTTGGCAACATATTTCATAACATGTTCACTTTCATCAAATAGCCGAAATCATGTTTCAAAAAACAATGTTTTTTAACCTTTTTAGGCATCTCTTTCGAAACATATTTATCACCTTTGCGTAACAATCCCCAAAAGACAAACTTTAAACAACAATAATAAAACTATGAAGATTAAGAATCTTATTCTGACAGTAGCCCTTTCATCGGGTCTCGTATTCGCAGGTTGCTCAAGCATGAGCACAACTGCTAAGTCTACAACTAAGGGTGCTGCTATCGGTGCTGGTGCTGGTGCTGTAGTAGGTGCTGGTACAGGTCTTGCAGTTGCAGCTATCGCAGGCAAGAACAAGAAGAAGGCAGTTATCATTGGTGCTGCTGCAGGTACTGCAGTAGGTGCTACAGCTGGTGCAATCATCGGTAACAAGATCGGCAAGAAGAAGCAGGCTCTCGAAGATCAGAAGCTCGCTGCTGAGCTCGTTAAGGACCAGAATGGCAACGACGCTATCAAGGTTAACCTCCCAGAAGAGTCAATGCAGTTCGCTACTGGCAAGTCTAACGTAGGCGCTGCTGGCCAGACAGCTCTCAAGCAGTTCGCTGCATCACTCGTTGCTGGTGAGTCTGCAGGTGAGATCTACAACGTACAGGTTGTTGGTCACACAGACAACACTGGTTCACTCGAGGCAAACCAGAAGGTATCTAAGGCTCGTGCAAACGCTGTTAAGGACATCCTCACAGCTAACGGTATCAGCTCATCACGCATCGTTGCTGATGGTCTTGATTATCAGTTGCCTATCGCTGACAACTCAACAGCTGAAGGTCGTAAGCAGAACCGTCGTGTAGAGGTTTACATCTCTGCATCACAGGCAATGATCGACGCTGCTGAAGCTGGCACACTCAAGTAATCTTGAGAAAGTTTTAAATCATTATAAAGCCTGCTCTTCGGAGCGGGCTTTTTTATTGCTGCGTTGCAAATATTTTTATTTATTTTGCATCTGAAATATTTGGATAAAGAAAAATAGTTCGTAACTTTGCAGCGCAAAACAGATGGTGAATGTAGCTCAGTTGGTTAGAGCGTCGGATTGTGGTTCCGAATGTCGTGGGTTCGAGTCCCATCTTTCACCCTTGATTTTCAAAGCGATTCAGTTAATACCGAGTCGCTTTTTTTTGTTATATGTTCAATCATCATAGCCATGATAAATATTGTATTCGAGGATAAGGAGTTTGAAAAGAAAGTGCGCGAAATGCGTATGCGTATGCGTTCTCGCATGAATGGTGTTGCAGCAGAACAGATGCGCAACGGCATGCTTGAATATGACGAAAATTATGGTGTCGCACTTCCTGACATTAAACTTCTCGCAGAACAATTTGAGCTTAATGACAATGAATGCCAAGAACTTTGGAAGCTTAATATCCGCGAACTGAAAATTATCGCAGCGATAAAGATCAGCTACGTAAGAAATGCAGATTTTTCTCTATGGATTGAACACATCAACACTCCTGAGATGGCTGAAATGTGCGCTTTCTTTGCATTGTGGCGAATAGACGAAATTGACGCATTTGCGGCACAATTCTTAGAGTCCAAACACACATTTGCGACAACTGCAGGCTATCTTGCCATTTCCCGAGCTTTACTAAAAGGGCGCGAAATAGACACGTCAACACAAGAAAAAATTCTCAGAAGCATAGATTGCCATGCCACAGAATCAATACCGCAATACGAAACCAACGCAATGCTAAATGCACTGCGCGCTATTGGACGCACATCGGAAATGTCAATGGAGCGGGCTTCTGAAATTGCCAACAAGTACGGATGGCAAATAGATTTTTAAGCCTTCTCTTTTATCACGCCATGTCTATAGGCTAAAAGGAGCTTTCTCAGATTATCAATCTGGCCCTGTAGTTCACGACCTCTGTCGGTGTCACGCACAAGCATTCGATGGTATTTGAATTCAACAAGTTGCACTCGGCTATGGATGTCAGAACCCGCAATGACGGCTTTCTCCTTATTTTCAAAAGCCTCATGTTGAACGAGATGCAAGCCATGACTGTTGTATATGAGCGTATATCCAGCAATACCCGTCGTTTCATGATACGGCTTTGAGAATCCACCATCGATAACAAGTCGTTTGCCTTCTGCACGCAACGGTGATTCGCCACGCGTCGTGCGGACAGGAATGTGTCCATTAATAATTCTCGAAATCTGCGGATCGAGACCAAATTCCTGCATAATATAATCACAAGTCTCGATATGATTGCTCAATTCATAATATGCGCCCTTTACCTCTTTACAAAGTTCCTCGTCACCAATAAAATAACGCTCAAATGTCGTCATCTTATCTTTATTGTAAAGCGGCGAATCCGGACCACACCACAGATACCACATATAATCGATGGCGCTGCTGTGTTCTTCTGAACCATGCTGACCAAAATATGCGATACGCACGATTTGGTCAATGCGCTCCATCAAAGCTTTGCCCTTATACTTTTGACCATCAATTTCAACCTCCTTAAAAGTACCATCGTTATTTAGCGGAATGGCAGCATGATAGAGCAGACAGTTGTTGCGAACGAGGAAAAGACTACCGTGATGATAGAAACAACGCAAATGTTTCTGCATTTTCTCGCTCGTAGTAAACGAGTGATGAAGCTGCTTCATGAGTTGCTCCTCTTCAGTGCTCAACTTGTATGGATCCTTAGGATCGATTGTTGGGAAATTCGTATCGAGCAGTGGATAAGTCTTCCCTGCAATCGTTATCGTCCCTTTTTCATAATCAATAAGATGTAGAAGATTCCTATCTTCCATCTTGTATTCGGGACGACGTTTTATAATCTGGCCTTCAAGCTTAAACTGTATGATTGAAATGGCTTTATGCATCTTTGCCATGAGTTGCATGGAACGTCGCATACGGCTATTGACCTCAAACTCCTGAGCCTGAAATGCTTCGCATGGATCGTCGCCATACGTGTCAATGGCAAAAGTAGCCAAAGGCAAGAGGTTGATAGAATAACCTTCTTCGAGCGTTTCGACGTTAGCGTAGCGGATTGAGATACGTACGACATTTGCAATGAGAGCCAAATTGCCCACGGCAGCGCCCATCCATGAAATATCGTGATTTCCCCACTGCATATCGAAATCATGATAGTCACAAAGAGTCTCCATGATATCATAAGCCCCAGATCCTCTGTCATATACATCACCAACAATATGTAGTGTATCGATAATCAGGCGATGAATGAGCTCACTAATCGCTATTATAAACTCTTCAGATCGTCCAATATCGACAATTGAGTTTATCAGCGAAGAATAATAGTTCTGTTTGTCGCTGTCGGTCTGACTCTCGTAGAGCAGCTCTTCAATGACATAAGCGAACTCCGGAGGAAGTGACTTGCGGACTTTTGAATGAGTATATTTTGAAGCGACAACACGAGCCACAGCAACGACCTGAAAGAGCGTTGTGCGATACCAATCGTCAATGTCTATTTCGAGTTTTCTGATTTGCTCAAGTTTTTCAGCTGGATAATATATCAAAGAGCAAAGAGCATCCCGATCCTGCTGTCGCATGTTCATGCCGAACAGATCATCGACTTTACGGCGAATAACTCCCGACGCGTTTTTAAGCACGTGAGTAAATGCGGTATTCTCGCCATGCAGATCTGAGAGGAAATGCTCAGTTCCTTTAGGAAGGCTCAAAATGGCCTGAAGGTTAACTATTTCTGTTGTAGCACTTGATACTGTTGGAAATTTCTCTGATAAAAGTTCGAGAAAACGTACGTCTTGTTTCAGTTCTTCTTCGTTGTTATTCATCTCTATTCAGATTGATCACTTAATTTTTCGTTCATATAATCACTAGGCGACATGCCATACATCTCCTTGAATGACGTGCTGAAATGCGACAAGTTAGAGAATCCCAACGAGAATGCCACTTCGGAGATGCTCAAACGTTTTTCACCGAGCAAAATGCCGGCTTGTCGCAATCGTATATTACGTATGTAATCGCGTGCGCTCTGACTTGTTATCTCTTTGATTTTTCGGTGCATATGAACACGGCTGAGTCCGACGTGCGATGCCATTTTTTCAACATTGAGATCTGGATCAGCAATATTCTTTTCGATGTAGTTTGTAATTTTTTCCATGAGGACCTCATCGACGGTACGAAGATTTACAACTTTCTTTTCTTGTGTCTCATTGTTTTGTACCGTTGCGAAACGATTCATAATACGATCACGATTTTCAATAATACTGCAGAGCGTATTCTTGAGTTCTTCGAGATCAAACGGCTTAGCGATATATGCATCAGCGCCTGTCAAAAGGCCTCTGTTACGATCTTCGTCGGAATGCTTGGCCGTAAGAAGTACAATCGGAATGTGGTTAATCGTGATGTTAGATTTCAGTTTGTGACAGAGAGTCAGACCATCCATGACCGGCATCATGATATCTGAAACGACCGCATCGATGTGCTCGCTTCGTAAAATATCGTATGCCTCCTTGCCATTGGTACAAGAGATAACACGGAACACCTTCGAGAGCTCTGTGACAAGTATCTGACTAACCTCAGCCTCATCATCAACAATCAAAACGCGTTTATTTGTCTGAGGCTTGTGTCGTTTAACCTGAACAAGACTATGCTCCTCAAGTTCTGGCTCACTAACTGTTCTTCTTTCTGCAACAACCTGCTCGTACGGCATTTCATCCTTCTGATGACGAGGAATAATGACCGTAAAAATAGCACCAAGGCCATCTTCTCTATTTCGTGCCGAAATCGTTCCACCATGGAGATTCACAATGCTTCGTGCGAAATGGAGACCGATACCAGTTCCTGTGTACGCTGCATTCTGTCGGTTATCAATCTGATAGAATCGATTGAAAATCATCTCGAGTTTGTCCGGTTCAATGCCACAGCCACAGTCAATGACCTCAATTGCAATTCGACCATCGGAGCGCTCGCTAACCTGAGTAACAATCTCGCTCTTGTCTGACGTGAACTTTATTGCATTTGAATAGAGGTTATATATAACCTTATCGAAATAATCCGGATCAACAGCAACAATATTGTCGTTGAGTACGTTAATGAGGCGGAACTTAACCTTCTTGGCTGCGGCTGACGCAGTAAAGAACTGGGAGATTGAATCGATAAGTTTCTCTATATCCGTCTGCTTGTAGTGCATAACCATCTGTCCCTTCTCAATCTTACGCATATCGAGAAGCTGATTGATAAGGCGGAGGATTCGCATTGCATTGCGATGAATCGTTGCATAGCTGCGTTGCTCGTCTGACGATGGTTCAGCCTTGCGCATCAACTCTTTTATCGGATTGAGTATAAGCGTCAATGGAGTCCTGATTTCGTGCGAGATATTGAAGAAGAACTGGAATTTTGCTTCCTCAATGTTGTGTTCCTGCTGCTGACGGACAAACTCCTGCTTCATCTTCATTCTGAAACGCATTGCGGCATACAACAAAACCAATGCGAGCAATGCCAATGCGACGTACAGAGCTTTTGCCCATGTAGTCTGCCACCACAAAGGTAATATCTCAATTTTGACCTGTTTTACAGATGAATTCGAACCTCCAATACGCGAACTGACATTAAGCGTATATTCACCCGGAGGCATATTAGAGTAACTGATTCGCGAATCGCCATTTTGTGTCTGGTTCCATTCTGTATCATAACCATCCATCTTGTACTCATATGTTATCAGTTCAGGATTGATAAAATTGAAAGATGAAAGGTCAAATGCGAATGTTTTTTCGCCATATGAGAACGAGAACCTGTCTGCATCGACCACAGCCTTGTCGACAACAGGTTTGCCACCAGACAAATCTCCCATGAAGACTTCGCGACCATTGAGATAGAAATGAGTGATGCTGACAGACATTCTCAAATCTGTTTTCTCTTTTCCGAACGGTCTCAATCGCGTAACGCCATTAGTTCCGCCAATAAAGACCTGACCAGTATTCGAATCGATATCTACAGCAGCACGCGAGAACTGATTACCCTGAATACCGTCATGCGAATAGTAGTTATTGAAAAGCTGTGTTTCTGTGTCATAACGGCTCAGACCGGCATACGTGCCTGCCCATACATATCCCATCTTGTCCACACACACGCTGATGACTCCATTTGAAGCAATGCCTCGCTCACGATTGATAATATCCAATGAATGATTTGTCGGGTCATATACAGCAAGGCCTATTGCCGTCGCGAGCCACATTTTCCCTGTATCATCGAATTCAATGTCGGACACGACCTTGCCGATAAAAGCCTTGTAAAGTTCGTCACCAATCGGCACAAATCGTTCATGAACAGTGTTGTAGCAGCACAATCCATTATAAGTGCAAAACCAGACCTCATCACCATATGTACAGATGGCATTAATCCAGTTATTAACAGGCTCGTTTAGAGTAAAATCAATAATTTCCGATGTTGAGACGTAATTTTTGACACGATTGCCATCTATACAGAAAATGCCGTTTCCGAATGTACCAAGCCAAAGACGGCCCTTGTTGTCATGCGCCATACAGATGGTTCGTCTATTGTACGAAGGGGACACAGCCTCCAACATATTATTCTTAGAGACCGCACTCTTTGTCGTCTTATCAAACAGATAGAGACCATCATCATATGATGCAAGCCACAGACGATTTTCGCCTTCAGGTTCAATGCCCATAATGGTTTTAGGCATTCCGTTTTCGTAATGCGAAGATTTTCCGTCGTCATCGACATAGTAGAGAGCATCGCTGTCTGCACCCACCCAAAGACCATTGTGATCGCGGAACACGGACATTACACAACCCGAGCCAATGTTGTTCCATCCATTCGGATGATAGCCATAGTTCTCAAATGGCGATAGCGAATGCGGCATATAGAGCACGCCCTTCTGGAAAACTGCAAGCCATATGTTGCCATTCCAGTCGAACATGATAGAGTGTATCTTGGCCTTATGAAAATCGATTTGAGGTGTAAAAAACTCCTTTTGCTCAACTTTCTGCGTTTGGATGTCATAAGTGTACAATCCTTGACCGTCGGTTCCAATGAAAAGCTTGTTGTTAAATGAACATATTGAGAATATCAGTGCGTTCTCGACGGTATCGATATGTCTGAACTTATGGGCATGTTCATCGTAGCAAAAAATACCGCTATGGTCTGTGCTCAAATAAACATGACCATAGGCCTCGATGATTTGCGAGTTATCAGAAATCTGCGCGTTATTCTCGAGGTATATTCTTTCATTCCAAGTTCCGTCAACATTACAACGATAGACATAGCTGCAAGACGAAGGAGCAACCCAAAGATAGCCAAGCTTGTCCACAAGAGCCGCCGAAAGATATATGTCGCTGTTCTGACCAAGAACGCTCATATCTCGGACGGCCTTTTGCACGGTTGCATCATATTTCAAAATACCGCGGCCTGAAGTAACGAACCAAACGTCACCGCTCTTATCTTCAACAATGTCTGCAACGTGAGGCTTGACTATTTCGCCATACTCTTCACACTCAACACGCCTGAAATCGCCTGTTTCCCTGTTGAAGATACAAATTCCGTTCATCATACCAATCCATAGACGACCACTTGAATCTTCAAATACTCGCTGTATGTAGCTGCTAGACATCGCATTCTCAGCATCACCGGCCTGATATGACGTTACGGTCATGCCATCGAAACTGTTCAAGCCATCTTCTGTTGAGATCCAAATATATCCTCTGCTATCTTGATATACATGATTCACAAGACTGTTTGACAGTCTTTCCTCATCAGTTATCAACTTCACCTTCTGAGCAAAAACACCTATTGCAGAGGCAACAAATACCAATATGACAAAAAATATCCTCATTCGTTCCCGGTTTATCGTGCAAATTAAAAATTTATTGTCAATTAACAAAACATATCGACGATAATAATAATTATCAAACGCTATATGTTCTTTTTACATGAAATATAAGGATTTGGTTATGAAAATTTAATTTAAAATAATAAATTTGCGCCGCAATATGCGCCAACGGAGACGCATAGCAGAAAGAAACAGATAAAAATAATGGCAAAGATTAATGCAGTTATAACAGGCATCGGAGCTTTCCTGCCGGAGTATCGTTTGACAAACGACGAGCTGAGCAAGATGGTTGACACCAACGACGAGTGGATCATGACCCGCGTTGGAATCAAAGAGCGCAGGATCTTGAAAGAAGAGGGCGAAGGCGCTTCATACATGGGCGTCAAGGCTATCGAAAATCTCTGTGAGAAGACAGGTTTGAAGAAAGAAGAGATCGACCTCATCATCTGTACGACAGTGACTCCAGATGCGCCAATTCCATCAACTGCAGCCATTATTGCAGACAAGGCAGACATCCGTAATGCGCTTGCATTCGACATAAACGGTGCATGTTCGGGCTTCCTCTATGGTCTTGACCTCGCTTCACAGTACATCAAGGCTGGAACAAAGAAGAAAGTTGTTGTCGTCAGCACTGAGAAGATGTCATCAATCGTCGATTGGACTGACCGCACAACTTGCGTATTGTTTGGCGATGCTGCGACTGCTGTTCTTGTTGAACCGACAGAAGAGGAGATTGGTGTTATTGATGCGAACCTGCACACTGATGGCATGGGACGTCACTGGTTAAAGATCGTTGCCGGTGGTTCGCAGAAGCCTGCATCACATGAGACAGTTGACAACCACGAGCATTTCGTTTATCAGGAAGGCAAGCAGGTGTTCAAATATGCCGTGACTCGCATGGCAGACGTGACGGTTGAGACAATGGAGCGCAATGGTTTGAAGGCCGAGGATGTCGCATGGCTCGTTCCACATCAGGCAAACTTGCGTATCATTGCAGCGACAGCAGACCGCATGGGTGTCGATCCATCGAAGGTTATGATTAATATCGAGCGATTTGGCAATACGACTTCTGCAACTATTCCACTTTGTCTTTACGAGTGGGAAAAGCAACTCAAGAAGGGCGACAATTTGCTTCTCTCTGCATTTGGTGCAGGCTTCACTTGGGGCTCAATCTACATCAAGTGGGGTTATAACACAAAGTAAGCATATAAAAAAGATACAATATAGAGAATCCCCGTTGCCGATTGGTTGCGGGGATTTTTTCTGACAATATACTATCAGCATGGATAACAGCGTTCAGTATCCCGACATGATGAACGGGAAAAAGATTCTTTACATACATGGCTTTGCTTCGTCCGGCTCAACTGGAACAGCAAAAAATCTCAGAATTTTACTTCCAAACACTGAAGTGATATCACCAGATTTGCCCCTCCACCCTCACGAAGCGATGAAACTCATAAGAGACATTTGCGATACGGAGAAGCCTGACATCATCATTGGCACATCAATGGGTGCAATGTATGCTGAGCAGCTAACAGGATTCGACAGAATCTTAGTCAATCCGGCATTTCAAATCGCCGAGACTTTCAAGACGCTACACGTCATGGGCAAGCAGAAATGGCTGAACCCAAGACAAGATGGCGAGACAGAATTCTGGATGACTCAAGATCTGGTTGAGGAGTTCCGTGAGGTTGCATCTCATTGTTTTGAAAACATTGATGAAGAAGAACGCCGCACGCATGTCTATGGAATGTTTGGCGACAAAGATCCAATCGTCCATACAAAAGACCTGTTTTCTGCACATTATATCAACGCCATTACATTTGATGGAGAGCACCATCTAAATGATCACGCATTGATTCATTCACTGATTCCTATTATCAGCTGGATTGACGACAGACAAGAAGGACGTCAGAAACCGATCTTATATATTGATCTCGATGGCACATTGGCTGACTACGACAATGGCTGGCGCAAACTAGATGAGAAGACACAGGCAGAGTACGAAGGGCACCTTTATGATGCACCAGGATTTTTTGCAAATCTGGAGCCACTGCCAAGTGCGGTCAAAGCGTTCAGATGGCTGGCATTGCGATATGACACATACATTTTGTCGAGTGCTCCATTCAGCAACCCTACAGCTTGGAGCGACAAACTAATGTGGGTTCAAAAGCATCTGGGAGTCGCGACATTCCGCCGACTGATTCTTTCACATCATAAGAATTTGTCATACGGAGATTATCTGATTGATGATCGGGAAGTGAATGGCGCAAAAGATTTCATGGGTACATTCCTCCATTTCGGACAGGATCCATTCAAAACATGGGACGATGTACTCGATTATTTCAGCCACATGGGTGGCCAATAGAAACTGAAAAAGTCTATGACAATTCTTGCCATAGACTTTTTTTCTTCAGAAGATGTATTTCATTTAGCAGCCACGATTCCAGGCATGCATCTTCTTGTATATCAAAACTATAACCACGGCACAGAACACACCGAAAGTATTGGCGTAGAAATCCAGCCAATCACCACTTCGCGTGGACGTGCAATAGGCTTGCATCAATTCCAAAAGACCTCCGAGCACGACAGCAAAAACGGCTCCGACAACGATATTGCGAATCGAAAGCGACTTGCTTCGCATCAGGTCATACGAAATAACGAGAGTCAATGTGCCGTACATCACCCAATGCGCCCATTTGTCTGCAAATGGGATATCTGTCTGCGGAATCTCCGGTACAGGAATCAGAGACGCAACGACAATCGCAAGCGCAACGACGAGAGACAATACGAACCGTTTCATTGCATTATTTTACAAGATTATTGATTGCTTCTTCCACCTTTGCGAAGCCAAATTTGTCCATCTGACGATCCATCTTCTTGCGAATGTTTTCTGTGCAAAGGTTTCCAATTGAGCCTTCGTGAGTGTGATGAAGTTCGCCATTGAATTCAAATTCACCTCGTTCGATTGCCATGCCGACAGTCTTATATGCATCGCGGAATGGCATTCCTTCGTTTGCAAGTCGGTTGACCTCTTCGACGCTAAATGCCAATTTATACTTTGGATCATCCATCAAGCCGTCAACAACTTCCATGTTTTCGATTGCATACGTCGTGATGTCAAGGCAGTCCTTAATCTCCTGGAATACAGGAATGTAAACCTCTTTTATGATTTGCATATCCCTGAAGTATCCCGAAGGCAAATTGGTTTGAATGAGACGTATAGTGTTGGCAACGCCATTGATTTTATTGCAATGTGCACGGATAAGCTCAAAGACGTCCGGATTCTTCTTGTGAGGCATGATGCTTGATCCCGTTGTCATCTGCTTTGGCAAGTGAATGAAACCAAAATTCTGCGATGTATAAAGGCATCCGTCAACAGCCAGACGACCAATGGTTTCTGCAATAGCAGATATGGCAAAAGCAACAATACGTTCTGTCTTTCCACGTCCCATCTGAGCATAAACGACATTATAGTTAAGGTCGTTAAAACCAAGAAGTTTCGTCGTCATCGTACGATTGAGCGGGAACGAAGAACCATATCCGGCGGCCGCACCAAGTGGATTCTGATTGGCAACTTCCCATGCTGCTTCCATCATTATCATATCGTCTGTCAGGCTTTCGGCATATGCACCGAACCAAAGGCCAAACGAAGAAGGCATTGCAACCTGCAAATGAGTATAACCTGGGATGAGAATATTCTTGTACTGCTCGCTCTTGTGCTGAAGAACATCGAAAAGCTTTCGCATTCTCATGACGATATCCTCAATCTGAGCACGAGAATAGAGTTTCAAATCGAGCAGAACCTGGTCGTTGCGCGAACGTCCGCTATGAACTTTCTTGCCAATGTCGCCAAGCTTGCGAGTTAGCATCAGCTCAACCTGAGAATGAACATCTTCAATGTCATCTTCAATGTCGAAATGTCCCTTAACGGCTTCCGCATAGAGGAGTTTGAGTTCCTTAAGAAGGACGTCAAGTTCGTCTTTCTTTAGCAATCCGACACTCTCGAGCATCGTGATATGGGCCATTGTACCCATGATGTCAAATGGAGCAAGATGCAAATCGAGCTCACGGTCCATTCCGACGGTGAAAGTGTCGATTTTTTCATCGACATTATATCCTTTATCCCAAAGTTTCATGGTTATATCTTTTTGATTTTGTGTTTATTACATATTCAATCCCGACAACAAGTCGATATACATTTTTATGCCGTCTTCTATCTCTTTCAATTCGATATACTCGTCGGCTGTGTGAGAACGGGCCGAATCGCCCGGACCAATCTTTATTGAAGTGAAAGGCATTAAGGCCTGGTCGCTCATCGTCGGCGAACCAAAAGTCGTCAGTCCCAACAGCCCGCCTCGCTTAACAATCGGATGATCCATCGAGATTGCAGAACTGTTCAGGCGCGTAGAACGCTCTTTCACGTCACACGCGACACTCGATTTGATAAGTTCAAGAAGTTCTGCATTCTTATACATCTCATTCACTCGCACATCTACAACAAACTTGCACGTGTCCGGAACAACATTATGTTGCGTTCCAGCCTCAATCTGAGTGACGCTCATCTTCACCGGACCAAGGAATGGCGACTCACGTTCAAACCGATGCGTTCTGAACCATTCTATGCCTGGCAATGCCTCATATATTGCATTTACGCCTTCGTTGCGAGCTGCATGACCGCTCTTGCCATGAGCAACACAATCGAGTACCATCAGTCCCTTTTCCGCTACGGCCATCTGCATCTTGGTCGGCTCGCCGACTATTGCCAAATCTATCTTTCCAAGATCCGGAATCACACTCTCTATACCACCGCGACCACTTACTTCCTCCTCGCACGATGCCAGATATATCAAGCGATATGGCTGTTCCGTCTGCGTCAGATAGCGATACGCTGCCAGCAAAGACACCATCGGACCTCCTGCATCATTACTTCCCAAACCATATAAACGGCCATTTTCTATTGTTGCTGCAAAAGGATCTCGCGTATAGCCTGCTGCCGGTTTCACCGTATCGATATGAGAATTGAGCAGAACTACAGGTTTGCCATTCTCGCAGTCCTCTGAACATAGCCACAGATTATTCCCTTTTCTGTTGACATTCAGGCCTTTGCTCGTCATCCATTCCTGTATGAGATCTGCAACGGCACTCTCATCCCTGCTCACCGATGGCGTTGCTATCATCTTGCGCAGCAATTCGACCGACTCCGATGTATATTGTTCAATTGTTGCCATTAACATTGCACTTTTTGCAACCGCAAAAGTAGTGATTTTTGACGTATTATGCATTTTTATCTGAAAAAGAGATGACCTCTTTTTCTCCAGCAACTCTTTCTTGTTTCTTCCCTTCTTTTTTTCTGTGAGTGGGAAGTCTCCCCCTCGCTTCGGCCGCCCTTTGGGCGTCACTTCCGCTTCCCCCTCACTGACCGTCTCCGCTCCGTTCACCGCCGTTTGCCTTGGTCAATTTTTGCTCTCATTCCAACTTCCCGAACGGGCACATTGTCAATGTCCACGACATGCCAGACACGCATCACAAAAAAAAGCATCATTTTTTGCAAAAATTATCACTTCAGATGAATAAAAATTCAACGCTATTGCATATTTTTGCACCGCAATCGAATAATTATGCATTGAGCATAGAGTTATTAAACACGAAATATGTCAAAAAGCAAGACAGACAGAATGTTGGCAATCCGCGAAATCATCGCGACAAAAGACATTGCCAGTCAAGATGAGATTCTGACCGAACTGACTTCGCGAGGATTTGAACTCACGCAAGCCACACTCTCGCGCGACATAAAGGAATTGCAAATTGCAAAAGTACCTGACGGGATGGGGCGTTACCGCTATCGCATTGCACCAAATCAAGTTGCCAGAATGCAACCTACGGAGCTAACAAGCGGTGCCGATTTCATTCGCAGTTGCGCATTGAGCATTGAATTTTCAGGCCAAATGGCCGTGTTGAAAACACGTCCGGGATATGCAAGCGTGGTTGCCGACATGGTTGACAAAAGCCAGATCGACGGCGTCATGGGAACACTGGCTGGCGACGACACTGTCCTGCTGGTCTTGAGAACCAATGCGAACAACGCACTTATAACTCACGTGTTGTCGCAATGGATTCCAGACATTGAGTCAAAGATCATACACAACGCATAAAAAACAAAGAACGAAAAAAAATTTTGCCGAAAGAAATGAGCGAAATTAATGTATTGGTTGCTTCAGATGAGCACCTCCAGTATGTAGATGAAATCCTCAAGACAATTAGCGATGCTGCTAAGGTTAGAGGTACAGGCATTGCAAAGCGTAACCCAGGTTACGTGAAGCAGAAGATGCGTGAAGGCAAGGCCGTAATTGCTCTTGATGGAGAAAAATTTGCAGGCTTCAGTTACATCGAGACCTGGGGACACAAACAATATGTGACCACGTCTGGTTTGATCGTGAAGGACGAGTATCGCGGTTGCGGCTTGTCACGACGCATCAAGCACATGACATTTACGCTTGCTCGCATGCGCTGGCCTGAAGCCAAGATATTCAGCCTGACATCAGGTGCTGCAGTTATGAAACTCAACACAGACCACGGATATATACCTGTAACTTTTGCTCAACTCACAGATGACGAAACATTCTGGAAGGGATGCGAAGGTTGCATCAACCACGACATTCTTTTGAGAACAAATCGTCGCTATTGTGTATGTACAGGTATGCTCTACGATCCTGAAAGAGCACGCAGCGTCCGTGATGCAGACGAGGAAGTGGCAAAAGACATCGTGAGCATCCAGGAGAAGATTGAAAAACGCTTCCCAAATGGATTCCATGATGAGGATTAATAGAAATAAGTAATAAAAGAAAATCATAATAAATATATGGAACAGAAGAAGAAAGTAGTTGTTGCCTTCAGTGGAGGTCTCGACACATCTTATACAGTAATGTATCTTGCAAAGGAAAAGGGATACGAAGTTTATGCGGCATGCGCCAACACAGGTGGCTTCAGCGCTGAGCAGCTCAAGGCAAACGAAGAGAACGCCTATAAGCTTGGTGCAAAAGCATACGTCACACTCGATGTGACACAGGAGTATTATCAGAAGAGCCTCCGTTACATGGTATATGGCAACGTACTCCGCAACAACTGCTATCCTATTTCAGTAAGTTCTGAACGTATATTCCAGGCATTGGCAATTGCTCGCTACGCTAAGGAGATTGGTGCATCGGCAATCGCTCATGGTTCAACAGGTGCGGGTAACGACCAGATTCGTTTTGACATGACATTCCTTGTCATGGCTCCTGGTGTAGAGATCATCACCCTCACACGAGATGGCAACCTCAGCCGTCAGGAAGAAGTTGACTACCTCAACAAGAATGGTTATTTTGCAGACTTCACTAAGTTGAAGTATTCATATAATGTAGGTATCTGGGGTACATCGATCTGTGGTGGCGAGATACTCGACTCAAAGCAGGGATTGCCAGAGAGCGCATATCTCAAGCATGCTACCAAGGAAGGTCCAGAGCTTTTGAAGCTCGGATTCGATAAGGGTGAGCTTTGCTCGGTAAACGGCGTTAAGTATGACGACAAGATCAAGGCAATTCAGGCAGTAGAAGAGATTGGTGCAGCATACGGCATTGGTCGTGACTGTCACGTAGGTGATACAATCATCGGCATCAAGGGTCGTGTAGGTTTCGAGGCAGCCGCTCCAATGCTTATCATCGGTGCACATAGATTCCTTGAGAAGTACACACTTTCGAAGTGGCAGCAGTATTGGAAAGACCAGGTGTCTAACTGGTATGGCATGTTCTTGCACGAGAGCCAGTATCTTGAGCCAGTGATGCCAGATATCGAGGCAATGCTTGAGAGCAGCCAGCGCAATGTGACAGGTGAAGTTACACTTGAACTTCGTCCTTTGACATTCCAGACAGTAGGTGTAGATTCGCCAAACGACCTTGTAAAGAACAAGCTCGGCGAGTATGGTGAGACAGCAAAGGCATGGTCATCAGACGATGCAAAGGGCTTCATCAAGGTTACATCGACAGCGTTGAGAGCATACTATTTGGCACATCCTAACGAAGAGAGATAGTATAAGTTCTAAGTTTAGAAGTAATAAGTTCTAAGTTTGTAAGCAGTAAATGCAAGACTATAGGAAACTCTTAGTTTGGGAAAAAGCACATCATCTTACTTTAGATATTTATAAAGTGGTTGAATCTTTCCCCAAATATGAAGTTTTCGGTTTAGCATCGCAAATGCGACGATCTGCATATTCAATACCGACGAACATCGCAGAAGGTGCAGGCAGAAATTCAGATGCAGATTTTGCATATTTTCTAAACGTTGCATTAGGGTCATCGAACGAACTCGATTACCAACTGCTGTTGTCAAAAGATTTGGGATATTTGCAAAAAGAAGAATATATCAAACTTTACACTGCCATTGGCGAAATCAAAGGCATGCTCATCGCACTAACAAACAAGGTGAGAACCAAATGAACTTATTACAAAACGGAAAAAGAACTTATAACTTAACAAACCCATAACTTAAAACTTAAATGATTAAAGTAGGAATTATAGGTGCGGCTGGCTATACAGCTGGCGAGTTGATGAGAATACTCATTAACCACCCATGGGCAGACATTATCTTCGCTCAGAGTGAGAGCCATGCTGGTGAGCCTATTTGGAAGGCACACCACGACCTCATAGGTGAGACAAAATTGACATTTAGTGCTGATGCTCCTGCTGGTGCTGTTGATGTCATATTTATCTGCTCGGGTCATGGCAAATCGAAGGACTATGTTCATTCTTTGCCTGCTGATTTCGACGGCAAGATTATTGACCTTTCAAATGACTTCCGTCTTGCGAAGGATGCTGAGGATTTCGTTTATGGTCTGCCAGAGGCATTCCGCAAGGAGATAAAGGAGGCAAAGCGTATTGCAAATCCTGGTTGCTTTGCAACATCAATACAGCTTGCTCTTTTGCCAATGGCAAAGGCCGACAAGCTTGGCGAGATACATGTAACAGGTATCACAGGTTCGACAGGTGCAGGTCAGAAGCCATCGGAGACAACACACTTCAGCTGGCGTGCAAACAACATGTCTATATATAAGGCATTCACTCATCAGCATCTTGGTGAGGTGAACGAGACCCTCAAGAAACTTGCTCCTCACTATGAGGGCGAGATGAACTTCGTGCCAGTTCGTGGTGACTTCCCACGTGGCATCATGTCATCAGTCTACTTTGATTGTGACATGAGCGAGGAAGAGGCAGTTGAGCTTTACAAGTCATATTACAAGGATGAGCCATTTGTTAATGTTGTAGACTTCAACCCAGACCTTAAGATGGTTGTCAACACCAACAAGAATGTGCTCTACGTAAAGAAATATGGCAAGAAGCTCCATGTCATCTCAATGATTGATAACCTTGTTAAGGGTGCGTCTGGTCAGGCAGTAGAGAACATGAACCTGCTCTTTGGATTGCCAGAAAACACAGGTCTTAACCTTAAACCATCAGGATTCTAATGAAACTTTTCGACGTATATTCACTATTTGACGTAGTGCCAGTTAAAGGTCTCGGATGTAAAGTCTGGGACGACAAGGGCCAGGAATATCTTGACCTCTATGGTGGCCATGCTGTAATATCAGTAGGTCACTCTCATCCAAAGTATGTAGCCGACATTACCGATCAGCTCGGCAAGATAAGCTTCTACTCTAACAGCGTCATTAATCCACTTCAGGAGAAGCTTGCAGAGAAGATTCAGAAGCTTAGTGGCTACACAGATTATTCTCTCTTCCTCTGCAACTCGGGTGCAGAGTCGAATGAGAACGCATTGAAGCTTGCTTCATTCCATACGAAGCGTGACAAAGTTGTAGCTTTCAAGCGTTCGTTCCATGGCCGTACTTCAGGTGCTGTGGCTGTTACAGACAATCCAAAGATTGTATCTCCATTCAACGCAAACCATAAAGTTGTATTCGCTGAATTCAACAATATCGAGAGCGTTAAGGAAGCATTGAAGGGTGATGACGTCGCTGCAGTTATCGTCGAAGGTATTCAGGGTTGTGGTGGAATCCATATTCCAACTCCAGAATTCTTCCAGCAGCTCTCGGCAGAATGTAAGAAGCATGGTACGGTGCTCATCCTCGACGAGATACAGTCGGGTTATGGTCGTAGCGGTAAGTTCTTTGCTCATCAGCATACAGGTATCAAGCCAGACATCATCACAATGGCGAAAGGCATAGCCAATGGATTCCCATGTGGTGCTATCCTTATCTCGCCAGAATTTGAGCCAGTGAAGGGAATGCTAGGCACGACATTCGGTGGCAACTATCTTGCAATGGCAGCGGCTATCTCGGTAGCTGAGATATTCGAGCAGGAGAAGCTTGTAGAGAATGCGGCAAAAGTAGGCAAGTATCTTTTGGACAACATGCCAAAGTCGGCTAAGATTAAAGAAGTGCGTGGTCTTGGAATGATGATAGGTCTCGAATTCAACGAGCCAATCAAAGAGATACGTACAAAGTTGTTGTTTGAGAAGCATATCTTTACAGGTGTAGCAGGAACAAACATGATACGTCTGCTTCCTCCATTGTGTCTCACAATAGAGGAGTGCGACAGATTCTTGAAGGCATTCAAGGAGTGCTTGTAATAAGTATTCAAGATTATAAATTTGGCGGCATTAGAGGGGAACTTCTGATGCCGCTTATTTTTTTGGGGAGGCAAAAATTAAAAGTTAAAACTTATAAGATAATTGTATTATCCTATAATTATTTATACCTTTGGGCTGAGTAGTCAAATAGACTACATCATTACATACAGAAGCGTTATGCTATCTTGGAATGGAGACCTAGGAAATCTACATTTTATTGTACAAGAGAGGCATAGTGGTTCTCACGGTTTAACGTGGGCTGCTATTCCCATTCTTTGTACAAGGTTTTCCTAGGACCTCCATTCCGAAGCGTGGCATATCAGTTCCACGCTTTCTGTTTTTATAAACGAATGGGAAGTCTAGGAGCCTTCCTCCTTAGGAACTGAGGAAATAATGCAATATGAGGAAACTTTTTTTGCTCGTATGCACATTTGCCATTTGCTGCGCCAATGTGTTTGCCCAAAATACAACGAAGAAAGTTGAATCTGGCCCAGCCTACATCGGCGAAGAAAAAATTTCCATCAAATTCGATGGTTCATCTGCCGTAAGTATGGACTTTTCTCAATTAGGAGTGACTGTCGGCGCATACGACAACAATCCTGGTCAAATAACAACATCTCTTGTTGTTTTGATATCAAGTTCTGGAACATGGAAGGAGATCAACCCTAACATGAAGCTCATTCTAAAAGTTGCCGGAAACCCAATGACCCTTTCCACTCAAGAAGGAACTGACTGGGTCGGCTCTCACAATTCATATGTCGGTTCTGCAGGAGTTCTTGGAGCACTAGGTGGTGTCACACAAACCGTCTATACATCTAAAGCGTATTACCCTATTACGGAGTCTCAGTTAGATTCTTTGATGCAATATGGATTCACAAAATACAGATTCCAAATTGTCGGAGATGTAACAGAAGGAGAGTTCTCAGACAAAAAGACAGCTAAATTGGGCAAGAGAATAAAAGAAGCATACGAATATGTAAGAGAGAAGCAGGTAAAGAACTCTGCAAAGATGAATGATCTTTCAGATTTCTAGTCTTTTTAATTTCTAACAAATCTACATTATGAATAATATATATAAATACATGTGCATTTTATGTGCACTTTTTGTTGGCGCTACAATGACATCATGTGATGATGACGAAAGTGTAGATGCTTTTGAATTCGTTAATGCCGCAATTGGTAATTATACTTTCTCTTGCGACGGTATTGGCGTTGAGAACGATGTTGTTGTTGTTCTAGATAATATAGCAACGGGTAAAGCCACAGTAAAACGTATTAATAATGATTTGCAGTTTCAAATCGATGGGGATAATGATATTTTCCAGTTGAGAAATTGCATGAATACATCAGACAACACATGTTTCTTCTTCCGCATTGCAGATGGCAACTCTGATGGAACTGCTTATTCAGGTCATAATATTCTTTCTGCAAAAATAACTAATGGCGAGGAACAACTATACCATGGCTATTATGGCATTGATGACAAAGAATTAGTTTTCTTCATTGAATCGTTTGAAGATGGCGTTTCTACCATCTTGCAATTCACTGCAAAGAAAAAATAGCAATAAAAAATTATTTTTGTCCGATTTGGCGGCATTAGAGGGGAACTTCTGATGCCGCTTGTTTTTTGGGGGCAAAAACAGAATTTCTGATGAAAGATAAAATTATTGCAACCGCTGTTGCAATAATTAGAGAAATAATATCTATCTTTGCATTCGTAAAGAAGAAAAACATATAGTTATGTCAAAATATCAAGTCAACGAAGCTGGTCTCTATGGGCGTTTTGGCGGTGCCTACGTTCCTGAGATGCTCTATCCAAACGTCGAGAATCTCCGCAAGGTTTATCTCGACATCATCAATTCTGAGGAGTTTCAGAAGGAGTTCAAGAGTCTTATGATCGATTATGTCGGTCGTCCGACGCCTCTTTTCTATGCCAAGAAATTGTCGAAGATTTTTGGCGCAAACATCTATTTGAAGCGCGAAGATCTCGCACATACAGGTGCGCACAAGATCAACAATGCAATCGGCCAGGCGCTCATCGCCATGAAGATGGGCAAGACACGCATCATCGCCGAGACAGGTGCAGGTCAGCACGGTGTGGCTACGGCTACGGCATGTGCTCTTCTTGGTCTCAAATGTCGCGTTTATATGGGCGCTGTTGACATCGAGCGTCAGGCTCCAAATGTTGCCCGTATGCGTATGCTTGGTGCCGAGGTGACGCCAGCCCTCAGCGGCAACCGCACTCTCAAAGATGCCACAAACGAGGCATTGCGCGATTGGATTTCAAATCCTGAAGATACGTTCTACATCATCGGTTCGGCCGTTGGACCTCATCCATATCCAGATATGGTTGCACGCCTTCAGTCGATAATCAGCGAAGAGGCAAAGCGTCAGTTCACAGAACATACGGGCAAGGCATTGCCAGACTATGTTGTTGCATGTATCGGCGGAGGCTCAAATGCAGCAGGTTCGTTCTATCATTTCGTTGATGATGAGAGCGTTAAGCTTATTGCCGTTGAGGCGGCAGGACTTGGTCTTGACTCTGGCGAGACAGCTGCGTCGATGGCTCGTGGCACAGAAGGCGTCATCCACGGATCACGCACTATGCTCATGCAGACCGACGATGGCCAGATTACTGAACCTTACTCTATTTCGGCCGGTCTTGACTATCCTGGCGTTGGCCCATGGCACTCATATCTGCACGACATCGGTCGCGAGACAGTGCTTGCAGCAACTGACGACGAGGCACTTGAGGCAGCACGTCTTCTGACAATCGAAGAGGGTATCATCCCAGCTCTCGAAAGTGCACATGCCTTGGCTGCATTGCCAAAACTGAAAGACCAGTTCAAGCCTACCGACAATGTCATTGTGACAATTTCGGGCCGTGGCGATAAGGATATGGCGACTTACATCAAACGCCTCAATCCATAAATTGTTGCTTAATACTTAAGGATTTAAAACTTAGGATTTTATGAAGAACAGAATAGACGAAATGTTTGAGAAGAAGCAGAATCTTCTCTCCATATATTTCACAGCAGGTTTCCCTGCGCTCGAAGATACAATGCCAGTGCTCCGTGGCCTTGAGAAGGCTGGAGTTGATTTCGTAGAGATCGGCATGCCATTTTCCGACCCGCTCGCCGATGGCCCTGTCATCCAGCTTGCAAGCATCGACGCACTCAACAATGGAATGTGCATCAAGAAACTTCTTGAGCAGATTAAAAACATGCGCAGCGAGATAACGATGCCAGTTATCCTCATGGGCTACATCAACCCTGTGCTCCACTACGGCATCGAGCGCTTTGCAGCTGATGCAGAGGCAGCTGGCGTCGATGGACTTATCCTTCCGGACCTTCCTTGGGACGAATATGTGGCTAAGCATAAGGCAATGTTTGACAGCCATCACCTTCATTTCATTCCGCTCATTGCGCCTCAGTCGCCAGACGAAAGAATCCGCCACATCGACTCGCAGGCCGAGGGCTTCATCTACACAGTTGCTTCGGCCGGCATCACCGGCAACATCAAGACTTCTGTCGATTACCGCACAGCATATTTCGACCGCATCCGCAACCTCAAACTGCGCAACAAGGCTGTCATCGGTTTCGGCATCAAGGATAGCGCATCGTACAAGCACGCATGCGAACATGCCGACGGCGCCATCATCGGCACGGCCTTTGTCAATTACGTCAAAGAAAACGGCACAAGCGAAGAGGCTATCAAGAAATTCGTCAGCGCAATCCGCTAAAAAAGACGACATAGCTCAATACGGCCTCAAGTCAGCAATGGCTTGGGGCTTTTTTGCTTGAGAGGTGTAGCGCATTATAATATGCAAGGCGGGAGCCTACGCAGAACGAAGGTGCTGAACATAAGAGCGAACAAAAAATGGGCAGCACCGATTTTACGATGCTGCCCAATATTTTCAGACGCGACAAATCGTCGTCGTCACATTTCTACAACTTTTTGCCAGCCAAGTCGAATTTCTCACCATTGCGTATGATGATGATCTGGCCGTTTTCGACGGTCTTTATTGTCTTGCCAGCATTGTCGGTGTTGATGCTTTCAATAGCTGTTGGAGTCTTTTCAACCGCAAACACAGGGCGAACCGACTGGCCGTAGTAACGGTTGCTGCTGTCCCAAGGGTCGAAGTCGCCCTCGCGGAAGTCCAGGTAACGGCCGTAGCTCGAGTTGAGCACGTTGAGCGACGACGACCAGTAGTCGCCGTAAGAGCCCACGCCGCTGAGGTTGCCGTTGCGGCGATAGCCAGCGGCAGGAAGGAAGAGAGACGCGCCCTCATGACCCTCTTTTGTACTGGTGAGGATATAGCCCTTTACGCCAGTACCCTCGTAGTCGTTTGTCCATGTCTGGGTTGTGTTGTTGTAGAGTTCCTCCCACTCGGCAGCCGTCGGAATGCGCCAATTGTCGCCCCAATTAGCTGTTGCAGCGTCATCGGCCTTTTCGAGGGTGGTCTTGTTGTCGTCGTAACCGTATTTCTCGAATCTATACCAGATACCACCATACTCATTGTCTGGTACCTGATACTTATTTATAAAAATCTCATTTGATTTTCCTTCCTGCATATACTTATATGTACTCCAGTAGTAGATTTCCTTGTCCTCCGTTTCGCCCCATGCAATGTATGAACCATAACTTTCTGGCGCATCAGCACCTATGTTGCATTCTGCCCACAGCTTGCCGCTTGGCAAGCCAAGGTCTACGGCCACATGACCATTGGTATTCCCTGCGGAAGGGCACACAGGGCGAACCGGCATGCCTTCGCTACGATTGTGGCGGGTGTACAAAGTCTCGAATGTGCCATCACCGTTGAAGTCCAGTACATAACCGGCGTCCGAGTCGTCGAGCAACGACGACCAGTAGAGGCCAACGATGCTAACGACGTAGAGACCTCCACCTACGCGGAAGCCAGCGGCAGGAAGGAAGATGGATTTGCCGTTAGAACCTGTAATCTTGTAGCCGTTCACGTCGTTCTGTTTTGTCCACGTGCAGGTACAATTCTGCTTCAATTCATCAAAATCATCGGGAGATGGCATAATCCAGTCTCCGCCCCAGTTCACATGAGCAGCATCGTCTTCCGGGTCAAGGGAAGTCTTGTTGTCACCGATGAAATCAGCCTGGAACTTATATGTGCTCCAGTCATAGCTGCTCTTGGTTGCAGTCTCCGTTTCGCCCCATGCAATGTATGAACCATATTCCTGAGGAGCATTGGCACCAACGTTCATCGTAGCCCATTTCACCGAAAGACCAAGGTCAACATATTCGTGGCCATTCACAAGGTTCTGCGCCCATGCACCGCATGTGGCAAGGAGTGCAGAAGACAAAAGTGTTAGAATTTTCTTCATATTAGTTATTGATTAAATTAGATTCATAAACGAAAAATGCCTTCCGAAGATGTTTCTCGCATCCTCAGAAGGCTATGATCATTTGATATACAGAATCTTAGCGGAGCAAATTTACCCCCCCCCTAAAATGCTGATATTCACATTATTATATACAAAACGACAACTAATCATGTTTTTGCCATGTGATTTAACGCTTGTAAAGATAGAGAAAAAAAACATACGTGCAATCATTTCAGCGAGGCAAGGGCAGCTTGCAGGCGTCTGTAGTCCTTGATGCCAGGTGATGTTTCGAATTTGCTGTTGAGATCGAGTACATAAGCGCCAATCTGGGCAGCAGCGACAATGTTCTCTGGGCTGATGCCGCCCGACAAGAACCAAGGCTTACGGATAGGCTGACGAAGTATCAGATGCCAGTCGAACTCCTGACCGCTACCACCATATCCCGGAGTCTTGGTATCGAAAAGATAGTAATCAACGACATCCTCGTAGGCCCATATTTTCTCGAAATCGGACTCGCTGGCAATGCTGAATGCCTTGATGACCTCATAGCCTTCTTCGCGCAGACGCTTGCAAACCGTAGGCTTTTCATCGCCATGAAGCTGAATAACCTTAAGGCCGTACAGACTTGCCATCTGACGCATCTCGGCTTCGGTGCTGTTGACGAAGACGCCAACGCGCTTGACGGTATCGGGAATGATGCTGAGCATATCAGGCTTGAGCTTGCCGACAACATAACGAGGCGATTTCGGATAGAAGATGAAGCCGAGAAAATCGGGCTCGAGGAACAACATCTGACTGATGTTGTCGATATCGGTCATGCCGCATATCTTGACAAGTGGACGTTGCATCTTTCTTATATCTTTAGAATATTACTATACCTATTACATAATAATGTGGAGATGATTCGCAGAGGTCCTTGAAATCACCGCAGAACTTGTACCCTTGGTCTGGGACGTTATATGCCGAACCGAGCAGACACAATGGCAAGAAGGTTTTTTCCTTGTATTCAATCTCTTCTTTGTTCTCCACAGTGTTGTAATAGCTGTATGGCTCTCTCTTGTCACCAGTCATAAAGTCTATACAGTCGGTTATCAGATACTTGTACACAAACGGGCCCGCCAAGTCCATCGAGCCTTTCCATTTGATTGCCACCGTGCGCATCGGCACGCCCTCTTTCTCTGGCAGGAATCCTACGATTATCGTTGACGAGCCTACATCAAAGGAGAACGAGTTTATCATGCTGCCGAAGTCGCTTTCATCCAAACTGACCTCCTTGCCATCTTTGAACTCCTTTATCACGAACCTTGCCATATGGCCTACTGCCGATTCGGGTATCTCGAACTTGTAGGCCTTGTATCCTGCAAGAGTCAACAGGTCTATGTATGCCTGTGCGTCTGGCTCGACACACTTCACTGTTTGTGCGCCGGCCGTAATGGCTGTCAGCGCGAGAAGGATGGTCAATAGTCTCTTTTTCATAGTATTTTCATTTGATTTATATCTTCTGGTTTTATTTACTTAGCGCTTCGGCATATTTCTTACAGAACTCTATGCATGAAGGTCCAGGATTCTCGTTCTTCATGAAGTTCTCGCCAATGAGGAATCCGTCGAAACCGCCTTCGCGGAGCATGAGCATATCGTCGATGGTGCGGATGCCACTCTCTGAAATCTTTGGGAGTTCGTTTGGCAGCATGTGTGCCATCTTGATGGAATGGTGAAGGTCGACGACAAACGTGCGAAGGTCGCGGTTGTTGATGCCGGCGACAGTAACGCCTGGCACGATATAGCCGAATTCATCCTCGTTATGAAGCTCCATAAGAACCTCAAGACCAAGCTCCTTGGCAAGTCCGGCAAGATCTTCAGCCTGACTGCGTTCGAGAACAGCGGCAATGAGGAGCATTGCTGACGCACCATTGGCACGAGCCTCGTAAACCTGATAAGGATCGTTGATGAACTCCTTGCGAAGGATAGGAATGTTGACCAGTGAACTTGCTTCGCGGACATCGGAAATCGTTCCGCCGAAGAACTGTTCGTCGGTAAGGACAGATATTGCGCTGACGCCAGCTTCCTCGTAATATTGCACCACTTCACGCGGAAAGATATTGCCATGTATGAGGCCTTTTGAAGGCGACTGACGCTTGAATTCGGCAATTATGCCGTTCTTCTCGCGGATGCTCTTTGCAAAAGGAACAGAAGGACGCGCGTCGGCGCACATTGATTTCACGTCGGCCAGCGACACCTTGCGTTTTGCAGAAGCAACACACTCGGCCTTAGTGGCCATTATCTTGTCGAGGTAGTTTCCCATTAGATTATAATCTTTAGCGCAAAGATAGTGCTTTTTCGTCTGTTTCGTACGTTTTCATGAATAGTTTGCTACCTTTGTGTGGAGACAAAAGCCACATCAATGAAAGTCAACATAGAGACAACAGCCGACGGCAGTCAGACACTCTTCGTGCCATCGCTCGACGAGCATTATCACTCGGTGAAAGGAGCGCTGACAGAATCGATGCACATATTCATCAAAATGGGCCTCAACGAGAGCAAAGCCTTGCAGCCACGCATTCTCGAAATCGGCTTTGGTACGGGCCTGAACGCACTGCTGACATTGTGCGAAGCGAACAAAGGTCGCAAAGTGCGCTACACATCCCTCGAACGCTATCCACTGCCGCGCGAAATCATCGGACAGATGTCATATCCACAGATGACGCCAACCGATACGACGAAGGAGTATCAAAGCATACACGATGCGAAATGGAACGACTGGGTCAGCATCTCACAATTCTTCGAGTTGCGAAAAATTGAGACAGACTTCACGACGACAGCCATAAAAGAGAAATATGACGTAATATATTTCGACGCATTTGCGCCGGAGAAACAGCCGGAAATGTGGACACAGGAGATATTCAACAAGATGTATGGATGTCTTGAAAATGAAGGCATTCTGGTGACATACTGTGCCAAAGGCATCGTCAGGCGAATGCTTCAGGGCGCGGGATTCACCGTCGAACGACTCGCAGGACCTCCTGGCGGCAAACGAGAAATATTGAGAGCGAGGAAATGTCAATAAAACCTATTTACATGGTTTTGCGTATCATTCAGAAAAAGCCAATTATGAACAAGAATCTTCTCAAAAAGCTGAGTACATTCATGAAATACGCTGTGTTTGCAGCATGCGTGATCATGACAACCCACGTCATTTGTCTGTTGTGCGGACACAATTTCTTCTTTGCCGAATGGATATGCGGATTGTCGGTGATGGGATTTATCATGCTCTACATAGCTTCGAGAATACTTGGATACGACTTCTTGTTCAGAGCCATGCTCGTCTATGATTTCGCTGTAAATCAATGTATTATATTTCAGCGTTCTTTTAGTATTTTTGGTGAATACCTGACAACGGCACGGTATATTGTTGCGATATGGGGCATAATTCTGATTGTCTCATTCCTTCTTAACGCAAACAACTATCAGGAAGACGACTCGACAGACGAAATCTGACGTCGTTTCACGGAAAAAAGAGAGAGACACGGCCTCCTGCAGAAGTTGCGTTTTTCCATTCTATTTTAGTCACAGACATCTAACAAACTATGCCACAAATAAAAAGATGCATATACATACTGGCACTTCTGCTCATAGGCATGAAGGCCGCCATTGCACATGGTCAGACACCAGCGCAAAAAGCCGTCATCGACTCACTGTACAGAATGGCCTTTTCGAACTACAGCACAAATGTCGGTCTGCAATATGCAGACAGATTGCAGGAGGTCGCTCAGGATATCAATGACTATGTGCATATCGGTTCGGCCATAAACCTGAGAGCCGGCAGCTACATCAACATGGGGCTGTATAACAGAGTGTTTGAGCTTGCCGACAGCATCGAAGAGCAGCCGACATTGAAAAAAGAGAATCCGCGCACCTACGACTACATACAATATGTTGAGGCGCAGACATACAGCTATCAAGGCAAATACAGACTTGCCTTGGATAAGGCACAGCAGATATACGAGAAGAGCCTCGAACAGGAAAAGCAAAGCGCAAAAGACAAGAAGGACGGTCAAAACAGCCTGTCGCTGAGCATCGACAATCGCATCTCGGCCCTCATGTGCATTGCCGCAGCATACGGAAACATGGGCGAATATGACAGAGCCATAGATTACTACAACGAATGTATCGAGATTACTAAGATTGACAAAGTTGCATTTGCCACCGACCGCCGCGATGCATACGACGGCAGGACAAATATAGCCCTCAAGTTGTCGGACAACGAACGCAAGCTGCACTACGTGAAAGAATACGAGAAATGTCTTAATGAGTATGAACAGTCCGGCAAGAAAGAGATAAAGGACGAGAAGACAGACGTTTACTACTTCTACCTCAACGATGCATACACCAACACATATTGCTCGATGGGCGACTATGAGAAGGCAAAAGAATATCTTGATGCCGAGACAAAGATCTTCAGCAATATCGAGATGGCATACGACAACGTGGCCGCCCAGTACTACACGACATTGACGACATACTACAAACATATCGGCAACTACAACGAAGGACTGAAAGCGGCCGACAGCGCGATATACTACAACCACATCATAGACCGCAAAGAGGAACTCAATAACCTCAAGAGCAAGCTCCACATCAACCACATGCTACGCAACTACAACAAGGACTATGACATTGCCATGGAGCTCATAACCATCAGCGATTCGCTCAACCAGGAGATGCGCAACTCATCGACAGACGAGATAAGCACGCTCATGGGCCTCGAGAAAGCACAAAAAGAGGCAATCCTGATGAAAGCCGAGAGAAAGACGTGGGTTGTGGCATCAATAATCGGTTCACTCGTTTTCATACTCGTAATTGTTATTGCCATAATCATTTACCGCAACAACATACGTCAGCGCGAGACAAACAGACTGCTCGACGTCAAGAACAGCGAGCTTGAGCAGCAGAAGGAGGAGATACTGGTCCAGAACGAATATCTGGAAGAGCGAGAAGAGAAGATCCGACACCAGAAAGAAAGTCTCGAAGAGCAGAACAAAATCATTGGCGAAAGGAACCGCGAGATGAACGACAGCATCAACTACGCGAGCCTCATCCAGCATGCGGCGATGCCTCCGCAGCAGATGATGCAGAGCATCTTCGGCTCACACATGCTCATCTTCCGTCCGCTCAAAGTCGTGTCGGGCGACTTCTATTGGTGCAAGCAATCCGGCAATATAAAACTGCTTGCCGTAGGTGACTGCACGGGACACGGCGTGCCGGGTGCATTTCTGAGCATCCTGGGCATATCAATACTCAACGAACTGTCGAGCCGATTCGACCTTACACGAGCCAATGCGGGCATTATGCTCGACGAGATGAGACAGACATTCAAGCAGTCGCTGCGCCAGACCGGAAACGAAGAGGACAACCACGACGGCATAGACATCGCCATCGTCATGATTGACACACAACAGATGATCATGCACTACGCCGGTGCATTCCGACCACTGCTGATGACGCGCAACGGCGAGCTGAAAAAAATAAGTCCAGACCGAATGCCGATAGGCATACACTACAAAGAGTCAGAGCATTTCACAGACCATGAGATAAAGATTGAACATGGCGACCGCATCTATCTCTTCTCTGATGGCATCACAGACCAGTTCGGATTCGACGAAGAGGGTAACCTCCACAAGTTCACGGCAAAGAGATTCGGCATGCTCGTCAATGAGACTTCACAGCTGCCATTCAGCGCACAGCAGTCGAAGATCGAAATGGAATTCGACGAATGGCGTCGCGAAGGCCTGCTAAATTCCAACGGAGAATACGAACAGACCGACGATGCCGTACTCGTAGGAATCGGTATATAGAATCAAACGAACAGACAACCAGAATTTGAGATAATAGACCGATATCTTGCCTAGCAAAAGTCAAAAACGACTTCTGCATAAGCAAATGAGCGCAAGAGAAAACACATCGGAGCGCAACGTTGTCAAAATAAGGGAGAAACATAATTGATGTATTGCTGATTATTTGTATTTTTGCAGCCGATTTATACAAAGAATAATAATTACAACAAATACAGAAATGGCTGAAGACGTTTTCAAGAAGCTTGTTTCGCACTGCAAGGAGTATGGTTTTGTATTCCCTTCGAGCGAAATCTATGATGGTCTCGGCGCAGTATATGACTATGGTCAGAACGGCGTAGAGCTCAAGAACAACATTAAGAAATATTGGTGGGATGCGATGGTTAAGTTGAACGACAATGTTGTCGGCATTGACTCATCAATTTTCATGCACCCAACTATTTGGAAAGCTTCAGGACACGTTGATGCTTTCAACGATCCTTTGATCGACAACAAAGACTCAAAGAAGCGCTATCGTGCCGACGTTCTCATCGAAGAGCAGATGGCAAAATACGACGAAAAGATCGAAAAAGAGATTGAAAAAGCCAAGAAGAAGTTTGGCGAGTCGTTCGATGAAGCAAAATTCCGCGAGACAAATCCACGCGTTCAGGAGAATCAGGCAAAGCGCGATGCACTTCACACTCGTTTTGCTAAGGCTCTCAACGATAACAACCTCGAAGAGCTCCGTCAGATCATCATCGACGAAGAGATTGTCTGCCCAATCAGCGGCACACGTAACTGGACAGAAGTTCGTCAGTTCAACCTCATGTTCACAACTGAAATGGGTTCAACTGCCGACGGCGCAATGAAGATTTACCTCCGTCCTGAGACTGCTCAGGGTATTTTCGTAAACTTCCTCAACGTTCAGAAAACTGGCCGTATGAAGGTGCCATTCGGTATCGCTCAGATCGGTAAGGCTTTCCGTAACGAAATCGTTGCACGTCAGTTCATCTTCCGTATGCGCGAGTTCGAGCAGATGGAGATGCAGTTCTTCGTTCGCCCAGGCGAGGAGATGAAGTGGTTTGAATATTGGAAGCAGTTCCGTATGAAATGGCACCAAGCTCTCGGCATGGGCGCAGAGAACTATCAGTTCCACGACCACGACAAGCTTGCTCACTACGCAAACGCAGCAACAGACATCGAGTTCCGCATGCCATTCGGCTTCAAGGAGGTTGAAGGTATCCACTCACGTACAGACTTTGACCTTTCACAGCACGCTAAATATTCTGGCAAGAAGGTTGAATATTTCGATCCAGAACTCAACAAGAGCTACACTCCATACGTTATCGAGACTTCTATCGGTGTTGACCGTATGTTCCTCTCTACACTTGCTGGTGCATACACAGAGGAGCAGCTCGAAGGTGGCGACAGCCGCGTAGTTTTGAAGTTGCCTGCTCAGTTGGCTCCTGTCAAGCTCGCTGTAATGCCACTCGTCAAGAAAGATGGTCTTCCAGAAAAGGCACGCGAGATTCTCAACACAATGAAGCTCGAGTTCAACTGCCAGTATGACGAGAAGGATTCAATCGGCAAGCGTTACCGTCGTCAGGACGCAATTGGTACGCCATTCTGCGTAACAGTTGACCACCAGACTATTGAGGACAACACTGTTACAGTACGTTACCGCGACACTATGCAGCAGGAGCGTATCTCTGTTGACGACCTTCACGCAATGATTTCCAAGAACGTGAACAACTACGAGCTCTTCAAGAAGCTTGTATAAGCAATCGCATAGAAAAACCAAACGCGGCATCCGAACAAAAGTTCTGATGCCGCGTTTTTTTATCCTTGAATATAACAACTATTCCAATACTTCGGAAATTGTCGTTCTGATAATGTGCGCCTCAGTAATATTGCCTATAGGCCATACAGTCCAATAGAGACCTTGCTCGCCGTCATCATCTTTCACCGAAAGCATGTAACGAAGGTCACCCAAATCGCAAGAATACGTTTCTTCGCCAATGTTTGTGAGAAGGATGCTATATGGAGTCACTTCAGCACCAAGCACGTCGGCAACAGAACAAATGATGCCGACACCCCAGCCTTTCATTTCAACCAATTCGCCCTTTTCATCGATACCCATGATATCACCCGTAGTGTTGAACGTGAAATCGACACGAGCCTTATCCGAATAGCCTTCAAACTGGTCGCTTGAGATCACACCCAAATCGGTCATGTCAAGTGTTTTGGCAGGTCCATATTTAGGGCGTTTTTCAAGATATGCTCTCTTGATAACCATCTCGCCAACACTATCACACTGAATGTATATGTTCTTTACATTTTTCTTATAGATGCTGTCGAGATCAACACGCAACGTTGCATGGCCATCGACAATTGTTGATGCATTACGGCTCATCACGTTTGTTATCGAATAGTTGACACAAAGATTGAACTGGCCAACCTTACCCTTGATATCCGTAAGTTCAACAACAACTCGGTCGTAATCGGAGAGATCCGCAGAAACGCCATCTCCATTATCGTCGCCATACCACCATCCACGGCCACCCCATGACATGTTGTATTCGACGTGATTTGTTTCAGGATCAAAAGACGAATCCCAACCAAAATGGGAAACATATTCCATTGACATCCAGTCTCTATTCTCCTCACTTGTGCATGAGGTTAGCGCAAGTACAAAAGATATAATAAAAAGTATTCTATTCATCATGTTGCATATTTGTGCGTAAGGATGATACGTCAAACGCGCAATTTTGTTGTGATATTGGGATATAAAGTTACAAAGAATTGCCAAGTATTTGACAAATATCGGCAAGATAGACATCATGTTGAAAAACGGAGGTTCGGACAAGACATCTAAAAGAGCATAACCATTCCCTTTTTTGGCCGTGGTCGTTGGATAGCGCTGTTTTTTGTCTTACATTTGCATCTGTATTTCAACCGAAAATATAAAACGATACAATATATGAAACAGTTTCTCACAGTAGGCGACATTGGCGATCTCAATGCAGCACTCAAAGAGGCACAAGAGGTCAAGAAAACACCTTTTGCATGGCAGCACCTCGGCAAAAACAAGACCATGCTCATCGTATTCTTCAATTCATCACTCCGCACACGTCTTTCGACTCAAAAGGCAGCCATGAATCTTGGCATGAACGTCATCGTTCTCAATGTCAATGGCGACAGCTGGAAACTTGAGACAGAGATGGGCGTCGTTATGGATGGTGACAAGACAGAACATCTTCGCGAAGCAATCCCTGTAATGGGCAGCTATTGCGACATCATCGGCGTTCGCTCGTTTGCACGTTTTGAGGACCGCGAATGGGACTACAACGAAAGCATTCTTCGTCAGTTCATTGAATATTCCGGCAAACCAGTCATCTCGCTCGAAAGCGCAACGCGCCATCCATGTCAGGCATTTGCCGACCTCATCACTATTGAGGAATACAAGACAAAGAAACGTCCAAAAGTCGTTCTCACTTGGGCTCCTCATCCAAAAGCACTTCCACAGGCCGTTCCAAACTCGTTTGCAGAATGGATGAAAGCCGCTGATGTTGATTTCGTATTCACAGCTCCAGAAGGCTACGACCTTGCTCCAGACATCATGGAAGGCATCACACCAGAACGCGACCAGATGAAGGCCTTCAAGGATGCAGACTTCATCTATGCAAAGAACTGGTCGAGCTACGATCAGTATGGTCAGATTCTTGGCGATTGCCACGATGCTAAGTGGGCATCATGGACAGTTGACAAGGCCCACATGGACGTTACAAACAATGCTAAATTCATGCATTGTTTGCCTGTTCGCCGCAACATGATTGTTACCGATGAGGTTATCGACAGCCCTAACAGCATTGTCATTCCAGAGGCTGCAAACCGCGTAGTTTCGGCACAAGTTGTCATCAAGCGTATGCTGGAGGCTATTCAGTAATCAAAAAAACAGAATCAAAGTGGAACTTACGCTCATAAAAGTCGGCGGCGCCGTTGTAGAGGACAAGACAACGCTCAACACGCTCCTCGACGACTTTGCTGCCATGAAGGGCAATAAGCTTCTTGTGCATGGTGGCGGTCGTGCCGCAGACAAGATGCTCAATCGCCTCGGCGTTGAGATCAAGAAGGTTGATGGCCGTCGCATCACTGATCAGGATACCATCGACGTGGTTACAATGGTATATGCCGGTCTTGTGAACAAGAACATCATCGCCCAGCTTCAGAAGCGCGGTGTCAATGCACTTGGCTTTACAGGTGCCGACCTCAACATCATACTTTCGCACAAACGTCCGGTCAAGACAATCGATTATGGCTTTGTCGGCGATGTTGAAAGCGTGCAGACAGATGTGCTCTTCTCGCTCATTGAGCAAGGCGCCGTGCCTGTCGTATCGCCAATCACACATGACGGCAAGGGTCAGCTTCTCAACACCAATGCCGACACAATTGCCTCGGAACTTTCACGAGCATTGGCAAAATCATGCGACGTCACGCTTGTATATTGCTTCGAAAAGCCAGGTGTATTGATGGATGCAAACGACGATTCTTCGGTCATTCCGACTCTGACATACGACAAGTTTAAGGAATATCAGGCTTCGGGAATCATCAACGAGGGCATGATACCAAAGCTGGACAACGGCTTCGATGCTATTCGCATGGGAGTCAAGAGCGTTGTTATCAGCAATACCGACGGTCTCAAGAATGGTGGCGGCACTCGTCTGGTGCTCTAAACAGAACATTCATACAAAAACAAGCAGATGTCTATAATTCATAGGCATCTGTTTTTTTATACACAGAAAAAACGCAGACAATCTCATTGATTGCCTGCGTCATTATAGAGCTATGAAAATAAGCCTGTTACATTGTCACGATTGCGGCTGCATTCTCAATGAGATGCATGACGCATTCTGGTGTCCAGAGACCAAGCCAGATGCTGAGCGCAATGAGAATGTATTGCCATGACGTCTCATACCAAGGAGCATCGATATGACGAGCTTTAATGCTGTCTGGAGACGTTGAGCCAAGGAATAGTATGGAGAACATGTCGCGAGCAATGGCCCAGACGATGACTGTGAGAAGAATCATTGCTATTGCCATGACAATCCACATGTTGCCGTCGATAAGCGACTTGAAGACCATAAACTCGGTGACGAAAAGTCCCGATGGCGGCATTGCCGTCACACAAAGCATCGCGATGATGAGGAATGTGCCATAGAGGCCTGAATGGTTGAAATAACGGCCCATTGCATCAATATATTTCGAGCCATAAACGCGATAAAGCTGGCCGATATGCATGAAAATTGACGACTTAACAAGCGCATGAAGCACGAGGTGGAGAATTGCGGCATAGATACCGATGCCACCAGCTGCGATGCCGAGCATTACAACGCCCATGTGCTCGACGCTCGAATAGGCGAAGAGTCGCTTTACGTTCTTAACTCGCACGAGATAGACGGCGGCAACAAAGATCGAGATGAGGCCTGTGAAGAGTACGACTGCGTCGGCCCAATGCTTGATGTCAGTCTGTGCCACAACGCCATATACACGATAGAAACCGACGAAACCTGCATTCATGACAACACTTGAAAGCATAGCTGCAGCAGGCGTTGGAGCCTTATCCTTTGCATCAATACCGGCCGTGAACATCGGGACGAGACTCATCTTGGCCGTATAACCTACAAGGATGAAGATGAACGCAAGTTTGAGCCAGAACTGATCGAGGTTGGCAGCATTGGCAAGGAGATCATCGATGCTGAGTCCTGTTTCTGCATTTTCGCCCATTGCGATTGAGAAAAACAGGATGCCGACATAAACAAGGACAAGGCTTATTGAACATGCGAAGACATATTTCCATGTTGCCTCTACTGAGCCAGGATTACGTCTGTAGAAAATGAGTGCCGATGCACTGAGCGTCGTTATCTCGATGAAAATCCACGTCATTGCGATGTGAACAGAGAGCGAAGCCATCGTGAGCGCCATCGTGAGGAACTGCATTGCGCCATAATATTGTGCACGGATGCGACTTGCGTCCTCGTCGCTGTTAAGATAGTGATTCGTGTGGCTAAATGCTGCTGTAGCAATGATTGTGAGCGTCGAGAGCATGACGAGTGCAAGACCATCGAAGCGGAAGAATTCATATTCCGTAGTGCCTTCGACAGTGAATGCATACGCTGTGAAAATCCACTGAAGAACGATTGCCAAAGCAGAAACGCAACGACTGAGTCTAAGATTGCGAATGACGAACTGAGCGAGTCCTAATCCGATAGCTGCTATCAAATAAACAATACTCATGATATATATCGTTTTTCGTGGTTATTAATTGTCTTTCAATTGGTTGAGGTGCGATACATCACCGTCGCCAGTGATGTCATCAACTTTATTGATGAAGATTGCGAGAAGGAATACGCTCACGAGCACATCGAGCAAAACGCCGAGGTTGACCATGAGCGGCATCTCGTTTCCTTGCGCGAGCGAAAGTATGAATGCTCCATTCTCGACAATCACATAGCAAATCACATGTGTAATGACCTTGCGACGTGTTGCGATAAAGTAGAGTCCGCAAAGGATTGTCGAAAGTGCCACGACGAAAAAGAGTTTGTTGAGGTTGACCGCCTCAACCAATCTTGAGCCGAGGAATGTAAGTCCGATAATGGCCGTCGTAATGATGAGCGAGACATAATTCGGCACACTTGGCTCAGCCTCACGAGTGATGCCGTTCTTACGGATCACGTGCGATATGAACACCGGCATTGCTATGGCTTTAACGACAAGTGTCTCGATGAGGATTGTCGCAAGATTAAGAATGTTCATCTCGTGGAGCGAAAGAATCGCGATGCCACAAATGAGCAGTCCTTGAACGGTCAGCACTCTCACATATGTCATAAGCCTGTTGGCAATGGCAAAGTAGAAGAGCGTTATCGAAAAGATTATCAGAAGTATATCTGTCATATCCTAGAACTTTATACTTAATAATTTAGAGTTTTCCGAGACTTGCCACGACTCCAAAGAACATGAGCAAAGCGAGCGACGTAAGAACGAGAATGAACTGAGCGTTGTGGCTCATGCGATAGCGGGCCATAAACGACTCAACAAATCCGACACCGATTGCACAAAGTATTTCGATGCCGATGAATGCAGCAATCGAGGCTGCAATACTCAAGCTGCCAATGAAGAGGTTTGCAATCAATGCGCTGTACATTGCAAACTTCATGTTCGTCGCCTGCATAATAAGACCCATGTCGAAGCCAGAATTATCGAGGACCATGACCTCGTGAATCATCGTAAGCTCGAGGTGCGTCTTTGGATCATCCACTGGCATACGGCTGTTCTCAATCAAACATATCACAAAGAGAACGATGGCTGCGATGCCGGCAAAGGCGTATGAATTATATGTTCCGAAGTGGAAAGTCTGGAAAATATTGGCAAACGACATATGGCCTGTGAGCAATCCGAGAGTTCCCATCAACACGAAGAAAGCAGGTTCGGCAAGCATCGAAAAGAGTGCCTCGCGACTTGCACCCATGCCTTCGAATGAACTGCCAGTGTCGAGAGCTCCAATGATGTTGAAGAACTTGCCAATTGCAAGAACATAGGCAAAGAACACGAAGTCGGCCTCGAACGAAATAAGTCCCTCGTTACCACAGAAAGGGACAACGGCCATTGCCATCAGCACCGATGCAAAATAAATTGACGGTGCAATCTGGAAGATTGTGCTCGATGTTGTGCTGAACACAGAGCCTTTGCGCAAAAGTCGCCAAATGTCATACATCGGCTGCAGAATCACAGGACCTTTGCGTCCCTGCGCGATGCTCTTCACACGGATGACGATGCCCGTGAAGAAGAAACTCGCTATCAATATGAGAATAAAACCGATCATATCTTAATTTCCTGATTATCTGAATTATAAAAGTGTTGCACTTGCCACAAGCAGCAAGATATAACCCAATCCATAGACGATGTAGCGCTGAAGGTCACCATTCTGAATGAACTGGAATTTGCCAAGTGTGAGACCGATGCCGTTTGTGACAGGATCGATGAGCTTTTCCTCCCAAAAATCGCCGTCGCTGCTGATATGGCTGCGGTCTTTAGGGAATATCTCTTCCGTGGTTATTGCCTTGTATCGGCTGCTGTTTGGCAATATCACACGGAAGAGGTCTACGAGCGTTCTTGCGAACGATTTGCTTGTATATTGTATTCCCTTTATTGGTTGAGCATAACCACAACCCCAAGTATTGGTGCGGCTGATGCTGCGATTTCTGATTGCAAGATTTCTAATTACCAGCATCATGCCGATGACGGCAACAAAAATCATGAAGCCCTGCGACACTTTTGTCAATATCACAGAGAAGTCATATATATGACCGGCTGCAACTGTGCCGATGTATATTCCAAAAGTAGATTCAGCAACTCCGCTTACATATTCAAAAAGAAGTCCTGGGAAAATCATGACGCCGAGCATCGGAATCATGAGCAGGTATGATGGCAACTGCATGCCGAGGCTGACCTCACCAGAGCAATGTTTGTCGGTGCGCGGAGTGCCAAGGAAAATCACGCCAAAACTCTTTGTGAAGGCGAGCATCGAGATGCCTCCGATGATGGCAAGCGAAGCACCCGAAAGAACCATCAGGACAGGAAGACCAAGACCTTCGCTGCCGAAGCCATGCAAGAAACTTCCGTAAATGACGAATTCAGATATGAAACCGCCAAAAGGTGGAAGACCGCCAATTGCAAGCGAACCGATGAGGAAGATGAATGCCGTGCGTGGCATCTTTGAGATGAGTCCGCCAAGTTCTTCCATATTGCGAGTGTGTGTCGCAGTGTAAACATTGCCTGCGCCGAAGAACAGAAGAGCCTTGAAAAGCGCGTGGTTGAGCGTATGGAGCAGAGCACCACCGAAACCGAGTGTGCTCAGCAGAGCATCTTCGCGACCCATGCCGATGAGTCCGACGCCAATGCCCATTGTGATAATGCCGATATTCTCAATTGTACAATATGCGAGCATACGCTTGAAATCGCGGTGAACGGCAGCGTTGACGATGCCATAGAGACCACTTGCCAGGCCGAGAATCAGAGTGATGACACCGACCTCCGTGTATGCTTGCTGCATGAACGATGCGAAACGAATGATGCCATAGATGCCGGCCTTAACGATGACGCCCGACATGACAGCCGAAATGTGCGATGGAGCGGCAGGGTGTGCATGTGGGAGCCATGAGTGGAACGGAATGATGCCGGCCTTGAAACCGAAGCCTGCTATCAGCATCATCATAAAGATGATTGTCTGGCCCTCAGAAGCCTGCTTCATGAACGTGGCAATGCCGTTGAACGTCAAATCGCCGCTGACCGAATAGGCCCAACCAAAAGCAGCCGTGATCAGCAGTACAGCCAAGTGACTCTGAATGAAGTAGTTGATACCAGCTTTAAGGACGACCGACTTGTCGTATTCAAACACGACAGCAAAGAACGAAGCGATGGCCATCATCTCCCATCCGACGAGGAACATAATCATGTTGCTGGTCGAGAAGAGAATCATCATGCCAAGATATGTCATGACGACACTGAACCAATGAAGACGGTTCTGAAGCGGATTTTGCTGATAATGCGAAAGATAGCCCCGACCATACCACGCGCCAGCAATGAACACAAAGCTGACAATGGCCATGAACCATGCCGAAAGGCTATCGACCGAAAAACCGATTTCGCCAAACATGTTGTGAGCGAAAGCGACGGTCAGTACTGATAGAAGGTTTGACATTATTATAATAATCAAAAAAACGGCGCAATTTTATCAAAAAACTATCTCTCGGCAAAAGCCGCTTCGCTCCTTTTACGATTAATTAACCTTAATTACATTCTGTTGTAAATTGCTGCATATACATCTATTAACAAATCGCCATCTTCTCTTAATTATCCGTAAACAAAATTCTTCGTATGTCTTTTTTTTATAAACTTGCACGCGATTTTTCGCTAATCACATACATATAATTATTATATGAAAGTAAACAACGGTCAGTCGGTAAATGTTGCAGACATCGAAGTGCAGAGCTACGAGTTGTTTTATGCCGACATCAACAGCACGATGGAGAAGCCATCTGCTCATTGCGTCAACTATTTTGCAGTGCCAGAAGGCAACGAGTTGCGTTTGTTCTGCTGCATTGCTGTCGATGATGAGCATTCGATAGACATCTTCTCAACAACGATTGCCAAAGATGCGACAGTTGCGTCGCTCACGGCAATGCATCGTGCCTTCCATCCTTTCGAACGTGAGATTCACGAGTTGTATAGCATTGGTTTTGAGGGACATCCATGGCTCAAGCCACTGCGTTTTCCACACGACAGAGCCAATGATGGAACAATCTACGACTATCCATTCTTCAACATACAGAGCGAAGAGTTCCACCGCGTTGGCGTCGGACCTATTCACGCCGGCATCATCGAGCCTGGCCACTTCCGCTTCATCTGTGAAGGCGAAAAAATCCACCACCTCGAGATTCAACTTGGATGGCAGCACCGCGGATTGGAAAACATCTTCCTCAAGAAAGACAAGGTGCTTCAGCGCGCAACGCTTGCCGAGCAGATTGCCGGCGACACAGTTGTCGGACACAGCGTTGCATTTGCTCAGGCCTACGAGTCGCTTGCAGAATATGGCATCAGCGAAAAATTGAATTTTGACCGTACAATTGCATTGGAGCAAGAGCGCATTGCCATCCACACCGGCGACCTCAGCGCCATCTGTACTGACATTGCATACCAGCTTGGCAATGCCGTTTTCGGACGTCTGCGCACACCGATGATCAACTACTTCCAAAAATGGTCGGGCAGCCGTTTTGCAAAGGGACTCATCCGCCCGGGCAAGACAAACTTCCCATTCACGAAGGCCTTGGCCGACGATTGGCGCGAAACTATAGCAAAATACAAGCCTCACTTTGTTGAGATGGCTCAGGAGATGTTCGATTTGCCATCGGTCCTTTCGCGTATCGAAAAGACCGGAGTCGTCAGCAAGGAGACAGCCAAGAGCCTCGGACTCGTCGGTATGCCAGCGAAAGCTGCAGGACTTGAGCGAGACATCCGCGCTTCGCATCCATACGCAGCATATGACAAGATTGATTTCAAACCTGTTGTCAAATCAACGGGCGATGTCTATGCTCGCGCTCGCGTTCGCTATGAAGAAGTGCTGAACTCAATCGACAATATCAATGCCTTGATCGACAAGATGCCGGAAGAGACTCAGAATGGCTATCAGCCTGTGCCTGATATGAAACTGAAGCCAAACAGATTTGTCGTCTCGCTCACAGAAGGCTGGCGTGGCGAGATTTGTCATTGTGGCCTGACCGATGCTGAAGGCAAGCTCAAGGCATATAAGATAAAAGATCCATCGATGCACAATTGGATGGGACTTGCCCTTGCCGTTCGCAACAACGGCATTTCCGATTTCCCAATATGCAACAAGAGTTTCGACCTCTCATATTGCGGTCACGACTTGTAGAGTTTAAAACTAAAACGTAGAACTTCGATGTTAAATACACTCAAAATATGGCTTCATCAGGGAAAGCAGTATATTCCCGATGTGACAACGACTGACGTTCCTGGTGTTTTTCGTGGACGTCCGGTCATCAGCAATGCTGAAGTTGATGAAGAGGCGCTTGCCGAACTCTGTCCGATGAACGCGATCGGCACTCATCCAATGACGATCGACCTTGGCCGATGCTCGTTCTGCGGCGAATGTGCTTTTGCATGTCCAGAAAAAATAAAATTCACAAAGGACTACAAACTGGCTTCAAACACGCGCGAAGGTCTCATTGTCAAGGCAGGCGAAGACAAGCCTATCACGCTCGATGAATCTAAGATTCGCCCAGAAGTGCGCAAACTTTTCAACAAGTCGATAAAGTTGCGTCAAGTGTCGGCTGGCGGCGACGCAAGCTGCGAAATGGAACTCAACGCAACCGGTAATGTCAACTTCGACATAGGCCGTTTTGGTATTGACTTTGTTGCATCGCCACGCCACGCAGACGGCATCGTTGCAACAGGTCCGATCAGCGAAAACATGGCAGCACCGCTCGAAGATGCAATCAATTGCACTCCGGACCCGAAAGTTCTGATTCTCGTTGGTACAGATGCCATCAGCGGTGGTCTTTTCGAAGACAGCCCTGCCGTTGATCGCAAAGTGCTCGACAAATACCATGTTGATCTCTACATTCCAGGCAATCCGACACATCCATTGACATTCGTCAACGCTATGCTCAGCCTGCTCGGAAAGAAAAATCGATAATTTTTTTGAAAATTTTCGCAACCATTGTTGCAATATTGAAAAAATGTTAGCATTTTTGCATCGATAATTAAGAAATGACAATGAAGAGAAACAGCAATATGTGGTGGTGGCGCAGCATCCTTTCATAACCGGGGTGTGAGCATCAGCCTATTTGTGATTCTCGAAACAATAGAACAAAGGCCTGCCGAACTCCGGTGGGCCTTAAATTTTTTATGCAAATGAAGAAATATTCATACACAACTGTCAAAAAGAGTCTCCTCGGCGACCTTCACACGCCAGTCAGCCTCTATATGAAGCTGCGAGACCTATATACGCAGAGCGCACTGATGGAGAGCTCTGACTATCATGGTGGCGAAAATGCCTGCTCGTTCATTGGCATCGAGCCTATTGCCAACGTAGCAATCAGCCACGGCGAAGCTATATGCACATATCCCGATGGCCAATCGACGCGCAAAACAATCACCAAAGATTATCAGAGCGATGCGGCCATCAACGAATTCCTTGGTTCGTTCGACATCAAAGGCGAAGCTATTCACTCCGGTCTCTTTGGTTATACATCGTTCAACGCTGTCCGATACTTTGAAAACATCAACGTCAAGGACGAAACCCAGCCAATGAACGATGCACCAGACGTGCTCTACGTGCTCTTCAAGACAATCATCACGTTTGACCATTTCAACAACTCGCTCCACATCGTTCAGCTTGTGGCCGACGGAGCGGACGACGATATCAATCGCATTGAGAAACTGATGAATGGCAACAATCCGACGGACTACGGATTCCATCCTGTGGGTGAAACGACAAGCACATTGACGGATGAAGAGCACAAAGCCAACATCCGCAAAGGTATTGCACACTGCTTGCGCGGCGACGTTTTCCAAATCGTGCTCTCACGTCGTTTCAAGCAGCGTTTTGAGGGCGACGACTTCAAGCTCTACCGAGCTTTGCGCAGCATCAACCCTTCGCCATATCTCTTCTACTTCGACATGGGCGGCTTCCGTATCTTCGGTTCATCACCAGAAACACACTGCCGCATAACATCGAAACGGACAGCATACATCGATCCAATCGCAGGAACGACAAAGCGAACCGGCGATGCCGAAACAGACGCGAAAAATGCGCTCTATCTGCGCAACGATCCAAAAGAAAACGCCGAACACGTTATGCTCGTTGACCTCGCACGCAACGACCTCAGCCGCAATTGCCACGATGTGAAGGTCGATTTCTATAAGGATATGCAATATTACAGCCATGTCATCCACCTCGTCAGCCGTGTCAGCGGACAACTTGATGAAGGTGCAGATCCTGTGAAGTCATTCATCGATACATTCCCTGCCGGGACACTTTCAGGTGCTCCAAAGGTGAGAGCCATGCAGCTCATCAGCGAAATCGAGCCACACAACCGCGGAGCATATGGAGGTTGCATTGGACTGATCGGATTCGACGGTTCTCTCAATCAAGCTATCACAATACGTACGTTCGTCAGCCGAAACAACGAATTGTGGTTCCAGGCAGGTGGTGGCATCGTTGCAAAGAGCAACGAAGAATATGAGCTTCAAGAAGTCAACAACAAACTTGGTGCATTGCGCAAGGCCATCTTCTTGGCAGAAGGAATGTAATAATTTTTAAGTCAAAGAGTTATGAAAGTAGTTATAATCGACAATTACGATTCATTCACATATAATTTATCGCACTTGCTCAAAGAATTGGGTGCTAATGTGACCGTCTATCGCAATGACTGTTTTGAACTCGGACAACTCCAAGAGTTCGACAAAATCGTACTCTCACCAGGTCCGGGCATTCCATCCGAAGCAGGATTGCTACTCAAAGTCATTGAAGAATATGCCGACAAGAAACCTATTCTAGGCGTATGTCTTGGACATCAGGCAATTGGTGAATTCTTTGGTGGCAAATTGACAAATCTCTCAGACGTTTTCCATGGCGTTCAGACAAAGGCGACAGCCATTGCAGACGACTATATGTTCAGCGGTCTTGAAAAGACATTCGACGTCGGTCGCTATCATTCATGGGTTGTGGACACTGACGGATTCCCTTCTTGCCTCGAAATCACGGCAACAAGTGACGAAGGACAAGTTATGGCGCTCAGACACAAGACATTGGACATTCGTGGAATTCAATTCCATCCGGAGTCTGTCTTGACGCCAGATGGCAAAACAATGATTGGAAACTGGCTTAAGAAATAGACACAAACTAACTATAAACCACAAACATATGCAAAACATACTTTCACGCCTCATCGCCCATGATGAACTCACGGCAGAAGAGACAGAGGAGATTCTTATCAATATAACCAAAGAGGCTTATCCGACCGAGCAGATCACGGCCTTCATCATGGCCCTTCAGGTTCGTGGCATCAGCGTCGATGAACTCGTCGGACTCCGCAGCGGTATTCTCAAGACTGGCGTTCCTGTCGACCTCGCGCCATATAAACCAATTGACATCGTCGGTACTGGCGGTGATGGCAAAAACACATTCAACATCTCGACATGTGCAAGTTTCGTTGTCGCGGGTGCTGGCTATAAAGTTGCAAAGCACGGCAATTATGCTGCGACATCTGTCAGTGGTGCCAGCAACGTGATCGAAGGCCACGGAGTGAAATTCACAAACGAAAACGACAAACTTCTCCGCAGCATCGAAGAGTGTGGTTTCGTCTATCTGCATGCCCCACTTTTTGCTCGCGCAATGAAATTCGTTGCACCAATCCGCAAAGCGTTGAAAGTGCCGACTTGCTTCAATCTGCTTGGTCCGATTGTCAATCCTTGCCGTCCTGCATATCAGATGCTTGGCGTCGCGAACCTAAACCAGATGCGACTCTATAACAATGTATATCAACGCATTGGCATCAACTATGGCATTGTCAACTCTATTGATGGCTACGATGAAATTTCGCTCACCGGCGACTTCAAGGTAACGACGAAGGTACAAGAGAAAATATACAAACCGGCAGACCTCGGACTCGGCATTGTTACACCTGAAGAGCTTGCCGGCAGTGCCGACCAGACAAAAGAAGATGCACTCAAGGTCTTCGATGCAATCCTCGAATGTCGCGATGTCGAAAGTCGAACAAACGTCGTGCTCGCAAATGCTGCATTCGCAATCAACATCATCGAGCCAGAAAAGAGCCTCGAAGAATGTCTCGCCATTGCTCGCGAATCACTCGAATCTAAGAAGGCTTACAACACACTCAAGAAATATGTCGAATTGAACTCGTAAGATTTCAGGCAATCAAAAAAAAGAAGACAGATGTCGGGACCTCCTGACATCTGTTTTTTTTATAAAGGTTTCTCTTCCTTTCCCTCCATGAAACGCTTTTCTCGGATTTTCTTGAGAATATTCTTTACGCTGCTGACGACAATATCATCAGAATCTTCACCCATAGACTCGAGATATCTGCTCCAATATTGATATTCCTTATCCTCATTGCCAGCCATAAAGTAGCAATATCCAATCTGATAAAGCAGATTCACATCATTCGGTTTATAGCTTTCGGCCATATGGAAATACTCGATTCCCTTTTTCACATCGCGCGTCACATAATAATCACCCAAACTAAAATAAATTGTAAACATCATTTCCTTATCGGGCTGCATCAGCTCAATAGCCTTTCGAATATTCTCAAGTCCATCTTCTTCATAATCAGGAATGTCTAGCGCCGTAATACCAAGACGAGCAAGTACAACTGGGTTATTGTTTCTAAGCATATTGTTTGCCTTATTCAAACACTCCCATGCTTCCTGCCTCATATTTCTCTGATTATAAGCCATACCGAGATAATAATATGTCATCGGCTTACACGTATCGCCAATGCTTATTAGCTGTTCATACATACTGATCGCTTTTTTTGGCATTCCTGCACTATAGTAGGCAAAAGCGCGTACATTGTTCACCGCAAGATTCATGCTGTCAAGTTCCTGATATCTATCAAGATAGCTAATTGCGACTTTAGCGCTCTGCAACGAAATCAGCTTTTTTGAAAACGAAATCAGATTCGCTTGATTCTCAATGTCGATGTCGGCAACAATTCTCTGATAGGACAATGCAGAATCCACCATCTCCATGTTATCATAGCATCTTGCAATCATATAAAGTGCCGTTGCATCTTCAGCATTCTGCTCTGACAGACCAATACTGCGACAAATATCGATACATTGCCGATAATAGCCGCGATTATAATAGCATGTTGCCAGTTCACGACGCAACGTATCGCTTTGATGTATTCCGAGAGCCTTCTCTGTCCAAAACAAAGCTCTATGACTATTCGAATGCTCTTTGTAATATTGTGCAAGCTTATGCATGGCTTTCCAGTTCGTAGAATCATTTTCAACGCTGTCCCTAAGCGCTTCGACATACATTTTAGAGCTGATATTCTGTGCATTAACAGCAGACATGACAGCCAATGCGACCAATGCCAATATTATCTTTCTCATATAAAAAGAGTTTACATTTTGTTATGTGCGCAAATATAAACTAAAAAAACTTCATATATAACTAAATTTTATAGTTTAGGCAAAAAAATTTAGTTTTTCACTGAAAAAAACAAAAAACAGAGAAAACGAACGACATTCATTTATGCTTGATACACAGAAAAAAAGAAAAAAAGCACCATCGTATTCAAAAAGAGATTAACTTTGCGGTCGCATTCACGAGTTGAATGCAGAAAGCTATTAATAATTTAAATTAAAATCTACCAATTATGGCAGTAAGAATTCGTTTGGCACGTCATGGTCACAAGGGTTATGCCTTCTACCACATTGTCGTTGCAAATAGCAAGGCGCCACGTGATGGCAAGTTCATTGAGAAGCTCGGTTCGTACAATCCAAATACGAATCCTGCAACTGTAGTACTCGACATTGACCGTGCAGTAGCATGGCTCAACAACGGTGCAGAGCCAACTGACACAGCACGCAGCATCCTTTCAAAGGAAGGCGTACTCTTGAAGAAGCACCTCCTTGGTGGTGTTCAGAAGGGCGCATTCGATGAGGCTGCAGCAGAGGCTAAGTTCAACGCTTGGAAGCAGCAGAAAGAAGAAGCTAAGCAGCAGATCGCTCAGAAGAATTCAGCAAAGAAGGCTGAGGACAAGAAGGCTCGTCAGACTGCAGAGCAGAAGATCAACGCAGATCGCGCTGAGGCAATTGCTAAGAAGAAGGCTGAAGAGGCTGCAGCTAAGGCTGAGGCTGAAGCAGCAGCTAAGGCAGAAGCTGAAGCACCTGCAGCAGAAGAGGCTCCAGCTCCAGCAGCTGAATAAACCCGTCAGCGTTTGCAAATCACAAATTGAGGCAGCATTTAATGTTGCCTCTTTTTTTTATATCTTTGCTACCGAAATAGAGTTTCGAATATGTATTATATCTGTCTTGAACAACCATTGGCGTCGCTTGTCTGCGCTGGCGTTATTGATGTTATCGCATCAGAACCAAGCAACAAAGACATACGCGGTCGCGTACTCGTAGTTGCCGGCGGGAACAACCATGTTTTCGACTATACAGACAGATTGCCGTATGAACTTTTTGTCGCTGTAACAAACGCATCGATTTTTGGAAAAATTCCCGATCTCGGCAATATGCCATCGAAATGTATTGTCGGCTCGGTTGAAATCGTAGATGAAGTTGAAGAGAGCTACTCAATATGGCAGACGCCAAAGATGAACTCTGTGTGGCGTATTGCTCGCCCAATGATGGCTAAAGAAACGATTGCATGGGAAGGAAGCAAAAAAACATTTGGCACAACAGACCTCGTGAACGAAGACGAAATCGGAAGCATCATGAAGGAGCCGAATATCAAGTCGATTGAATACAAAGACAAAAAGCTGATTGTCTCGCAAAGTCAGGAAAATATAGAGAAATATTTCTCGGGAGAATTCAACATGCTAAGCTTTTTCATAGACGAAGACGTCGAGAGAAGTGGATTATTTCCCGATCTGGAAGTTTATGATGTTGAAAAAGTTGAGTCTATTGAACTCGTATGCGACACGAGACGCTTTCTTTTTGACGTCGACTCGATCACGGCAGGCATAAGGCTCGATGAGAAAGGTGAGGAAGTACGCACGCCATCGCTCTTCGAAGAGGAGAAAGAATGGGAATGTGTGATAATTGCGATTGGCAAGAAGCGAATGTGGATCAACAATGATTGAGAAGAAGACCATAGACGACGTCATTGAAGCGTCAAACTCACGAATCGTTGACATCATCGGCGATTTCGTATCGCTGAAGCGTCGTGGCTCCGGCTATGTCGGGTGTTGTCCTTTTCACCAGGAGAAGACGGGCTCATTCCATGTCACGCCATCGCGAGGAATGTTCAAGTGCTTCGGCTGCGGTAAAGGTGGCGACGCTCTGCGCTTCGTGATGGAGCATGAGCATCTGACGTTCGTCGAAGGCATAAAATATCTTGGTCAGAAAGTCGGCATTACTGTTCAGGAGAAACAGCTTACGCCTGAGATGCAGCAAGCGCAGAACCGCCGCGAGAGTCTTATCGCAGTGTGTGAATATGCCAAGAATACTTTCATAAAACAGCTTTGGGAAAGCGACGAAGGAAAGTCGCTCGGCTTGCCATATTTCCGTGGCGAACGAGGATTCCGCGATGACATAATCAAAAAATTCGAACTCGGATATTCGCTCGGCACACGCGATGCCTTCACAAAAGAAGCTCTTCAGCATGGCTACAAGGAAGAGTTCCTACGCGATTCCGGACTCACCATTTTTGGAGAAAACAACTATAAGGCAGACCGTTTCTGGGGACGCGTGATGTTCCCAATTCATTCTATATCTGGTCGCGTCGTGGCTTTTGGTGGCCGCGTAATGAAAAAAAGCGACAAAGTAGCAAAGTACATAAACTCTCCAGAGACAGAACTCTACCACAAAAGCGACATCGTATATGGCATCTTTCATGCGAAAAACGAGATTGCCAAACGCGACAAATGTTACCTCGTTGAGGGTTATACCGATGTCATAAGCATGCATCAAGCCGGCATCGAGAATGTAATTGCATCGAGTGGAACATCGCTCACGCAAGGTCAGATACGGCTTATTCAGCGATTCACAAACAATATCACTGTCCTTTACGATGGCGATGCAGCCGGAATACATGCAGCAGTGCGAGGTATCGACATGATTCTTGCCGAAGGCATGAACGTAAAGGTGTTATTATTGCCCGACGGTGAAGACCCCGATTCGTTTGCACGCACGCACAACGCCGAAGACTATGTCGCATATATCGAGGAACATCAGACCGACTTTATCCGATTCAAGGCGCAATTGCTTATGGATGAGGCGAACGGCGATCCTGTCAAGAAATCAAGCCTCATAAATGATATTGTCAAGACAATTTCGGTTGTTCAGGACACCGTACTGCGCTCGCTCTATGTCAAGGAGTGCAGCAAGATGATGGATATCGAAGAACGTACGTTGTTCAGCGTTCTCGAGAAATTCCTCATCAATAGTACAGTGGCAAAACACGAAGCTGAAGCAAAACAGGCAAAATTGGCTCAGCAATCAACAGAGGCTGCCAATCCCGAAAACAGCACGCCATCTGTTGACAATGGAATTCCTGTAACAGCACATATACCAAAGGCACAAAACCCTTTTGTATATGAAGAGCGCGAGATATTGCGACTTTTCGTAACCTATGTCGACAAAAAAATCTTCGCGAATACAGAGCAGGAAACAACAGTCGGAGAATACATTCTCTCATTGCTCGACAGCGACAACATCCAAAGCACAGATGAGAATTTCAAGAAAATCATTGATGTCTATAGAAGTGCCGAAGATCGAAGCTCCATTACTTCGCAATTCTTTATTAATCAGCCAGATTCCGATGTCAGCAATATGGCTGTAGACCTGCTCAGTTCCCGTGCCGAACTGAGCAAATATCACGAACGTTTCTTCACGATTGTCAAGGAATGCGATATGCTCGACGACCTCGTTCCACACGCCATGAACGAACTCCAAATTCGCATCGTTGCCCATCGTATCGACGAACTAAACAGGACTTTACGAGAGGCTGAGCAAAACAAGACATCTGAAGAGGAGATTAACGGCATCATGGAAGAACTCGTCAAATACAACAACGTCAAGCGTATCCTCTCAAAAATGCTCGGCGGCCGAACAATGATCTAGCACTTTTCACGTTGCTGAAGGCTCACACACCTCTCATATAATTTCTTGTAGAAACCATGCTTGCAAAGCGTATCAACCGAACCGATTATTATCAGTTTGGTTCTCGAACGTGTCATTGCGACATTCATTCGTCGCAAATCTGAAAGGAAACCTATCTGTCCTTCGTCATTGGCTCGCACAAGCGATACTATAATAACATCTCGTTCCTGACCTTGAAAAGCATCAACCGTATTGATTGTTATCTGCTTATGCAAAGGACGAAGGAACGCATTATGTTTCAACAACATACGTAGATATTGTACCTGCGCTTTATATGGCGAGATAATTCCAAAATCTATACCCTCATCGATGAATCTCTTGCGACCGAATTTTTCAATATAATCACACAACGTCTTCATCGTCAACTTCGCCTCTCCCCTATTCACTCGTCCATAACTTATACCGACAAACGTCTCCATCATGCTTTCACGCTCCGCCTCTACATCTTCTGGCAATGTCCCTATCTTCGTATCAACCCACACCAACGGCGTGTCAATTTCATCAAACAAACTACGATGCCTAACGTCGGCCGATGCACGTAGCTTGCCTTCATAGAACCAGTCCGACGAGAATTTCATAAGCTCCTCGTTCATACGATATTGTGTATCAAGCAGCACAACCGATTGTGGCCAACGCTTTGCAACAGTCTCCATCAACGTCGTTCCAAGGCCGCCTTTCATTGCCTCTGGTGATTTTATCGTCGGCGGCAACTGACAATGATCGCCAGCAAGAATCACTCTATCAGCCTTTTGCAAAGCAATAAGGCAAGCGGCTTCAAGAGCCTGTGCAGCCTCATCAATAAAAAGCGTATGGAATTTCTGGCCCATCAGCAGTTTGTTTGCCGAACCGACAAGTGTCGAAGCAATGACTCGCGAATTATCAAACAACGACTGACGTATATGCATCTCAATCTCATCAGCACGCTCGCGCAACCTTGCAATTTTCTGATGATGCGAAGCTGTCCGCTCATTGCGAGGCTTCTCACGTAACATTCGTATATCTCGCCTAAGTTGCCACAATGACGGATACTCTGGGTGAGATTCGAAACGTCTCTCATATGTATTCTGAAGCATCTTGTCCGTCACTTTCGACGGATTTCCAATACGCAAAACACTGATACCTCGATCTGCAAGTTGTTCAGAAATCCAGTCAACAGCCGTATTGCTCTGTGCACATACAAGAACTTGCGGTTCGCGACGAAGGACTTCACCTATGGCCTCGATCAGTGTCGTCGTCTTTCCTGTTCCTGGAGGGCCATGAACAACCATTACATCCCGAGCAGAAACGATCTTTCTTACGGCCTCTTCCTGCGACCCGTTCAGCCATGGCATTCGCAAAGGGGCAGCGCTAGGGGCGGAAAACTCCGGTTCAATATTTCCATGAAATATCTCACGAGCTCTTGCCAATTTATTGTCTTTTGCCTCAATAGCTTTCGTCAAAGCTTCGAACATCAGCGAAAAAGAAGTCTCATCGAAATTCAGCTGTACTCCAAGATTATCAAGCTTGTCAATAACCGAAAGCGATTCTGCCGACGGAAGGGTTATGGCCATAGTCTCAGCTGAGGCCCGGCTAACTGTGCACGAAAAAGGCAAATAACTTATCGCGCCGTCAACAGACATGCTAAACAGACAAACCGTCCGCCCATACTCAAACAAATGCTCAATCTCCGTATCTGTGCGCCTAGTCAGCTCCACAACAAATTCGTTCATCGAATTGTAATAGCTTCGCCCTGTACTGACAGGATACCAGCACTCGCCTCTCTTCACCTTGCGACCAATGCCAACGACTTCGGTTGCTCGCCGGAACTCGTTTTTGACATACTGATATTCTTTGCGCAAAAGCGCCAGTTGACTCTCCAATTTCATCGCACAGATAGTTTTTTGCAAAAATACAGAAAATAACCATTAGAAAATCTCAACACTGAGACTGCCGTAAGCAGCAATCCAAAAGATTTTTTCGACAAAAAATATATTTGAAAGGCTACCAAATACAAAATAATGATTCTACATGTTCTTAGCACAAATTTCCAGTCTTTACATCGTATTTTTTAAATCGATGTAAATCAACACATAACGTATTATGACACAAAATAGCGACTTTCGCAGCAAAACAAAAAGATAGATTTTTTCAAAAAAAAACTCCTCAACGCTTGCTGTTTCAAAAATAAGCACTACCTTTGCATCGCAGTTCGGGAAAGACACCGATTTAGCAACGTTCATTTACAATTTTGGAGTGATGGGTGAGTGGCTGAAACCACCAGTTTGCTAAACTGACGTACGGGATTACCGTACCGGGGGTTCGAATCCCCCTCCCTCCGCTGTTTACGGGGTGTAGCGCAGTCCGGTTAGCGCACCTGCTTTGGGAGCAGGGGGTCCTAGGTTCGAATCCTAGTACCCCGACTTTTTGCGGAAATAGCTCAGTTGGTAGAGCACAACCTTGCCAAGGTTGGGGTCGCGAGTTCGAGTCTCGTTTTCCGCTCTCTGCCTGTGTAGCTCAGTGGTAGAGCACTTCCTTGGTAAGGAAGAGGTCGCGGGTTCAACTCCCGCCACCGGCTCTAGGAGTGAAGATTTAGAAAGGTTGAACAGAAATGTTCAACCTTTTTTTGTGCCCTTTTGTCTAAGTTTTATATAAAAAAAGGCTACATCAACGATGTAACCCCGGACAATTATAGATTCTTTGGGATATCTGTTCAAACGCGGATATTTGCAACTTTTATCAATTGCTGAACATTCAAAAGCTTTATGTATCTGCCTTGAATCTCAATGAGTTTATCGTGCTTAAACTCTGACAAAAGGCGAATAATCGACTCTGTCGCCGTGCCTACAAGATTTGCAAGATCTTCACGCGTCAATGCTATTCGCAAACGCTGTTCTTCATCCAAATCAAATGCATCCATAAGCGACAATATAGCCTCTGCTAGTCGCTCACGAACTGTCTTTTGAGCCAGATTAAGTATCCTGTCATTTGCATCACCAAGCTCACGACAAAGGATTCGCAACATCGTTTTTGAGAAAAGACTATTTGAGGAATATAACTTTAAAATATTCTCTTTCGGTATAAAACACACTGTAGATTCTGTAAGGCTCTCGACCGAAGTGCACGCACGTTCATCTGTCATAACAGAACGGAAACCCACAGGATCACCCATCTTGGCAAATCGAATTATCTGATCCTTCCCTTCTGCGCCGGTCTTGAAGATCTTCAATATACCATTTATAACTATGTAGACACCTGAAATTTCACTGCCCTGACTATATATGAGCGCACCTCGCTTTTGTTTAGACAATTTGATATTGTCTTCTATTTCCTGAAGCTCTGGCTCTGTAAGATCCTTGAACAAGTCAAACTTTTTTAGATCTATACACAAAATGTCATTAGAATCAAAATACCTTTTCATATTACATAGATATACATTTGTAACGATGCAAATATACATCTAAACAATCGAATCACGCCAATGACTTTTAGACATACAACTATCTATAAATGCGACATTTACGCACTAGCAATATTGAAATATATGACATTTTGCATTATAATAATCACAATAACTTTTATGTTGGTTAAAAACTCACTATAACAAGACAATTATAGCTTTAAAAACACACTTTTTCGGACAGGGGAGATTGCCCAAAAGCGTATTTTTAACTTATTTTAATGAAAAAAAATGCTTATTTGATGTAATCATTGAGCGTTGAGCTCTCTCCGACAACAACAATATTGTCAGTTCCATTATTTTTTACCGTCGTAAAAGGACTCTTTGCGGGTATCGGGAAGCCATCTGCCACGTGCCCGTCACCATTTATCAAATATCCCAATGATTCTTCACGATCCCAGAGGGCAATTTTGCCGTCATACGTCATTTCTGCATTATCTACACTAGAGAGATAGAGCCTATTATGAGAAACGACCTGTCCCTTATCATCAGTCACGACATAATGCCTATTGCTTACGAAAGCAAATCGATCTGCCGACAACTGAAGCATATAGTGGCGGTCCCGCCCAATACTATCAATATCAACGAATTCGACATTACCGCTTGCAATATCAACCGAGGCCATTTTTCCATCTGGAGTTGATGTCACAAATGCAGCCTCTGGAGTATTCTGTCGCACAAGATATACGTCGCTATACGCATTTGGAGCCAAAGGTTTTGCGACATGAATACGCTCATTACCACGACGGTCCGTGATATAGAGTTTATACTCATCCTTGGCAATCAGATAATCTCTGTTGCTGTTGACAAAATGCTTTATTTCACGGCTTATAAGTCCTTCTGTATGCTTCATTTCCCAACCATCGACACGCTTGCAATTCTTGTCATACAGAGCAATTGTCCTGTCCGCACACGGCACAAACAATCTAAATTCCGCAGGATTGCCATAGTCTATATACTTAACAGGGCCACTTGCTTCAACCTGCAAATGGATCGGGAATTTTGCCGTGTTATTACCATTTCTATCAATCAAATGCACACTTCCAGGAGTAGCAAAAAGATACTGGAGTTTCTTATTGTTATAGTAATCAATCTGACACAAACCACCGACAATCGGACCATCAACCTTTCTGCTCCATAATATCAAACCCTTTGGATTGACAAGATGTATCATGTTTGAGGCATCCTGAATGATATACTCCGTCTCCAGTGTATTGTGATTGACAACTGCGTAAGGACGACCGACAATCGTTGTATCGACTTTGCTTTGCCACAATGTAGGAGGCAACTCAGTCCGACTTGGTTCATACATTCCACATGTCGTGATATAAGGCAAACCACTTAAATTTGAGAGTTGGAAACCAAATCCATAGAATTTCAACAACGTCTGCCTGTTCGATTCATCAAGTCCATGTTTGGCAGATATCGTCTCACACATCGACTGACTGTTACTATAAGCAAAGAATACATTATCATCGCTAAACGAACTCCTGAAGTTGCGAAAATCCGCATCGTTTGCAAAAGTCCTACTCAACAAAATTTCATACAACGTGCGTTGGAGAATTGAAATCTCGTCAGCAAACATCAGTGTATTCTCGTAACGAATGTAATAGCGTCGCGGAATAAAAGGAAGCATGTCCTTCAAGAAAAACATCTCATCATCATCCGCAAAAGCCTCATATACCGGAACTGAAATTGTCGGTATTGGCGACAACTTTTCAAGTTCATTCGGCGTTTCGACCTTACGAAGTCCCCCGATAGCGTTATTTAAAGTTGCCTGAGCAATAGTTCCATTCTGTGTGCAAACAATAAGACAGACGGAAGCGGTATCTGTCAACGTTCCAGACATGCTAAACAATGCAATATCGCCTGAAAAGACATCCGATAGCTGTTCCTCAATATTAAATCCGCAAGATCCTGACAATTCATTCTGTTTAGCAACATAATCGTCATATTTACCATCTTGCTGCAGCAGTTTCACATACGATTCGTCTGAAATGCCTCTTTTCCCAGCCGCATAGCTGATAAATGTCTGTGCACACTGTGGTATTTGATTGTCGACACGGAAAGGCAATGGTTTATGTTCTGCAAGCATCGACGCAATTGTATGCTTCTCTGTCGTCATGAAACCATTAGAAACGACGTTCTTTTTCTGTATCTCGATGTCGAATTCGGCCCATTTTCCAAATCTTTCAAGATTATAGCCACCAACTATACCTAATGGATGTTCGTTTGAAATGCCTACATTTAAAAACAGCGAGGCCTCCGCAGATGGCGATGCCGTTCTTTCAAGCGTGCAGAAACACTGATCTCCACTCAATGGCTCTTCTTTCTGGCTTGCGACTTTCTCAATCATCGTCTTATCCGAAGAAGCGAACAGACAGCCTTCTAAAATGGTCAGATAAACATTCTTAACATGATAAATATCATCACCATCAGTCTCTGCCTGTATCATGGTGGTAATCTCCCGCCATTCTGCAAAGTTATTCAGCGCAAAAGAGACAAGTCCAACTTCGGAAGAACCAACATTATGAGAAGAAATATAAATTGTACGCTTAGCAACAGACGGTTCTTGCGATGAAGCATTTGCAAACAAATTGCTTGCCATCACAAACGTCTTGCAAAGATTATCACTGACTATAGAAGCATTGAATTCGGCGCAAAAATCAGACTCCGACAACTTCTGTAAAAAGCGCTCAGTTCCATTGACTTTCAATACGGACGAAGCCGAACGAGGGATAAATCCAAGAGGATTATTATTGTCGAAATGACGGTTCATCATAAGCCATACGACAACACCGCTGACAATAATCAGCAGTAGCGCAATGCCTATTGTGATCCACCATTTCTTCATTTCAGAATCAATTAATCACGTAATTGACGAGCGAGAAAATCACATAAAGCAAAATCGTCAATGCAATACCACCCCAACCCAAGAACAATATAGATACAAGCCCAATCAACACAAGTGCTACTCTCAATTCATTTCCCTTAAAGGTTAAATGCTTAATCTTGAGTGAAAACATAGGAACTTCACTAACTAGGAGCACACAGAAAATGAAAATCATCATCAATATCATCCATGGATGAACCCACTTGAAAGCCGAAAGATGATCAACAATGTAAATCATCAAAGATGCGGTAAAGAGACCCGTTGCAGTTGTTGTCAAACCAAGAAAATTCTCTGTCTGGCGGTCATCAAGATTAAACTTAGCAAGTCTGAGAGCTCCAAACAAAGCCAAGACAAAAGGCATGATTACGAAAAGCAAACATGTTCCATTCAAATAGTAAATATTAATATACCAGTCACCAGTGACAAGATATTTGACGTAGGTCGAATATATTGCGGCAGGAGCTATGGCAAACGACACAACATCCGCAAACGAATCAAGTTCTTTTCCAATAGGACTGCTCACATGAAGCAAACGTGCAAAAAAGCCATCAAAATAATCGAATATGGCACCTGCAAAAATCAAGAATGCAGCTTCTTTAACAAGACCACTAACCGCACACACTGTTGCAATAACGCCACACAACATATTCAAAAGCGTGATGGTGTTAGGTATATTTTTTTTCATTTTTCTTCTTTTATCTTATTTATGCAAAGATATTAATAATTAATGTCTTTGGAATTACTTATAGGCAACTTTTCAACAATTCACAAAAAAATGGAATCCAGAAAAGCAAATAAAAAAAAGAAAAAGGTTTATTACAAAGAAAAAAGACCCGTCGGAAACCCGACAGGTCCTTCACTGTTGTTCCACGAGGATTCGAACCTCGACTAAGAGAACCAAAATCTCCTGTACTGCCATTATACTATGGAACAATCCCAACAGTTGTTCTCACGACGTCTTCCGTCGATTAAACGCTACACAAAGTTATCCTCTATGTAAAAAAAATAGGGAGCTTGCTCCCTATCATTGTTGCCCCGGAATGAATCGAACACTCGCCAAAAGAACCAGAATCTTCTGTACTACCATTATACTACAGGGCAATCCTCAATGCACGAGATATATCTCTCAAATGCGATGCAAAGTTAAGCTATAATTTTGAATCTGCAAAGACTTTGTCGCGTTTTTTTGAAAAAACTTCAACTTAAAGCATCAAAGAAGTTCAACAGCTCGCTCGAGATGATTTGAATGAGATCCCTTAATCAGAATGTATCGTCCTGACATACAACCAAGAGCATCATTGTATTCCTCGACGTTATCTGCCATGTGATACTTCGAAAATTTATCCTGGAATTTCTTGAATTCACCTCCGACGAGGTAAACAGAATCAAAACCACAGCGCTCAATCTTCTCAAGCAGTGCCAAATGTTGTGCATCCTGCTCCGGCCCAAGTTCTCGCATCGCACCAAGTAGCAACGTCTTATTATCACCAGGCAAGGATACGAAATTATCAAGCGAAGCATTCATGCTGCTTGGATTGGCATTATACGCATCAACAATGAGTCGATTTCTCTTGGTCTCAACGATCTGCGATCGTCCATTTGTAGGCATATAATCAGAAATCGCCTCGCAAATGTCTGCTACATCGACATCGTAAAAACAACCCACCGCAGCGGCTGCCAACGCATTCTCAAGATTGTAGGCACCACTCAAATGTGTGCGGACAACATGATAATTACCATTATTATATCGCCACTCGAAATTGAGCGTTTCCTGCATTTCGACAACATGACCATCTACAAGGCATTGCTCCATATCTGTACCATACGAGAATGTATGGTCATAATCGCCAAGCATTTCAACAAGATTGTCATTGGTGGCATTTATAAAGACAGTACCGCTATTTTTCTTCAATTGCGCATACAACTCCGCCTTTGTTCTCTTGACGCCATCAAAAGATCCAAAACCCTCGATATGTCCGATACCGACATTTGTAACGAGTCCGGTATTTGGTTGTGCAATAGCAGCGAGCTCCTTGATTTCATTCGGATGGCTTGCACCCATTTCAATAACAGCCATATCATGCTGATCCGTAATGGACAGTAGAGACAAAGGCACACCAATATGATTGTTAAGATTTCCTTTCGTGCAATACACATTATATTTTTTGCGCAAAACTGCCGAAACCAACTCTTTTGTCGTCGTCTTTCCATTTGTACCTGTAATTCCGACAATAGGAAGACCAAGCTGATTCCTGTGATATGAAGCCAAATCCTGCAAAGCCTTTAACGTATCGTCAACAACGGTCACCTTATTATTACCGACATAATCCTTATTGGATGTAACGACATGAAGAGCGCCCTTTTCAAGAGCTTGATCAACCATCGTATTCGCATCAAATTTCTCACCTTTGAGAGCAACAAAAAAAGTCCCCTCACCAATCGTGCGCGTATCTGTTGAGACCCCGTTTGACTTACGGAATGCCTCATACATCTTTTCTATAATCATATTTATCACGTCTAAAAAAAAGAGGGCTGGAACATCCAACCCTCTTCTCTGTATATTTCAATGAAATCATCTTCTTGAACCGCCACCCTGAACAGGTGAACCTACACGAACCATTGCGCAACGGAAACCGATATCATCACGGCTCTCACGTTCGTCAAGGAAACGACGAGTACCTGGGCTCAACCAATATGCACGGTCTCTCCAACCACCGCCTTTATAGACGCGTGTGAGGTCCGAAACAAGGTTGCGAAGACCATTTGCATTACGCGTACCAGCATACATCGATTCTGTGTTGTTATCGCTGTTAGTCCAATCATTGGCAATATTAGAACGATTATCACCATCAAGATAGTTGATGTTATTTGCTGTACGATAGTTCTTTCTGTCAAGGATATCCTTGTCTGTTTCTTCAACATAACGGATGCGACCAAGTGAGTCCTTCTCGACAGGAGCGCCATCCTCATTGAGGACCTTCTTCTTCATCACGTTACCACGATAAGGATTGAACTCATCTTCATCATCGAATGTCAAAGGACGATATACGTCATCAACCCATTCGTTAACATTACCTGCCATGCAATACAAGCCATAGTCGTTTGGCCAGTACGACTTCACTGGAACTGTGATATCACCCTTATCGTTCAAGTGACCTGCAGTACCCATGTAGTCACCATTTCCTCTTACGAAGTTAGCCATCATCTGACCGCGTTCATTTTCACCTGCGTTACGAACAACATGGCCATTCCATGGGAAAATCTTGCGATCTGAAAGTCTTTCTTCCTCAGTGTTTCCAATGAGACCAAGAGCAGCGTATTCCCATTCAGCCTCAGTTGGGAGGCGATACTTCGGCAACAAGATACCATCATCAATACGAACACGACGATATTCATTGTCTGGACTAAGATCTTCCATAGGATGCTTACCCTGAACTCCTTCGTACTGGCCATAAAGATATGCTTCAGTATCGAAGTTGTTCGAACCCTGCTGGTCGTTGATGTTCAAATCGAGGATACCCTCCTGAACAAGAATCATTTCGTTTACACGGTCAGTACGCCACTTGCAGAAGTTCGTAGCCTGCCTCCAGCTAACACCAACGACAGGATAATCCGCATAAGCAGGGTGACGGAGATAATTCTCGACATAAGGCTCATTGTATGCCAATGGACGACGCCATACGAGAGTATCCGGCAAAGCATTTCTGTACTGGTCTGGATATTCGCTGTATACTCGGCGAACCCAGTGAAGCCATTCGCGGTAGTTTGCGTTGCTAACCTCACATTCATCAATATAGAAAGATGCAACAGTTACTCGGCGTGGAACATTATCCATACCCCAGTTTACATCCTGTTCTACACGTCCCTGAATGAACGTACCGCCTTCGATAAATACAAGACCTGGACCTGTCTGCTGCTCATAGCCCGACTGATATTCAAAACCACCCCAATCTGGATCATTGTATGCCCAGCCTGTGGTATTAGAAACATTTGAACCGCCGAACTTTGAACAAGACATCAGCATTATCGACATTCCAACGCCGACAAACATAGCCAATTGCTTGAAATTCAATTTCATAATATCTGTACTTATATGTTATGCTACTTCAGTTTTGCCACTATAGGCAACCAATTATAACGCAAAAATACAAAAAAGGTTGAGTTCTTTTCAATATTTATGTAAAAATATTTCAAAATGTTTTGAATCGACATTTTCTTTTCTGCAAATAAGGTCCGCATCAACACGATATAAACGAAAAAAATTCAACCATTAACATTAAAGAAAGAAATTGCTAAATTTGCAGAACTTTTATGAACAAATGAGGACAATTCACACCATACTTGCCATTATCCTTTGTGTTGCAACCATGCACGCACAGGATTATTCCTTATTGCGTGATCCTCAGCAAGTTCAAGAATTGACAGACAGCGACATTGCAGACAATGGCAAAAACAAATCCGCTGTTGTTCAACCTGACAATTCCGTCCTTTCAACAGGAAAATGGGCCAAGGTCCGTACAAAGTCATCCGGAATAAAAATGCTTACTTCATCGGCATTGAAGCAAATGGGCTTTAATGACATTTCGAAGGTTTCCGTGTATGGTTTTGGAGGCACGCAATTGCCATTGAGCAATGGCGCAGAGAGAGTTACCGACTTGATAAAACTGCCTGTCGTCAGAAACAGCCGAGGCATACTATTTTATGCCGAAGGAGTTCTGGCTTGGAACTACAATGCTGCCTACTCCAGATTCATCGGATCATTGCATCAGAACAGCGATTATACATATTATTATATAACAGACAGTGGCGAGCCCTCTGGCAGTCCTGAAGAGTATTCGACAGCAAATGATATCATTCGCAATACGGGCGTGTATAACACAAGAGCTCATTACGAAGAAAACACATATAACATTCAGAAATCCGGACGAGAATGGTTCGGCAACGAATTGTCGACAGGCAAGCCTAAAACGGCATTTGACATCAAGCTTCAGAAACGCGATGGTGAGTCAACGCAAATGCTTTTCGCTGCACGATTACTCGCAAGATCCTCACAAGCAGTAGCTTATACGATCAAAGTCAATGGCGCAGAAGCGACATCGGGCACAATAAGTCCGATTGGAAACGGCAAATATTCCGATTATGCAAAATCTGTAATCAGATACTTTACCGTAGACAACGCTGCGAACGACAAATGCCACGTAGAGATAGAGATGAAACTGAACTCGACGTCAGACAGAGGATGGGTGGATTATGTCGATGTCACGGCGGAGTCTTTGCTGGATATGAAGAATGTCAACGAACTTAATTTCAGGCACAAGAGAACATATAACGGCAACGGAGCTACCAGGTTTGAGATCAGCAATGCGCCGAAGGGGACCTTAGTATGGAGCGTTGGCAAATATGCCGACCAGCAACAAATGAAGACAGAGTTTTCCGGCAACAAACTGTCATTTGCGTATGACAACGGTTTGCAAAGCGACTTCATTGCATTCAATCCAAATGCCGATTTTGAAGAACCAGAATTCGTTGAGAACGTAACGAACCAAAATCTGCACAGTATTAAAGAAGCGGATTATCTGATTGTTACGCACGAAAGTTTCAAAGAAGAGGCGGAACGTCTTGCCACGATTCACCACGATTTGCAAGGCTTGAATGTCGTCGTTGCAACCTGTCCGGAGATTTACAACGAATTTTCAGGAGGCAAAACTGACGTAAGCGCGATACGCGACTTTACAAAGATGATATACGACCGCTCAAAAGGAGGCGATCATGAGCTGAAATACCTATTATTATTTGGCAACGGATATTACGACAACAGACCGAACTCGACGAACAAGAACAATCTCGTTCCAGTTTATGAATCGCTCAATTCGATACATGAGTCGCAGACGTATGTCACCGATGATTTCTTTGGATGGCTTGACGACAACGAAGGAGGCAGCGACATTTCAGCACGCATGGATATTGCCGTCGGACGTTTCCCATGCACAACCGTTGAAGAGGCAAAAATCCTTGTGGACAAAAGCGAGACTTATATCAAAGGTCTTGATCATGGCATCTGGAAGAAAAGAGTTGTCGTTGTTTCCGACGATGGCGATAGCAACGAACATCTGACCAATGCAGAGAAATTGGCAAGTCAGATTGAAAAAAGCATGCCACAATTAAACGTAAAGCGCATATATCAGGAATCGTACCTGCCATCAAAAACAGCGACAGGTATATTCTACGCTGGTGCATTCAATGATTTCACATCAGCAATAAATGACGGAAGCCTCATCATTGATTACGTCGGCCATGCAGGCCCAACATCGCTCACGGCAGACAACCTTTTCAGACAAAAAGACATCCAAAACTGGACAAACAAGACACGATTGCCTCTCCTGATAACAGCCGCATGTGAATTCGGCCCATTCGACCATGGACTATACAGTTCGGCAGAAGAGTCTGTCCTGTACGCAAACGGCGGATTCATAGGAGCAATTGTTTCGACACGTGTCGTGTTCAGCGACAGCAACTACAGACTCAATCAAGAATTTTACAATCGCTTGTTCACTCTTGAAGCAGACGGAAGATTCTGTTCCATTGGCGAAGCCCTTAGATATGCAAAAGTAGAGACCGGAGGATTGGTAAACTCGCTAAAATATATCCTTTTGGGAGACCCTGCCATCAGATTATACAGCAATAGTCAATCAGTTATAACAGAGAAGATTAATGGAGAAGACATTGACAACACAGATCTGTCAATAGCGGCATTGCAGACTAATCAGATTTGCGGAATCGTAACCGACGAAAACGGAGAAGTTGACGAATCATTTAACGGAGAAGTAATTATAAATCTCTACGACAAGAAAAATTCCATAAAAACCAATGGCTCAAAGAGCCCCGTATATGTATTCAAGCAGTATAACACATTGTTATTCAATGGTTCGACGCGAGTACACAACGGACGATTCTGTGCTGATATTCCGATGCCAATAGATATGAACCTAGAGGTTGGATATGGTCTTTTATCATATTATGCAGTCTCAGACGATGGACGAGAAGCCGATGGCAACGACTACGAAGTGCTCGTTGGCGGCATTTCAAAGGACATTCCCGTTGACACCATTGGTCCGACCATTAATGCATGGATAGATTACGAAGAATTTTCAGATGGCCAAACGACAGGATCATACCCTACACTATTCGCGAAAATCGAGGATGAATCAGGCATAAACGTATCTGGATTGGGAATCGGACACGACATTTCTGTATTTTTTGATGAAAACAGGAGTGATTATATCATTTTGAATAATAACTTTGCATACGAAGAAGGCAGCCATACGAAAGGAATGCTGATATATCGACTTGGCAAACTTGAGGATGGCAAGAAAAAACTAACACTGAAGGCGTGGGACAACATGAACAACTCGTCTGAAGTGTCGATTGACGTCAACGTCAAGAACAACAGCAAGATAACATTTGGAAAATCCGAGATTTATCCAAATATCATTCATGCTGGAGACGAAGCAATTCTGCAGTTCAGCCACAACGATGGAGGCACAACTCTTGATGTTGAAGTGAACGCGTATTCGCTCGCCGGACAATGCGTAGCGAAAGGTACAGAGCAGATAATTGCTTCACAAATGCAAATAGAACGAATCGCGCTTGCCGAGATAGTTCCGGACATATACGCATTGCCGAAAGGCATGTATATCGTCAAAGCAAATGTGACAAGCAGCAGTGGTCGAAAAGGCCACTTTGTGTGTCGTATAATGATTGCAGTAAACTAATAATCAACATATTGAGCCTATAGAGAACATCTACACAATTTGGATATAACAAAAAGTAAAGATGAACAAGATTTTTAAGACAATGGCCTTGGCATTTTTTGCCATGACGTTATCGACAAACACGAATGCGCAAAAGGACTACAATCCTATTCCATCGAGCGTACAAATGTTGAACATTGCACCAGAGGCTCGTGGTACAGCAATGGGTGATGCAGGTGTTGCGTCAACTCCAGATATCAACTCCCAACACTGGAACCCTGCAAAATATGCCTTTATGGACTCGAAGACTGGCGTTTCAGTTTCAATCACGCCATGGCTTCGCTCACTCGTCAGTGATATAAACTTGTTTTATATGGCTGGCTACTATAAAATTGACCAAAGAAACAATGTCAGCGCTTCTGTAAGATATTTCTCGCTTGGCGACCTCGTTTTTTACAACGAAACAGGCGATGAGCAAGGCACATACAAGCCAAACGAATTTGCGATTGATGCAGCATATTCGCTGAAATTGAGCAACTATTGGTCTGGTTCTGTAGCACTTAGATACATTCATTCAGACCTTGGCTTCCAGCAAGAAGACGACTCATACTCGGCAGGCAATGCTGCAGCTGCTGACCTTGCGTTTTACTTCAAAAAGCAGATAAAAGTTGACAAAGGACGCACAGCAGATGTCATGTTTGGCGTGAATGTGTCGAACATTGGTACAAAGATTACCTATGACGACGGCAATACAAATGAATATCTGCCAGCCAACCTTAAAATCGGTGGCGGTTTCTGGTATGACATCGACACATATAACCGCATCGGTGCTGCGATAGACATCAACAAACTGCTTGTTCCAACGCCGACCTATAGATATGACGACGGTGAAGATGGCGATGATGCGTACACACGTCGCATGAAATACTACGACAAGTCGGTGATCGGTTCTATCTTCACATCGTTTGGTGATGCACCAAATGGTGCTCGCGAGGAACTTCAGGAAATTGATGTGATGGGTGGTTTGGAATATACATACAATAACATATTCTCAGCTCGTGGCGGTTATCATTTCAACCATGAGAACAAGGGAAATCTGAGATATGCAACAGTCGGTCTTGGCGTGAAGTACAAGATGTTGAATGTTGATGCAAGCTATATCTTCACAGTCGGTCAGGCCAACAATAATAGTGCTCTTGCAAACACTGTTCGTATCACATTGGGCTTTGATCTTGGCCAAGTCATAAAAAAATGACCACTATGATGGATATTCGTGTGGGTTATGGCTATGACGTGCATCAGTTGCGCGAAGGATTGGAGATGTGGATTGGCGGTGTCAAGGTTGAGCACACTAAAGGCTGGGTTGCCCATTCGGATGGTGACGTCCTGATTCATGCCATTTGTGATGCTTTGCTGGGTGCAGCAGGCATGCGCGACATCGGCTATCATTTTCCAGATACAAGTGATGATTTCAAGGGTATTGACAGTAAGATTCTGCTCAAAAGGACTGTTGATCTGATTGCGACAAAAGGTTACCGAGTCGGGAATATTGATTCCACGATTGCTCTTCAACGTCCGAAAATCAAGCCTTTGATAGAAAATATGCAGCAGACATTAGCGGACGTTATCGGCGTGGATGTAGATCGAATAAGCGTAAAAGCAACAACGACAGAGAAATTAGGTTTTGAAGGCGAAGAGCAGGGCGCTTCAGCTTACGCAGTAGCTCTGATATGCAAATAGTATTATCGACATTTGTCGAAAACCATGTTGATAACCACACAAAAAGTTGTTCAAAACAAGCATAGTTATTAACAAGCGAATCGGTGTAAAAAGAGTACCTTTGCGCCAAAAGCAATTGAATTTAGAGAACGTATGGCAAGAATTATAGCTATAGCAAATCAGAAGGGCGGCGTAGGAAAGACCACGACGGCCATTAATCTGGCAGCCGGTTTGGCAATCATGGAAAAGAAAGTTCTGGTGATTGATGCAGATGCACAGGCAAATGCGACATCAGGCTTGGGCTTTGACCTTCACGACGTCAAGACTTCTATATATGAATGTCTCGTGAACGGAGCTGATCCAAAGTCTTCTCTTTTGCAGTGTCGCATTGAGAATCTGTATGTTATGCCATCGCACATAGACCTTGTCGGTGCTGAAATCGAGATGCTCAACATGACAGATCGCGAGAAAATCATGCGCAAAATGGTTGACAAACTGCGTGATGATTTCGACTATATCCTGATTGACTGTAGTCCTTCGCTTGGTCTTATAACTGTAAATTGCCTTACTGCTGCTGACTCGGTGATCATTCCGGTTCAGTGTGAATATTTCGCTCTTGAAGGTCTTGGCAAACTCCTGAATACCATTAAGATTATCCAAAAGAGACTGCATCCGAATCTTGAAATCGAAGGATTCCTTCTGACGATGTACGACAATCGTCTGAACCTTTCGAAGCAGGTGCTCGAAGAGGTTAAGAAACATTTCCAGGACATGGTTTTCGAGACTCTAATCACTCGCGCAGTACGACTTGGCGAAGCTCCAAGCCACGGAAAATCCGTCATCGAATATGATGCGTCATCGACAGGTGCACAGAACTATTTGAATCTTGCCCGCGAAATTCTTGACAAGCACGAGAACAACGCGAAATAATTGTAACGTCAAAAGGGAGAAAAAGTGAACAAGAAAGGATTAGGCAAGGGTCTGGGCACATTGCTTCAGGACGTCAGCGACGATATAATTGAGAAAAAAGCCAACACAAGCGTGATTGAGATTGATCTCATTGAGGTCAATCCATGGCAGCCTCGCAGCGATTTCGACGAGCAGCAGCTTGAGGAACTGGCCGCATCAATAAAGGAGGTTGGCATCATCCAGCCATTGACACTTCGTCAGTTGCAGAATGGCAAGTATCAGATTGTCAGTGGTGAGCGTCGCTTCCGTGCATCGAAAATTGCGGGATTGACGACTGTTCCTGCATACGTACGCGAAGTTGACGACGATGCGATGCTTCAGTATGCCCTCATTGAAAACATACAGCGTCAGAATCTCAACCCGATTGAAGAGGCTATCAGCTATCAGCGACTCATCGACGAATGTCAGCTCACTCAGGAGCAACTTGCTGAAAAAGTCAGCAAGAACCGTTCGACAGTCACAAACAGTCTCCGTTTGTTGAAGTTACCAGCAGAGATTCAGGCAGGTCTTCGCGAGAAAAAGATATCGACAGGTCATGCACGTGCGATAATAAGCATCGAAGATGAGGCTACACAGATAATGCTCTATGAGCAGACCGTTGAAAACGGCTACTCTGTTCGCCACATCGAAGAGATTGTCAGAGAATACAACGGCCAGAAATCGAAAAATTCCGACAAAAAGGCGACAAAATCCCGCAACAAGGGTTCGCTTGGTCAGGAGTATGAAGAGATGCGCACAAATCTGTCGAAACTCTTCGGAACGTCGGTACGTTTTGAACGCCGAGAAGATAACGGCAAGGGAAAAATTACGATTCCATTTAACTCAGACGAGGAGTTGGAGCGTATTCTTGCAGCACTTGATCAGCACGCCTAAACAGAATTTGGCATTGAATAGGATTTTCTGGATAATATTGTTCTTGCTTTCATCGGCAACAGCATGGTCACAGGAAGAAGCGACGCCCGTTGAGAACATCGGCGCTGCAGATACTATTACCATTGCAGACGTTGTATTGCGTGACTCGATGGTTACGATATTGCCCAACGGAGACAAGCTTATCAAATCACACAAATGGGGCGCGATGGGTCATTCTCCGCATACGGCAACGATGTATGCGGCTGTTCTTCCCGGACTTGGACAGATTTACAACGGCAAATACTGGAAACTGCCAATCCTCTATGGAGGTATTGGTGCGTTGTGCTATGCGATTCATTTCAACAATAAAAAATACGTCACCTATAAAAATGCCTATCGCGATTTTCTGATAGGCGATCCGAACAACAAAAGCTACGAGAAACTAATCAAAAAGACTGGTCTTACGCTTGAGGAGATAGAGACGACACATCGTTCATGGTTTCAAGGCGCTCTGAAGAGCAACAAGGATTATTTCCGCCGCTATCGCGATTTGAGCTATTTTGGACTTATCGGTCTCTATGTGATACAGATTGTTGATGCTGCCGTGGACGCACATTTCTTCAAATTTGACGTCAGCGACGATCTGTCGTTGGAGTGGCAGCCAACCATCGTTCCAGACATGGAGAACAAATCGTTGGGAGCAAGTCTTTGCATAACATTCTGAAAAAAAGATTCATGAAAAAGATATTATTTATGATGGTTGCTGTGGCAATGATGTCCGCATGCACCAAAATCGACCCTACAGCACACGAATGTCAAGTTGCGACATGGCCTCATTTCTGCAAGGCTGCCATAACCTATACTTTTGATGACGGCCTTGAGAATCAGTTTACTACAGCTGTGCCACTTCTCGACAACTATGACATCAAAGCAACATTTTTCCCGATTTTGAAAGATTTTGAAAATTGGGACGCTCTTGCACAGATTTCCGGCAATGGTCATGAAATAGGCAGCCATACGTTCAACCACATTTCGCTTTCTGCAGCATCGGCAGATGAAGCTGACAATGAATTTGCAACATCGGTCGAGACAATAGAGAAATATACAGATGGTGAAAAATGCATCACCATGGCTTATCCATATTGTGTGACATGCGACACAACGATAACCATGAAGCACTTCATCGGAGCACGAGTCTGCGACAGACGCATTGAGCCTCCGACGCCGGAAAGTTACTATCACATAAGCTCGTTCTGCATTGGCACGGAATCGGATTTTAAAAGTGCGCAAAGCGTGATCGACCTCTTCGACGAGACACGACGCAAGAGCGGATGGTGTGTACTTCTGATTCATGAGATTGACAACGGCACAGGCTATTCGCCATACTCATCTGTGGCTCTTGACAGTACGCTTGCATACGTTGCAAACAACAAGGAAGATTTTTGCACAGAGACATTTGCAAATCTCGTCAAATACAGCAAAGAGCGCGACAACGTAGAGATTGAACTTGTCAACCAGAAAGACGATTTCGTTTCGATACAGGTTGGGACATCGCTTGACAAAACGATATATAACATGCCGATAACCATCTGCCGTCCGATGCCGGAAGGTTGGAATTCAGCACGTGTTGATGGCGCAAACACATACGAGATTACGGACGACGGCATGATCGTTGCCGACATCATTCCAGATGGTCGCACAATGGATATTTACCGCGAAGACTAGAACTTCATAAGCACACATAGAGACGCAATGAATTACAATGTTCATAGTTTGTCAAATGGATTGCGCGTTGTTCACGTGCCGTCAGCGTCACACGTGTGCTATTGTGGAATAATCGTCAACACGGGCTCGCGCGATGAAGACAAAGACGAGCATGGAATGGCTCATTTCATCGAGCATACTGTTTTTAAGGGAACACAGAAACGCAAAGCCTTTCACATTCTGAGTCGCCTCGATGAAGTCGGCGGTGAGCTGAATGCATATACGACAAAGGAGGAGACCGTTGTTCACGCGGCTTTTTTGAAGGAATATTTCGAGCGAGCCGTTGAGTTGATAACCGACATGGTTTTCTGCTCGACATTTCCGGAGCGAGAACTGGCGAAAGAGAAAGAGGTCATTGCCGATGAGATTACATCGTATAAAGACACGCCTTCGGAGTTGATTTTCGATGATTTTGAAGAGCTGCTTTTCCCTCACGACACACTTGGCCACAACATACTCGGCACCGTTGATTCCATTGCATCATTTTCGGCCGAAAAAGTGCGCCGTTTCATTGAAAAGAATTACAACACGGAACAGATTGTCATGAGCGTTCATGGCAATCTCGAATGGCGCAATATCATCAGAATTGCAGAGAAATATCTTGGTAAAATTGCAGTAAACAAGCGTACGTGGCAACGACAAACGCCAGAGTTGCGCCCACGCTTTTCCGAAACAGTTGCAAAAGGTACAAATCAGGCACATGTGGTCATTGGAAATGTTGCGCCAAGCACATTTGACACACGACGCCTGCCGATGTTCATGCTCAGCAATATGCTTGGCGGAGCATGCATGAACTCTCGTCTCAACCTTCTGCTCCGCGAGAAAAACGGCATTGCATATAACGTTGAGACAGACTACACGACATTCAGCGATTCGGGCATTTTCAGCATCTATTTCGGAACAGATGCAGAGAACATCGAGCGATCATTGCGCATCGTCAGAAAAGAGCTTGAACGGATCTGTTCGTCGCCATTGACTGACACGCAACTGTCGAAACTCAAACGTCAGATTACCGGACAGATCATGATGTCGGCCGATGATGGTGAAAACCAAATGCTGTCGGCGGGCAGAAGCGTCATTCTTTATGGCGATGCCATCGATATCGAAACCACATGTAAAAGTATTGACGGGATCAGTTCGGCCGATATTCAGAAAGTAGCGCAGGATGTTGTCGATCCACAGAAACTATCTTCACTAATATACACATAAAGCCATGGATTTCAACAGCATAGAGATGGAACGCTACATTGCCGAACACATCGACAAAGAGCCAGACATACTCCACGAACTTGACAGATACACACATCTGAAAGTGCTTGCTCCGCGAATGCTCAGCGGTCATCTTCAAGGTGCTGTGCTGAAGATGCTCATACGCATGGCTAATCCGAGGAAAGTGCTTGAAATCGGGACATTCACCGGGTATTCTGCACTCTCAATGGCAGAAGGTCTCCTGCGTCCCGACGCAATCATTCATACAATTGAGATTGATGACGAACTAGAACCGATCATCAGGAAATTTGTGGATAAAAGCGAACATCGCGACCAGATCGAGCTTCATATCGGCGACGTGGCAGAAGTCATAAGCCAGATTGAAGGCGAGTTCGACTTTGTGTTTATGGATGCGAATAAACGCGATTATCCGTTATACTATGACATGATACTGCCACGCGTCTCAAGCGGCGGATACATCTTGGCAGATAATATTTTGTGGGACGGCCACGTCGTACAACCCGTTGCAAATGGCGACACACAGACAAAAGCTATCATGAAATTCAACGACATCGTTGCCGCCGATGACAGAGTTGAGAAGGTAATTCTGCCTATCCGCGACGGACTTTTCCTCATCAGGAAAAAATAGGGAACATTTTTTTCTTATATTTGCCAGCATAAACAACACGTTTTCACGATGAAGCGAATTATCACACGACTGGCAATCTTATTGGTGCTCATAACAGCAGCCATGCCTTCTGCAGGCGTGCTCAACGAGAGCAACCTCGTTTTGACACTGCAAGTTCTGCACGATGAACTCGAGCAGATGCGCAAACAGCAGAAAATCAACATTGCGCAGTATAAACAATTCGATGAGATGCAGCACAAGAAAATGCTTGAACTTGTGCAAAAGAGCAATCAGACTGCGCTCATTCTCTATTCGCAGAAACACGGCTACGTGTTTAACCTGACCTATGCATGCAATGAGGCAACGGCACAATATCGTGCTTTCAAGCGTCAACGCCAGCCATACAACGCATACATCGACCGCATCAACAATGACATCGACCGCTATAACAGACTGATCGAAGCATTGCTGGCGCTGCCTCCTCGTTCGTCATTGAGCGATGACATTGCCACAGCTGATCAGCTCTCCATGAAGACCCTGGCCGACTCGCTATATACAGAAGCGATACCTCATGATCACGAACACGACCATGCGCCTGAGGTTGACAGCATTGCAATATTGATTGACAGCACAAATGTCGCTATCGTCGACAGCCTCGTCAATGCGACAGTCACGAACCGAACACGCCCAGATTTCTTCCTCTCGCCAGAGCTACAGGCAGAACGCGACTCATGCGTAATGCTGGCCATACAGATCAGAGATGCTCTCGTAGAAGTTGGCGAAGGGATCAAACTCGACTTTGAACAATATAACGCCATAAGCGACAAACTCAAGAAGCTGAACGACTACGCTATCGAGAAATATGCATCTATTCAGCAGAACATCTTCAAGAATGGCGAATCATCGTTCCTCTCGATGATTACACAGCCAAAATACAGCTTTGGTACGGCGATGTTCGACATAAAGGACAAGTATATTCTTACCGGCGAAGAAAAGGTGTCGTCGGACTGGAAAGGTCCTGTTGTTCTGATGTTTGCATTTGCTGCAATCTTCTATCTTGTGATTGCCATCATCATCTGCAACATAATATTCCGCGTCTTCCTCTCGAAACGCATCAAAAAGAATGACGAAAAGAAGAGACAGAACTTTGAAATAAAGAAGAACTACTACATCACTGCATGGTCAATGGTCCTGTTCTCACTTGTCATGGTCGTACTGACCAATATGATTGAGAACAACTATTTCTTCAAGATGGCCAGCCGACTTCTCGTCGAGTTTTCGCTGCTCATCTCGGCAATCATCGCCTCGATGCTATTCCGATTTGAGGCACAGCAACTTCGCCATGGAGTCAGACTCTATCTGCCTATCGTGACAATGGGTTTCATCGTCATCCTGTTCCGAATCATCTTCGTTCCAAATAGCGTTGTCAATCTGCTGCTTCCTCCACTTTTGCTGGTTGCGACAATATTCCAATACAAAGGTGTGCACAAATACAGCAACGAAGTGCCAGTTGCAGACAAATACTATACATGGATAAGTTTCGCTACGATTCTTGCATCGTGCATTGCCAGCTGGAGCGGATTTACGCTTCTGGCCGTTCAGATCTTCATGTGGTGGATGATCCAGCTGACATGTATCCACGGCATCACATGCTGCTATGACGCGATGCAGAACTTCGAAAAGAGATATTTCGAGGTAGATCTGCACAGGAAGTACGACAAAGATAAGGTCAAGGCCATCAGAAACGCTTACAACAAACGCACCGGCGAATACTTCAAGTTGACAGCTCTCTACGATTTCATCAATATGACATTGATTCCGGTTCTGGCTGTCATGTCACTTCCTGTCTGCATCTACTGGGCTTCGGACATATTTGACATGAAGGATGCCTGGGCAAAGATCTTCTTTGCCGACTTCATCGACATCGAAGATGTTATCCAGCTTTCACTCTTCAAGATTGTGATCGTTTCAGTCATCTTTTTCTTCTTCAAGTATTTCAACTACATCTTGAAGGCTGCATACAATCATATCATCAGCAAGCGCAACGATGCCAATCGACAGGCGAATATCACACTCGGCAACCATATCATCGCAGTACTTGTATGGGGCATTTTCTTCATCTTCGCGATGATACTCATGAAAGTTCCGAAATCGGGCATCTCAATCGTGACGGCAGGTCTTGCAACCGGTATCGGTTTCGCCATGAGAGATATCCTCAACAACTTCTTCTATGGCATTTCGCTGATGACAGGACGTGTCCGCGTAGGCGAATTTATTGAATGCGACGGAATCCGAGGAACGGTCGAGAGCATCACATACCAGAGTACACAGATGCAGACGCTGGATGGCAGCATCATTGCCATTCTCAACAGCAACCTCTTTGCAAAGAGCTTCAAGAACCTCACTCGCAACCATGCCTACGAGCTGGTGAAGTTGCCTATTGGCGTCGCCTACGGAACGAATGTGTCATTTGTGCGCGAAAAACTTCTCGAACGCATAAATAAATACATCGACAACCAGAATAATCCGAAGAAGCCAGACATCGATCCGCAGAAACGCGCAAGCGTCGTTTTCTCTGCTTTTGGCGACAGTTCTGTCGATCTGTATGTCATTATGTGGGTTCGCATTGAGACCAAACTACGCACTTGTGGCGAAATCAACGAAATAATCTATAACGTTCTCAACGAGAACAACATACAGATTCCGTTCCCACAACGCGACATTCATCTGGTTCGCGAATAGTTGACACGCAGTATATCAAAAGCTGATACACTACATATCATCAAGAGAGAGCGCGAGGAAAACGAACGTCCATTGGGACTGCTTTTCGGTTATCGCGCGAGCCTTGATTGGAAGATTTTCATGATTGATGGCAGACTTCTGACGATGACAGTCTGCAAAAACGATTGTATGGCTTACCTCATCGGCCGCAAGAAGGTCGATTTCATTTTGATTGCCTTTTTCCCAATAGTTTGAGACTATGCATTCGGGCATCTCCTCGCGATATTTCTGACGGAAATATTTCTTGAGGAGTATGGCTGAAAAGTTGTCATAGTCATCCTCAAACTGTTTCATCACGAAATCGAGATTTCCTATTTCGATGGCACTTCTATGGCGATAGACATAGCGGAACCAGAACATGAGGAAATTGTCCTTGAAAGCATACTGGACATTGCGGGTGTTGTCTGGCTGAAGATATGGGCGATGGCGACTGATGAGATTATAGATACGTTCGAGTTTGTCGAGATAGCCTCCACACTCAACATTGATGCGTCCCGTAATCTCGCCACGCGAAAGACATCCGTCGGCAATGGCTGCAAGAATTGAAAAATATGTGCCAGAATCCTTGCCAAATTCATCGGAGAGCATATCGCGACCTTCGGTGAGGAAATAAGATCCATGACCAAGAGTTGCACGAATTATACGCTGCTTGGTGAACGCCTCTTCGCGAATGAGCTGCTCGACATAACGCGCCACACCACCTGTTATCATGCAGAATGTAAGCAAATCGTCAGGCGTGTAATGTGGGTTATAGTCGGCGAGAATCTCCTTGAGCGTCGCGATTGAGAATGGCGCAAGAGAAATTCGTTGTGTTGCACATCCGGCAAAAGGTGCATCAGCGGCATCAAAAAGGCGAGTCATGGCCGAATGGAGCGAACCACACGCAATAAGATTGAGATGGCACGAAGCACGATGGGCTAGCCAGACGGACTTAAGCGATTCGACGAGCGACGAATTGACCAACGCAATGTTGGAGAACTCATCGAGAATCAACGTGAAATGCATCTTTTCTGAAAGTGCGACAACCGACTCAAAGAGAGATGCAAAAGATGTCATTCCAGAGAAATCCTCACCAAGAACAGACTCTATAATGGAAATGAATTCCTGACACAAAAGAGCTTCATTCTTCTGTCCCACAAAGAGATAGACGACAGGAGAACCGCCGTCATGATCTTCAAAAAAGACACGACGCAGAAGAGTCGTCTTGCCAACGCGACGACGTCCTGTGATAACCGTCATCTGAGCCGTTGTGAGCGACTTCTGCTCGATGGAACGGAGAAGAGCTATTTCCTTATCGCGTGCGTAAAAGCGCATGTCTTGTTTGCATCAATTTGTGATTTCAACGCAAATTTAATTATAAATACGCTCTGCAACAAACGTTGAAATAACTATCTCATCCATACCCGTATTTATAAACCGACACGCATAATCCACACACCATCCGACTGGCATTTCCTGACGGCTACCTCTTCGCCTGTTTGGGCCTCGAGCAATATTACATGCATGCTGTCGGCATTCAAGATATAGGAAGATCCACCGACGGCGAGGCTTCCATCATAGCAGCCGCTTACATCGAGCTGAACATACCCATCGCCATCTTCTGTGAATAGCCCCTGATGTACCTCTTCGTGTATCATGATTTTATAGTCATCAGCGACAATCGAATCGGTCACTTCGCCACCCGAGATCCACGGATCGACCTTCATAAACGGGAGCTTTGCAACCATCTGCATCCACTCACCCATATTCACGAATACGAGCATCATTGCTATCGTCATGAATCCCGCAATTATATATGATATATATTTCATAATCTTGAAAATTAAATATTTACAAACATCAAAAAGAGTTTTATTGCTTCCATCATGCTTCCACCAAGCAGCGTGACCGTCAAAATATATGACGGATAGAGGAATAGCAATCGCGCTGTCGTCATTTTACTTCCCAGCGGCGTGCCTTTTATATGGAATTGCATCGCACCTGTTGGACATTCATCGACACATTTGCCACACTTTGCGCAGTTTATCATAGGCTTGTTTTCGTTGCTTATGGCAAGCAACGGACATGCTTTCTGGCATTTGCCACATCCGATGCATCGGCTCTCATTGTTCTTCACCTGGAAGATGCTGACCTTGTTGAACAGCGACTCGAAAGCGCCCATCGGGCAGAATGTCGCACACTGGATTCTCTTCTTTGTCAGCAAAGGCAATATGACAACGAGCACAGCAAAAATTGTCATCATCACGATGTTTTTCAAAAGCGATTCGGTGTCTACAATGGCATCGCGTTCGGTGACAAGTTTAAACGGGCAAAGCCAATTGCAGTATTCGGGCATGAGCGTTGCTGCCGACCATAATGCCATCACAATGAGCATCGCAAAAGCGAACCATCGATAAGTTGTATTCACAGCTTTTATAAACGGTTTGCGCGTAATACGGCTAAATCCGTCATCCCATCCGCCATAGAAACAGCCCCACGAACAGAAGCCTCGACCCAAGATTATCGATGAGCCAAAGACTATGACGAACATGGACGAGATTGAAGCGAAACCCGTCAGGATGCTTCCTGGGAATATTATCGTCTGTTTTATGGCTGCCGGAATCAGAACCATCGTTGTAACTATATGGCAGAACGGCAATTCGCACATCATCATCTCCTCGTCTGAATAGGTTACCGACCCTCGCAATTCGACGAGATTGTGCATAAATGCGATCGTGAAGAACACGGCCGAAACGGTGAAGGCCACGGCTCTCCACTTGTCTGTCGAACCTTTGTATAGCATCATGAAGAAGACTGCGCTATAAAAAAGCGTCGTCGCCACATACGCAACAATGTCGGTCTGAGTGCCCAAGGCCTCGCCTCCTTTGCTAAGCATCATCATGCTTATTAATACCATTGGCAACGCGAGTAATGAACTTCTCAAAATGCTGCCTGTTGAATAAAATCCATTTTTCATATCTATCACTTAATAATCTAAAAATCAAAAGCTAAAACACCTTTAACTACCATGACAACGCCAACAATCAACGAGGCAAATCTGCCTATCGTCTGCAAGGCGTCCTTGTCCTTTGCCACCGAGACAAACGGCAACGGAAGCATGTATAGTGATGATCCGATGAAGAACATCATAAAAGTCAGCAATCCTTCCGCCATCGAATCTTTAGATGCGGCTGATGTTGCCGCAGCCACAACCGGAGGACAGGCATTCAGAGCCGAAATGAAACCCAGAACCGGCACATATATCTGCGGTGCATATTGTCGCACGAAGTTTTTCACACCTCTACCCTTTGCACAATATGTCGGCAACTTCATGAAGCCGATTGCAATCATCATCAAGCCGACCAGCAACGTTGTTGTTGCAATGAAATTGCGTGTCTGCCAATCCGTGCCATGCAGCATTCCGACGATGAGTGCAATGACCATATATGCCATCAGACGTCCGAAGAGAAACTTGCCTAAATATGCGTATGCGCCTTTTGTGGTCGGCGTATTTTTCATGATAACCGACACGACCAATGGTCCGCATGATGCAAGGCATGACGCTCCGACACTCAATCCTATCAAAAGTCCTTCAATCATCTTTTTTTCGTAATCACATCGGCAAAGTAATGGCAGAAAAATCAGCCTGCAAAAAAAGTGGGATACACAGCGTTCAAGCCCGCTGTTTTGTGCTGAAATGCAGGTTTTGGGACGAATGGCAAGGCTGTTTTGGGACAAATGGGGAGTGTGCCGCTATTACACAACAACATCAAATACACATAATATTTGTGAATAGAATGATGATGTGAACGAACAGAAGTGTATCTGAATCCTTTCCTCAAATTATAACACTTCTGTCCGTATAACTAGATTTTCAATACCTGCTTTAAATGTAATGTTACCTTTTACAAGAAGAATAAAATACCGATGAGGAATACCAATTTTGTTTTTATAAAATCCAATAGCTGAAGTCCAAGTGTTGTAATTACCTTAATGAGATATTATTCCTTTTCGTCTAAGTACCCTTTACCTATTACATGCATGCTTCGCGAAGATTGGTCAAATTCGTAGTCAACATAATTAGCGACATAGATTGTATCTGTTTTGCTACCTCTCATGTCAGCAAGCTCTACTCTTATATGGTTAGGATCGAAAACTTTCACCATATAGAAATCACTACCGTCACCGCATGGCCATTCTCCTTCTCGCTTGTTTCGGAACAAAGGATCTACAGGACAGTCGTACCCGAAGAAGTTCGGCATAGAAGTGAAAGTTCCATTTGCATATAAGAATGGAAGGCATTCATCAGATTCTCCCTGGTATATAATTACAAGAAATATGTATGAGCCATTGCCGACATCATAAGATATCATGTGAACACTACCTTCAGGTAAATCGAAGTATAGATGATCTGGTTCACAATATATATAATTGCTTACACTACTAATGACATACCTATTATCATCCGTTCTTTTTATCGGTATAAAATCTTTGCTAAATCCTGGTCGCTGCTCATCGGATGACCTATCTATCATTTCAAACAGTGCTTGGCTGTGATTGACTGTATCGCAATAACCGTAATCCCAAGAATCTGAATCATCATCAAAATATGACGTTCTTATTATAAAAGAGCCATCTTCTTTAAGTTGATAATGCTCTATTGTACGTCGGATTGACAATTTTTGCCCATTTGCCTCACTTACTATTGTCCGACACTTAATACTGCCGCCATTTTGTGGTAGAACTTTTACGTCTCTACGATAATTCACCACGCCTTCATTATGTAACATCTCTTTTCTAAGGATCTGAGCCAATGAATCTAACTGTTGGATATTCTTGTCAGACGAAATAGACGACACTACTTCCTTTTCGGCCTTAGGAACAACTGTTGACTGAGAAGGTTCATTAACTGCTTTCTTTCGTGTACAAGAAACAAAAACAGTCATCAAAACAAAAAACAGAAAGGATAGTGTTTTCATCATGCTATGGTATTATATAGGTTTCACTCCCACAAAGTCATCATCTCCTTCACATATTGTCTGGCAACGGGCACCGTCTGAAGCCCGCCTTTCATAATGATTTTATAGCCCGATGTGCTGCTGCCGTCCATCGTCACGACGTTGGCCGTATTCACCAAATAGGCTCTGTGGCATTTTTTCACTTCGTCACAGCCGGACAACTGCTCTTCGATGGCTGTTATTGTCGAACGGATTTGTCTTTCACCTTCGACGGTCACGATGTTGCAATAGTTGCGCGACGACTCGACATACAGCAACGTCTCGATGCTTATCGTCACCTCTTCGTTCTTTCCAGCACCTCTGACGATAACCTCTTTTGTCTTCTCCGGCAATTTCTCACGTTGTCTTTTCTTTTCCGGCAGGAAAAGAACGATGCCAAAGATCAGGAACCACATGACGATTGTCTGCCACAAGGCTATCCACGCCACTTCCAGAGTGACGGGTGCCCCAAGAACTGATACGAAAATCACCATATTGCCAATCGAGACGATGGTCATTATCGTCAGCAGCAGAATCGTATATCGGCCTCGAGTCCAGTTCTCAACATAGAAAAAATCCTTTTTCACAAGAGGCAGAATATAGTATGGCGCGACACAGCCTACCATTGTCACAAAGGCAAACGGCAACATTCTGACAAACCTTGCATCGCCATGAATCGTGATGCCAAACGGCTGCAAGATGATGAGTATAAGATATACGGCCAATCCATACGCAGCACCGGCCAGCCACATATTCACATCATGATATGCAATGCGTTTGTTGAAGAAATCGCGTACAGACATCTGCCTACTCTTTTATCATCTCTTTTATCCGGTTCATCTTCTCGTTTCTCTCAAAAGAGAATACTCCCGATTTCTCATCGGCATATTGCATCAGAGTGAGTGATTTTCTCAGCAAATCATTCCTTCCTTTTTCAGAATGGTCGCATACCGTTGCGTCGACAAACAGCAGGTCTGCCATTCCCTCAACGCGCATCATGTAGCCTTCTTCCTCCTCAGCAATTTTCAGCAAGATATCTTCAATCTCCGATGTACGACAGTCATCGGCTGTGAAGCCAAGCATTGAATAGCATGCGTTAATGTCGCTCTCACGCTCCGACACCGTTGCGCCAGGCTTATTGAGGAGAGTTGCAATAGCCTTCATTAACTCTTCGATGATTTTCAATATATAATCACGTCGTATCATGGTATTAATGCATTGGTATATGCAAAGGTAAGAATAATTCGTACATAAGACAAAAAGGAAGACTGCCTCAAAAGCAATCTTCCTCTATGGCCATAGTATATGATTTTGTCTATACGCTGAACTTAGGCTCGCAAGTGAGGTTAATGCCCAAACGCTTAAACACTCGCTCATCGACCGACGAAAGAATCACCGAGGAGTGGACCTCACAGCCTTTCAGCTTTCCGAGTTGCTCCATGGCTATTTCAGCCAACGGATTCTGCGTTGCGCTTATCGAAAGTGCGATGAGCGTCTCATCTGTATGCAAACGAGGATTGCGATTGCCGAGATGATCAACTTTCAAATGCTGTATAGGATCGAGGATGACCGGAGCCATGAGATGCATGTCGTCTGGTACATTGCCCAGAATCTTCAATGCATTGAGAAGCAATGCCGATGAAGCTCCGAGGAGGTCTGTAGTCTTGCCAGTCACTATCGTGCCATCAGGGAGTTCCATTGCTGCGGCAGGACTGCCGGTTGCTTTTTCGCATGCCAATGCAGGAGCTACCGTGCTGCGAGATTCCGGATTGACACCGGCCTTACGCATGAGAAGCTTCAACTTGTCAACAACCTCTTCGTTGCACTTGCCTTTTTTGAACTCGCATGCGCCAATGTAGTAGCGGCGGATAATCTCCTGACGCGATGCTTCTTTGATGGCTTCGTCGTCCGAGATGCAATTTCCGACCATGTTCACGCCCATATCCGTAGGCGATTTGTATGGACATTTGCCCATAATCTTCTCGAAAAGAGCATCAAGAATAGGGAATGCCTCAACGTCGCGATTATAGTTGACCGTCGTGATGCCATACGCATCGAGGTGGAATGGGTCAATCATGTTGACATCATTCAAGTCTGCCGTAGCAGCCTCGTAGGCAAGGTTGACAGGGTGATTCAGGTTAATGTTCCAAATCGGGAATGTCTCGAATTTTGCATATCCGGCCTTGATGCCACGCTGATATTCGTGATAGACCTGGCTGAGACATGTAGCGAGTTTTCCCGAACCAGGTCCAGGTGCAGTTACAACGATGAGTTCGCGCGAAGTTTCGACATAGTCGTTTTTGCCAAAACCGTCTTCGCTAACCACACGCGAAGTGTTTGAAGGATAGCCCTCGATTGTGAAGTGGTGATACACGCGGATGCCCATTCCTTCGAGACGTTCCTGGAATGCCAATGCCAAAGGCTGATTGCTGAAACGCGTCAGGACGACACTTGAGACATAGAGACCGAATCCGCGGAAAACACCAATGAGACGAATCACATCATGATCATAGGTGATTCCAAGGTCGCCACGTATCTTGTTCTTTTCAATGTCGTCGGCGTTGATAGCAATAACCATCTCGACTTTCTCTTTCAGCTGCAAAAGCATCTGAAGCTTGCTATCAGGCAAGAATCCAGGAAGGACGCGAGATGCGTGATGGTCGTCATACAACTTGCCACCAAATTCGAGGTAGAGTTTACCACCAAACTGCGAAATGCGTTCTCTGATATGCTCCGATTGCATCTGCAGGTATTTGTCATTGTCAAAACCTATGTGTGTCATTTTATATAGTATTGTGCGATGCCTTAAATCGGGTTACAAAGTTAAACAATTTCGCCGATTGTCCTTACAATTTATGCAAAAACTATCGGCGATTTTATTATTTTGAAACATTCGTTTTCGCAAACGAATCTATTTCTGAATCTCGGCCAGCAACGTGTCGTTCTCCTCTGCCGTTCCAACCGTGATTCTCAGGCATCCTCCGCAGAGAGATACGTTGTTTCTGTTGCGGACGATGACACCTTTCTCCATGAGTGACTTATAAACGCCATTGGCATCATCAACCTTGATGAGCACGAAGTTGGCATCGGTCGGATATACCTTTTTCACAAGAGGCATTGCCTCAAATGCATTTACGAGTCGGTCGCGCTGCTCGAGAAGCATTTTCACCCAACCCTTCTTGCGCTCTATCATGTCGATCTGCTCATTGACGAACTGCTGCGTCAGCAAGTTGATGTTGTATGGATATTTAACCTTGTTGAAATAGCCCATTATCTCCTCGGAAGCGAACGCCATTCCGCAGCGCACGGCAGCCAAGCCCCATGCCTTTGAGAATGTCTGGAGCACGATGAGATTCTTGTATCTGTCAAGATCCTTGAGCCATGATTCTTCCGATGCGAAGTCGATATATGCCTCATCGATGACGACAATGCCGTCGAAGCCTTCAACCACCTTCAGCATCTCCTTGCGGTTAAGCAGATTGCCTGTCGGGTTGTTTGGCGAGCAGAGGAATATGACCTTTGTCTTTTTGTCGACTGCAGCAAGAAGCTTTGCGGCATCGAGCGTGAAATCGTCGTTGAGCATCACCTTGCGATACTCTACGTTGTTCACGTCGGCACACACCTCGTACATGCCATATGATGGAGCAATTGCAACGATGTTGTCTTCTTTCGGCTCACAGAAGATGCGGACAATGAGGTCGATAGGTTCATCGCTACCATTGCCGAGCATTATCTGCTCAATTCTGACGCCCTTCATTCTGGCAATCTTGGCCTTCAGTTCGAGCTGCAGAGGATCCGGATAGCGGTTATACGGGCCGTTGAGCGGATTCTCGTTTGCATCGAGATATACCGATGCCTCGCCGGTGAATTCGTTGCGGGCGCACGAATATGGCTTCAAGGCAAATATGTTGGGACGTACTAGTTCCTTCAATGTTTTCATAGTCTTCTATTCTATAGACTTAATTCTCAGTGTCATAGCATTTTTGTGTGCAAAGAGGCTTTCGTTCTCTGCCATCACTTCAACTATGTGTCCGATGTTTCTGATGCCTTTTGGAGTTATCTCCTGATAGGTCATCTTCTTGCGGAAGCTGTCGAGGTTGACGCCGCTATATGCATGTGCATATCCGCTTGTTGGCAAGGTATGGTTTGTACCGCTTGCATAGTCGCCGGCACTCTCTGGCGTGAGATGTCCGAGGAAGAGCGATCCGGCGCTGTGTATCCTCTCTGCAATCGCCATGTAATCCTTTGTCTGGATGATGAGATGCTCCGGCGCATATTCGTTGGTGATGTCGATAACCTCTTCAAAGTCATGGACAACGATGATGCGGCTATGTTCGAGCGACTTCTCAGCCAGTGCCTGACGAGGCAATGCAGCCACCTGCTTTTCAACTTCAGCATAGACCTGCCCGGCAAATGCCTCACTAGAGGTGATACATATAGCCTGACTGTCAGCACCATGCTCGGCCTGTGAAAGGAGGTCGGCAGCCACGAATGCCGCATTGGCCGTCTCGTCGGCAATCACCTCTACCTCGCTCGGACCAGCAGGCATGTCTATGGCAACATCCTTGAGACTTACACATTGCTTGGCTGCCGTCACATACTGATTGCCAGGGCCGAATATCTTATAGACCTTAGGCACCGATTCTGTGCCGTAAGCCATAGCGCCAATCGCCTGAACGCCACCAATCTTATAGATGCGGTTCACGCCTGCAACCTTTGCTGCAAAGAGCACAGCCGGATGCACTTCACCCTCTTTGTTCGGAGGCGTGCAGAGCACAATCTCCTTGCATCCAGCGATTTGTGCCGGAACAGCGAGCATCAGGACCGTCGAGAAGAGCGGAGCCGTACCTCCAGGGATGTACAAGCCGACCTTCTGTATGGCAACGGCTTTCTGCCAACACTTCACGCCTTCCATTGTCTCGATGCAAGGCAGCGGAGTGTCCTGTGCGGCGTGGAACTTGGCGATATTCTCCTTTGCCTGACGTATGGCAGACTTGAGTTCATCGCTGAGAGTTGCCTCAGCCTTTGCGATTTCAGCTTCGGTCACAGCAAGCGTCTTGAGCTCCACCTTGTCAAACTTGAGCTCATATTCCTTCACGGCTTCGTCGCCGCGTGTCTTGATGTCATTGAGCACTCCCTGCACCGTAGCCATAAGGCTGCTATTGTCAAACGACGGACGTGCGAGAAGTTCGGCCCATTGCTCTTTATTTGGATATTTAACGAGTCTCATCTGATTATTCTCAAAAAAGGGAATTAAAGAATCATCTTCTCAATAGGCATGACCAAGATGCCTTCTGCGCCAAGCTGCTTGAGCTTGCCGATGATTTCCCAGAAATGCTTCTCTTCGAGCACCGATGCGAGCGATGACCAGCCTTCTGTCTCGAGCTTTGTCACCGTTGGAGCCTTCATGCCTGGCAGAAGTTCTGTTGCTGCTGCAATCTTGTCGTTTGGAATGTTCACAACGACATATTTCTTTCCTTCAGCATTCTTGTATGAGTCGAAACGGAAAAGAAGCTCGTCGAGGATAGCCTTCTTCTCGGCACAGATATTCTTGTTGCCGATGAGCACAGCCTCAGACTTCATGACGACCTCAACCTCCTTGAGATTGTTGCTCACGAGCGTCGAGCCCGAGCTCACGATATCGAAAATGCTGTCAGCCAGACCGATGCCCGGTGCGATCTCGACCGAACCGGTGATGACGTGGATGTCGCTCTTGATGCCGTTCTTGTTGAGGAAACGCTCAAGGATTCCAGGATATGAAGTCGCAATCTTCTTGCCGTCGAACCATTTGAGTCCGACCTTTTCATACTCCTCGACCTTTGCATTAGGTATGGCGAGCGAGATGCGGCACTTGCTGAAGTCAAGACGCTTGATGATATCGGCCTCTTCCTGACGCTCTTCATATTCGTTCTCGCCAACGATGCCTACATCTGCGATGCCGCTTGCAACAGCCTGTGGGATATCGTCATCGCGCAAATAGAGAATCTCTACCGGGAAATTCTTTGCTGGCACGAGAAGCGTGCGCTTGCCAGATTCGATCTTGATGCTCGATTCGCTGAGCATTGTCATTGTCTCTTCAAAGAGACGGCCTTTTGCCTGTACTGCAATTCTAAGTAACATATATATTCTGTTTTTATTTTTCTTCTGAAACAAAAAAGGCTCGCCTTTCTCGGGCAAGCCTCTATGAGTTTATCTTGATTATCTGCATAACCTCATCGCAGCCGCCCTTAGTCGTCTGTATGATGATGGTGATGATGCAGAGTATTCATTGAAATCGTTGTTTTTGTTTTTACGGATGCAAAATTATAGAAAATTTTCCGATGGAACAAATTTTTATGGAATTATACGTCAAACGTCGAATTTCAGGTGCATTTTTCACATATCCATCCCTTCGTCAGGGGTTCGTTATCCCTTCGTTATCTCTTCGTTGGCTTAGAACCATTCAAAAGAAGAGTCTTTGCAGAAAAAGGCACGACTCCGTACAAATCGAAAAAGGTCGAACGGAGCAAAATAAAGTTGAATCATTAATATTCATTCACATTGTATATGCGTAATATATTCAGAAAATGATTAATTTTGCGAGCGGAAAAACGGACTCTATAGAAACTACTCATACCATGAAACACGAAGTCAGAAAGGTTGTCATTCTTGGTTCGGGCGCGCTCAAAATCGGCGAAGCTGGCGAGTTTGACTATTCTGGTTCTCAGGCGCTAAAGGCCCTGAAGGAAGAGGGTATCAGAACAATCCTGATCAACCCAAACATTGCAACAATCCAGACATCGGAGAACATTGCTGACAAGATATATTTCTTGCCTGTAACGCCATACTTCGTGGAGCAAGTCATCAAAAAGGAGAATCCTGATGGCATTTTGCTGTCGTTCGGTGGTCAGACAGCCCTCAACTGTGGCATCCAGCTTTTCGAGCAGAAAATTCTTGAAAAATACAAAGTCAGAGTTCTTGGCACACCAATTCAGGCCATCATCGACACTGAGGACCGCGAGATTTTTGCAAACAAGCTGAAGGAGATCGACGTCAAGACTCCAAAGAGCATCGCTGTTGAAAGCGTTGAAGATGCGCTGAAGGCTTCTGACGAAATCGGCTTCCCAATCATCGTTCGCGCTGCATATACGCTCGGAGGCATGGGTTCGGGTTTCTGCAGCAACAAAGAAGAACTTATTGCACGCGCCGAAAATGCGCTCTCATATTCAAACCAGATTCTTGTCGAAGAGTCGCTCAAGGGTTGGAAAGAGGTCGAATATGAGGTTGTTCGCGATGCATACGACAACTGCATAACAGTCTGCAACATGGAAAACTTCGACCCGCTGGGCATCCATACGGGTGAGTCTATCGTTGTTGCTCCTTCGCAGACACTTTCAAATTCAGAATATCACAAGCTCCGTGAGCTTGCAATCAAGATAATCCGCCACGTCGGCATCGTCGGCGAGTGTAACGTTCAGTATGCTCTCGACCCATTCTCGGAAGACTATCGTGTAATCGAGGTTAATGCCCGTCTTTCACGTTCGTCAGCCTTGGCATCTAAGGCAACAGGCTATCCATTGGCATTCGTCGCAGCGAAACTCTCGCTCGGCTATGGTCTCTGGGAGCTCAAGAACTCAGTAACAAAGACTACTCCAGCATATTTCGAGCCTGCGCTTGACTATATCGTCTGCAAGATCCCTCGCTGGGACCTTGGTAAGTTCACAGGCGTGAGCAAGCAGATCGGTTCTTCAATGAAGTCTGTAGGCGAAATCATGGCCATCGGTCGTTCGTTTGAAGAGGTCATCCAGAAGGGCTTGCGCATGGTTGGTCAGGGCACACACGGCTTCGTTGGCAACCAGCCTCTCAAGGGCATGGACATCAAGGAAGAGCTTGCCAATCCTACGGACAAGCGTGTATATGCCATCGCCGAAGCATTCGAAATGGGCATGTCTGTCAAGGACGTTCACGACTTGACAAAGATCGACAACTGGTTCCTCGAGAAGCTCTACCATATCTTCAACGTGAAGAATGCGCTTGCAAAGCATAGCAACATCAAGGATGTCAGCGACGAGCTTCTCCTCGAAGCCAAGAAGACTGGTTTCTCAGACTTCCAGATTGCTCGTCTCGTGTTCAAGGACAAGAGCCGCAAGATGGAAGAGCAGAACCTTGAAGTCCGCGAGAATCGTAAGAGCCGTGGCATCTTGCCAGTTGTGAAGCAGATCGACACAATGGCAGGCGAGTTCCCAGCACAGATCAACTATCTTTACCTCACATATAGCGGCACAGCCAACGATGTTCAGTATGTGGGCGACCATCGTTCGGTAATCGTGCTTGGTTCCGGTGCATACCGCATCGGTTCGTCGGTTGAGTTCGACTGGTGTTCGGTCAACGCAATCAACACGATCAAGCAGCAGGGCCTGCGTTCGGTAATGATCAATTATAATCCGGAGACCGTTTCGACGGACTATGACGTCTGCGACCGTCTCTACTTCGACGAGTTGACCGAAGAGCGAGTGCTCGACATCATCGACCTCGAGCAGCCTAAGGGCGTCATTGTCTCAGTGGGTGGTCAGATTCCAAACAACCTGGCGATGAAGCTTCATCGTCGCAATGTGCCTATTCTTGGTACTTCTCCACTCAACATTGACCGTGCAGAGAACCGTCAGAAGTTCTCGTCAATGTGCGACGAGCTTGGCGTTGATCAGCCTCGTTGGAGCGAGCTGACAACTATCGAAGACATTTATGATTTTGTTGACAAAGTAGGTTTCCCTGTTCTCGTTCGTCCATCATACGTGCTTTCAGGTGCAGCGATGAACGTCGTTTCGAACAAGGAAGAACTTGAATACTTCCTCAACCTTGCAGCCAACGTTTCGAAGGAATTCCCAGTTGTTGTATCAGAGTTCATCGAGCAGGCCAAGGAAATTGAGATTGATGCCGTTGCAAAGGATGGCGAGGTAATCGCATACGCAATATCAGAACACATCGAGTTCGCCGGTGTTCACTCGGGCGACGCAACAATCGTCTTCCCTCCGCAGAAGCTCTACGTTGAGACAATCAAGCGTATCAAGAAGATTGCACGTCAGATTGCCAAGGCGCTCGAAATCAGCGGTCCATTCAACATGCAGGTTCTTGCAAAGAACAACGATATCAAGGTTATCGAATGTAACCTCCGTGCATCACGAAGCTTCCCATTCGTTTCAAAGGTCTTGAAAGTAAACCTCATCGAGCTTGCAACTCGCGTAATGCTTGGCTTGCCAGTTGAGAAACCAGCAAAGAGCCTCTTCGACATCGACTACGTCGGCATCAAGGCTCCACAGTTCTCATTCGCACGTCTGCAGAAGGCAGACCCTGTTCTCGGCGTAGACATGTCGTCAACAGGTGAGGTCGGCTGTCTTGGCGAGACATACGACGACGCCGTTCTCCAGTCAATGCTCTCTGTAGGACATCGCATTCCAAAGGCAGGTGGAAACATCCTCATTTCGTCAGGTCCTGCACGTTCGAAGACAGAGCTTCTCGAAAGCGCACGTCTGCTCGCGAAGAAGGGCTACAACCTCTTTGCAACAGGCGGCACACATCGTTTCCTCTCAGAAAACGGCGTTGACTCGACATTGCTCCACTGGCCAGACGAAGATGTCAAGCCAAATGTTATCGACTATATCCGCGAAAAGAAGATGGATCTTGTGGTCAACATACCTAAGAACCTCACTCACAATGAGCTCAAAAACGGATATCGCATCCGTCGCGATGCCATCGACTTCAACGTGCCATTGATCACAAATGCACGTCTCGCATCAGCCTTCATCCGTGCATTCTGCAAGATGGACATCGACCAGATCAGCATCAAGGCTTGGGACGAATATTAACAGATAGGCAAGTCCATATATTAAAGGCGAAGTTTCCACTTCGCCTTTTTTTGTTGCCTTTCGACGAGCTGCAACGTAGGCTGGAGCCTACGCCGAACAGAGAACAGGCTCATCCCGAACGCATCTCGAAGGCATCCCGAAGCCTCGCGACATCTCCGAGTGTGTGTTTTGGGAGATTCCGAAGACATTAAAGTCAGTCCGCATGTCGCTTTTTATAAATCAAAGGGCAACGGCAATGGAAATTCTTGATATCTTTGCCGAAAGCAAACAAACACCACATGAGAATAAACAATGGCATTTTAAGCATCGACGTAGCCGAACATGGTGCAGAGCTTACATCGATAGAATACGAAGGCACAGAATATCTGTGGCAGGCAAATCCGGAATACTGGAAGAGACATTCGCCTGTCCTGTTCCCTATTGTCGGCAGCGTCTGGAACGGTGAATACCGGTCAAAAGGCACGACCTACAAAATGGGGCAGCACGGCTTTGCCCGCGATATGGATTTCACACTTATCGAAAAGAGCGACAACCAGATCTGGTATGCACTCGAGAGTTCGCCAGAGACACGCGAGAAATATCCATACGATTTCCGTCTCGAAATAGGCTATCAGCTGAGGGATAACGAAGTTGACGTCATGTGGAGGGTCAGGAATACCGGCAAAGGTGAAATGGCATTCCAAATCGGCGCACATCCAGCATTTTACTGGCCTATGCTCAGCAACATCGAAAGAGAGAATCTCGGCAAGATGGAAAAGATGCTTGCGGCAGACAACCGCAGAGGCTTCTTCCGATTCGGATCAGACAAGAAGATTGTTCTCATGAACACGACACTCGGCGATAAGGGATGCGCCGATACGACATCGGAAAAGAGCAGAATCGAAACCGACGAGAACGGACTTCTTCCGCTTGTTACCGAAACATTCAACCATGACGCCCTAATCCTCGAAAACAGCCAGGTCAGCGAAGTGACACTCACCGACCAGAAAGGCCTGCCATATCTCACATTGCGTTTCGACGCTCCTCTCGTAGGATTGTGGTCGCCACCAAAGAAAAACGCTCCTTTCGTATGCATCGAACCATGGTACGGACGATGCGACAGCATGAATTATCAAGGCGACTACGAGGACAAGGACTGGATTCAGAAACTGCCAGAAGGCAAGAGTTTCGAAACAAAATATACAATCGTCATCGAACGCCATTAAAGCAAAAAAGTCAAGCGAGCTACAAGCCTGCTTGACTTTTTCCGTTTTTCTTACTCAGCCGACTGGTTGAACCTCATTACGGCTGAGATAATCTCTTCGTCGGTATCGACAAGTTCGAGAATCAGATTGCGATATTGTCCTGTCTTAATCATCTGTTCCATAAATGGATAAACAGGCGTAGTCTCAGTCCAATGTTTGCGACCGACAAAAATCATCGGACTCGGATATCCTAAGCTGACATAGTGATTCTGCACCGCCTCCTGGAACACCTCCTGAAGCGTTCCTGCGCCTCCCGGCATGTATATTATTCCGCCATACGCTTCGGTCAGAATAGTATCTTCACGAATGCTGTTGTTGAAGAATTTAGCTATGTGCGTAGCAAAAGGTGCAGGTGGCTCATGGCCATAGAGCCATGTCGGAATTGCCAGACTTTCGTAGTTACTTACCTGTGGATAGCGGTTCATCACTTCGAACGACTTGGCCAACCAGCATTCGTCCTTGAAGCATGGTGCCTCGGCCAAGACCGCAATGGCATCTGCCAGCTCTTCGTCGGTCCGTCCTGCCATCCAAGCGCCCAAATGCGTTGCCTCCATCGCGCCCGGGCCGCCTCCGCTAATCATCAAAAAGCCCTGTTCGGTCAGGTGTTTGCTGATGCGAGCCGTTTGCATATATTTTTCATCGGAACGCAACATCGCATGTCCGCCCATCACACCAATCACACGGCGCTCTTCATAATGATTGAGAAATTCACGCATGTGGTTGCTTATCATGCAGTCATGCATACATCGCGCACTCGTCTCCATTGCATCGGGAGCGATCTTGCCCGTTGCAACCATGTGGCGATAGACAATCGTGTCATAGCATTGTTCGAAGGATGACGAAGGATTATTCAAATCAAAACAATCGTATAGATGCTCTTTTGTATATAACGATTGCGGCAAGACATTATATGGCACCTGTTTCAGATATTTCGCATATTGCCTGACGCGAATGGGATCAACATCAATCTTCTTGTTCATACACGAAGTTCCCTCTTTAGCGACGGGGTCAAACAATCTTGAGAAGCTGAAAGGGACAAAGCGCTTGATCAACAAAATCACAATCACCGTCTCAATCAGGCTACACACGACGCTAAACCATGTAACTTCCACGTTATCAAGAACAAACAATGGATTATATCTCTTTTCGACGCTGCAAATGGTAAACGCCATCAGGTTATTGGCATAGTGCATACCCCACGAGCTCTCGATGCCATCGGTAACAGTTGCAATCAAGCCCAACGACAGTCCCGTTATGAGATATATGCTCATCGAAATCGGCATACCGAAATCCGTCACCTCCTCATTGGCAAAATGCAGCAAAGCGAACACAATTGACGAGCCGACAATTGCAGCAATCCTGTTCCGGAAAATGACACCCAACCACTGCATAAGGACACCTCTGACAACAAATTCTTCTGTGCCTGTCTGGATTGGGAGCAGGATTATTGCCATGATGACAAATATCCAGAAGTCCGCGCCAGTATAGTTGAAAATATGGTTTTCAGTATCGCAAAGATAACCGATGACAAAATCCAGTATGAGAACTACGCAAAACCACAACGCACTCCATCCGAATATTCTGAAGCTGAACGACTTACGCGCCGTTATGAAACTCATCGCGTTTCTTTTCAAGAAAGGCTTCGCTAAGAGCATGAACGAGAACAGGAACGGGGCAAAGCACAACATCACGATTGGGAATGGCAGTTCATTCGGATTCATGACAATACCATTCTTGTTGCACAATATCATTAGCGGAACAAACAGTATGACCTGAACAATTGCTGCAACGACTATTGACGTTACAATATAGGTGACATAGCGCCACCATTCTGTTTTGCCTCGATATGCCTGTGAAAAGAAATCCATGTCTTTTTCATTTTTAGATGTTAATTGCAAATGTAGATTATTTGTCCACACAAAACAAGCCCGCTCCTAATATTTTGTAGTGTCAAAAAGGAATCACCATACAAAGAAAAAGGCAACAGACAGAAATTATTCAAATGGGATATTTGCATATTCATGCATTTTTTTTAACTTTGCTCTATTGCCAATCCAAACACGTCAAAAAAAAATGAAAACTTGCAAACGTCTAGCAATCGCGATTCTGTCTGTCGCAGCATCTTCGTGCACCGTAAAAATTCCTAAGAATCTGCCAGAGCCGGCAACCTGCACATATAAGGAATATACGCTTGAGGAATTTACCAATGTGAAAGATTATGACCATCTGAAATTCAAGGACAGAGACATCATCTTTGTCCGCTTGACGGATGTGACGGACGCAGATCTCAGCGACTGGTATTCGAATATGAAGAATGCATTCCACAACAAGTCGATAGCAACATATTTGGAGCTGGCAGAAAATGATTCGCTGACCACTATTAGTGACTACGCCTTCTCAGATTTCGACTGTCTTGTCTCAATCACACTTCCACAAAGCGTTAAAACGGTCGGGAACTATGCGTTCCAAAATTGCAAATCACTTCGTTGGGCAATAATCAAAAACCAAAAGGACAGTGTGAGTGTTCAGGATGACGTTTTCCGTGGCTGTCACCCCGATTTGAAGATCCTGTGGGAATAAGCGCCACAGGACAAACTCATGCAATTCAGGAAAGCGAATTGCAACTACCATTCTCTATTGTCAGAATGGCGATCGAAGGAGATATTGCACTTATCGAAAAAAATATATTAACTTTGTAACACTCGGAGCATTGCTTCGGGGAAACAAAAATGAAAGTCAAACATAATGATGCCTATGAAATACGATGATGGGGAGCCTTACATCGCAAACAAGCATTTAACTAACAGAAGTATAACCTAAAATCTTTATAAACGATGAAGAAGATTTTTGGAATGGTGGCTATCGCAGTTGTAGCTGCCGTGAATGTTGTTGCCGCTTTCGACAGCGCCAGCATCATGAATGAGCTAGGATTCGCAAATATTGAATCCTTGGCAGATAATGGTGAAATTCCGATGTACAAGGGGAAAAGAGACTGCTGGAAAACAAAAATCACAGTACGTTGTCAGGATTGCAATGCACAATGTACGGTATGTGAAAGCGATGGAAATTACTATTGTACTCCATATGTATGCGCCCATTTAGTCATGAAAGGCATTAACAAATAATTTGCGAACACAAGAGAATCGGGCACAACCGACTCTCTTTATAATTTAGTATATTATGAAATACATTAATTTCATTTTTGCATTTTTGCTATTGGCACTTGAATCTTGTAATGAGTCTCAAAGCAACAGCAAATCAATAGAAGAAATACGCATTGAAGAAGTCGAAGAATCTGAAAACTTCTCTGAGTTTACAAAAGACATTTCCGATTTGAAAATCATTCCATTGGAAACTTCAGAGAATAGTTTTATAAGATATGTTACTTCCTTAATTGTTTCCAGCGACCGAATTATTGTTTTCGATCAATACAATATGGAACAGCAAGTCAAAGTCTTCGACATAAATGGAAAAGTCATTGCAACAAGTTCGCGTGGACAAGGTCCGGGTGAAATCGTGAAAGCCTATGATGTGGCGTACGATGAGAAACTCGAGAAAATCATTATTCATCAAAATGGATATGTTAGCATATTTGACAAAAATCTCAAATACATCGAAGACAAAAAGTGCTTCGGATATGTACACCTAAAAGTTTGTGGCGACAATTATATTTTTAGAAGAGCGAATGGCCAGACAAATAGAGGCATTGGCGAAGAGTATAATGATTATGAGATAATTGTCACCGATAGTGAATTGAACATAAAATATGCCGCAAGAAAATTTGAAGTAGAAACAAGTTCTGTTTCCTCATTTGACATAGCTATTTCAAAAGATGGTGCTTCGTTTGTTGAAATCGAATGCGACACAATATACAATATTGCAGAGGACAAAGTATCTCAGAAATACATTTTGAAATATCCAAACAAACTGGCTCCACCGCCTGCTGATTTAAGTGTAGAAGAGGCAAACGATTACATATTTTCGCATAGCGGATATGCTTTCAACGGCATTTATAACGAAAATGATACTCATCAGTTTATTCGCATTGATAACAGCAAAGACAAGAAACAAATCATCGCTTATCGGGATAAAAACAATAAAAGAACTAAGCAAATCCATGTAGACAGAGAAAATACCATAGGGAATCCATTTAGACTACCTGTAGCAGCACTTAATGATTATTTCGTATCTGTCCTAGAATATGACTATTTGCAAAACCACATGAAAATGATGCAAGAGCTCGTCTCTAACGAAGATTATAACCTCCTGAAAAACATGGATGAGGAGGCAAATCCTGTTCTTGTTCTGTATTCATTTAAGCCATTTGAATGATGGAGAAGATTTTTGGCAATCGGATATAAAAAAATTAATGTTGGGACTCTTATGAAAAAGCTAATATATATTGTTTTTGCCTTTCTATTTGCAGGATGTACGTCGAAACAGTTTTCGCATGAAACACATGTTTCAAGTGGTTTCTATAGTTTTGACCTCAATGACGAAATAGACAACAGTTACTATTTGCAATCAGATATTTACGATTCGATTAGCTTGGTGTTTTTGGAAACGGACGAAAACAGTTTGGTTCATAGTCCTATCATGAATATTGTAGCTAGTGATACTCGATACTACATCGAGGACAGTTATTTGGGTGGTGGGTTAATTATTTTCGACAAAGATGGAAAGTTCATCAAGAGAATATCAAAAGGACAAGGTCCAGGAGAAATATTAGGACTTCACGGGTTCTCTTTTGATCACTTTACGAACAGATTACTTATAGTTTTTAATCCGTATATGTACGTTTTCGATGAAGATGGAAAATACGAATGTAGCTATAAACTGCCTTTCCCTGCTACAACTGTAATGGCGACAGAAAATGGATATATATTTGGCAAAGGTCCTGGTCACAAAAGTGAGATTGATGATTTTGACGACTATTCACTAGTCGTTACAGACAAGGAATTTAATGTTTTAGGATTATGCCTCAAATATGAATCAAGAAGAGCATATGCCCCAAAAATGATAAGCAATGGAAACCAAATATACATAAGTTTGGCAGACAAAGATACAATATATCAGTGGACAGATGACAAACTAACCGCAGTTTGCTCTTTTGATTTTTCTAGTGTAAAAACGGATTTCCCCGACGACGAAACGCAGGATTATATGCATAATTACAAGATGGATGTCTATAGCTATGACGGGACATACACAGAAACAGCACGTCATCAGATTATAGTTTTCACCACACCGAAAGGTGTATGCACGCTGTTTCGTGATAAAGAAACTGAGGTTATAAAAGGTGGACTGTACGCGCTATTTGAGAGGGACAAAGAAATCTCGATTAGCATTCCCAAAAGTACATATGGAAATAAATTCATATCCTACATCCAGCCATTGTCGTACGTCAAGGGCAGCATTAATCCCGATGCATCATCGTTGTCCCACGAAGACTGTATGCACTTAGAAGATTTGGATATGGAAGACAATCCTTTTTTAGCAATTTACACCCTGAAGGAGTTTGACGATGAAGACTAAAAGACGAGAAATCTTGAAGTGACGGAAAAACACAAATGAGAAGTATATACTTTTGCACACAAGCAATAAATAATCAAGCAGAAGAATTAAAATGAAAAACTGGATTTTAATCGCAATCACATTCATGATGTTTTCTTGTAGAAATGAACATTCTGATACGGACATCATAAAAATTGACTTGACTGGGGCACACAAGGTCAAGGATTTCTCTTACATCCACAATTACATCTCTGATGTTCAGATTATCCCATTGGAAACGTCCGAAAACAGTTTCATCAGATATATAAATTCGTTGATGGTGACCGATGACAGAATCATCGTTTTCGACCAGTATGACATGCAGCATCAAATCAAAGTATTTGATAAAAAAGGCAAATGGATTGTGTCAAGTTCACAGGGACAAGGACCTGGAGAAATCGTGAAGGCCTATGATATGGCGTACGACTTTGTCAATGAAAAAATTGTAGTAAGCCAGAACAGAAGGCTATCCTTTTTTGACAAGAACATGAGACATATAGAAGACAAAGACTTTTTTGCATTTTACCATTTCAAGATACATGATGGCGAATATGTTTTTAAAACCCTTGAAAAACAAAATGATGAACAGTTCGAAGCAGAACATAACTATCATCGAATATATGTTACGGATGAATCATTAGCCATTAAAAACTCCGCATATTACTCCAATAAAGAAAACACAATAGCACCAGCTTCCGATCTCTATGAGACTAAAGATGGCATAAGTGTTGCACATATGTTCTGCGATACAATATATCTCGTCAACAAGTCACAAGTAGTCCCAAAATACGTACTGAACTATCCATCAAAAATAGAAAGAACACTATTTGAAACTGATGACATAGAATTCTCAAAATACAAAAATGAACATAGCGGTTATTCATTTTGTTGCACATACAATGAATCTGACACTCATCAGTTTATGAGAATAGACAATTATGCTGATGGCTTATTTATTTACGCTTTCCGTGAGAAAGATTCGGGCAACATGATAAAGATGGAGATAGATAGAGAATACCTGGGGAAAATAGGCCGCGTTTTTGCTTTCCCAGAAACTTCTTACGGTGACAGATTCATTTACGTACTGAGCCCTGAAGAAATAGGAACGAACATCAACATTTTACGTCCATTTGTCTCTGACGAAGATTATAACCTCCTGAAAAACATGGATGAGGAGGCAAATCCTGTTCTTGTCCTATACTCATTTAAGTCGTTTGAATAAGACATTTATCTGAAAAAAATGACTGAAACTAAAAAACATGAAAGAATGAAGAAGATTTTTGGAATGGTGGCTATCGCAGTTGTAGCGTTGGCTGCTACAATGAACGTGCGTGCTTCTCTCAACGGAACTGCACAATTGTCGGACCTTCAGCTAGAGAACATTGAGGCTTTGGCTGCCGGAGAGGGATATGGTAATCAAACGGCTGATGGAATGTGTCGTTTTGATATTGAAGAAAAAGATCCCCGAAAGTCTAATTGCAACTATCACTCAAAGGGAAGTTGTTGTCCGGACTATGTTTGCCACAATAGGTAATATTAATGATAATGGGGAGTTCCATCTCCCCACTATTTTCCATCTGCAACATGAAAAAAATAATAACATTTTTTGTGTCACTAGTCATCTTGTCCTGTTCTGAAGAACGAACTGCCAACGAAGCAAAACTGGTGGAATCAGAAAAGCAAATACGCATCGACATTGACGACAATACCAATATCTATACAGGCACGTTGCTATATCACGTTGACAAAGCAACAGGGAATAAATACATCGTCATTCATAATGACCGGAACAATTTCCGACATTCAATTAATTTCTATAATATTCAAACAAGTGAATTAGAAATTAGTGTACCCATCTACCTTGATGGACGTAACGAAATGTATGATACAGAAGGCATTGCTGTATTGTCTTTGGACAGCATAATCGTTGCGAACAAAAACACGCTGAAATACTTTCTTATCGATAGAGACGGGAACGTGACCAAAGTGATTGATCACGGTACGGACGAAAATGGAATGGTTGTTCTGTCATCACCGATAGAGACATTCATAAACAAACCACTGGTAATAATTGACGGCAAGATATTCTGTATGCAATTCATACCCCTGACACGATGGATTGATGATAGAGCATATGGCAATAATTTTGAATTCAAGGATTGCGCAATATGTGCTGCACTAGACACAGCGACATGCGCCTTGACATACCTCCCAGCCAGCTATCCGAAACTATACGAGAAAGACAATAATGTTCATGGAGAAAACTGTAGCCGTGTGTATGGGAATGAAAAATTCATATATGGTTTTTTGGAGAATGACAGCATATACGTTACGGATAAAAGTCATGATAAATTGACAGCTTTCTATGCTGGAAGCAGATATGAAAAAAACATCACGGACAAAGGTTATCCGAGGAATTATGATATGAATCAGGCTGTTTTATGGGGATTTAAACGTCCACGCTATGGCAACATGGTTTATGATCCCCACAACAATGTATATTATCGCTTTGTTCACTTTGCTTCAAATGAGATAAAAGAGGATGAGCCTAGTGAGATATCCTTCTGTCGAAAAGAGTTTTCCATAATAATTCTTGATGCGGAATTCAACATCATCGGCGAGACGAGATTTCCGTCAGGCCGCTACGCACCGATGTTGTTTTTTGTCAATGAGGAAGGCCTTTGGTTGTCAGAAAATAATTATGAACGAACTGACATGAGTGAAGATTTACTGGTTTTTCGTTGTTTAAAATTTGAAAAGAAATGAAACCTTTAATAGCATTGGCATTAATATATTTCTGTACTTCTTGTTCTCTATCATATAAGGAACATACACAAGAAATTTGTCACAAAATGATATCAATGCCAGATATTGAACCTCGCGGGAAAGCGATTGTTAATGTCATATTCAAAGCCGACAGACCAGAACAGTTCATGCGTGAGATTTATGCCGATATCCGTGGCGGAAAACAAATTGTCATGACGATTAATGGTGAAGCTACTGAATAAAAAACCTACATCTCTGTAGAAATATATTAACTTTGTAACACTCGAAGCATTGCTTTGGGGAAACAGAAATGAAAGTCAAACATAATGATGCCTATGAAATACGATGATGGGGAGCCTTACATCGCAAACAATCAATTAACAGAAGTATAACCTAAAATCTTTATAAGGAATGAAGAAGATTTTTGGAATGGTGGCTATCGCTATTGTAGCTGCTGTGAATGTTGTCGCTTCCTTGAATGGAAACACAACAATGTCGGATCTCAAGTTGGACAATGTCGAAGCGTTGGCACAACGAGAATTCCCGTATACAATCAGTCTCGGCGGATATAATGGTTGTGGTTACGGCATTTCTACAATAACCAACAATTACACTGGTGCTGTAACTGTACAACAGATGATTTATAACAACTGCAACCCTGCATCCTATGCAGAGAGCTATTATGATGGATACACAACTGGTCCACAATGGCAACAGACGACATCAAACCAGAGCGGAACAACCGTGTCTATTGGGCATGCGACCCAATATACTAATGGACAACAACTTAGTGTTAATTTTGTTGCTGATGATTATGGCGTATCACAGGCATATTCAAGTGAAAACAACTGGAGCGTTCAGTACAGCACTGCGACTGTTACTTCTAGTTACTACTACCACTGCATGAATTTATACAGCGATAAATGTTGTACTGGTTATGGATGTACATTTAAATGATTAAACATCAAGAAATAGATATCTATTTATATCCGAAAATAGATATCTATTTCTTGGCATTAAAGTAAAAGATGAGATACACAATATTAGGAACATTTCTAACGATAGCCGTATGTACAATCAGTTGTTCCAGAAAACCTACTGGGCATATTATAAATAGTAGCAATGATGGCATTATAAAATTGAACTTAAATGATGCTATAAGCTCAACAATATGCGATGAAAGCGAATTCATCAACGATGTCAAAATCATTCCGCTTGAAACCAATGATGAATCATTGATTCATGAGCCAATTTTTGACATATATTACACCAACGAACGAATTTACATCTGGGATGGAATAAATTATGGAGGACTCATTTGCTTTGACAAAAATGGCAAATTCATAAATCGAGCAAAAATGGGTCAAGGTCCTGAAGAGATATTACACATATGCAATATCAGCTATGACAAAATCAATAATCAGGTTATCGTAGTCGATAATCCTCGAATAACAATTCTCGATAAGAATCTGAATTTTGTCAACTCATATTATTTACAAAACGGCACGTTTGGAGCGATTTCGACGACGGATGGCTACATGTTATTGCGCGGAGCTGGATACAAAAGAGACTTAAACGACAATGATAACTATGCTATTGAAATAACAGATAAAAATTTCAACACAATCGGTTTTATGTTGAGAAATCAAACAAACTATTTAGCGATGTCCACAGTTATAAACAATAGCGACGGTTCATATACATTGAGCATTCCTGGTTCTGATACAATATACAATTACTCTAATGGAGAGCTAAAGGCTCTTTATGTATTAGATTACAAAGACAAAGCTGTCGTAAACAAAGAGAATATCAACAACAAAAGAGAAATACAAGGTATATTTCACATGTGCGAATATATGGAAACAAAGAATCACAATATTATGAAATTGCACGATTCGGAACATACATATTTGACATTTACAGACAAGAGGACTGGCGTAGTCAAAGGAGGAAAAAACATTGGATGGAAAAACAATGAAATAATAGGAATATATACAGCAATGAATACATACCAAGACACCATAATAACTTTGGATTGGCCAATGAGGTATCCAAAAGGGAGTTTGGAAAGTAGTGAGTATATCTCCGAACATGATATAAACACTCTTGAATCAATGCAAGATGATGATAACCCTTTCTTGATTTTGTACACCCTGAAGGAGTTTTCAAATGAATAGACCTTCGATATTTACGACTTTGATAATCTCATGTCAATTTGCCGGAGAAATGAGGGAAAAGGGAGAAAAAAATACACGAAAAGAGAGAAAAATTAAAAAATATTGTGCGTATTTTGGAACTAGCATGTAACCTACATATCGTGGTATTTTTACAATACCACGATATGTTAAAACATCTTACTATGAAATATATTGGGGTTATTCTTTGCATTCTTACTACTATTATGGTGGTTGGATGCACATCGTCAGAAACACATAAAGAAATACGTCTAGAGCGAAGTGGACAGTCATTAAGGATTCCTATACCTTCAACGTCAAATTCCACGAGCAGAAACATACGCTATTTTGAGGACAATGGCGAAGGATATCTTGCTGTAGAAAACGGGCAGACAACCTCTACCATATCCATTTATAAGATCTCAGATTGCTCACATATCAAAGATGTAGTGCCTCAAATTCAAGGGCCTAACGGGTTAAATGGAAGAATGATGGGATTTGATATTGTGAATCTAGATACAATATTTGTTTCTGTAAATGGATTCGGCAACAGATACTACATAATAGATAGTGATGCCCATCTAAAAAAAACGATACCAATAGTGTTTAATGAAAAACCTTTCATCGCTTTGCCGCCAGCTTTCTGGTCAAGTCTTGGGAAAAATGTTTACATGCATAATAACAAGATATTTACTGGTAACGAATACAGGGATGAATACGATTATTTCAAAAGCATACACGAATATAGCATAGGGTATTGTTACGACATGAAAAGAGACAGTTTCTATAATGAAAGAATCCATTATCCTGACATTAGAAATATGTATCCTTCTGTAAATAGCATTGTCATAAATGACAACAAATACATATTGTCATTCGCTGAGAGTCATCAGATATTTGTTCACCAAGACACGACATGGACTGTCCACGACATACGAAGCCGCTACATAGAAAGGGATTTCGACAATCACAAAGTTGCACCGGCAGACCTCATAGCAAGTCAAACAGAATATATCAAACATCCTCAATATCGTGTCCTGTTATACGACAAATATCGTGATGTTTATTATCGCATGGTGTATCCGGGTATTGATGTAACTCCCGAGGATGATGTCCTTATGCTTGGTGAATTCAAAAGGATATTCTCAATTATGGTTATCGATAAGGATTTCAAAGTGATCGGCGAAACTCTCATGCCAGAAAAAATCTATAACATAAACATGTTCTTCATCAACGAAGCCGGTCTTTGGATCTCTACAAACAACGTAGAGAATGCTGGATTCGAAGAAGACGCCATTAACTTTGATTTATTTGAATTGAAATGAAAATACATATTGCTGTGCTGCATATGAGAAGATTTATGAAAAGATGAAGTGGAACGGGCGTTTTCTGTATGAATATGGTCACAGTCTTCATTGCAATGGGGAGTATGGCGAGTCGAACCGCATCATGTCCGAGGCAATACGTCGGACGTGTGACCCAATGGTTCTCAACATCATTGGGAAGAACTATCGTGCAATGGGCAATTATGCTGAGGCAGAGACATATTTCCAACGTTCGACAGACAGATTGCCTGAGCGTATTTATCCACATTATCTGCTTTATCAACTCTATTCAGAAAAAGACTATGACAACGAGAAAAAGCGGAAAGCTGAAGCCGATATCATTCTCAATCACAAATGGAAAGTTGAATCGGATGCGACACGCGAGATTAAGGAAAAGACCAGAATAGAATAAAAATGTTATATTTGCACATGTATATAAACACCGACCTTATCATGAGATACAGATTCGTTTATTTGTCAGCAATGTTCGTCCTTGCCTCGTGCGGCGGGGAAAAGAAGAGCAGCGACGAAGACAAGCAGCAGAACGTGTTGGTTGAAGACCGTCCGACGGTAGTTGTCGATGTTGTTCGCAAGGCGCCATTCAACAATGAGATAGTGAGCAACGGCAAGGTATCGGCAGGCAAGTATGCCGATGTCTATTGGGAAGTAGATGGGACGATAGCGTCTGTTTCCGTCTGCAACGGCAAGTATGTAGGTGCGGGTGAGGTTCTGGCTCAGGTTGAGTCGTTTCGTCCGAAGAATGCGCTTGAATCGGCGAAGGCGGAGATGGAGCGTGCCCGACTGTCGATGTATGAGACGATTATCGGTCAGGGGTATGATCCGGAGGCCGACAGCATACCCGAAAATGTTCGTCGTCTGGCCGAGATAAAGAGCGGTTACATGCAGTCGAGAGCATCTTATCTGTCTGCGCAATATGATTATGAGCATTGCGTCTTGAAGGCGCCAATCGGCGGTGTTGTGGCGAACCAGAGCGACATGGCGAGCAACAAAGCGAACAGGAACAAGCCATTCTGCCGCATCATAGACATGAACACGATGACCGCCGAATTCAGCATCATCGAGAATGAATTGCCGATGGTGAAAGTAGGCGAGCCGGTAGAGATAAGCGCATTTGCCATGCCTGGGAAGATATGGTCGGGCGTAGTCAGCGAGATCAATCCCTATGTCGAAAGCAACGGCATGGTCAAGATAAAAGCGAGGATTGCGAATGCTACGGGACTCTTTGAGGGCACGAACATCAGCGTGCGCATACGTCAGGAGGCCGGCATCTGCATGGCCGTTCCGAAGGGGGCCGTTGTCATGCGCTCGAACAAGCCCGTAGTTTTCAAAGCCAAGAATGGTCAGGCACAATGGTGCTATGTCGAGACATCGACAGAGAACAGCGAGATGGTTGCCATTGAATGCAGCGACATTCAGGAGGGCGACACCATTGTTGTTTCGGGCAACACATTCCTTGCTCACAACAGCGAGATCAACTATTAAAAGCGGGCAGCCATGGACTTTCTCATTCGACGCCCTATTGCCGTCATCATGGCATTCGTGGCCTTCTGCGCCATCGGCATCGTGACGTACAAGGCGCTGCCAGTATCGCTGCTGCCCGACATTGCCATTCCTCAGATTACAATACAGGCATCAGATGCTAACCTGTCGGCACGCGAGATGGAGAATACGATCATTGCGCCTGTCAGGAAACAGCTGCTTCAAGTCGGCGGTCTGGAAGAGATAAGATCCGAAGTGCGCGATGGTGTCGGCACCATCATGATGAAGTTGAAATTTGGCACCAATACGGATTATGCATATATCGAAGTCAACGAGAAGATTGATGCGGCGATGAACTATATGCCTCATGGCACGACACGTCCGAAGGCGATCAAGGCAAGCGCGACAGACATTCCCGTTTTCTATCTCAACATAGCCCTGAAAGAGGACAACGGCAGTCAGGCGCAGTTTCTGGAGATGTGCAATGCCGTTGAGAACATGATACGCCGGCGCATTGAGCAGCTGCCAGAGGTGGCGATGGCCGACATGACGGGTGTGCCTTCGCAATGCATCACCATAACGCCCAACGAGTCGATGATGAAGCTCTATAACCTGTCGATTTCGGACATTGAGAATGCGCTTGTCAACAACAACGTGGAGGCAGGCAGCATGCACGTCAAAGACGGGGTTTATGAATACACCATCAAAGTATCGACGCTTCTGCGTGACAAGAGAGACGTTGAGAACATCTACATGCGATGCGGCGATCGCTACATACAACTGAAAGACATTTGCGGCATCGAGATGACGACGAAGACCGAGCAAGGCATGTCGCTTGCGGATGGCAAACGCGTCGTCACGCTGGCAGTCATAAAGCAGGCGGACGAGGGCATGGACGCGATGCGCAAACGCATTGGCGAGATCGTTTCGCAGTTTGAGAATCAATTTCCTAATCTGACATTCAGCATAAGCCGCAATCAAACGGAATTGCTCGACTATACGATAAGCAATCTCAAGCAGAATCTGCTCATCGGCTTTGTTCTGATAATCATCGTTGCCATGTTTTTCATGGGCGGCATACGTTCGTCGCTTGTTGTCGGCATCAGCATGATTGTCTCGGTAATCATTTCATTCATACCATTTTATGTTGCAGACAAGTCGCTGAACATCATCTCGCTGTCAGGTCTGATACTTGTGGTTGGCATGATGATAGACAATGCGCTGATAATCAGTGAGAACATAGCCCAATGGCGGAAACGAGGGCTGACGATGCGGGCAGCCTGTGTTGGAGCGACACGCGAGATGGCCACTCCTCTTCTCAGCTCCTCGCTCACGACGATAGCTGTCTTCGTGCCGCTCGTCTTCGTGCAAGGCATGGCCGGAGCCATCTTCAGCGACCAGGCGTTTGCCATAACCGCCGGACTTGGCGTGTCATACATTGTCGGCATTGGCCTTCTTCCGGTTCTCTACAGGCAATTTGCATCGCGCAGAAAGGGCGGCATGGCAAGCGATGACAAGATAGTGCTCGTCTCATCATTCTATGACAAGGGCTTCGATTTTGTCGTTCGTCGTCAGAAGGTCATACTCACCGTTGCCCTGCTCATGTTGCCGCTATGCTGGCTGATGTTCAGCATCATCCCCAAAGGCCGAATGCCCGAAATAGACCACAACGAACTCACGGCCCATATTGAATGGGGCAACGAGATAAACGTCGAGGAGAACAGGGCACGCACGGAGGCGCTCATGCAGGCGACGAGACAGAGTTCGGACGAGCAATGTGCATACGTCGGCATTCAGGATTTCATCGTTGAGGCGTCGAACGAGCTTTCGCAGACAGAGGCCGAGCTCTACTGGCGCGTTTCGAATCCGGACAGCGTGGAATCGGTCATGACACGCACAATGAGCTGGATTGCAACCAATTATCCCAACAGTTCCATAACATTTGCGCCACCGACGACAATATTCGAAAAGATATTCGACACGTCGGAGCCGGACATCGTTGCGCAGATTGCCAGTCATGGCCGCGAGCTGAACAGCAACGAGATACGCTCTCTCGAAAACGAGATCACGAATGCCGCAGAGGGCGTGCATGCATCGCGACTGACATTCAAAAACGTCAAGAACATACTCATCAACCGCGAGGCGCTTGAGATATACAATGTCAAAGTCGATCAGGTCAAGCGACTCATCGAGAACGCCGTGTCGGGCTCGCTCGTCACGACGCTCCACTCATACAACTCATACATGCCAGTATGCATCTCGGGCAGCATGCACAGCATTGAGAATCTGCTTGCCACGGGAGTCATCGGCATCACCGACATGAATGGCATCAGGAGCGAGATACCTCTGCGGCAGCTCGTCAGCGAACAGCAGTCGGAAGAGCTCAAAATCATCACAGCCGGAAAAGATGGCGAGTTCATTCCGATATGCTTCTACGAAGTTTCCGACGGCGAAAAATTATGTGCCGATATCAGAAACGCAGTCAGCAATCCGAATGTGGACATCAGTTTTTCTGGTGCCTTCTATGGCAATCAGAAGATGATAAGCCAGCTCATCATCATCCTTTTCATCTCCCTCATGCTGATGTACTTCATCCTGTGTGCGCAGTTCGAGAGCTTTCTCCAGCCGCTTGTCGTGCTGGCCGAAATACCGATCGACACGTCATTTGCGCTCGTCGTCATTTGGCTTACGGGCCATACGCTCAACCTCATGTCGGGCATCGGCATCATCGTCTCGTGCGGCATCATCGTCAACGACTCAATCATCAAGATTGACACCATCAACGAGCTGCGCAAAAGCGGCATGCCAACCATGCAGGCCATCCACACCGCCGGCAGCCGGCGCCTCAGAGCCATCATCATGACATCGCTGACAACGATAGGAGCCATGCTGCCAATACTCTTCACCAGCGACATGGGCTCAGAGATGCAGCAGCCGTTGGCCATTGCCATGATTGCCACCATGGTGATCGGCACGCTCGTCAGCCTCTTTGTGATTCCGCTGATATATAAAATCGTAACCCGTAATTAGTTGCACGCAATGAGACCTTTTCTTTCCATACTGCTGATAATCATGGCAATAATGCCGTCATTGGCACAGAACCAGCATATCACTCTCGACCTGCAGAGAGTGATCGCGATGGCTTCGGACAGCTCGCTGACGGCTTTCAGGAACAAGAACATGTATCTGGCCGACTATTGGAACTATCGCAGTTTCAAGGCTCAGCGCAAGCCGTCGCTCACGCTCAACCTGAATCCGGCAACATATAACCGCAGCCTCATCTCGCGCTACGATTCGAACTCCGACATGGACGTGTATCGCGAACAGCGTTCATATTCAGCTTCAGGAGCATTGTCGCTCACACAGAATTTCGACCCGATCGGCGGTTCATTCTTCGTCGAGACAAGTCTCGACTACCTGCGCTATTTCGGTGCTTCGACCTATAATCAGTTCTCATCGGTTCCGTTTATCGTAGGCTATCGCCACAACATGCTGGGATTCAACGAATTCAAATGGGACAAGAAGATTGAGCCGATGAAATACGAAAAGGCGAAACTCGAATTCCTCTACAATACCGAAGGCATCGCTTCGTATGCCGTAAACTACTTCTTCGCACTTGCTCAGGCTCAGTCGCAATATAAGCTGGCAAAGGAGCAGGCGGCCTCGTGCGACTCGCTTCTGGTGATTGGCGAACGCAAATACAAGATTGCAGCAATAAACAAGTCGGACCTTCTTTCGCTGCGCCTCGATGTCGTCAACGCACGCAACTCCATAACGACGGCCGAAGTAGCAATGAAACGCGCTTCGCTCAATCTCACATCGTTTCTTGGCATCGACCGCAATACGGACATCGACATCATTCTGCCTGGTCGTCCTTCGCCGATCAGCATCGACCCGAACATGGCCCTTCAGATGATGCACAAGAACAGCTATCTGATTCTCGAAAAGATGCAGACCGTCACCGAGGCCGAGAAACAGCTCGACAGGGTCAAGAAATCGACACGATTCAACGCGACGGTCAATGCCAGCGTGGGTTTCAACCAGCAGGCCGAAAAGCTGGGCGACTCATATTCCGACCCGATGCGCAAAGATGTCGTTGCGGTGTCGCTCACCATTCCGCTGCTCGACTGGGGCGTCGGACGAGGAATGCGCAACAATGCGACAAACAACCTCAACGTTGCCAAGATTGATGCACAGCAGAAGATCATGGAACTCGAACAGGATGTCATAGTCACCATCGACGAATTGCAGTCGAGAGTCAACCTCATCGAGAGCGCAGAAGAGGCGCTTATCCTGGCCGAGCAAGTCTATAAGGAGAACACGGCGCGATTTCTCAACGGCACGTGCGACATCACAGCACTCTCGCAGTCGCAGCAACGACTGCTGAATGCGCAGAACGGCTATCTCGAAAGCATGCGCAACTATTGGGTCTGCTACTATGACCTTCGCAAGCAGACGCTCTACGATTTCCAGCTCAACGAGTCATTGTCGGATATCTTTGACTTCAACAATCTGCGATGACAAACAAGACATCCATATCGCCATTCACCATTGTCGTCATTGCCATCTGCCTCTCCATCATTGGCGCGGCGCTGTTGCCATTGCTTCCGCTCAAGCTGTCGCCTTCAGAGAAGATGCAGTCGATAAGCGTGTCGTATTCGATGCGCAATGCAACGTCGAAAATTGTCGAATCCGAAGTGACAAGCCGCCTCGAAGCACTTTTTGCACGCGTCAAAGGCATCGAAGACCTGAGCTCGACTTCGGGCAATGGCTATGGCAATGTGCGGATGACATTCGACAAACACACCGACATCGAAGCTGCCCGATTCGAAATCGCAACCATCATCCGACAGGCCTGGACAGAACTGCCGGACGGCGTCTCCTTTCCGTCGATCTACGTCAACAGTTCGGACGACAACGCACAACGGCCGTTCCTCGTCTATACCATCAACAGCCTCTCGAAAGCATCTGAAATCCAGCAGAAAGCCGAGGATGTCTTCAAGACAGGATTTGCCGATATCAGCGGCATAAGTTCGGTAGATATCTATGGTGCAGAGCCGATGGAATGGCAGCTGACCTACGACATCGACAAGCTGCAGCATCTCGGCATCACCGAACAGAATCTCTCCGATGCCATCGGCAAATACAGATACACAGCCACAGCCGGACGCTATATAATCAAAACCGGAATCGACGACTCATCGCTCTGTCTTTCAGACATATATGTCGAACTACCGGATTCATCCTACATCGGACTCGATCGTCTTGTCGAGATGAAATACGTTGAGGCACGACCAAACCAATACTTCAGAATCAACGGCCTCAACTCCATCTATATATCGCTCAGAGCCGCCGACAATGCCAATCAGATGGCCTTGCAGAAAGAGTGCAAGAGACGCATCGAGGAGCTGAAAGGGAATCTGCCTTCCGGCTATGAACTTCACAAGACGTACGACGCGACCGAATATATCGAAGCCGAACTCGACAAGATATATCTCCGTTCGGGACTGACGATTCTCATCCTTCTCATTTTCATTGCCCTGACGACGCTCAACTGGCGTTCCGTCTTCGTTGTCATCTGTAGCCTCACATGCAATCTGGCCGTTGCCATCATCGCCTACTATCTTCTCGGCGTCGAACTGCAGATCTATTCCCTCGCGGGCATAACCATCTCGCTCAACCTCATCATCGACAACACGATCATAATGTATGACCATTGGCGCAGAGAACACAATCTCAGTGCCATATTGCCAATCATTGCGGCCACGCTGACAACAGTCGGCGCACTCTCCATCGTCTTCTTCCTCGACGATAAGCTGAAGCTCAATCTCTACGACTTCTCCGTCGTCATGATTGTCAACCTGACAATCTCAATCTTTACCGCCATGTGGCTCGTTCCATCGCTGATGCAGCTATGCGGCGAAAAAGAGAACAACGCCAACGAGCCAAAGCACAGACGCCTGACCACGCTTCTGACAAATGCCTATTCCGCCGTCGTCCGCTTCGTATGCCGGTTCAAGACATACTTCATCATACTTGCCGTTTTAGGCTTCGGACTCCCCCTCTTCCTCTTGCCGAAAGAGATCAATTCCGATTCAATAGGAGCAAAAATCTATAACAACACCCTTGGCACGAAAGTCTATCAAGAGTCCATCCGCCCAATTACCGACATCGTTCTCGGCGGTTCACTGCGACTCTTTATCGAGAAGATCTACAACGGCAGCTACTGGTCGAACTCCAACGAGGTCATCCTCTACGTCAACGCCACCCTACCCTATGGCAGCACCATCGAACAGATGGACATCATCACCCGACGCATGGAGAGCTACCTCAGCCAATTCGAAGAGATCAGACAATTCCAGACACAGATATACAGCGGACAGGAATCGCAGATTTCCATCTATTTCACCAGCCAAGCCCAGCACTCCGCATTTCCATACGTGCTGAAATCCAACATCATCAGCAAAGCGCTGCAACTGGGCGGTGGCAGCTGGGCGGTATATGGCCTGCCCGACAACGGATTCAGCAACGATGTGCGGCAAAATTCTGGCTCATATACGATGGAAATGCTCGGATATAACTACGAAACGCTCAGTCAATGGGCCGACAGCGTAAAGCAACATCTGCTCACCCACAAACGCATCAAAGAGGTCGAGATAAACTCGTCCGTAAGATATTACAAAGACGACTATGTCGAATATCATCTCGTGCCGAACACAGAATACATGGCGCATCAGAACATCACGACCGTTCAGCTCTTCTATGCGCTCAACCACATCTTTGTCAACGATGTGCAATGTGGCGTAGTCTGGAACGGCCCGAACTCGGAAGCCATCAAACTGCGCACAAGACAATCACACGAATACGACATCTGGGCCCTGCTCAACACGCCTGTCGAATTCAACAACCGGCAGTACAAAATCAGCCAGTTGTGCTCGTTTGAAAAGACACAGGCGCCACAAAGCATCGAAAAAATCAATCAGCAATACAGGCTTTGTCTCCAGTATGACTATATCGGCTCAAGCCTCGTCGGCGACAGAGTCTCGCATGCGGCCGACTCAACATACAACGCACGCATGCCTATCGGATACAAGATCAAATATGACCGCAACCAATGGTATTGGAGCAACGAAAGTTCGCATCAATACCTGCTTCTCGGACTCGTCATTGCCATCATCTTCTTCATCACGTCAATCCTGTTCAACTCTCTCCGATTGCCATTCATCATCATCGGAATCATACCGATATCATACATAGGACTCTTCCTGACGTTCTATCTGTTTGGAATCAACTTTGACCAAGGCGGTTTCGCGGCCCTCGTTCTTCTCTGCGGCATCACCGTCAATGCAAACATCTACATCGTCAACGAAAGCGTAAAACAGAAAAACCTGCATAAATGCTCCAGCCACGAAGCATTCATGCAAGCCTTTACAATCAAGATTGTGCCTATCATGCTGACCATTCTCTCGACAATCCTCGGATTCATTCCATTCCTGATCGGCGGCGCAAAAGAGGGCATTTGGTTTCCGCTTGCAGCCGGCACAATCGGCGGTCTGGTATTCTCAATCATCGGAATAACCATCTTCCTCCCAATCCTCTACATAAGAGACAAACGACGGACCCGCCGTCAGACGGCATAAAAGAAGCGAGGGCGCATCATCATACGTGACACGCCCTCGTTTTGATATCGTGGCATTCAGACAAATCAGTTTGTCTTGAACTTCCAAGTCTTCACCTCAGCGAGGTCGGCATTGGCCTTTTCAATTTTCTTTTCGAGATTAACCTTGTATGCAATAACCTTCTTCATGATTTCCTCATCGCCGACACCAATGATCTGCGAAGCAAGAATGGCAGCATTTGTCGAATTGTCCATTCCGACAGTTGCCACAGGAATGCCCGGAGGCATCTGAATCATTGAAAGCATCGAATCCCATCCGTCCATCGAGATGGAAGCCTTGATAGGAACACCGATGACAGGAAGCGGAGTCATGGCTGCGATCACGCCCGGAAGATGAGCTGCGCCGCCGGCACCGGCAATGATGACCTTGATGCCACGCTCGCGTGCGCCTTCGGCAAAAGCGAGAACCTGTTTCGGAGTGCGATGAGCCGAGAGAGCGTTCATCTCGAACGGAATGCCCTGCTCCTCAAAATATTTGGCTGCACCTTCCATGACCTTCAAGTCAGACGTGCTGCCCATAATGATGCTAACTATTGGTTTCATGTATATGATATTTTATTGTGCAAATGTGGTAATAAAAAATGGAAATTCGTACTTTTGCAAATCATTTTCGGGGTTGATACGTATATTAGCATTGTCTTACGTGGCAGTGACCATACATATCACCCGGAAAAGACAGAGAAAATGGCAAAGGTAAAGATATTAGACAAGGAGTTTGAGACCTCTATTCCAGAGGCCGAAATCCTGAAAGCGATTGATGGCGTTGCAGCCAAGATCAACAGCGAGCTGAGCGACAAGAATCCGCTTTTCGTCTGCGTGCTCAATGGTGCGTTCATGTTTGCAGCCGACCTGATGAAGCGCGTCACAATACCATGCCAGATCTCATTTGTCAAAGTTGCGTCATATAGCGGGACATCGACAACAGGCTCTGTGAAGCAGTTGATAGGCTTCAACGAAGACGTCAAAGGCCGCACCGTCGTGCTGATAGAAGACATCGTTGACACCGGCATCACCATCGAAGGTCTTGTCAGACAGGTCGAGGAGATGGGTGCAAGCGAGGTTAAGGTTGCCACAATGCTCTTCAAGCCGGCATCGTGCAAAGCCAGCGTCAAGCCTTCGTATGTCGGGATGGACATTCCAAACGCATTCATCGTCGGATATGGCCTCGACTATGACGGATACGGCCGCAACTTGCGCGACATTTACAAACTTGCAGAATAAACACTAAGAAATAAACAAATAAAACCATAGAATTATGTTGAACATCGTCATTTTTGGCCCTCCAGGTTCGGGCAAAGGAACTCAGAGCGAGAACCTCATCAAGAAGTATGCACTCGAACACATCTCAACAGGTGACCTTCTTCGTCACGAAATCGAGACAAACACTCAGCTCGGTGCACTCGCAAAACAGCACATGGACAAGGGTGAGCTCGTTCCAGACGAGGTTATCATCGGTATGATCGACAGCTTCCTCGACAAGAACTTCGGCAAGGTTAAGGGCGTTATCTTCGACGGTTTCCCACGCACAGTTGCTCAGGCTGAGGCTCTCAAGAATCTCCTCGGCGAATACAAGAGCGACGTTTCTGTCATGCTCAACCTCGAAGTTCCAGACGCAGAGCTCCTCACACGTCTTATCGAGCGCGGCAAGACTTCAGGCCGTTCAGACGACAACGAAGAGACAATCAAGAAGCGTATTGCAGTTTACAACTCACAGACAAAGCCTGTTATCGACTTCTACAAGAAGGATGGCAAGCTTGCAAACATCATGGGTGTTGGTGCCATCGACGAGATCTTTGGTGCAATCTGCAAGGCTGTTGACGCTGTAAAGTAATAGCAAGACAACCAATAATGCCACGAGGTGCGACAAGTGTGCCTCGTGGCTTTTTATCGTTAAAGAACATCTAACCAAAAATTAAAGAAATGGCTGCATCAAATTTTGTAGACTACGTTAAGATATTCTGCCGTTCTGGTCATGGTGGAGCCGGCTCGGCTCATCTGCGCCACGCAAAGTCGATGGCCAAAGGCGGTCCTGATGGTGGCGACGGCGGTCGTGGCGGACACGTCATCGTTCGCGGAAACAGCCAGTATTGGACGCTCATCCACCTCAAATTCGCACGCCACGTGTTTGCTGAAGACGGCGAGCCGGGCGGCAAGGAACGTTCTTTCGGCAAAGACGGCAAGGACCAGTATATAGAAGTGCCTCTCGGAACTGTTGTCAAAGACGCAGAGACAGGAGAAGTCATCTTTGAAATCACCGAAGATGGCGAGGAGAAAATCCTCTGCAAAGGCGGTCGTGGCGGACAGGGCAACTGGCATTTCAAGACGGCGACATTCCAAACGCCAAAATTTGCGCAGCCTGGCGAAGAACAGCAAGAGATTTCCGCAATATTGGAACTCAAAGTGCTGGCTGATGTCGGTCTCGTCGGATTCCCAAATGCAGGCAAATCGACCTTGCTGAGCGTCGTTTCGGCAGCAAAGCCGGAAATCGGAGCATATCCATTCACCACACTCGTGCCTAATCTGGGCATCGTCGCCTATCGCGACCACAAGTCGTTCTGCATGGCCGACATTCCTGGTATCATCGAAGGAGCAGCAGAAGGAAAGGGACTCGGACTCAGATTCTTACGCCACATCGAGCGCAACTCGATTCTTCTCTTCGTCGTTTCGGCCGAAACGGAAGATGTCGTTGGAGAATATCACATCCTCTTCAACGAATTGAAGAAATACAACCCTGAGTTGCTCGACAAACACCGCGTTTTGGCCATCTCGAAGGCCGATATCATCGATGAAAAACGCATGGCCGAAATACAGAGCCAGCTTCCTGACGACATGCCTTGCGTCGTATTCTCGTCGCACTCCGGATTTGGACTCCAGGCACTTAAGGACATCCTTTGGCGCGAACTACAGAAGGAATAGACGATATTCTAAAAATCATAAAAAACGCGACATCCAGACATTAACAAGGATTTTGCTCGTTGCGAGTAGTACATTGTTGCCACTCCTGACATTGTCGTGCGACGACACTTGCTAAGGAGATATTAAGATTCATCATTGTACTATAATCAACAAAACAGGACAGGATATATCATTCTTATCGGACACTTTTGAAGCATCATATATCGAGAATAATGATACTGCTACATACGAAAAATTTGAAGATAGTCCTATTTCCAAATCTCTGTATGGAAGCAATCCGAAGATTCAAATCGGCAATGACAACATAATAGCGCTGGACACTTCCAACTATTCACATTGGCCGTATAATTGCCATAACACACAACTTGGTAAATATGAGTAGTTGCATACGTTCATTATTGACGATCAATGGCAGATAGACGCGTGGACAGAATCAGCGACAGGAGAATGTCCGCCCAATGCGAAAGATTCTTGGTATTAACAATGATGCGACAGAGCTTAAAAATTGCTTTTGAGATAAAAATGAACGGATTAAGCCCTCAAAAGAAATAAACATGCAAATAATCACATATTCATGTGAGCATGAGCGCGATGTATTTATCGATTTATATTTTGCAATATGAAAAATGTGCGCTATATTTGCATCGGATTTTAAGCAAAAGAAAAAAATGACAAAGTCGTTGAACATTCTTGGTCTCGCCCTATTGGGTTTGCTTCTATTGGTGCAGCCATAAGGAGTGAGATGAGGTATGCGAAATGACGTAGAAATATAAAGCCCTTCCCACTCCAGAGTGAAAGGGCTTTTTAATTTAATTAAACATGGATAATAGAGTCTACATTTTCGACACAACGCTCCGCGATGGAGAACAGGTCCCTGGTTGCCAGCTTAACACTGTTGAAAAAATTCAGGTGGCTAAGCAGCTTGAGGCATTGGGCGTTGACGTGATTGAAGCAGGTTTCCCTGTGTCAAGTCCTGGTGACTTCAATTCAGTAGTTGAAATTTCTAAGGCCGTTACGTGGCCAACTATATGTGCACTAACACGTGCCGTTGAAAAGGATATTGATGCTGCTGCCGAGGCTCTAAAGTTCGCTAAGCATAAGCGTATTCATACTGGTATCGGCACTTCCGATTCTCATATCAAATACAAGTTCAACTCTACTCGCGAAGAGATTATCGAACGTGCTGTGAAGGCTGTCAAGTATGCTCGTCGCTTCGTCGATGATGTTGAATTCTATTGTGAAGATGCCGGCCGTACAGACAATGACTACCTCGCACGTGTTGTTGAGGCTGTTATCAAGGCTGGCGCTACTGTCGTTAATATCCCTGATACCAACGGCTACTGTCTCCCTGCTGACTTCGGCGCAAAGATTAAGTATCTTTTCGACCATGTCGATGGTATCGACAATGCTATCATCTCTACTCACTGCCACAACGATCTCGGCATGGCAACTGCCAACACAATGGCTGGCGTGCTCAACGGCGCTCGACAGATTGAGGTGACTATCAACGGTATCGGCGAACGTGCCGGCAACACTTCTCTCGAAGAGTGTGCTATGATTATGAAGTGCCACCACGACCTCGGCCTCGTGACTAACATCAATACTCAGAAGATTTATCCAACAAGCCGCATGGTCTCTAGCCTTATGAACATGCCTGTTCAGCCTAACAAGGCTATCGTTGGCCGTAATGCTTTTGCACATTCTTCTGGCATCCACCAGGATGGTGTGCTCAAGAATAAGTCGACATACGAAATCATGGATCCACATGATGTGGGTATCGACGATAACTCTATCGTACTTACTGCTCGTTCAGGCCGTGCTGCTCTTAAGCATCGTCTCGCAGTTCTTGGTGTTAACCTCGAAGGCGAACGTCTTGACAAGACTTACGAGAAGTTCCTCGAACTCGCTGACAAGAAGAAGGAAATCAACGATGACGACCTCTTGATTCTCGGTGGTGTTGACATGAAAGAGAACCATCACCTCAAGCTCGATTTCCTCCAGGTTACAAGTGGTGTGGGTGTTCGCCCTGTCGCTTCAGTAGGTGTCGATATAGCAGGCGAAAAGTTCGAGGCTGCAGCTACCGGTAATGGTCCTGTCGATGCTTCAATCAATGCTCTCAAGCAGATCATCAAGCGCCACATGACCATCAAGGAGTTCACTATCCAGAGCATCAACAAGGGTTCCGATGACACTTGTAAGGTTCACATGCAGGTTGAGCACGAAGGACGCATCTACTACGGTTTCAGTGCCAATACTGATATCGTCAGCGCTTCAGTCGAAGCTTATATCGACTGTATCAATAAGTTTGTAAGGAAATAATAGAAACAAAATATAAATGAACACTTTATTTGATAAGATTTGGGATGCACACGTTGTGCAGAAGGTCGAAGACGGACCTACCCAACTTTATATCGATCGTCTCTATGCTCATGAGGTTACTTCACCTCAGGCTTTTGACACTTTGCGCGACAAGGGCATCAAGGCTTTCCGTCCTGACCATGTTGTTGCTATGCCAGACCATAATACACCTTCTGATCAGCAGAAGAACATTAGCGATCCAATAGGCTGCAAGCAGGTTGATACTCTTTCATCAAACTGCGCCGAGTTCGGCATCAAGCACTTTGCAATGGGTACTAAGGACAATGGTATTATCCATGTTGTTGGTCCTGAGAAGGCTCTCTCTTTGCCTGGCATGACTATCGTTTGCGGCGACTCGCATACTTCAACTCACGGTGCTGTAGGTGCAATCGCTATGGGTATCGGTACTTCTGAGGTTGCTCAGGTTCTCGCTTCACAGTGTATCCTCCAGAGCAAGCCAAAGACGATGCGTATCAATATCGAAGGTCAGCTTCAGCCTGGCGTTACAGCCAAGGATGTAGCTCTCTATATCATGGCTCAGGTTACTACTTCGGGTGCTACTGGCTATGCTGTTGAATATGCAGGTTCTGCAATCCGCAATATGAGCATGGAAGGTCGTCTGACTCTCTCTAACCTCTCTATCGAGATGGGTTCACGTGCAGGTCTTATTGCTCCTGACGAGACTACTTTCGCTTACCTCAAGGGTCGTGAGTATGCTCCTAAGGGTGCTGAGTGGGATGCTGCTGTTGCTAAGTGGCGTCAGCTCAAGAGCGATGACAATGCAGTATTCGACAAGGAACTTACTTTCAAGGCTGAGGACATCAAGCCTCGTATCACATATGGTACAAACCCAGGTGCAGGTATTGCAATTGATGAGTGCATTCCTACAACCGACGGCATGAGCGAAAGCGAAAAGGCTCAGTTCATCAGCCAGCTCGACTATATGCAGTTCAAGCCAGGCCAGAAGCTCGAGGGTACTCCAGTTGATTATGTATTCCTTGGCGCATGTACTAACGGTCGTATCGAAGACTTCCGTGCATTCGCTTCTGTAGTTAAGGGTAAGAAGAAGGCGGCTAATGTTGTTGCATGGCTCGTTCCTGGTTCATGGCTCGTTCGTCAGCAGATCATTGAAGAGGGTATCGACAAGATTCTTGAGGAGTCTGGCTTCGAACTTCGTCTTCCATCATGCTCATCATGCTTGGCTATGAATCCAGATAAGGTACCAGCAGGCAAGCTCTCAATCTCTACTTCAAACCGTAACTTCGTTGGTCGTCAGGGACCAGGTGCACGTACTATCTTGGCTTCTCCACTTACAGTAGCAGCCAGCGCCATCACAGGTAAGGTGACTGACCCACGTACACTTGAGATTTCAGCTATTGCTGCTCCTGAGGTTACAAAGGTTGTAGCTGCTCAGCCACAGGATTGCCCTAACTGCGCATTCGGTGCAACAAAGAGTGCACAGGCTGCCGACGGTGCTAAGTCTGTTCATAAGGCATTCAACGTTGTTAAGTCAACATGCTTGCCTATCAACATCGATAACAACAACACAGATAATATCATCCCTGCTCGCTACCTTGCGTTCACAACTCGTGATCCTAAGTTCTATGGTGATGCCTTCATGCACGATATCCGCTTCGATGCCAACAACAAGCCAGTTGCTGATTTCGTAATGAACGTTGCTCCATTCAATGAGACTCCATCAGAGGGCAAGCGCGAGATTATCATCGGTGGTAAGAACTGGGGTTCAGGTTCAAGCCGTGAACATGCAGCATGGGCTATTGCAGGTTATGGCATTCGCGTCGTAATCAGCTCTTCATTCGCTGATATTCACCGCAACAACCTCCTCAACTGCTTCGTACTTCCTGTTATCGTGAGTGAGGAATTCCGTCAGGAACTTCTTGCTTCTGTCGAGAAGGATGCCAACACTATCGTTACTGTTGACGTTCCTAATCAGACTGTTACTAACGAAGCAACAGGACACTCTGAGAAGTTCGACATCAATGGCTACAAGAAGTATTGCCTCTTGAACGGCTATGATGACATCGACTACTTGTTGTCAAAGGAGAGCGACATTGTAGCTTACGAGAAAAAGTAAACAACTTATAATCAAATAATTGATCGCACAGATTGCAGAGATGCAGTTTGTGCGATTTTTTGTTTTAAGACATACTTATAATTGCATTCGCTTTTTCGTTTGATCAGATCCAAAAATCGAACTTCAGCATGAATATCTTTGCCATCAGAACAATATGGCGATGAAGTATATTCTGACAATCATAATGCTATTGTTTGCCATGACCATACATGGCAACGAGAGACAAGATACGGAAACAACAGATTTTCCCGCGTCAGTCCAGAATGCGCTCCTATGCTCATCGCACGACAATTTTGCAATCGAAAACAACACACTAACATTCTCGTTTTCAACCACTATACTTAACAGAAGAGCAGAAAAATGCCAGAGACTGAACGATTGCACGGCACACACAAGCCCCAATGCAATATCAACATATAAAAAGAAAATCCTATCAAGAGAAAATATGATGAACGACCAGACGACATTCTATGTGAAACGTCTGCGTCGACTTCTGATTTAGCTGTTGCTTTTTTTTAAGAAATGACAAAGAGATGTGCATCACAACATCCTAATATTCAACAAATAAAAAGCAATGTAAAAATGAAAGACCATTCAATCATAGGCTATGCCAACGACAGTTTTGGCGTCATAGCCAACTGCCGCGACATAAAAAAATGCATAGCATCAATTATCGTGATTATAGCCGGCATTATCGTTTTTGCCATCCCGTTTGTGCTTAACATTGAATCGCAATGGATTGAAATGCTATGCATCGTAAGCGGACCTACCGGAATTGTCGCAGGGATATTCATATCGCTGTTTTTCTGCGGCACGCCACGCTATACGCCAACAGACAGCGAAGTCTTCGTGCACAACAACTATATCTCGCACAACAACCTTGCTAACGTACGTAAATGCCTGAATGAAGCCAATATATGTACAGGAAGCATCAACTTCGACAAAAAAGCAGACATGCGTATCGACACACTGGAGAGTGCCGATGGCGAATTTTGCGTGTGCATGGTTTTTGGCTATGTCGATTTCAGCTATGCGCCACTGTGCGGGCCATATATAGTGACACGTTCGATGCTGAAACGGCTGCAGTGCATGTAAAAAAAATCAGAAACGCATGGTCACCGAGACGCTATGCATCTCGCCTCCAACGGGAGGAGCAAGCTTTGCAATCTTCAGTGTGCCACCGATAAGTTTCTCGCTGTCGAATGCCGCACGGAGAGCCGTACAGATGCGCATTGCCACATTTTCGAGGAGGTGGCTCTTGATGGCCATTTCGCGACGGACAATCTCGTATGCCTCAACATAGTTGAGAGCATCGGCGATGTTGTCGGACTCGGCAGCCTTGCCTGCATTGACATCGAGCGAAAGGTCAACGAGAAACCAATTGCCAACGATCTGTTCCTCAGCATAGCAGCCATGATAGGCATAAATCTTGAGCTGATTGAGCGATATGGTAGATTGTAGTTGCATAATTCCATTTAAATTTTTGACAAAAATAGCTGTTAAATGGACACGGACGTATGAAGAGCCAAAGAAAACAACTAATTTTGCAAAAACAAGGAAAAAAACAACTCAAACATAGAGACTATGTGTACGGACGCATCAACAAATTCGACAGAGAAGAAATCGAATTTCATCATTGAGGCAATAGAAAAGGATCTGGCCGAAGGCAAGAACGGAGGAAAAGTGCAGACACGTTTTCCGCCAGAGCCAAATGGCTATCTTCATATAGGTCATGCGAAGGCCATCTGCATGGACTTTGGTGCAGCGCAGCAATATGGTGGCGTGTGCAACCTCCGCTTTGATGACACAAACCCTGTCAAGGAAGACGTGGAATATGTTGATGCCATCAAGGAAGATATCAAGTGGCTGGGCTTCCAGTGGGGCAATGAATACTATGCTTCGGATTATTTCCAACAGCTGTGGGATTTTGCTATGCGCCTTGTCAAAGAGGGCAAAGCATATATCGACGAGCAGTCGGCCGAAGACATCGCGAAGCAGAAGGGCACTCCGACAGAGCCAGGCGTAAACAGCCCATATCGCGATCGTCCGATCGAAGAAAACATAGCTCTCTTCGAGAAGATGAACAGCGGCGCAGTTGAAGAAGGCGAGATGGTTCTTCGCGCAAAAATCGACATGGCCAATCCGAACATGCATTTCCGTGATCCTATCATCTATCGCGTTGTCAAGCATCCGCATCATCGCACAGGTACGAAGTGGAACGCATATCCGATGTATGACTTTGCACATGGCCAGTCGGACTTTTTCGAGGGCGTGACACATTCGCTCTGCACACTTGAGTTTGTTGTTCACCGTCCGCTCTATGACTTCTTCATCGACGAGCTGAAGGAGCAGAAGGATCTTGACGACAATCGTCCGCGTCAGTATGAGTTCAACAAGCTCAACCTCAGCTATACGCTCATGAGCAAGCGTAATCTTCTCATCCTTGTAAAGGAAGGTCTTGTCAAGGGATGGGACGATCCGCGCATGCCAACAATCTGCGCATTCCGCCGTCGTGGCTACTCGCCTGAGTCTATACGCAAATTTGTCGATAAAATCGGCTATACGACATATGATGCCCTCAACGAATTCGGTCTTCTCGAAAGCGTTGTCCGCGATGACCTCAACAGCCGTGCGACACGCGTTTCGGCCGTGCTCGACCCAATCAAGTGCATCATCACGAACTATCCTGAAGGACAAGTTGAAGAGATGGAGGCTGTCAACAATCCTGAAGATGAGAGCGCCGGCACACACACTATAGAATTCAGCCGCGAATTGTGGATTGAACGAGACGACTTCATGGAAGACGCTCCAAAGAAATATTTCCGCATGACGCCTGGTCAGGAAGTACGATTGAAGAATGCATACATCGTGAAGTGCACAGGATGCAAGAAAGATGACAACGGCAACGTGGTTGAAGTATATTGCGAATATGACCCAGCTACCAAGAGCGGCATGCCGGAGAGCAACCGCAAGGTCAAGGGCACATTGCACTGGCTAAGCGTTGCACACTGCCTTCCTGCAGAAGTCCGTCTCTACGACCGTTTGTGGACATGTGAAAATCCACGCGACGAGATGGCCCGCATCAAGGAAGAGAAGCAGTGTGAATCGCTCGACGCGATGAAAGAGATGATCAACCCAGACTCACTCAAAGTGCTCACAAACTGCTATGTCGAGAAATATCTTGCCGATGCAAAACCGCTCGACTACCTGCAGTTCCAGCGCATTGGATATTTCAATGTCGACAAAGACACAAAGCCTGGACATCTCGTGTTCAACAAGACTGTTGGACTTAAAGATTCATGGGCAAAAGAGGCTAAGAAATAAGAAATTGACCAAAACTTGTTATCTTTGTAAGCCAAAATTAGGGTAATACAGACAATTCTTTTGTAAACAAAACAACAGAACATGAGAAAAATATTGGCAATGATAATAGCCATCTGCGCTATCACATCATGCAAGAAAAGCGGAATGGAACTGAGCGGAAAGATTGACAACGCCGCAGGAGAAAGCATCTACCTCGTACAGATGGGCATCAACGGCAATGTCGTTGTCGATTCTGCAAAGATTGCCGAAGACGGCACATTCAGCCTCACAGCTCCAAAAAACAACAAGCCAGAATTCTTCAGCGCAAACCTTCTCAACGGCATGAAGCAGATAACCTTCATCGTCGATTCGCTGACAACAGGCATCAATGTTGAAGCCGATGCAAAGGCTGCAGATTGGTTCGGCAGCATCAAATTTGCAAATTCACCAGAATCGGCAAATCTGCAAGATATGATTGCCCGCGTTGACAATCTTCAAAAAGAGTATGTCGGCATAGCAACAGACAAAAACATGTCGCAGAGCGATGCTCAGGCAGCTTCAAGGAAATTCATGGACAACGTGGCAAGCCACAAGGAGTTCGTTCAGAAATACATCTTTGAAAATCCTAGCTCATTCGTTAGCTATTACGCTCTTTTCCAGAATGTTGCAAACATGTCGATTTTCAACATCATGAACAAGGAAGATCTCTCGCTCTATGGCACAGTTGCGACAAACATGCGCTTGAAATACCCTGAACATGAGCGAGTTGAGCAGCTTTGCAACATCGTTCTTCAGGCACGTGCCGTAATGCGTCAGCAGCAGAAGACCGAAGACCTCATCCGTGATGCAAAAGAAGTCGGTTCGCCAGACCTCAACATGCCAGATAAAGACGGCAACATGCACAAGCTCAGCGACCTTCATGGCAAAATCGTCATCCTTCAGTTCTGGGCATCGCAGAGCGAAGAGTCTCGAAAGATGAACAGACAACTTGCAAAACTCTATAGCCAATACAAGAACAGAGGTCTTGAAATCTATCAGGTTTCATTTGACACAAGCAAGCTTTTGTGGGAAGAGGCGAGCAAGAACGATGATATCACATGGATAAACGTATGTGACCTTCAGGGTTCGAACTCGAGTGCCGTCGGCATCTACAACGTCGGTGCGGTGCCTTCGAACTACATCATCGACCGCAATGGTCAGCTCATTGGCAAAGACCTGAGCGGCACACGTCTTGACAACAAGATGAAAGAGCTTCTTTAATGAAAATCTATTTTGCGTCGGACATTCATCTTGGTGCGCCTTCGATAAAAGACCATCGTGCGCACGAGATGCGGTTTGTACGCTTTCTTGAAAGCATCGAAAACGATGCCGATGAACTATTCCTTTTGGGCGACATATTCGACTATTGGTTTGAATATAAGAGTGTTGCGCCAAAAGGATTCGTTCGTTTTCTCGGCAAGATAAGCCAAATGACCGACAAGGGTATCAAGGTGCATTTTTTCACTGGTAACCACGATGTCTGGATGTGGGATTATCTTGAAAAAGAGTGTGGCGTTGAAGTTCATCATAAGCATTGCGAGATTGAGCGTGACGGACGCAGACTCTTCATCGGACACGGCGACGGACTTGGCAATTATGACAGAGGATATAACCTCCTGAAGTGGATTTTCGAAAACCGCGTTGCTCAATTCCTGTATTCCATGCTCCACCCGAATTTTGCAAACTGGATTGCAACGACATGGAGCGGAAGCAGCCGCAAACGCGATGAGAAGAACACCAAATTCCATACCTTCAGAAACGAGGAAGAGCATCAGGTCATGTTTGCAAGAAAACAGATTTCGGAGGGCAAACATTTTGATTATTACGTATTTGGACATCGTCATGTCGAAGCCGACTATCCACTCAACGATGCCACACGACTGATTGTGCTCGGACAATGGATGAGTGGCAGCACATACGCCGTCATGACAGATGGAAAGCTTGAATTAATGAATGCATAAACTTGCATTTCAAGCCCATTATAGCTAATTTTGTGTGTTGATAAATCAGAAAAAACAGAATAAGATGATTAAGCATATTGTACTTTTCAAGATGCGCGATGACATTGCAGCAGCAGAGAAAGAGGTAGAACTCAAAGTCATCAAGGCGGGACTTGAGGCGCTCTTGGGCATAGCTCCAACGCTTCGTTCGATTGAGGTTGGCATCAACTGCAATCCTGCCGAGAAATTCGATCTCTCGCTGATCGCGACTTTCGACAACCTCGATGACCTCAACGCATACGCTGTTCATCCTGATCATGTTGCCGTTTCGAAGCGCATCAGAGCTATTCTAGACGTCAGAGCATGCAACGACTTTGAATTCTGATTATCATGGGCGGCATATCGTTTTTCAAGCTGCCTAAGCATCGTGTTTTTGAATATCGTCCGCTCTACTACGACCCGGAAAAGGAGCAGCGCGAACAGCGCCGACGCGAACTGGGCCTGGCCGATGACGACAACAACGATGACGGAAAATACAAGGCAGGTCAGTTCATCCGCTCGGGCGCAATGCGTGCCCGACATGATCAGTTTGCGCAAAAAATGGAGGCGCAGAAACGCCGTTCGCAGTTTATACTTATTGCGCTCATCATTGGCCTAAGCGTCGTTGCATACTACATGATGCGCGACTATTGGGACGAGTTCGTACACGTCATTTTCAAGTAGGGAAAAGTCATGTCTAACGTCATTCATCTGCTACCGGAATCGGTGGCAAACCTGATTCATGCCGGCGAGGTAATTCAGCGACCGGCATCGGTTGTCAAGGAGCTGGTCGAGAATTCGATTGATGCGGGAGCGGAGAACATCAAGATTGTCATCCGCGATGCAGGAAGAACACTCATCCAGGTGATTGATGACGGCTGTGGAATGACCGAGACAGATGCCCGACTGGCATTTGAGCAACATGCGACATCGAAGATAAACCAGGCTGCAGACCTCTACAGCATACACACGATGGGCTTCAGAGGCGAGGCTCTGGCCTCTATTGCCGCTGTGGCTCAAGTTGAACTTCTCACGCGACGTCCGGAAGACGAGCTCGGAGTCAAAATCGAAATTGCAGGTTCGAAGATACAGAGTCAGGAGCCAGCCAACGTGGCTGTCGGAAGCCAGTTCTGCGTCAAGAATCTCTTCTTCAACACACCAGGACGACGCAACTTCATGAAATCGGACAATGTTGAGATGAAGCACATAACGGCAGAATTCCTGCGCGTTGCGCTCGCTCATCCATCTGTGGGAATGACACTTACGAGCAATGGCGTTACACTTTATGCACTACCGAAGGGGAACATGAAGCAACGCGTTTCGGCCGTTGCCGGCAAAGCTCTTTCTCAGGACCTTCTGCCGATTGACGTCGAGACAAATCTTGCAACAATCAAAGGATTCATCGGCACTCCGGAAACGGCAAGGAAGACAAGCACGGAGCAATATTTCTTTGCGAACAATCGCTACATGCGTAGCCCATATTTCCACAAAGCCGTCGTCGATGCCTACAAGAATATCATTGCGCCGGATTTGACGCCTTCATACTTCGTCTATATTGATGTTGATCCACAGAGCATTGACGTCAACGTGCATCCGCAGAAAACCGAGATCAAGTTTTCGGAAGACACAGCAGTATGGCAACTTCTGAATGCTTCGGTGCGCGACTGTCTCGGGAAATATAACATCCTGCCTTCGCTCGATTTCGATACGGCAAAGCCTATCGACATCCCGACGTACGTGCCGAATCGCAGTATCAGCAGCATTCCGAATATCAGTGCACCAAGCGATGTGGCATACAATCCATTTGAGCATGAGACAAACTCGTGGGACACACGTTCGGAGAGTCCGAAGCACAGCAGTTCGGAAACGAGCTACGAACCTCGCCACAAACAATCGGTGGATAATTGGGAGACGCTCTACGAAAGCCGAATGGGAAAGGCGGAGCAGCAGACCATTTTCACGCCAAGCGAAGCCTGTCCACAGGTGACGAACAACAATTTCTTCCAATTCAGAAACAGATTTATCGTTACGCCGGTGAAAAGCGGCATGATGTTCATCGACCAGCACCGAGCTCACGAACGTATTGAATATGACTCGATTAGCCGAATGGTCTCAATTGGCAGCAATCCATCGCAACGGCTGATTTTTCCAGAGTCGATGCCGATGAGCCGCGAAGATGCATGCATCGTTGAAGAGATCAGCACAGAGCTCGACAAAATCGGTTTTGAACTGGCTTACGACGAATCGAAAGGCATGCTCAACATAAGCGCAATACCGTCGCAGATCACAGCCAACGAAGCAACGAACCTGATTGTGACAATCATCGAAGACATGAACAACGGCGAAGCTGACGTATGCGCGAGTCTGCAAGAACTAGTTGTCAAGGAACTCGCGTCAAAAGGCGCCATTCCTAACGGCAAAATGCTTTCGGCCGACGAAATGTCGTCAATCTACGACAAACTCTTCAGCTCGGAATCGCCTTCAATCAGTCCGCATGGCAAGACCATCTTCCGCATCATCAGCAATGATGATATAGACGGCCTTTTCTAAAGCTTTTTTCGCTATCTTTGCAAAGTCAAATAACATCCTTGGAAGATGAATTTCGGTCAGATACAGATACCCCCAGCCGTCAAGAACATTCTGATAATAAACATATTGGTTTTTGCGGCATCGTACGTGTTCGGGAAAAGCCTGGACATTGACCTGAACAGCATGTTCGGACTCCACTACTACCAATCGGAAAATTTCGGTCTGTGGCAGTTCGTTACTTACATGTTTCTTCACGCCGACATAACGCACATCTTCTTCAATATGTTTGCCGTATTCCAGTTCGGCCGACTCATTGAACAATACTGGGGAACAAACAGATTTCTCATCTACTATTTCGTCACAGGCATTGGTGCCGGACTTATTCAGGAAGTTGCTCTCTATTTTGACATACGCCCATTCATCGAAGCCGTTGACACGTATCTATCGAACCAATCGACAGAGTCGCTCAACGATTTTCTCGCTGTCTATGGACCATTCTCGCAAGAGAGTCTGATGTCACTGCGAGAGTTTACCAGAGAATATAACGCCATCTGCAACAGCGACATAGCCGAAGCCAACCGAATGGCGCGCGACTTCATCATGCAGTATCAGGCGATGTATATTGATGCGCAGAACACCATCGGAGCATCGGGAGCTGTCTTTGGAATATTGCTTGCATTCGGCATGATGTTCCCAAACCTTACAATCATGCTGCTCATTCCGCCAATTCCTCTCAAAGCAAAATATTTCGTTGTCATATATGGCCTCATCGAACTCTTTGAGGGTGTTGCCAATTTCAGTGGCGACAATGTTGCACACTGGGCGCATCTTGGCGGCATGATTTTCGGATTTATCCTGATCAGACGTTGGCGCAGGGAGGGCGAATTGTGATGGACATCATCGAAAAGATACGTACACGTTTTGCTGAAGAAGGGACAACAGTCCGATTGATATACATAAACTTCCTTGTTTATGTCATCATTCTTTTTTCAAGTGTTTTATGCAAGACCCTCGGAACACCGGACATATTGCGATGGCTGATGATGCCAACGACATTTGAGCCATTCATATACAGGCCATGGACCTTGCTTACCTACATGTTTGTCCACGCAGATTTCATCCACATTCTCTTCAATATGATGTGCCTTTATTGGTTCGGCCGACTTATGTCAAGTTTCGTCGGCGACCATGTCATATTGCGGACATATATTGTTGGCGGATTGGTTGGCGGATTCCTCAGCCTGCTATGCAATGAATTCATTTTCAATTCGTATGGAAGTCTGCTCGGTGCTTCGGCAGCCGTTCTGGCAATTCTGACAGCCGTTGCGACGCTCTACCCAAACTACTACGTTGAGGTTGTCTTCATCGGGCAAGTCAAATTGAAATATTACGCATTGTTTTTCGTAATCCTCTACATGATTTTCATCCTTGGCGGCGAGAGCAATATCGGCGGAAACATCGCACATTTGGGTGGCATGGCAGCGGGTTTTGCAATGGCCTTGACGTGGAAGAAAAACGGATTTCCACAGCAACGAAGCACGACGGGCATATTCGCAAAGAAAAAAACAAAGATGCGCGTTGTCTATTCGAAGCATATGGATGACATGAACTACAACGAACAGAAACGTAAACACTCGCAAGAGGTTGACCGCATATTGGACAAGATCAAAGAGACTGGTTATGAAAGCCTTACGAGCATAGAACGGCAGACGCTTTTTGATGAGAGCAAACGATGAAACGACTTTTCAAGAACATAGTATTTGCTTTTAGCCTTTTACTGGCTTTGCTGACTGCAGCGAGTTATTTTCAGTCGTATATGTCGCCTGAAAAGATTCGCCAGATAGCCTTTTTGGGCTTTGCGTTCCAATATCTATGGTGCCTGTCGCTGCTGCTTTTCCTTGTCACGATTGGCGTAGGTCTTTTCCGCAGTAGTGTCGTTCTGTTTCTCTCGCTTGCTGCGACATTCGCTGGCATCACAAACGAGATAAAGCCCTGGCCATCAGTCGTCAAGAAGACAAACAGCGAAACGCTGACCATCGTTACGCTCAATGTATGTGGCTTCAAGAACAAAGGCAACGACAAGCAGGCCGAAATTGCTAAGGAATTGAAAACATTTATCGATTCTGTCGAGGCCGATATCGTCTGTCTGCAAGAGATGCCACGAAAAGGTACGTTTGACAAATTCACGAAAAGTACGCTCGAAAAATATTTTGGCTTCAAATATGTTGCATACGACAATTACAGTAGCAATAAAGGATCATCTGTCTTTCAGATTGTCATGAGCAACTATCCGATGAGAGTTGGCAACAGCTTTGGCACCAGTGATCTTGATTCGCACATTATGCCGCTCGTTGTCGAAGTGGGCAACCGCGACATTGCAATCCTGAATTGTCATCTAGAGTCGATAAGATTGTCAGACAAACAGATTTCCAGCGTTAATAACGCCATTCATGCACGACGCGAAAAAGACAATCTCAAGAGCACGTATAAGCAGATGATGGATGCTTTCACACAACGGGCTGTCCAGGCTCGCAAGATACGACAGCTGGTCAGCGAAAATGATTGTCCTACAATCGTTTGCGGCGACTTCAACGACATTCCGACATCATATACATACAAACAAGTCACGACAGATTTGAAAGATGCCTTTGAAGTGGCAGATATCGGTATCGGCGACACGTTTAACGGAAACCTGCCACCACTCAGAATTGACCACATTCTGCACAGCAAAGGACTCCAAGCTGTTGAATATAAGGTGAATAAGTCGTCGGAAATGAGCGATCATTTTGCCGTCATGGCACGTTTTGTCATCGAATAAAATGCTTTAAAATGAATTGGAAAGAACTGCTAACGACACAGCGCACAGGACAGTCTGTTGATAAAATCAGCCATGCTCGCACGGAATTCCAACGCGACTATGACCGCATTATCTTTTCGGCACCATTCCGACGCATGCAGAACAAGACACAAGTCTTTCCTCTGCCAGGCAGCATTTTCGTGCATAACCGCTTGACACACAGTCTTGAAGTGTCGAGTGTCGGCCGTTCTTTGGGTGACATTATCGCACATAATATTGAAGACAGCGGAGAGACAGACGGCTGTGAATTCATCGGCGAAATCGGCGCCATAGTGGCATCGGCATGCCTTGCCCACGACATGGGAAATCCGCCATTCGGACATTCGGGCGAGAGTGCCATACAGCACTATTTCATCAGCGGCAATGGACGCGAAATGGTTGGCAATCTGACAGATATGGAGCTCGGCGACCTGACGAACTTCGATGGCAATGCAAATACGTTCAGAATCATGTCGCATACGTTTGCCGGCCGACGCGATGGCGGCTATGCGCTCACATTCCCGACGGTTGCGTCTATCGCAAAATATCCTCGACCTTCGGTAGGTCACAAGAAATTCGGTTATTTCCAGCAGGACAAAGCCTCGTTTGAATATATAATGGAGCGCCTTGGCGTGAACAAGCTTTCAGACGGCTGCTATTGCCGCTACCCGCTCGTCTTTCTCGTCGAAGCGGCAGATGACATCTGCTATGAAATCATGGATGTCGAAGATGCCTATCGCCTTGGTATCCTGTCTTATGACGAGACGCGCGATCTGCTGATGGCGTTTTTCGACAAGGATGAAGAACGTCATACGCACGAAAACCTCGAAAATGTTTGTAAAAAGGTGACGGACAAGCATGAGCAAGTGGCCTACATGCGCTCTATCGTTATCGGAAAACTTGTCAAGATCTGCACAGAGACGTTCTGGAATCATCGCGAAGAGATTCTCAACGGAACATACAACACTTCGCTCATCAAGGATATGCCAGCGGTTGAACTCGCTGCCATGGAACGAATTAAAAAGCTATCGGTCAGCCAGATATACGGACATCAATCCGTTGTTGAGATTGAACTTTCCGGCTTCACCATCCTCGGAACACTGCTCGACACCTTCGTCAATGCGATAAACGAGCCTAGCAAATACTATTCAAAACTATTGCAGCCGTTCATCCCCGAGCAGTTCGTTGTCAGCAGCAATGCATCTGACTACGACAGACTTCTTTCGGCTGTTGACATCGTGTCGGGAATGACCGACATATATGCACTCGACCTCTTCAAGAAGATCAAAGGCATCGGCCTTGGCTAGCCAATTTCGCGATCGCGGAAACCAATGAGATAGAGAATCGTATCGAGGCCATTTTCAGAAATGGCATGCTGCGCTGTTGCCTTGACTTTTGGCTTTGCATGGAAGGCTATGCCGAGACCTGCGAGCTGAATCATCGGAAGGTCATTGGAACCATCGCCAACAGCAATACACTGCTCAAGGTGCAAGTCCTCCTTGAAGGCAAGAAGCTTGAGCATTTCAGCCTTCTTTGCGCCATCGACAATATCGCCGACGTGGCGTCCTGTCAATCGTCCGTCTTCGACTTCGAGTTCATTGGCAAACACGTAATCGATGCCTAGTTTCTGCTTCAGATAATTGCCAAAATAGTTGAATCCGCCCGAAAGAATTGCTGTCTTATAACCCGATTTCTTGAGCGTGCGGAACAGACGTTCTGCACCTTCTGTGAGCGGGAGATTTTCTGCAATATCCTTCATCACCGAGACATCGAGACCCTTGAGCAAAGCTATTCGTTTCATGAAACTCTGCTTGAAATCGATCTCTCCACGCATGGCCGATTCGGTGATTGAGCTGACCTCATCATAAACTCCGGCACGACGAGCGAGTTCGTCGATAACCTCGGTCTGGATGAGCGTCGAATCCATATCGAAACATACGAGACGACGATTGCGACGGAAGATATTATCCTCTTGAAATGCGATGTCAACGCCCGTTTCCTTTGAGACTTTTATGAAGTCTTCCTTGAGCTGCGAAGCATCTTTTGGAACACCTCTGACTGAGAATTCAACGACAGACATGACATTGCCCGTATCGACTTTGAGCGAACGACGACCTGTCAGACGCGAAATGAGGTCAATATTGAGTCCCTGCTCCGAAATTATTTTAGTCACTTCGGCCAGATGAACGCCTGTCAAATGGCGGGCCATGAGCGTTATGATGCTACGTTGCTTGCCCTGCTGCGAAACCCACTCTTCGTATCGTTCCGGAGCAATCGGCGTGAATTTTATGGTCATTCCAAGTTCGTATGCCTTGAAGAGCAAGTCTTTGAGAATCGACGATGAATCATCGGAGTCGTCATTCAACGCGAAGAGTATTCCTAGTCCGAGGTCATTGTGAATAGTTGCCTGACCAAGGTCCAGAATATCAACATTATGCTCAGCCAATACAGATGTGAGCGTTGCCGTCACACCAGGATGGTCCTCGCCCTGAACGTTCATCAGGATAAGTTCGCGTGACTTGTTTTTCATGTTATTCTCCAATGCCATAAAATCCTATCGTTTAAAAGTCGCGTAGCGCGACATATTAGAAATGCTTTCTTCGATTGAAATGAAATTCATCGCTGTTGCGGCGACGATTTTAGCTGACGTATAGTTGTGATTTCCGCCCATCGAACGCACACTCTCGGGCGTCAATGGTTGTCGTTTGCCTGTGAAAAATGATGCCACGGCAAGCAATCGGCTCACCACACGCAACATCCATGGTTTTGCCTCCTTTGAAGGGGCTTGGCAAGCCAGATTTTTCGCTATAAGAGTCTGTATTTCAAGAGCATCAGCATTTGAGCCAACAACAACATAACGCTGACCGAAATACTTGCCTTCGACGAGGCTAACCATCGCCAGCGCAACATCGCGCACATCGACATAGCCCGTATGGCCCTTGATGTAATAGCTGATGCCGCGCTGAACGGTTGCCACAATCTGACCGCTGCTTCGATCGAGTCGCGATGGCCCAAGTATGACTCCCGGACAGACGATTGTAGCATTGAGACCGCGCTCAATGCCTCGCCAGACTTCCATCTCCTGACGGAACTTGCTCTGCGAATAGACCGAACGACGTGAATCGGACTGATACGGCGTTGTCTCGTCGATATCAGATCCATCTGATGTGTGGCCAAGCGCACCTATCGAACTTGCATGACACAAGGCATCGACATTGCAGCGTATGCATGCCTCTACAACATTCGCCGTGCCGCCTACGTTAGTCTGCCACATTGCCACATGGTCACGCTTGTCAAAAGATACGATTGCCGCACAATTATAGACAGCCGAGACATTGTTCATGGCCTCGACAAGCGAATCGATATCACAGACATCGCCTTCGGCCCATTCGATTTTCTCAAGATCGGCACTTCGGCCATAGAATGCAAATACATTTTCGACTTCAGCCTTGCTCGACCCTTGACGCACAAGTGCACGCACAGCGTAGCCACAGCTGATGAGCTGAAGCATGACATGCGTACCAAGCATGCCCGTTGCACCGGTTACGAGTACTTTCTGCGTCAAATCCATCCGTCGTTATGCTCTGACATTCTCCTTCTTAACCCACATCGCAAACAATGCAAGCGCAAGAATTGCAACACACACACCAATAATGTGTGGTGCAAAAGCATACGAAGCAAAAAGTCCGAATCCTTGTTGCGAGACAATGATATATGTTGTGCAGACAGATGTCATGAGAACTGCCGGCAAAAGAGTGATCAGATATAGACGGCCATTGCGCACGAGATATACCGTGATAGCCCATAGAGTGAACACAGAGAGCGCCTGATTGGCCCAGCCAAAGTAGTTCCAAATGACGTTGAATCCATTAGGATTAGCAATGTTGAACCAAAGCAGAGCCATCGTAGCTGCAAAAAGCGGAATGCAGATATAGAGACGCTTGCCTATTGGTTTCTGATCGAGATGGATGAAGTCTGCAACGATGAGACGTGCGCTTCGCAATGCCGTATCGCCACTCGTGATCGGAGCTGCGACAACACCCAAAAGTGCCAAGATGCCGCCGAAAGTGCCAAGCCAGCCTTTGCTTACGGCCGTCACGACCTGCGGAGCCTGAAGCGTATTGTCGACACCGAGGTCTGCAGCACCACCGCCATAGAAGAAATACATCGATATAGTTGCCCAAATGAGAGCCACGATACCTTCGGTGATCATGCTGCCGAAAAAGACCGGACGACCAAGTTTCTCACTCTTGAGGCATCGCGCCATGAGCGGACTCTGAGTGGCATGAAAACCACTGATTGCGCCACAGGCAATGGTCAGGAACAACGCTGGGAAAATTGTCTTGCCGTTGAATGAATCGCTCAACACGCCATCGGAATATATCTCCGGCAATGATGGCCATTTTCCTATCAGGACGACGCACAAGGCAACTGCCATGAAAAGTATTGCAATGGCGAAAACTGGATATATCTTGCCAATAATCTTGTCGATAGGCAACATCGTTGCAATGAGATAATAGACGAAGATGACTCCACACCACATGAAAACAGACTTGTCGCCAAGCGTATCGAGCGTCATATTACCAAGGATGAGAGCCGGACTATAAACAAACACGGCGCCGACCATCACCATAAGAAACATCGTGAAGACAAGCATGACCTTTTTTGTCCGACTGCCAAGATAATGACCGACAATTTCAGGAAGTCCTGCACCATCGTGGCGTATCGAGAGCATACCACTCAAATAGTCATGGACAGCACCGGCAAAGATACATCCGAGAACAATCCACAAATAGGCTGCAGGACCAAACTGCGCTCCCAGAATTGCGCCAAAAATCGGACCTGTGCCCGCAATATTCAAAAACTGAATCATAAAGACCTTCCACGTTGGAAGCGGAATGAAATCGACACCGTCGGGATGCTCTATAGCAGGCGTCGGACGATCGAACTGCGGAGCAAACACCTTCTCAACAAATGCGCCATAGACAAAATAGCCGCATACGAGCATCGCTATGGCAATTAGGAATGTTATCATTGCTAGAAATTTTGCGTTGTTTGAAAAACACGGCAAAAATAATGATTTTTAGGCAATATGTAATATATAAGTCTATAACAGAACTATTACAATGCATAATCTTCTCATTTATTAATCGCTCTTTGCGTACAGCATCAGAAAACATTTTTTTACATTTGCAGAAATAATCGTTTTAATTTAATGAGCAGAAAAAAATATTGACACACTCAAGTTACAAACAGATATAACCTCAACAGAAATCAAAAGAACGAAATATGAACTACAAAGAGATTGGAAAGACCGGAATGAAGGTCAGCAATGTAGGCTTTGGTGCATCGTCGCTTGGCGGCGTTTTTCATTCGCTAAAAGAAGAGCAGGGCATCAAAGCCGTTTATACAGCCGTTGAAAATGGCATCAACTTTATTGATGTGTCGCCATATTATGGCCACTACAAAGCAGAAACAGTGCTTGGCAAAGCGCTTAAGAATATCGACCGCAACAAATATTACCTTTCGACTAAGGTGGGCCGATACGGCAAAGACGGTGTAAACACTTGGGATTACTCGGGCAAACGCGCAAAAGAGAGCGTTTTTGAAAGCATGGACCGCTTGAATGTTAACTACATCGATCTTATTAATGTACACGACATTGAGTTTGCTGACCTTGAGCAGGTTTGCAACGAGACATTGCCAGCACTTGCCGAATTGCGTGAGCAAGGAACGGTTAAGCACGTTGGCATAACCAACTTAACATTGCGCCACTTTAAATACGTTATTGAGCATACACCAAAGGGCCTTGTTGAGTCAATTTTATCGTTTTGCCACTACACACTTAACGATGATGCGCTTTCAGATTACTTCGATTATTTTGAGCAGCGCGACTTAGGCATAATCAACGCATCGCCATACTCAATGGGATTGCTCACCGAACGTGGTGCACCCGACTGGCATCCAGCTCCTGCGGCATTGCAACGTTTGGCTCGCAAGGCTTGTGAGTTCTGCAAATCGAAGGGCGAATCAATTGAGCGCTTGGCTGTGCATTTTTCAATGAACAATCCGCACATTGCCACCACATTGTTCAGCACAACCAATCCAAATAATGTGCTTAAAACCATAAAATATGCCGACGAACCTATTGACGAGCAATTGTTGGCCGATGTGATAAAGATTTTTGAGCCAGGATTTCGCGATACTTGGGTTAATAGTTAGTAAGTTTATGATTATTAGCAAGTTATCATATAATAAAAACATAATAATAGAATAAAATGAAAGCTGTACAAATAATTGAAAAAGGCAAGGTTGTGCTTGCCGATATACCAATGCCAGAGGTTAAGCCAGGACATGTTTTGCTAAAAATACGTTACGTGGGCTTTTGCGGCTCCGATTTAAATACTTTTCGTGGAATGAACGGATTGGCTAAAATGCCAGTCATTCCAGGGCACGAAATAGGTGCAATAATTGAGGAAGTGGGCGAGTCGGTTCCCGAATTCTTGAAACCGGGAATGAATGCAACCGTTAACCCATACACAGCTTGCGGACATTGCGCTGCCTGCCAACACGGTCAGCCAAATGCGTGCGAGCACAATCAAACGCTTGGAGTACAACGCGATGGCGCAATGCGCGATTATTTGCTAGTGCCATGGGAAAAAGTTATTCCTGATGCAGGCATATCGGCTCGCGATTTTGCATTGGTTGAGCCAATGAGCGTTGGTTTTCATGCTGTTAATCGTGCCGAAGTTACCGACTCCGATACCGTTATGGTGTTTGGTTGCGGCATGATTGGCGTTGGAGCAATTGTACGTTCGTCGTTGCGTGGTGCAAAAGTTATTGCGGTTGATGTTGACGACACCAAACTTGAACTTGCTAAACGTCTTGGTGCATCGTTCACAATAAATTCGGCTACCGAAAATTTGCACGACAAGTTGCAGGCAATAACTGCGGGCGAAGGTCCAAATGTGGTAATTGAGGCTGTTGGCCGTCCACAAACGTACGTTGCTGCTATTGAGGAGGTTGCGTTTGCCGGACGTGTAGTTTGCATCGGTTATGCAAAAGAGAATATTTCGTTCAACACATCGCTTTTTGTGAAAAAGGAGATTACCATTCGTGGTTCGCGCAACGCAATGCCAGCCGACTTTAAGGCTGTGATGGAGTACATGAAACGCGGCACTTGTCCGGTCGACGAACTCATATCGGGCATTTTCTATCCCGACCAGGCACACAGCGCACTTGAAAAATGGAACGCCGCTCCTGGCAATGTTTTCCGCATTCTTATAAATTTTGAATAATGGACTTTACAATTGTTGATGCCCACTCGCATTTGTGGCTCAAGCAAGATACCGAGCTGAACGGACTGCCTGTAAAGTCGTTGCAAGGCGGACAAAGCCTCTTTATGGGCAGCGTTAGGCAAATGATGCCACCATATATGACTGACGGTTGCAACAATGCCGAAATGTTTTTGGCCAATATGAACTATGCTCGCGTTAGTGCAGCTGTGGTTACACAAGAGTATCTTGATGGCGACCAAAACGATTATTTGCAACATGTTCAGGAAAAATATCCAAATCGTTTTTTCTGCTGTGGATTGGTCGATGTGCGCAAGCCAAACGCTTTTGAGCAAGGCAAATTGCTGATTGAAAGAGGTTTCAAGGCCATTAAACTGCCAGCCGAAAAAATGATTACATCAGCCAAACGCTATATGCTCAACACTCCAGAATTGATGCAAATGTATGCGTTGATGGAGCAAAAAGGCATTATTCTGTCAATCGATTTGGCCGAAGGCGACACCCAAATTGCTGAAATGCAAGAAATTATACAATCGTACCCAAACTTAAAAGTGGCACTCGGTCACTTTGGAATGGTTAACCGACCGGGTTGGGAGCATCAACTTAAATTGGCGCTTAACAAAAACGTGATGATAGAGTCGGGAGGCATTACTTGGCTGTTTCACAATGAGTTTTATCCATACAAAGGCGCAGTTGAGGCCATTCGCAAAGCTGCCGATACCGTTGGCATTGAAAAACTGATGTGGGGATCGGACTATCCGCGCACAATGGTTGCTATAACCTACACAATGTCGTATAACTTTCTGTTCGGTAGCAAATTGCTAAACGACAATGAGTTGCGTTTGTTCCTTGGACAAAATGCCATTGACTTTTATGGGTTGAAAAACCTTGAAAAACTGCCATACGTGAAAAATATGGTGGAAGACTAAAAAAAGCATCAAACCAAAACCAAATCTCAATACTATGAAAGAAAACAAAAACCGTTTAGTGGTGGCTTTAACGCTGATTTTCAGCCTGTTTTTTATATGGGCCATAAGCAGCAACCTGCTACCTACCATGATTCGCCAATTGATGAAGACATTTGAATTGTCGGCATTTCAGGCATCGCTAACCGAGGCATCGTATTGGATTGCCTATTTTATTTTCCCAATACCAATTGCAATGTTCATGAAACGATATAGCTACAAGGCTGGCATTGTGGTTGGTTTGCTTATTGCCGCTGTGGGCGGATTGCTTTTCTTTCCAGCATCGCAAATACAGCAATATTGGGCTTACTTGGGCATCTTTTTCGTAATTGCAACCGGAATGTGTTTCTTGGAAACCGCTGCCAATCCGTATGTTACAGTTCTTGGTGATGCCGAAAGTGCACCTCGCCGACTGAATTTGGCGCAATCGTTCAATGGTTTGGGTGCTTTTATTGCCGCAATGTTTTTGAGCAAATTGGTGCTTGGCGACAGCGACTTTACACGCGAAACTTTGCCTGCCGACTATCCTGGCGGCTGGGATGGTTTTGTTGCAACTGCCACCAACTCAATGAAAATTCCATACCTTATTCTGGCAACTGTGCTTATTGTAATTGCAGCAGCAATAGCAATCACCAAACTGCCACGAATAGAGGAGGAGAGCGAGCCCGATGCCAACGCCAAGCTGATTGACTTTGGTGTGTTGCGTCGTTCGCACTTGCGCAATGGTGTTATTGCTCAGTTCTTTTACAACGGCGGACAAACTGCTGTAAATGCCATGTTCTTGATTTACAGTTGCAAATACGTTGGTTTGTCAGAAAGCACAGCCACCACATTTTTTGGCCTTTATATGCTTGCGTTTCTTGGTGGCCGATGGATTGGCACATTGCTTATGGGGCGTTTTCGTCCACAAGATATGCTAGTAGTATATGCTTTAATTAACGTAGTGCTTTGCGCAGTGATTATTGTAGTTGGCGGAATGGCAGGCGTTTACGCAATGCTTGGAGTATCGTTCTTTATGTCGATTATGTATCCAACACAATTCTCGCTGGCACTCGAAAACCTTGGTCCACGCACCAAAAGTGGTTCTGCTTTTTTGGTTATGGCCATTGTAGGCAACGTTATTCTGCCACCGCTCACAGCAAAAATAATGGACACTGCCGCCGTTTATCACATTGCATACATTGTTCCGCTTGTGTGTTTTGCGGTTTGTGCATACTACGGTTGGCGTGGCTACAAAGTAATTGATTAGCAATAATTTAATATGGAAAAATTAAACCGAAAGACTGCAAAGTCTAACACCTATACCGAAAAGATTATTCAGTTTGGCGAAGGCAATTTTCTTCGTGCTTTTGTCGATTGGATAGTTCAAAAAACCAATCAAAAGACCGATTTCAATGCATCGGTTGTTGTTGTTCAGCCACGCGACAAAAACGCCATCGATGTCCTGAATGCTCAAGATGGTTTGTATCATCTTAACCTTCAAGGTATTAGCAACGGAACAACGGTTGATAGCATTGAACTGATTGATGTGGTTAGTCGCGGACTAAATCCTTATCGCGACTTTGACCAGTTTATGAAACTTGCCGAGCAACCCGAAATGCGTTTTGTTGTATCGAACACAACCGAAGCCGGAATTGTGTTTGACAACACTTGCAAATTTACCGATGCGCCAGCCAGTTCGTATCCGGGCAAACTAACGCAGTTGCTCTATCATCGCTACAAATTCTTCAACGGCGACAGTTCGAAAGGCTTTATCATTTTGCCATGCGAACTAATATTTCACAATGGTAACGAACTGAAAAAGTGCATTTTACAATACATCGACCTTTGGAATCTAGGCAACGATTTTAAGAATTGGTTTGAAACCGCTTGCGGTGTTTACAACACCTTGGTTGACCGAATTGTGCCAGGCTATCCAAAAGACAATGCCGATCAACTGAAGCAAAAAATTGGTTTTGACGACCAGTTGCTGGTTGTTGGCGAGGTTTTTCACCTTTGGGTAATTGAGGCGCCAGAAAGCGTTGCAAAGGAATTTCCAGCCGACAAAGCCGGATTGAATGTTTTGTTTGTTAAAAGCGAGGCTCCATACCACGAGCGCAAGGTTACTCTGCTCAACGGACCACATACCGTGTTGTCGCCAGTGGGTTACCTCAGCGGACTAAACATTGTTCGCGAGTGCGTTGAAGACGAATTAGTTGGCAAGTTTGTTCGCAAGGTAATGTTTACCGAACTGCTTGAAACTCTGAACCTTCCAAAGCAAGAACTAGAATCGTTTGCTGCCGATGTGCTCGACCGATTCGTTAATCCATACGTTAAGCATTTTGTTACAAGCATAATGCTTAATTCGTTTCCAAAATACAAAACACGCGACCTTCCCGGACTGAAAATTTACTTGCAACGAAACGGCAAACTGCCAAAAGGTTTGGTGCTTGGTTTGGCGGCCATTATTACCTATTACCGAGGTGGAATGCGCGGCTCCGACAAAATTGAGGTAAACGACGATGCTCGCATTATGGCGCTACTACACGATTTGTGGCAAACTGCCGACATGCAGAAAATTGCAACCGGAGTGCTTGGCGCCTCCTTCATTTGGGACGAAGATTTGAACCAAATTTCTGGGCTTACCGATTTGCTTGTCACTTTGCTACAAAAAATTGATGCTGAAGGAATGCGCAAAGCTGTTGAGTATGTTTTGAACGATTAGGCTTATTTGCTAAAAATGACTACCGATTATTTGAAAATAAACGCAGACGACAATGTTGCCGTTGCCATTTCGGAACTAAAAAACGGCACCGAAGTAGTTGTTGACGGAACTAACATTGTGCTAAAAAACAACATTCCTGCCGGACACAAATTTGCACTTGCAACCATGGCTCAAGGCCAAAATGTGGTAAAATATGGCTATCCAATAGGCCATGCAACTGCCAATGTTGAAGCCGGCGAACTAATGGACCACAACAACATAAAAACCAACCTTGCCGGACTGCTCAACTACACCTACAATCCGCAACTGATTGATGTTGCTCAACCCAACAAAGGTTTGACATTTAACGGTTACGAGCGCAAAAATGGACAAGTGGGCATACGCAACGAAATATGGGTAATTCCTACTGTGGGTTGCGTAAATGGAATTGTTAATCAGCTAGTTGCACAATTAAAAGCCGAAACCGAAGGCGGCAAAGGCGTTGACGCCATTGTGGCTTTTCCGCACAACTACGGTTGCTCGCAACTTGGCGACGACCACGAAAACACCAAACGCATATTGCGAAACATGGTGCATCACCCAAACGCAGGTGCTATTCTGGTAGTTGGTTTGGGCTGCGAAAACAACCAACCGCATGTGTTTGAGGAATTTTGCGGCAACTACGACAAAGAGCGCGTAAAATTTCTTGTGTCGCAAGAGGTTGAAGGTAACGAGGTTGAGGCAGGTATGAACATTTTGCGCAAACTTTATGCAGTTGCCAAAACCGATGTGCGCACACCGCAGCCAATCTCAAAATTGCGCGTAGGACTCAAATGTGGCGGTTCTGACGGATTTTCGGGCATTACAGCCAACCCGTTGTTGGGCGTTTTTTCCGACTTTATCATTGGGCAGGGCGGCACATCGGTTTTAACCGAAGTGCCCGAAATGTTTGGCGCCGAAACCATTTTGATGAACCGTTGCAAAAACAACACTCTGTTTGAAAAAACAGTAAGCCTTATTAACGATTTCAAGCAATACTTTATAAGTCATGGCGAACCAGTAGGCGAGAATCCATCGCCGGGAAACAAAGCTGGCGGCATTTCAACGCTTGAAGAAAAAGCACTAGGATGCACCCAAAAGTGCGGAAAATCAACCGTTTGCGATGTGCTACGCTACGGCGAACGCATTTCAACCAACGGACTAAACCTGCTTGAAGCGCCAGGCAACGACCTTGTAGCCTCAACAGCATTGGCGGCTTCGGGTTGCCAAATTGTGCTATTCACCACTGGCCGCGGAACACCATTTGGCACATTTGTACCAACCATGAAAATCAGCACCAACTCCAATCTGGCCCAAAACAAACCACTTTGGATCGATTTTAATGCAGGCGTTTTGCTTGAAGGCGAATCAACTGAAAGTGTAAAAACTCGTTTTGTCGATTACATAGTAAGCGTTGCTAGTGGTTTGCAAGTGAATAACGAGAAGAAAGGTTATCGCGAAATAGCCATTTTCAAAACTGGAGTTACGCTTTAAAAAAAATATATATACACATTTTTTTGCACAGAATCTAATCATAAAAGCGCTTTCATGCAAACATTTATGACGTTTGTTCGTACTTGTGTGCAGGAGATTGCATAAAAACAATGAGAAACGCTTTTTATTTCGTTATCGTAGCTGTGATATTCGTGTCGTGCACAAGCAGACATGGTGGCAATCAATATTTTGACGATAATGACATAGAACTCGTCAAGGACATTGGCAGCATTACAACGCGATACAGAAACAGCGATTCCGTACGATTCCATCTCAATCAGGCAAAAGAGGCAGCTCACCGACTCGGTGATGCTTCATCGGAGATACACGCCCTTGATATTCTCTATTGGTCATACTATTTTGATGACAAAATCAGGAATGCCTACGAGTGTGCAAGTGAGGCTTATAACATTGCCGATTCATCGAACAATCAGCGCCTCAAAGCAAAAAGTGCGCAATCCCTTGGCATCATTTTCAGCAAAATGAAGCAAACCTCGCTTGCAAACAAAAATCTCGATAACGCAATTCGTATTTTTTCTGAACTGAAAGACACATTCTGGGTTTGTACGACCATACGCGACATGGCCAAGAACAACTATCTGAGCAGTCTCTATGACTCTGCTCAAGCCAACCTCAAGCGAGCATATGACCTTGACGTGATACGCCATGACACTGCAGGAATTTCGATAGACTACGCTTACCTCGGAGCTTTGAATTTGTACAAGTACAAAGCAAGGATTATCAATTCCGATACGACGATCCTAGGCGAAGCCCTTCGCTATTGCGAAAAAGCTTTAAGTATATACAAACAGAACGACGACTACGGCTATGAGCTGGCAAGGGCTTCGGTCGAAAGCAACCTGCCAGAACTATATATTCTCAAAGCTCAAACCGAGCCAAAAAACAGTGAAAAATACAGGGAGATGCTTGCACTTTGCCGTGCAAGACTCCAGCGTGCAAGAGACATGGCCTACGCTGAACACGACATCGAACAAGAGCTCAGACTCAATCGCGTTGAAATACAGCTGTTGATTGGTGAAGGCAAAATCGACGAAGCAGAGAAACTGGCCAACTATTGCTACGATAACATAAACATTGACCGCCACAGCTACATACGCACAGAAAATGCGTACAATCTGCTCGCTCTGGTTTATGAGGCCAAAGGCGATGCCGCAAATGCGCTCAAGCATCTCAAACTTGCTGAGTTGCAACGAAATATGACCATTGCGACAACAAAAAACGTGCAATTGTCTGTAATGATGGCTCGTGGACAATATGAAAGCGAATTAATGAAAGCGAAAGGTCGCGAGAACGAACTGCACGCAAAATCATATATGCGAGGTTTCCTGATTGTAATGCTGGCCATCATCGTGGTTGTAATGCTTTTAAATGGATTTATCCTAAAGAGAAACTACAAGCGTACACGCAAGCTCAACCAACTTGTGACAGAGCAAAACAAACAGATTACCGAAGGTCTCGACTATGCAAGTATGATACAAAATGCCACAATGCCTTCTGAGAAGCGAATAAGCAAAATCTTCGGTGATCACATGGCCATCTACCACCCGCTCAACATCGTATCGGGAGACTTCTATTGGGCAGCGACAGTCGATCGCTTCAAGATTCTCGTTGTCGGCGACTGCACGGGACATGGTGTGCCTGGAGCATTGCTCAGCATGCTCGGAATGTCGATTCTCGAATATACCGTCAAAACCAGCACGGACGGAGAAATAGTAGCATCGCAAATTCTTGATGAGATGCGTGAGACATTCAAGCATACACTCAATCAGAAAAACTATTCAGTATTGGAAAATGTCGATAGCATAGACATCTCACTTGCGATCTTCGACATCCAGAATATGAAGATGCAATATGCCGGTGCTTTCCGCCCTGTCGTGATATTCCGAAACGGTGAAATCATACGAACAAAGGGCGACCTAATGCCAATCGGCACATATTATCGAGAACTTGACCACTTCACTAACCACGTCTTTGACATCGAAGCTGATGATGTCATATATATGTACTCCGACGGATTCACGGATCAGTTCGGCTACAATAAGAACCAGCAGCTTGAAACATTCAAGACAAAACGACTGCTCGAAATGCTCAGGAAAATCCATCTGATGGCATTCGACGAGCAGAAGCAACTCATTGAAGAACAGATGCTCAGATGGCGCACATCGGCGACTTCACCTGAAAAGGTATGCGAACAAACCGACGATGCAGTTCTCGTTGGTGTATCCGTACGAAATATGATGCAATAGATTTCTTTTAGTCACAAAAAAGGATTTATCTATTTTTTTTGCCCTATTATCGAAAAACGTCGCAATTTTATTGCTATTAATCTTGCTCACACATCTTTTTTAGTTACCTTTGCACGCCTTAACAAAAAGGTTAAAAAAGGAGAAATTCAACTAGAAACATGGATAAGTCACAAACTATCAAACTTTTGGTATGCGTAGCCGTTCTTTTGACGCTATGGAATATTCCTGCATCATTCCTCGGCATGCCAGATCTGACTATGATTGAGCAGCGTGTCATTGCACTTTTTGCATTCACAGCGCTCATGTGGATTCTCGAAACCATTCCAATCTGGACAACATCTGTCTTCGCAATGGTTGCGATGCTTCTCACCGTATCAAACAATTCACTCGTTTTCTTCAAGGCCGGCGACATCGCTCCTGAAGTTTATGGCACAGCAATCTCTTACAAGGCCATCATGGCGTCGTTTGCCGACCCAATCATCATGCTCTTCCTTGGTGGATTTGCACTTGCGATGGCTGCAACAAAAGTAGGTCTGGATATCAACCTTGCCCGAGTGCTGTTGAAGCCATTTGGCACAAAGAGTGAGACTGTCGTTCTCGGCTTTATGATTGTAACAGCAGTCTTCTCGATGTTCATGAGCAACACAGCAACAGCAGCCATGATGCTTGCAATCGTTGCGCCAGTGCTTCGTTCGCTTCCAGCAGACGGCAAAGGCAAGATTGCTCTCGCGCTCTCGATTCCTGTGGGAGCCAATGTAGGTGGCATTGGAACGCCAATCGGCACACCTCCTAACATGATTGCATTGAAATACATGGAAGAGAGTGACCTCGGTTCTATTGGTTTCGGTCAGTGGATGCTCATCATGGTTCCATTCGTGATTGTCGTTCTCGCATTCGCATGGTTCCTTCTCATCAAGATGTACCCTTTCAAGCAGAAGAACATCGAGATTACTATCCATGGTGCTTTCAAGAAAGATACAAAATCAATCATCGTATATATAACATTTGCAATTACAGTTCTCCTCTGGATGCTCGACGACAAGACCGGCATGAACGCCAACATTGTTGCACTTATTCCATTGGCAGTATTCTGCGCGACGGGCGTGATTGACAAGAATGACCTCAAGTCGATTTCATGGGATGTTCTCTGGCTTGTAGCTGGTGGTTTTGCGCTCGGCGTCGGTCTCGACAAGAGCGGTCTTGCAAAGCATATCGTTGAAGCAATTCCATTTGACACATGGTCGCCAATCATGGTATTCATCGGTTCGGGTCTCGTATGCTATCTCATGGCAACATTCATGAGCCATACGGCAACAGCGAACCTTTTGATGCCAATCCTTGGTGCCTTGGCAGTCGGCATGAAAGATGCCATTGAGCCATACGGCGGTGCGGTTACAATGCTCGTTGGCGTGGCTGTTGCATCTTCACTCGCAATGGCAATGCCAATCAGTACGCCTCCAAATGCACTTGCACATGCAACAGGCGTGACAGAGCAGAAGGACCTTGCAAAAATCGGCATTCCAGTCGGCGTCTTGGGTATTGCCCTCGGCTATATTCTCATGATTGCTTTGGGAAGCACAGGTTTCTTCAAATAATCGAAAATACGAAAACAAATATAACGCCCTGTTTCCAAATGCGGAGACAGGGCGTTTTCTGTTGCAATAAAATGATTTAATCTTCGTATCTTTGCGGTCGCAAATCCGAACATGACGCACATGAACGTAGCGATTATAAAATACAATGCGGGCAACATACGCTCGGTTGACAATGCCATCAAACGTCTCGGCATTAACGCACAGATTACAGACAATGCAGAGATTATCAGATCTGCCGACAAGGTGATATTTCCAGGCGTTGGCGAAGCAAGTACGACAATGGCTCACCTCAGAACGACTGGCCTCGACAAGCTGATATGCTCGCTCAAACAGCCTGTTCTGGGCATTTGCCTTGGCATGCAACTGATGTGCAAACATTCGGAAGAAGGCGACGCTGACTGCCTCGGTATTTTCGATGTTGATGTGAAGCGTTTTGAATTGCCGACTGATAACGTTGACAATCTGAAGATTCCTCAGATGGGCTGGAACAATATCAGCAATGTCAAGATGCCACTTTTCGATGCATCGCTCGAAGACAAGTTTGTCTATTTCGTCCATAGCTATTATGTGCCTTTGTGCGAATGGACTGCTGCAGAGACAACTCATACGCTGACATATAGTTCAGCCCTCCACAAAGACAATTTCTATGCGACACAGTTCCACCCAGAAAAGAGTGGTCCTGTCGGCGAAGCAATACTCAAAAATTTCTTAGCAATATAAGTTCACAATGGAGATTATACCAGCAATAGATATGATCGGCGGAAAATGTGTCCGCCTGAGCAAGGGAGACTACGACACAAAGAAGGTTTACAACGAGAATCCTGTGGAAGTGGCTAAGATGTTCGAAGACAACGGCATCAAGCGTCTTCATCTGGTGGATCTCGATGGAGCAAAAGCCGGACATATTGTCAACCACGAAGTGCTTCGCAAGATAACTTCGGCAACAAAGTTGACAGTCGATTTTGGTGGAGGACTGAAAACCACTGATGATTTAAACATTGCATTCGATTGCGGTGCATCAATGGTTACTGGTGGCAGTATTGCTGTCAAGAATCCACAAGAGTTTTCGATGTGGATTGACAAATATGGTTCGGATCGCATCATCCTTGGTGCAGATGCAAAAGACCGCAAAATTGCCGTTACTGGCTGGCTTGAGGACACGGATGCAGAATTGATGCCTTTCGTGAAATCATATTATGACAAGGGTATTCGCAAAGTCATTTGCACAGACATCAGTCGTGATGGAATGCTTCAGGGCCCTGCCGTGGAGCTATATCGTGAGATGCTCGATGCCATTCCAGACCTTTGGCTTGTGGCAAGTGGCGGAGTGAGCTGTATTGAAGATGTTGAACAGCTAAACCAAAAAGGCATTCCTGCAGTCATCATCGGCAAAGCGATATATGAGAATCGCATAACGATGGACGAGTTGAAACGCTTCTGCGACTGATTCGCTTTTCTGATATGTAATTAGTAACTTTGCGCAACGCACAAAAGAAAAACAGATGTTAGCAAAACGCATCATACCTTGCCTCGACATAAAGAACGGAATGACTGTCAAAGGCATCAACTTTGTGAATATCAAAGAAGTAGGTGATCCGGTTGAACTCGGTGCATGGTATGCCGAGCAAGGTGCCGACGAACTCGTATTTCTCGATATCACAGCGAGTCATGAAGGACGCAAGACTTTTGCAGACCTCGTTGAACGCATTGCGCAGAACATCAACATTCCTTTCACCGTTGGTGGTGGCATCAGTGAACTGAAAGATGCCGATGTGCTTTTGAGTGCCGGCGCAGACAAGATTTCGATAAATTCATCGGCCGTGCGTAATCCTCAACTGATTGACGATATGGCTCATAGCTTCGGAAGTCAGTTTGTCGTTGCAGCAATTGATGCTAGATTTGACGAAAACGGAGAATGGGTCGTTACAGTGAACGGCGGACGCATTCCAACAGAGAAGCGTCTGTTTACATGGGCAAAAGAAGTCGAGAGTCGAGGTGCCGGTGAGATTCTCTTTACATCAATGAATCACGATGGAGTGAAGCAAGGCTTTGCAAACGAGGCACTTGCGAGACTCAGCGAAGAATTATCAATACCAGTCATCGCGTCGGGCGGAGCCGGGAAGATGGAGCATTTCAAAGATGTCTTCACATTAGGCAAAGCCGATGCCGGACTGGCTGCTTCTATTTTCCACTACAAGGAAATAGGTATACCAGAACTCAAGCAATATCTCCGAAACAACGGGATAGTGGTAAGATAAAAAACAACAATTACAAATGGATATAGATTTCGCAAAAGGCAACGGACTTGTTCCTGCCATCATTCAGGATGCCGACACAAACAAGGTACTCATGCTCGGCTATATGAACGAAGAATCGTTCAAAAAGACAGAAGAGACTGGTCTTGTAACATTCTACAGCCGCTCACGCCAGCAGCTTTGGACAAAGGGTGAGACAAGCGGCAACATGCTCCATGTGGTCAGCATCGCCAACGACTGCGACAAGGACACACTCCTCATCAAAGTTCATCCTGATGGTCCTGTATGCCATACTGGCGCAGACACTTGCTGGAACGAAGAGAACGAAGCTGAAGACGTCATGTTCCTCAAAGAACTTCAGGACTTCATCGACAAGCGCAAAGAAGAGATGCCAGAAGGCTCATACACGACAAGCCTATTCCAAAAAGGCATCCGCAAGATTGCAAAGAAATTCGGCGAAGAGTCGGTTGAGTGTGTGATTGGTGCAATGGCCAACGACGACGAGAACTTCATCTATGAAGGTGCCGACGTGCTTTATCACCTCATCGTAATGCTCACACACAAGGGCTACCGCATCGAGGACCTCTGCCGCGAGCTGAAATCGCGTCATCGTTGATAGATGGCAAGTCCGATAGAAATCATCAACAAGTTCTACGAGCCAGGCTCGGAACTTTGGAATATACTCGTTGGTCATAGTGAAGCCGTTGCTCACCTGGCCAGCGAGATTGTTCGTTTACACCCTGAGCTAAATGCCGACTACGACTTTGTTTATGAAGGGGCAATGCTCCACGACATCGGCATTATCCGCTGCGATGCGCCATCAATACATTGCCATGGCCAATTCGACTATATTTGTCATGGCACGCAAGGTGCCATCATGCTTAACGAACTCGGATTGACACGACATGCCCTGATTTGTGAACGACACACAGGATCGGGACTGACACTCGATGAAATCATCGCGACAAACATGCCTATTCCGCATCGCGACATGACGCCACAAAGCGTTGAGGAACAAATCGTCTGCTATGCCGATAAGTTTTTCAGCAAGAGCAAAGACCTCAAAGAGCAGAAGAGTCTTGAACGCGCCATCAAGAGCGTCGCAAAATATGGCGATGCTTCGCTCGAAAGATTCATGAAAATGCATGAGAAATTCGCAATTCCACAAATTGTATAAGAACATGGGAAAAGCCACTGATACATTTCGAAAGTTGCCATGGTGCCATAATTGCGCACAGGCCGTTGCCAATAACTGGCGACAGTTGTATGACAATCCCGATACAATTCTTGATGAGTTGGCGATGAAAGGTACAGGTCGGGCCGAAGGCGGCATTTGTGGTGCGCTCTATGCGGCACAAAAAGCATTGCCACAGTTTGAAAAAGAGATTACCGACAAGTTTTGCGAAATTGCTGGCGATACTACATGCATGGCAATAAAGCAGAAAGCAAAAACGTCTTGTCCGGTATGCGTTGAGACGGCCGACATTCTAATTGAAGAATTTTCAAGCAAATAAAATGGCTCTGAGCGGAGAAAAAATAAAGAAAGTTCTGCTACTGATTCTCAAGATTATAGTCTCTGTTGCGGCAATAGCATTTGTCGTTTCAAAGATTGACCTTGAGGAGACAAAGGCAACACTTTTGTCTGCAAAGCCATCTTATTTATTAGTCGCCATTGTCATCTATGTCATCTCTCAGATGCTCAGTGCCATGCGCACCAACGCATTGTTTGCCACATTGCCACTGAATCTAAATACGTTTATGAACATACGACTCTACTGGCTCGGCATGTTCTATAATTTTTTCCTGCCGGGCGGAGTCGGTGGTGATGGATACAAGATTTACTATCTGAAGAAGCACTTTGGTCAACCAGTGAAGGGGCTTGTTGCTTTGCTTTTGAGCGACAGACTCAGTGGCCTCGCGATAATTCTCTGTTATTTATCGTTGTTTGCAAGCTTCTTTGTCAACATACCGATTCCATTCAAAGAGTGGATTGTTGCCTTGATTCCAATATGCTTGGCTGGATATTATCTCTTTTTGTGGATATTCAAAAGATGCGCGACGGCAGCCTTCTGGAAGGTGACAGGCTATTCATTTGTGATTCAAGGCCTTCAGATGGCCACTGCCTGTCTGATTCTGTTTTCGCTTGGCGAAAAAAACAACACTGCCGAGTATATTTTCCTCTTTTTTATGAGTAGCATAGCCTCTGCCATTCCCGTGAGTCTTCCTGGTGGCATTGGTTTGAGAGAGATGACATTTGTCATAGGCTCACTCTATTTGAGCACGAACGAAGGCATAGCCGTTTCGCTCAGCGTGCTCTTCTACGCCACATCGCTCATCAGCTCACTCCCAGGTGCAATTCTGGTTTTCAAGCCTTCGCTGATTAAAGGTGATGACAGTGCAGACCAGATTCCTGATGAGGGAACGGATGAATGATTTTGAATGGACGTAAGCTGAGAATTACTCTCCCCACGTCTCCCTGTCAAGACTTCTGTATTGTATTGCTTCGGCAATGTGATTAGCTTGAACATTCTCTGAACCGGCAAGATCGGCAATTGTTCGTGCGACCTTCAATATTCTGTCATAGGCACGAGCCGAAAGGCCAAGTTTTTCCATCGCCTTACGCAAAATCATAGAGCCTGCCTCATCCGGCACAGCTACTTTTGCCTGGATTCGTGGCGTCATCTGCGCATTGCAATAGACACCCGGATAATCGGCATAACGAGCGCTTTGAATGGCGCGCGCCTTAATCACTCTTTGTTTTATGGCATCGCTGTTTTCGGCAACTGGTGCATCGGCCAATTTCTCAAAAGGAACCGGCACCACCTCAACGTGAAGGTCGATGCGGTCGAGCAGTGGACCTGAAATACGTCCGAGATATTTCCTGACTGCGCCTGGAGGGCATGTGCATGCTCGATTCGGGTCGTTGTAATAGCCGCATGGACAAGGATTCATCGATGCAACGAGCATGAAACTTGCTGGATATTCAACGGTGAAACGCGAGCGCGATATCGAGATGACTCGGTCTTCAAGTGGCTGACGCATAACCTCAAGCACCGTGCGTTTAAACTCTGGAAGTTCATCGAGGAAAAGCACACCATTGTGCGAAAGAGATATTTCGCCTGGCTGCGGATATGAACCGCCACCGACAAGGGCGACATCAGAAATCGTGTGGTGCGGACTGCGGAACGGACGACGCGTCAGAAGCGAAGTCTCATCCTTGATTTTACCTGCTACGGAATGAATCTTAGTGGTTTCGAGTGCTTCGTCCATGGTCAGTGGAGGCAGAATTGATGGAATACGTTTTGCCATCATACTCTTTCCCGAACCTGGCGAACCAATCATCAGAATATTATGGCCACCAGCTGCTGCAATTTCGAGAGCTCGCTTGACCGTTTCCTGGCCTTTAACTTCTGAAAAATCGAAATCACCCAGAGCCGCAGCCTTGCGGAATTCCTCATCAAGATCAACCGTCACCTGTTCAAGGCCCGTTCCTTCATCAAGGAATCTGGCAACATCCTTCAATGTCTTTGCACCATAGACTTTTATGCCTTCTACGATGGCAGCTTCCTTTGCATTTACAGATGGGAATATACATCCTTCAAAACCTTCAGCTTTTGCTTTAAGAGCCATCGGCAGCGCTCCCTTTATAGGCATCACACTGCCATCGAGCGACAATTCGCCCATTATGAGATAGCGATGTAAATTATCGCTCGAAATCTTCTCGTTGCCGGCCAACACACCTATTGCCAAAGGCAAGTCATAGGCCGAACCCTCTTTGCGGATGTCGGCCGGAGCCATATTGATAACTATCTGTTTACCAGGCCATCCCCATCCACAGACACTGAGAGCAGACTCTATTCGATGTTCACTCTCCTTCACTGCATTATCGGGCAATCCGACAATGAAAAATTTCACTCCAGGACTGATATTTACCTCTAATGTAACCGTTATTGCGTCTATTCCGCTGACTGCAGAACCGAATGTCTTGACAAGCATATTCTCAATTTTGGTGTTTATAATCCAAATTTATACAAATAATAAATATCAACCAAAATATATATGATTTATGTGCATGAACACAACGAAAAAGAGCAATAATCCGAAGACTAATGCTCTTTAGTTACATTCATTATATGGCTAATTATCAAATCTTTGCCAAAGCCTGATCGAGGTCCGCAATGATATCATCAATATGCTCAACACCTATTGAGAGACGCACTGTTGAAGGCGTGATGTGCTGCTGGGCAAGCTCTTCTGGAGACAGCTGCGAGTGAGTTGTCGTATATGGATGAACTACGAGCGACTTGACGTCTGCCACGTTGGCAAGGAGTGAGAAGATCTGGAGCGAGTCGATGAACTTCCATGCATCATCCTGATTTCCATTGATTTCGAATGTGAAGATAGAACCTGCACCTTTAGGGAAATACTTCTTATAGAGAGCGTTATCCTTATGCGAAGGCAACGATGGATGGCTCACGCTCTTGACCTTCGGATGCTTGCTAAGGTAGTCAACAACCTTGAGTGCATTCTCGACATGACGCTCGATGCGAAGTGGAAGAGATTCAACACCCTGAAGGAGAATCCATGCGTTGAAAGGCGAAATTGTTGCACCAGTATCGCGAAGCAAGACTGCACGGATACGTGTCACGAAAGCTGCTGCACCAGCTACTTCTGCAAACACAGCACCATGATATGATGGATCAGGCTTTGCAAGAGTTGGATATTTGTCGGCATTGGACTTCCAGTCGAATTTGCCTGCATCGACAATGACGCCACCGAGGCTCGAACCGTGACCACCGATAAACTTTGTCGCAGAGTGGATTACGACGTCTGCACCGTGTTCGATAGGACGGATAAGGATTGGCGTACCAAAAGTGTTGTCGACAATCAATATTGTGTTGTGCTTGTGTGCAATTTCGGCAATAGCGTCGAGGTTTGTAACGTCTGAATTCGGATTTCCGAATGTCTCGACATAGACAGCTTTTGTGTTAGGCTTGATGGCAGCCTCAAGCGCCTTCAAGTCGTTTACATTAACAATCGAATAGCTTACGCCCTGTGTTGAAAGTGTGTGTGTAATAAGGTTATATGAACCGCCGTAGAGATTATCTGCTGCAACAATATGGTCGCCATTCTGAGCGATATTCTGAAGCGCATATGTAACTGCTGCTGCGCCTGATGCTACAGCGAGACCTGCAACGCCGCCTTCAAGAGCTGCCACGCGATCCTCAAAAACACCCTGTGTTGAATTGGTCAAACGGCCATATATATTTCCTGCATCACGAAGACCGAAACGGTCTGCTGCATGCTGCGAATTGCGGAACACGTATGATGTTGTCTGATAGATTGGCACTGCGCGTGCATCTGTTGCTGGATCTGGAGTTTCCTGGCCAACATGGAGGGCCAATGTTTCGATGTGAAGTTTATTTGTACTCATAATGCTACGTATATTTTTTTGTTTGACAATTTTCTCGTTTGTTTGTCGATTTCCGACAATGCAAAACTACAACATATAGATTATTCAAACACTATCTTTTAAGAAGATAGGTGATTAAACTATGTTTTTCTGTGTTTAGTAGAATATTATTCTAAAACATGCCGATTTTATCTCCTTTTGCAGAATAAATGACATAAGAATAAAAAAGCCGCCCAGAAATCGGACGGCTACATATATATAAATGGAGGTTATCTGCCTTTTATCAATACGAAACGGAGACATTACCAACAATCTCACGTGCACGGACAGCTATGGCATCAAGGCGTTCTGGTGCAACCTTCTGCATATCCCGATGTGGCGTATCGCGGTCAATTGTGTAAATCATGACTCGTGGAGGATTGATGCGACGCAAGCAACTGAGCCATGCTTCAACCTCTTCATCTGTCGAATTGTCGTAGCTGCAACCATTTTCCGACCATTTGACAAACATCGTCTGAATTACCATGTTATCTGCGAACTGCCCCGTTTGTTCGATGACTTTCTCAACGCTATAGGCATAGTTCGGCCTGTCGAGCATGATGGCAGTCTTGTCAAATGCCGAGTCTATTTTCAATATGTTGTCATCAACTTTACGCAATGCTTCGACAACACGCTTTTCGCCCAAGCGTGAAGCGTTCGAAAGCACGGCAACGCGTGCCGAAGGACAGAACTCATTGCGCAAGGCGATTGTGTCGTCTATCACGCCTGCAAAATCCGGATGAAGCGTTGGCTCGCCATTGCCCGCGAAAGTAATTACGTCTGGCAATTCTCCTTCGTTCTTCATCTCTGTCAATTTCGCACGCAACTGTTCCTTAACCTCATCGCGCTTTGGCATGCGTGCAAAATCGCTGCTTTTTTGGCCAAATCCACATTCACAGTACAGACAGTCAAAGGAACATATCTTACGATCGTTTGGAAGCAGATTCACGCCTAGCGATATGCCCAGACGACGGCTGCGTATGGGACCAAATATTGTTTTATCAAAGAGGAATGTTGACATTTACTCAATTTTTCGGCAAAGTTAGCCAACATTTTTGTTCTGTTAACACAAATAAAAGCGAACTTTCAACGACATGTACTACCTTTGCACAAAAATCAAACATCTTACAGATATGAAAAAGTACATTCTTTCTATTGCAGCACTTTTCATCGCTGCATTCGCATTGACTACTGAAGTTAATGCGCAGAATAATGCAAAATTCAACAAAGGCGACCTCGCCTTCAACCTCGACTACGGTATGGGTTCGTTCAACTCTTTTGACGGACACAAGTTCGACGACAACATCTTCCAGCACTCTATCGGTCTCTCTGGTGAATATGGCATCATCGATGGCATGATCAACGGAAAGGCTTCTATCGGCGTTGGTGCACAGATCGGTCTCGGTTTCGGTCGCGACAAATACGAATACAAAGACAACGGCATCGAGATGGTTGACAAGACAATCGCTACTCGTATCCGCATCGCTACTCGTGGCGTGTTCCACTATCAGTTCACACCTGCATTCGACACTTACGGTGGTCTCACTTTCTGCTTCGTCGATATCGACAACTTCACTTGGAAGTACTCTGTTAACGGCGTTGAGACTAAGGCCGACGACACAGACGTCAACTTCATCGAGCCTCGCCTCTTCGTTGGTGCTCGCTACATGGTTTCTAGCGCATTCGGTTTCAACCTCGAAACTACTTGGGACCGCTTCGCATATGTTGCACTCGGTGTAACTTTCAAGTTCTAAGAAACATCGCGATCTGAAATCGCGCTTCATACACTTCCCGCTGAGAGTTCCCTCTTGGCGGGATTTTTTTTGTGAGTGGGAAGTCTCCCCCTCGCTTCGGCCGCCTGCGGCGTCACTTCCGCCCCCCCCTCACTGGCCGTCTCCGCTCCGTTCAGCGCCGTTGGACGAACCAGCTCCCAGTCCATCTCCCCCAGCGAAACAGAGGCCAGACAAGTCGCCATAGACATGGCAACCATCATAAAAATCAAGAAAAAGCCACAGAATCAATAGAGATTATTATCCACATCGTCCTTATATTGCCAGCACTTTGAAGTGCGCAGATAGCTCTCATAGCTGAAATCCGGACCATAGAACTCATACTCGCCAATAAACATCGAATTGCTTGGCGACAAATGATCAAAAATCAACGACTTACCCTTCTCGCTATATCGAAGCATCATATTGGCACCGGCCGAATAGCGGAAAACACGTCTGCAATAAGTCGCCTTCTCGTGCTCAAAAATCGGTGCACCAAACATGCACTTCTTGCCGTTGAACCACAACACATCAATCACGCGAGTCTTTACAAGACCATCGTTCGACTTGAATCCGAGCAAAGTATAATATGTAGTCTTGTTGAATTTCGTCTCAATCATCTCATAATAGACAGCTCCATACCATTTTGAATTCTGAAGCTTGCTTCGCTCCGGATTCTTCATCTCGTCACTCATGTCAGTCAGATCGAAGATGTCTATTTCGCCATTTTCCCGGCGTTTGATGGCGAGGCCATAGCAATGCGACGTCATGTCGGGCATGACAGACATATACGTCAGAACCCTCACCTTATTATCGGCACTTGTCACCGAATAGAGTCGCGGCAAAGTCGACACGTCAAGCGTCAAAGCCTCATCGGTACTTCCGAAGAACAGACGCAGACGCTGAAAAAGCATATATTCAACTCGTGCCTTGTCATCGGGCAAGGCTCTGATGTCGGAAACCGTCTCAAAATAAAGTCTGATCAAAACATCTGGCATCCACCACAGACGCTTGCCTGTGATTGAATCGGCTATCTCAAAGCCCAGCATATCATGAAAAACTGTCGGACGCACAATATGCTTTGTCGCAACGAGATCGAGCGGCACATTATCCGTGAAAACGCAAGTCTGCGCACGTTCGCCATGTCTGCGAGCAATCCAATCGATCGTTGCAGAGTTGCCGTTTGGCCTTATTGAATAAAGGATTGCCGTCGAAATCGACGGAAAAAGAATTTTGTGAAGATGCTCTCCCTCAAAAGTATCGAGCTCGGCAACCGTGGCATTTTCGGCAACAGTCTTGGCGCGTTCGAGCCAAAGGCCATGCTCATACGAATACTGATTCTGGTCGGTCAAGGCCATCATGCGTCCCGTCTCTGCATCGAGAAACGACAGCTGCTGCGCACGAGCGACAACAGCCGAAAGAAGCACGACAGCAAACAGCAGGAATTTACGGCTGCTGTGCCTTGATATAGTTATAGACCGGATTGGCATACATCTTCAAGATTGTATCGTAGATGAAATCGCTATCTGGATCCTCAAGTCTGAAGACATGCTCGTTGATATAGTGGAGGAAAGCCTTCTTTTCGTCATCTGTATAGAGACTGCGGAAACGATCGCTCTTTTCAAGCATGTCATAGGCAACATAATTGCCCGGCCACATGTGGTAATTCTTATATATCTGAGCATCAATGATCTCAGCAATGGCCTGAACCTGAACATTCTTGTTCGGATCGGTGATTGAGTCAAGACTCTCGCTGATAGGCGTACCGAACGAGAAGTGAATGCGGCCCTTCTTGCCTGTGATGCCCATTGTCATGTGAGTCAAATCCTCTTTCTGCGACTTCTTGTATTCCGGATTGTCGCGCTTCTGCTGGAACTGATATGCCTTCAGATAGTCGCAAGGGTCATATTCGTATGAAATTGACACCGGCACGACATTGAGTTCCTTAATGTTCTCGACCATCGACTGCGATTTGCCGCTGAGATTAAGCATCTTGAGAACGGAACCCTGAGTCTGGTCGTTGCCGTCTTTCGAACGGCCTTCGCGCTGTGCGAGCCAAATATTCTGATGCTGCTGCGTGATTGAATAGCGGATAAATGCCGACAGAGTGCCCGAAGCCTCCATCATCTGACGAACAGGCAATCCACGCTTTACGATGAACGACTTGTTGAGCTTCACTACATCTGTGATCCAGTCATAAATCAGCAAATTGTCGCCAATGCCGATTTCCGTTGTCTTGAATCCCTTCTCGTGGAGCTTGACATTGAGGAATGCCGAGTCGAGAACGATATCGCGATGGTTGGTTATGAACAGATAGCTCTTCTCCGGATCAAGATTTTCAATGCCCGAAGCAGTCAATCCGTCTGTTGAATTGGCTATGACATTATTAAGGAAAGGAATGATGAAATCCTCCTGCCACGTCTCGATAGACTTGACGGTTCTCAGCTTGGCAACGACAGCATCGATTGGAGTCGATGGGAAAAGTGCTGGCAAGATGCGCAAGAAATAAGGCTCATTGCAGAGCGAATTGATTACGGCACTCACCTCATCGTCGTTGAACGGACGGATTTCTTCAAAATCTATATTTTCTGTCATAGTTTCTTACATTTTATATATATGACAACCCACAGATTGCCTATAACGGCGCAAATATAAACAATAAAGAATTTAAAAGAGGAAAAATAAAGCTCCGAAATTCGGATTAGGCGCAAAAAACGTATTTTTGCAAAAAAATAATCAATGAACTACGAAGGACTCATTCTCGGTCTTGTCACCTTTCTTGTAATAGGCCTGTTCCACCCGCTGGTCATCAAAGGCGAGTACTATTTTGGCGTGAAATGCTGGTGGGTTTTCCTGCTGTGCGGCATCGGTGCCGGAATATGGTCGCTCTATGCCGAGTCGATCATGGCCTCGGCCGTGCTTGGCGTCATTTCATTTTCATGCTTCTGGTCGATTCTCGAGATATACGAACAGCGCGAACGAGTGCGCAAAGGATGGTTTCCAAGAAACCCTAAGCGCAAATATGACAGTAGTTATGACGAAAAGGACTGACAATCACTTCATAAAGTGAAACAATCCACGCACTCAATATGTTACGCAACATAAAAATCGATTTTTGCCGTCGATAAAATTGCTTTTTCCGAAACAAAAGCCTAGGTTTGTAGAAATCAGTAATGGGAAATGCTATGAACAAAGGTTACACTTACAAGGGTAAGAAAGATGAAATCATCTTCTTCAACCCAACAGGAAAGGTTGTCGCAAAAAACGACGAACCAAAAGTTACTAAAGAAGAACCGTTCTTTGAGTATGCATGCACCGGCAAATTTAATTTGCCAAACGCCGATTATCAGCGACGCGACGCGCCAGTGATTTTCTAATGCGTTTTTCTGATACTCACGACAATTGCCGCGAGAGTGTAAAAGATACAAATACGACGAGCCAGCCGAAAGTGCCGACTCGTCGTTTTGCCGTTTTTCCCATCTTTCTGTACATGCGAATCGAAACATTAAACCGGCATACACGTAATAAACTCCAAAAACCAATTTAATAATAGACAAATGAAAAAGCACTTAATTTTTGCACTTGGTCTCTCAATTGCAGCTTGCTCTTTGACAGCTTGCCACGATGACGACGGCGATGATGAAAATGGCGGTAACGTAGTTAGCGACTATTCTGCTAATGTTCAGGTTATGACAATGCCAACAATGTTCTCTAACTTCACAGATAATCTTGGAGCAGCAGCATATATGCTTTCTGATGGCAACATCAACGTATTCACTTACGTTTCAGGAACATCTGCAGAAAACCCTATCGTTGACGCATTCAACAATGCGACAGGCGTTACAGAAGAAGGCGAGGACGGCGAAGAGAGCGTTTCAGTTGAAAAGACAGCTCTCAGCAACAGCGATTTCCCTGCTATCTACGAAGCATGGTATGGCGGTTTCACTGCTACATGGCCAGAGAAGGAAGACGGCGACTGGTATGACATGATCACTCCAATCGACGGCACTTATGCAAACAACTACAACTGCCTCATCGCAAATCCAGGCACAGTTTGCAAGGCTATCTTCACAAAGAATCTTTCAAGTCTCATGGCAAACATCAGCATGAAGAAAGCTGTAAGCCTCAACGTTCAGGCTCCTATGATTTACAAGTATTTGAAGGATGCTGCTGATGGCAATGCTGACGCTAAGAGCACAATCGACGCTTGGGACATTCAGACTCTCCCTGCAAACACAAAGATTGAGGTTATCGTTTACGGCTATGTTGAGAGCTTCAACATGACAAGCATCAAGAATGCATTGGCATCACTCAAGAACGCTGCTGCAGGTGCTGCTAAGGGTGGCAAGGAACTCGGCCGCGTAACACTCATCGAAACTGATGCTGAAGGCAAGGTTACAACACTCTGCGACAAGTGGAAGGAAATCAAGTTCGCAAGCCAGACTTACCTTGGCGAAGTTTACATCAAGGCTTCTACAAACGGCAAGGATGTTACTGCTGATTTCTTCACAGATGCTGAAGACGGCAAGAACAACACATCTTGGTTGAACAACGTTCTCGTTGACAAGATTGCATTCGAAGGCCGCAGCCTTTTCGGTAAATAATCAAAAGCCAGGAACTGATTAATTGAAAAATGATAGCGCCAACTGAGGTTTTCTCAGATGGCGCTTTCTATTATCCGAAAAAAAAGTTATATTTGCACAGAAACAAGTTTTCATGGATGCCCAAAATCAATGAGACATAATGCTGCTTGTTTTAGAGAAAACACACTTGCATTGTTAAACGCGAATAAATTCATGTAACACAATGAGTAAAAAGCTTAGCACCATCAGGACACTCGTAGTTGCGCCCTTCACGATTGTGGCTTGCTTCATAGCCCTCGCATGCGTAATCTTCTATTTCACGCAGTGGAAAATCGTTGACAACTTCCTTCTCGAAGACATCAGCAACAAGATGGCATCGAGCGGTGTTACATACATGGAGAAACAGGTCCGCCTCTCAAAGACTGTTCGACAAATGAACATCGACTATGACGAACTCTACAGAGCTCTTGAGGAAAACGACATCAGCGAAATCGAACGCGAGATGTCTTGGACACTCGAAATCTCAGGTCTCGAAGGTTACGTCGTGACGGATTTGCAGGGCAAAGTCATATGTTCAACGTATGAAAACCTTGTTGACGAGGAACTCGTCAACATTGCAGAGAAGCTAAAGGAAGGCTCTGGAGAGGAAATCATTCACGGATGTGGCAATTTCATTCGCGGTGGAATGTGCGAATTTGCTTCGGAGATTATCTACAACGAGAATCATACTCCGCTTGCTGTGGCCACTCTCGTTGGTCTTGTTGCAACAAACCTCGAAATGCTCAACAGCGTGAAGATGCAAAACGGCATCGAAGTATATGTTTTCAGCAATGAAAAATGCCTTGCGACAACAGCAGATGACATCAACACGGCATACGCAAAGATACCAGAAGAGATTCACGACTCGTGCTACGTGGTTGGACGTCCGTGGGTTGGCAAGAGCACATTCAACGGCAAGAAAGGCTATTTTGCAGCCGTTCCGTTCTACGACATCAACGGCAAGCCTAACGGCCTCATGCTCCAGCAGCTCAATGAACATCTGACAAACCGTGTTCTTACCGGAATGCGTTTATTCTTCTTGATTCTCACAATTGTAATCACACTCCTCATCCTCTTCATCATTCGCATGCTCAACAACCGCATTGTCAAGCCGATACGTTCGCTCTCCGACAAAGTGGCAGTCATCTCGACTGGTGATTTGACTGTACATATAGATCGCACAAAATCATGCGAAGAGATCGACAAAGTGGCAGTTGACATCAACGTGATGAAGCATCAGATTAACGATGTGCTCCGTCCTGTCATCGAAGCATCGGAGGTTTTCATCGAAGCAATTAAACAGCTGCTTGATTCATCGACCCGCCTGTCTGATGCGGCAAATAGTCAGGCTGCCTCGCTCCAGGAGATTTCAAGTTCGATGGAGGAGATGGGCGCCAACATCCAGCAAAATACCGACAACGCAGTTCAGACCAACCATTTGGCCGAAGACATCAATGAGAAGGTCGGTTCGCTTGGCACAGCATCGAACAACAGTATCGAGGCCATCCGCAACATTGCGTCGAACATTGAATCCATCAATGAACTCGTCATGCAGACGAATATTCTCGCGCTGAACGCCTCGGTTGAGGCGGCCCGTGCAGGCGAGCAAGGCAAAGGTTTTGCCGTTGTAGCGAAAGAGGTAGGGCGTCTGGCAGATCAGACATACAGCACGGCAGACGGCATCAACAAGACGGCGACACTCAGTGTGGCCGAAACAGAGCAGGCAAACGCCATCGTCAACGAATTGCTACCGATGATTGCACGTGTGGCGAGTCTTATCAAGGAGATTGCAACGGCAAGCGTAGAGCAGAACGCTGGTGTAAATCAGGTGAATAGCGCCATAAACGACCTAAATCAGGTGACGCAGCAGAACGCTGCCGGAGCCGAAGAGATTGCTTCAAACGTGCGTCATTTGGAAGAGATAATCGACAAGATGAATCGCGCTGTAAGCGTGTTCAAATTCAAGAATTAGGATCGGTTTTCCCCGAGTAAATCATAGCAAGAGAGATGGTCCGATGGTCCATCTCTCTTGTTTTATACCGATTTCAGAAGTGCTTCGGCAAGTTCCGCCGTATCGTGGAAAATGAGGTCGCAATGCTCGTCGGTGAGATAGTGATCTTCGAGTTTCCCAGTGTTGATTGCAAACGTGAAGAGGTTGGCAGCTTTGGCCGATTGCACTCCCATTGGCGCATTTTCGACAACTGCACATTCATCAACGCTGAGGCCTGAACGATTGAGTGCAATGAGGTATGGCTCAGGATCTGGTTTGCCATGCTCGACGTCGGCTCCCGAAACGATGTGCTGGCGGTCGAAGCCATAGTCGCGCGAGAGTTTTTGAAGCAGTGATGGCTGTTTTGAACCTGTCACGACGAAGATATCTATGTTTTTTTTGCGAAGGTCTGAGACGAGCTTTTGCATGTTTGGCATTACAGGCGCGGCAGGTCTGGCTTGCATGAGTACGGTTTTCAAGCCGTATATCTGACTGATTTCGCGCTCCGTAGCATTGCGCCCGAACTGCTGATTAAAGACGAGGTTGATTGTTCCTTTTCCCGTGCGTCCCTCGTTGATATAGGCTTGTTCGGGTTCGAACGTGATGCCATGAGCACAAAAAGAATGAACCCATGTGTATTCATGAATTGGCATGCTATCGTAGAGCACACCGTCCATATCGAAAAAAATTGCCTTGAATTTTCCCATTACTTTCTTTTTACGTCGTCTGAACTTAGTGGCAAAAATAATGAAATTTAAAATATTAGGCCTAAATTTGCAGTTATGAAAAAGATATTGGTGATATTGCTTGTGGCGTCTTTCCTGTCGGCATGTAGTGGCAACAAGGCCATCAAAGCCCGCAAGGCGTATGAAATAGGCGAATATGACCGAGCCCAGAAATTCTACGAAAAAGCGCAAAGCGGCGAGAAAAACAGGGCCGCCAAAGCCGAATATGCATTTTATCGAGGTGATTGTCTGCGCAAAAAAGGCATGTACAGAGCAGCGGCTCAGGCTTATCAGCAGGCGTGGAAACTGAAACATAAGGATAATGATTTGTATCTCCTGATGGGCGACTGCTATCTGGCGGCAGGCCAGATTGACAAAGCCGAGGAGAATTATCTGCTTTATAAGACTGTGGCAAGTGCCAATGCGCTGAAGGCAGATGAAGGCATCGCCTCGTGCAAGATGGCGCGCGAAAATCAGAAGGCGCTGAAGGAGTATGACTACAAGAATCCGCCAGATACGGGCTACATCATAGCTCCGGCAAAGATGTTCAACTCAAAGAGTTCAGACTATTCGCCTGCATATGTTGGCGATGACTACGAGGTTGTATATTTCACCAGCATGCGTTCGCCAAAAAAGCGTCGCAAGACGAACCGCGTCACAGGACAGAGCAATTCTTCGATATACATGAGCAAAGTCGATGGAGGTGGTGACTGGACAGCGCCAGAGATGCTCGAAGATCCTTTCGGCCAGAAATTTGACGATGGCACACCATCGCTGACATCGGACGGCAAGACGATGTATTTCACACGTTGCCCTTATGATGCCGAGAAAGAGAATAATGCTCAGTGCTATGAGGTTAAACGCTCGGGCGGCCGATGGGGCGACATTGTGCGCGTCATGCCCGGTGGAGACTCGACGATGATGGTTGCACATCCGGCAATCAGTCCCGACGGCACGACCCTTTTCTTCGTGAGCGACAAGAAAGGCGGTGTTGGCGGCAAAGATATATATTATACTGAAAAACAGACAGATGGCTCATGGAGTGAAGCTGTTAATGCAGGCGGTATTGTCAATACCCGCGGCGATGAGATGTTTCCGTATGTCAGCGAAAACGGGACGCTCTATTTCAGTTCAAACGGACATGCCGGATATGGTGGTTTGGATATTTTCAAAGCTGTCAAAAACGAGAATGGCCGCTACGTTGTGAGCAACATGGGCCTGCCAATCAATAGTGCAAGCGACGACTTCGGCATCGTCTTCAAAGGGAACAAGAACGAAGGCCTGTTCACAAGCGGACGCATGAAAGCCGGCATCGATAATATCTTTACATTCATATTGCCGGATGTCGTGCTGATGTGCGATGGCAAGCTGGCAGCCGAGGACGGCACCTTGCCAAGCCGTGCATTTATCAAGGTGATTGGCTCAGATGGCACGAATATGAAATTGCGTCCAAATGACGACGGCGCATTTGGATTTAAGGCTGAACCAGAAACGACATACCTTATTCAGTGCGGCGCACGTGGATATATCAGCCAGAAATTCACCATCGACACAAATGGCAAGACGCGCAGCGAGAACATCGTATTGAACGTCAAACTCAAAAAATTCGAATAGTGAGATGAGGTGTCGCCTGGCATTTTTGATGACCATTGTGCTGATGTTTTTTGCAGCATGTGAAAGCGAATATTCTGCACGCTGCGACCAAAACGGCATAGCCTTTTCAACCGACACACTTAAACTCGACACGATATTTGCAGGCGACAGATCAATACTGAACAAACTGCTGATTTACAACAAGTCCGGCGAAAATATCATCATAGAAAAAATCAGACTCAGAGGTGGAGAGAATTCTCTTTTCAATGTCAATATCAACGGAAAAGCTGGCGTAGAAAACAGCGACATCAGAATGAGAAGCGGTGACAGCCTCTACGTGTTCGTAAATGCCTTTCCTCCGGAAAACAACGATGCCATATACACGATTGATGACGACATCGACGTATGTATTGGCGGAAACACATGGACATCGCATTTGACAGCCTATGCAATGAATGTCATTCATGTCAAGGGGCGCATTGAAGGAGATGTCATCTGGAAAGGTGAACTACCCTATCTGCTGAGCGGAGTTGTCGAAATTGACAGCGCGGCATCGCTCACAGTAGAGGCAGGTACGCAGATTCTGATGGCAGACAATGCGCAGCTCAACGTCTATGGAAGCATGACGACGAAAGGCGAAAACGAGAATATGGTGACAATCAGGGCATCGAGACTTGATTCGTTTTACGATGATATTCCAAGTCAATGGCAAGGTATCAAACTGATGGCCGGCAGTGGCAAAGCGGAACTGAAATATACAAAAATCGCACATGCGACACGCGCAATTGAAGTCGATTCGGCCACAACACTCGCCCTTGACAAAAGCATAATCTGCGATGCATCAATGGCCGGCATCGTGAGCTATGCAGCCAAGACCCATATCGATGGTTCATTGCTCTATAACTGCGGCGGACCTTTGGTTGAAATCTATGGCGGAACGGTTGACATGCACCATTGCACTCTCTCGAACAACTTCAAATGGAAGAGCCGTATTGACTCATCGTTGAAGATTGCCGGAGGAGAAAATCTGCCAAAAATTGAGCACATAGAAATTGCTAACAGCGTCATTGTCGGCAATGTGTCCAACGAAATACACATCAATGCCGAAGATGCTGATTCTACGAATTTTATAGTCAGCCATTGCTATGTGCATCTTGGCAACAAACACACGTTGAACGAGGACTGGATGAAGGAGGTCGAAGTGGGTTCGAAGCCACTGTTTGTCGATATAAAGAAATTTGATTTCCATCCATCGAAGGAATCGCCATTCATCAATAAAGGCGATGCGAAATATGCAGCCGACACGACGACCGATTTTGATGGAAATGATAGACAGAACGACGATGCTCCCGACCTTGGCGCATTCGAATATATACCCCAAAACGAAGAACAATGAAAAAAACAATAGCATTCCTGATTGCCATTGTGGTCTTGAGTTCATGCTCATCGAGAAGAGCAACATTGCCGCTCACCGATGCCGACTATGACAGTCATCGCGACACGCTGATTGTCATGTCATACAACGTCGAAAACCTTTTCGACCCTGAAGATGATCCTGACAAGAATGACAACGATTTCACTCCCGACGGAAGCTATCATTGGACTCGCTACAAAATGCGCCAGAAGGCCAACCGCATCAAACAGGTCATCATGGCGGCCAATGGAACACGCGGCATTGGCAACCATCCGGCCATTGTCGGATTGTGTGAAATTGAAGGTGAAAAAGCACTGCGCACCCTTTGCGACAGCACAGGTTTGAATCGCGTCGGGTACCGCTACATCACATTCCCGACACCAGACCGCCGCGGCGTTGCAACGGGTATGCTATACGACTCGAAACGCGTGGATATTGTCGAATCGAAACCTATCAGTGTTTGCGTTCCTGACAGTGATTTCATCACACGCGACGTACTCTACGCAAAGTTTACATTCGATGCGGACACGTTTCACATCATGGTCAATCACTGGCCATCAAAATATGGCGGCGCAATCGAAACGATATGGAAACGCGAATATGTGGCCAATAAGTTGCGCACCTTCTGCGACTCGATCCGCAGTGCAGAAAAAGAGGCAAAAATCCTTCTCATCGGCGATTTCAACGACACCGACGATGCGCCGGCGCTCACCAAGATTCTTGGCGCAACGAGCAAAGGCAATCCTTATGTCAACCTCTCGGCCGACACGCCTAAAAGCTCATACAAATATCAGGGAAGCTGGGGCACCATCGACCACATAATAGTCTCGCCTTCACTCGCAAAACCGCGACCGATATTTGAAGTTTGCGACCTTCAATTCATTCGCGAAGATGACACACGTTACGGCGGGTTCAAGCCATTCCGCACATTCATCGGACAAAGATTCAACAACGGATATAGCGATCACTTCCCAGTCATGGTGAAGATCGTCAGATAATCAAAAAAACATGCCATGCAGACAAATGTAAAAGTTGAGAAATTAGATCTCTTCAACCATGCAGATTCAAGAGTTGCGATAATCGTTGCCAACGGGAAAGCCGGTTTCAATGATGTTTTGCACGTCTTCATGACCAACGATGCACTCGCGGCCTGGCTCAAGCAAATGAGACAGGAGCATGCTGACGTCGATTTCCGCTATGTTGAAGATTTTCTGGGCACGGCTGTCAACTATTCCATCTGGAATGATGTTGAGGGAATGAGTCTGCACAGCGTTGTTGATGCCTCGTTTGATGTCACTCGAGAAGACCTGACACCGCTCGCGCCGCTTTTTGATGCGTTCGGAACGATGACTCGCCTAAAAAATGGCAGAATGTCAATGGCTGAAGCTTCAGATATCCTTAAGCATAAAGAGGTTTATTTCCTCGGCACTAAACCTGCTGAGGGACAGACCATTGAGAAGCGCGACATTGTTTTCGGAAAAACAATTGTAGGTGAGTCGCTCACGGCTTTTCTGACCGAAGAGAGTGCAAATGCCTTTGCGCAAAAATCGGTACCTGTCAGCAAATGCAAGCTCAAGGAGCTTGTTGCCTTTTTCGACTACAAGTATTCCGTATGCCTCGAACCGGCCCGTTCCTTCTCTATCGTACTGCCTTCAGACGCCCTGAGATAACACACTGCATCACACGCAGTTACAAACCCCCAAAAATATCGCAGCGATATTTTCAAAACGCTCTTTGATATGTCTGATATAAAAATGAACACAAAAAAAACAACAAATGAAATATAATTCATATATTTGTCGCAATTATTTATGAAATATGTTTCACTTTATCATTAAGAGTAATGAAAAAAACTTTTAAATGGCTCTTTGTGTTTCTCTTTATGATGTCTTGCTCTGTTCAAGACATAGAGATGACGGAAAAAGAAAGATCGCTTAACGACGATGAGTTAGTTGACGAAGGCAATCTGCTTGAAAGCGATAAAGACGTTATTGAGCTGACAGACCAGGAGCAAACGGTGCTGACTGCGATGTCACGAGAATCTGTCAAGTTAAGTCCTGAAGAGGTTATGGATATGGCGTTGTCGGTGTTTGACGATGCTTATGGAAACAAATCATTGAATGTCAGACGTGTCGCATCTTGTCTCCCTCTAATCTCAAAAGGCTATCTGACTTCCAATCTGAAATCTGCGTATGAAGAATCAGATGATACACTTGCGTACATTGTGAATTTCGAGGACAGCTTGGGATATGTGGTTCTTGCTGCCGATGTCAGAGCTGGTTGCGATGTGCTGGCATACAATGAAGTCGGTACTTTTAACGAAGAAAACGATAATCCTGGTGTCGGTCTGTTTATGGAACAGGCGGAAGACTACATAAGAGCATCGATAGAGGATTACGAGATTACCAAGGATTCCATATTGGCGGATTTATATGAGAAACTGGAGATGGGAACAGGTGGAAATAAGGCATTGCGACAACCTACCGTGTCAAGTAAGGATGTTGTAATAATAACGACTGATGTGATTTGTGGAAATTGGAAAACAATAAAGAGAGTTGCACCCTTATCGGTTGTGGAATGGGGACAGAGTAAACCTTTTAATCAGCACATTGATTTTTATTGCGACGAGAAAGGTCAACCTGCTCCTGTAGGATGTGTCGCATTGGCAACCGCTCAAATTATGGCGAAATGGAAATATCCAAGCCGTATAGGGAACTTTTATTTTGACTGGAATGAAATGGTTAGATATACAGCCAAGTATTCTTTTGAGCATAGAAAAGACTATTTAACCAATAATATGTGGAGAACCTATGCTTCCGAAAAAAATATGTCTTTAACGTCTGTAAGTAATATTGGAAGATTACTACAAGTAATAGGAGAAAAGATTGGTATTAAATATGGTTGTGATGGTAGTTCCGGATACACCTCTAAAGCTATAGCATTAATGAAGAGCCTTGGATACTCGTCTGATAATGTAGCACCATATACGTTCTCTGCTGTAAAGGCTTCTATTGATAATGGTTCTATTGTAATGGCTGAAGGATTTTCTGACAAGAGCGGACATGCATGGAATTATGATGGGTATTTGCAAAAAAAACGTGATGTGCGAACTACTATTTATACACTTATTGAATCAAAAAAGGGAATAAGCAGAGAAACAAAAACTGTTACATCTTGCGAGTATAGTGATTATGTACATATAAATTGGGGATGGTCAGGAATAGACAACGGCTATTACTTAAGCAATGTATTTGACACTAAAAATGGTCCTGAACTTAATTCTGATGATACTTGGAATACAACTGGATCTGCCTTTTCTGACCGCAGTTACTATAATAGATCTTTGAAAATATATACCAATATAAAAAAATGATTCATGAAAAAGATTATTATACTTTCTGTCATCATTTCATTCTTTATGGCTTGCTCTGACAAGAAAGAAAATTCTGACGATTTTACACAAAATGAATATGTGCAAGAATATCTTGACAACTCCTTTGTAGAAGGATATTCAAAAGATATAAAATCGGTATCTTTTATTTGTTTTGGCTATCGAAATAAAACCTCAGGCTATTTTAATTGGGTGGATTGTGATACAATTGTATCTAAACATGCTGGATTTAAGGTTTTGCTGATGTCGGAAATATGCTATACGATAGCACATCCTGAATTCTATGAGTATCGCGATCTTCTAAATGACACGTATTATCACGGAGGTTGGCATACGATATTAATGGCTGACACCATCAGCAAGATAGATATCGTATGCAACGAGGATTTCGATGCAGAACATCCTGCTGGAACGTCACTTAACGATGTGTTCTCTGTCTTTGTTGATGACCCATATTCGTATATTAAGAATGGCTATAAGCATCCTTCTGGCAAGGATTTTTATGTGTATGGCGATGATATAAACAGTGTCGCATGGGGTGGCGTGTTGTCGGAGCTAGCATTCGAAGAGCATCCGTTTCTGGAATCGGATTATATGTTCAACCTGAACAAGTCGCCAGAGAAGAGCGGCACATACAGGTTCTATGTGACCTTCTACGATGTGAATGGCAAAAGCTGGAGTACGGATATTCCGGAAATGTATCTTATCGAGTAACCTCAATATTTTCACCGAAGAATAAGCGACAGAACAAATTGCGTGGTCAAAATCAATCTTGATTTGACTTTTTGTAATTTGTTGGAACAACAATAAAGAAACAGACTTCGGCCTCACTCATATTATTCACCAAATATGAAAGACAAATGGGGCGATATAAAGTTCGGAAAATAAAAGACTATAAATCATAAACAAAAGAGCACTCGAAAGGGTGCTCTTTTTTGAAGTTAGCCACAGCTTTGCTGCCCGATGAAAATATACAGTTTAGGTCATCTTCTTCGTTATTTAAAATCAGTAAACTCCGCCGAAGGGTTACCAAAGCCTTGCCGAAGGAATGAGCAAAAGCATCATCTGGTGAAAAAATGACATATTTTGCCACGAAATAATTTCAAATTGACAATCCGCAACAAATAACTGTGATATTTTGAAATAATAAACGTTATTTAGGCTTATCATTTATAGTTTTTTGCCAACTATTGATTACCTTTGCAGAAGTATAGAAATTTGAAAAACAAAAAAAGAAAAGATATGCGCCGAATCAAAATTATTGACTTGCTCAAAAGCACACAGCCAGGGCAAGATGTTTTGGTAAAAGGTTGGGTCCGCACCCGCCGCGATAGCAAACAGGTAAGTTTCGTTGCCCTCAACGACGGTTCTACGATCAATAATGTTCAGATTGTTGTTGACGTTGATAAATTTGATGCAGACACGCTCAAGAGAATAACGACAGGCGCATGCCTCAGCGTTGTCGGTCTGTTGGTTGAGAGCCAGGGCGGTCAGCAGAGCGTTGAAGTTCAGGCAAAGGAGATTGAGATTCTTGGCGATTGCGATGCTGCGACATATCCTCTTCAGAAGAAGGGTGCTTCATGGGAGTTCCTTCGTGAGGTTGCTCACTTGCGTCCACGCACAAATACATTTGGCGCAATTTTCCGCATTCGTCACCAGATGGCTTATGCAATTCATACTTTCTTCCACCAGAAGGGTTTCTTCTATTTCCACACTCCACTGATCACTGCAAGCGACTGCGAGGGTGCTGGTCAGATGTTCCAGGTGACAACGAAGAATCTTTATGATTTGAAGAAGGACGAGAACGGCAGCATCATCTATGACGATGACTTCTTTGGTAAGACAACAAGCCTTACGGTGTCGGGTCAGCTCGAGGGTGAGCTCGGTGCAACCGGTCTGGGCGCCATCTATACATTTGGTCCTACATTCCGTGCAGAGAATTCAAATACGCCACGTCACTTGGCAGAATTCTGGATGATTGAGCCTGAGGTTTGCTTCTATGACAAGCAGGACCTCATGGATCTCGAAGAAGAGTTCATCAAGTTCTGCGTTCAGTGGGCACTTGATAACTGCCAAGAAGATCTTCAGTTCCTCAACAAGATGATTGACAAGGGCCTCATCGAACGTCTGAAGTCGGTTGTAGGCATCGAGTTCGAACGTCTGCCATATACGGAAGGCATCAAGATTTTGGAAGAGGCCGTGAAGAATGGCCACAAGTTCGAGTTCCCTGTTTATTGGGGTTGCGACCTTGCTTCCGAGCATGAACGCTACCTCGTTGAGCATCATTTCAAGAAGCCTGTGATCCTTACAGACTATCCAAAAGAGATCAAGGCGTTCTACATGAAGATGAACGAGGACAACAAGACTGTTCAGGGCACTGACGTACTCTTCCCACAGATTGGTGAGATTATCGGTGGTTCGGTTCGTGAAGAGAGCTATGAGAAGCTCATGGGCCGCATCGAAGAACTTGACATTCCGATGAAGGACATGTGGTGGTATCTTGATACACGCCGCTATGGTTCATGCCCTCACGCAGGTTTTGGTCTCGGATTCGAGCGTCTGCTCCTCTTTGTGACAGGCATGGGCAACATCCGCGATGTCATTCCTTTCCCACGTACTCCGGGTCATGCAGATTTCTAACGAATAGAAATTATCACAATTATGGACAGGGGCGAAGATTCGTCTCTGTCTTTTTTTTATTTATTGCTATCTTTGCGTTTGCAAAAACATTTTAGACAGACATGAAAAAACGTGCACTCTTCATCGATCGCGACGGAACGCTCATCGTGGAACCACCAGTCACAGAGCAGGTTGACAATCTTGATCAGCTTGAATTTCTTTCTGGCGTGATACGCAATCTCTATTTCATCAAAAAGAACCTTGACTTTGAGCTTGTCATCGTGACTAACCAGGACGGACTTGGCACAGCAGCATATCCGCAAGAGAATTTCGATACGGTGAACAACAAAATGCTGCAGATTTTTGAAAGCGAAGGTGTTACGTTTGACGATATTCTGATTGACAAATCATATCCAAAAGACAATCTGCCAACACGTAAGCCAGGCACGGGACTTTTGGGAAAATATATGAATGGCGACTATGACCTTGAAAATTCGTATGTCATAGGTGACCGCATGAGCGACATGCAGCTGGCAAAGAATCTTGGCTGCAAAGGGCTTATGCTCTCAAACGAAGATGCACCCGTAGGCATCGACAATTGCCGCCGTTGCAAAGACTGGAATTCAATTTGCGAAATACTCTTTGCCGGCGAACGCATCGCAACCGTACAGCGAACGACAAAAGAGACCGACATCTACGTATGCATAAACCTCGATGGAACAGGCAAATGCAACATTTCGACCGGATTAGGATTCTTTGACCACATGCTCGAACAAATCGGCAAACATTCTGGATCAGACCTCGATATTCGCGTCAAGGGCGATTTGCACGTTGACGAACACCACACAATCGAAGACACGGCCATTGCCCTCGGCGAAGCTATCCTCAAGGCACTTGGCAACAAACGAGGCATCGAACGCTACGGCTTCTGCCTTCCAATGGACGATTGCCTGTGCCAGGTCGCACTTGACTTCGGCGGCCGTCCATGGCTTGTCTATGATGCAAAATTCACACGCGAAAAAATTGGCGATATGCCAACTGAGATGTTCCTCCACTTCTTCAAGAGCCTCAGCGATGCAGCTCGCATGAACCTCAACATAAAGGCTGAAGGCGAAAACGAACATCACAAAATTGAGGGCATCTTCAAAGCACTTGCAAAGAGCATCAAGATGGCCGTCAAGCGCGATATATATAAATACGAACTTCCTTCGACAAAAGGAATGTTATAAAAACACGATGACGATGACTAAAATCTTTGATGGCGACAAATGCCACACATTCGACAACGAATTGGCATTCAACGAATTCTGCAAGCAATTCAGGCTTATTGAAGCCGCTGGCGGATTGATAGAAAACGCCAATGGTGAATATCTGGTCATCGACAGACGTGGCTACATTGACCTTCCCAAAGGCAAAAAAGAAGCCGGCGAAACCAATGAACAAAACGCCATTCGCGAAGTCGGCGAAGAAACCGGATTAACCAATGTGTCGATAAGCTGTGCACTTCCATGTTCATATCATATATATGAACTTAACGGAAGCAAGGTGCTTAAGTGCACACACTGGTACAAGATGAAAGTGGATGGCTGTCCGAACCTCACACCACAAACCGAAGAAGATATTGTTGGTGCAAAATGGGTGAGCAAGGCGGTTTTCAGATCATTGGCTGACAAAACATATACATCGCTCCGCGAGATTTTTGAAACAGCATAACATCATGAGAATCAGCCTTGAAGAGTTCAAAAGCCAGATTCGTTCTGACTATCGCAAAGCATGCGAGAAGGGTGACATCTACAGTGTCGTCTCAGATCGTTTCTGCAATGCCAACGACATCAGGACGGACAACATTGCAGAGGCTGTCGAGATGTCGCAATCCGATGGCAGCAATATTGTCGTCTGCACAACAGAATCTCTTCACACTGGCTGGATATGGGAAGCAATCAGCATAAATCAGCAAAAACGATTGCCACTTTCAATCATCGCGCTCAACAACGGACTTGAGCAGTCCAATGCAAGCATAATCAAGATGCTGAATACCAACAAAGGTGCAAAAAGCACGAGCATCGTCAGCGTCAGAGGCGATGACTATGCCGCTTTATGCCAGACACTTGAGAAACAGTTTTCGCTTGCACGAAACAGCCAACTCAGCATAACCATCATTGACGAATGTAATAAAAGCGTCGAGCCTTTTGCAAATTGGATTGTTGAGAAAGGCATCGAAACAAGAGACGTCATCGACAAGATCAACAGCGAGTTAGGCCATTAATCCGATTGGCGGAACCATTTTATAATCTCCTTCATCGAAGGTTTCTTTCCATACATCAATATGCCGACACGATAGACTCGTCCGGCAAACCAAATCGTGAAGACAAACGATGCGATAAGAATTGCAATTGAAAGGACAATCTGCCATACGGGTACCGAAAACGGCAGACGAGCCATCATAACTATTGGCGACGTGAATGGGAAGAGCGAGCCCCAGAAAGCAATGTCACCGCTGGGATTCTGCAATGCATAGATGGCGATGTAAAGTGCCACAATGATAGGAATCGTCAGCGGAAGAACAAACTGCTGACTGTCTTGCGGCGAATCGATAACCGAACCAATGCACGCGAAAAGACTCGCGTAGAGCAGATATCCGCACACAAAATAGACAATGAAAAGAGTTAATATCTGAAAGATATTTATTGACTTGAAATATTGCAAAAAGTTCGCAATTTCGCCATTATCAGTCACCTGAGCCAAAGCTTCCTGCGATTGCTCCATGCCGGCAACACTCGAAACATCAACCACTTGAGGTCCGATAAACATACTCGCAGCAACCATGATCACAAGGCTGAGAACGACCCAGATGGCTATCTGAGTAAGCATCATAAGCGCTATGCCGATAATCTTACCCATCATCATGTCAAAAGGCCGCACGGACGACACAATAATTTCCACAATGCGATTCGTTTTCTCATCCATCACACTATTCATCACCATCGAACCGCTCATAAGTACAAACATATAGATGAGAAACATCGATACCGACGCAACAATCATGCCGACTGCAGCAGAGCTTTCCTTGTCAACATCACTGTCTGAAATGTTGACAGATGCTATCTCGGCGTGAGCACTATTGACACGCGCAAAAAGCGAATCAATCTGTGAAGAATGGCCTTCATATTCGCTGAGATATTTCTGACGAAGTGCATCGTTGAAATATGACCGTATCGCCATTTCTGTCTCCATTGTCATGATTGTATGTGAATAGATGCGTATGTTATCCTTCACGTCCGGACTACCGTTGATGTACATATATGCATCAAAACCCATCCCCTCAAAAGTGTTGCGAAGCGAGTCTTCCGGAGTGTCCGACGGCAAAAAGAAGAAACGCATCGAATCGGTATTCTTGAGATATTGCGAATAGCAATCTGTGCGATCAACAACGGCAATGTTATTGTCTTCTGAAGATCCAAACATCGCAATGAGCGTAGGCATAAGCATTAGGACAACCATGCCAATTGGCGCAAGGAGCGAAACTATGATGAAACTTTTTTTCTTGACTCGCGTCCAGTATTCTCGTCCTATAATGAGTTGTAAATTGCTCATATTCAAAATAATAATGTTGGGTAAAATTTATTGGTTTGACGAGGATGACACTACCTTCAAGAAAATGTCGTTCATCGACGGAAGGATTTCCTCAAATCCGGCCAGTTCGACACGCTCGAGCATATATCGAATGAGTTCATTGGCAGTCATATCATGTTTCGGCCTGACAACCGCTGTTGTCTGATGACCGACAGTAACGATGTCTGACATATCAACAAGCGAATCTGCTGACATAATGTTCGACGCATCGCCACGGAAACGGACCTTGAACTGATTGTCCTTGAACCGCTGACGCACATCGTCAACAGCTCCTGAAAGCACACTTTTCGATTTGTTGATAAGCGTGATAGAATCGCAGACCTCCTCGACCGACGACATGTTATGTGTCGAAAAAATCACCGTTGCGCCATTGTTTTTGAGCTGGAGAATCTCGTTTTTGAGAAGATTGGCATTGACAGGATCGAAACCGCTGAAAGGCTCGTCAAAAATGAGAAATTTGGGTTCGTGAAGCACCGTAACGATGAACTGCACCTTCTGCTGCATGCCTTTCGAAAGTTCCTCAACTTTTTTATTCCACCATTCAGAAATACCAAATTTTTCGAACCAATGCTTTAGCCGAATTGTCGCATCATGCTTGCTCAAGCCTTTCAGTTGAGCCAGAAAAAGAGCCTGTTCGCCAACTTTCATTTTCTTGTACAGACCGCGTTCTTCAGGCAAATAACCGATCTGCCTGATGTCAGCACTGCACAGCTTGTGGCCATCAAAAATGATTTCGCCACTATCCGGCTTCGTAATCTGGTTGAGAATACGTATGAATGTTGTTTTTCCCGCGCCATTTGGTCCAAGCAGACCATAGACACAGCCTTGTTCGACAGTAAGGCTCAGACCATCGAGGGCGCGATGACCCGAATAGTCTTTCACCACGTCAAAAACTTCTAAAAAAGCCATTTTTGGATTATGTATATAGGTGTTAGATTATATCCTGATACCCATCACGATAACGTCGTCAATCTGCTCATTCGAGCCCATCCACGTTCTGAATTCCTCTTCGAAAAGTTTCTTCTGAACATCCATGTGCTCATCAATATTTCGCTCGATGAAACGCTTGAGCGCGCCAGCAGAATATGGCATCTTTTCGGCACCACCGAACTGACTTGCGAAGCCGTCCGACGACAGATATATTGAATCGCCCTTGCGAAGTTGAGTAACAGTCTCAACAAATTCATTGCTATTGCGATGTTCACCAACGCCACGGCGTGCACCACGTATCTCGTTCAACTTGCCCTTGTTGAACAGATAAACCGGACGACGGGCAGCAGCCGAACTCATTTCGAGAGTATCGAAATCAATCAAAACCATCGCGCAATCCATACCATCCTGGGCTTCAACAGATTGGTTCTTGTTGAGCGTAGCCTTAATCTCTTTGTCGAGAGCTTCGAGCAACTTAGCCGGATGATCGCGAAGTTCTTCGCTGTGTGTTGCATCGTTGAGGAGAGCGGCGCAAATCATCGACATGAACGCACCTGGCACGCCATGACCCGTACAGTCGCCACAACAGATAAGTATCTTATTGTCAAATTTGCTAAACCAATAGAAGTCGCCGCTGACGACATCGCGAGGAACGAAGAAAATGAATGACTCAGCAAACGGATAGTCGAGAAGGCTGTCAGATGGTGGCAAGATAGCCGTCTGAATACGCTTCGCATAGTTGATACTATCCATGATATCGTGGTTCTTACGCTCGATTTCACCTTTCTGTTCACGCAGAGTAATTGTCTGACGATTGACTTCGGCCTCAAGTTCACGCTGACGTTCGCGGAGCTTCTCTTCACGCCATCTTGTAACCATGCGGACAATAACAATGACGATTATGAGCAATACGATCGGGAAGAAAACCGACTTCCAGAATGGCGCACTTATGTGAATTGGTATCTCGAGTGGTCGTGCACAGACCATACCATCGCTGTTGAATGCACGAACATGAAGCACATAGTTGCCGTCTGGCAAGAAGTCAAACTCCTTATGATTCTGAGTGCCAAGAGGCATCCATCGCTCAACCTCATTACCTTCGACCTGAAGCCAATATTCATAGCGCACATTCAAAGGGTCCTTCATGCTGATGCCGATGAAGTCAAACTCGAATTTTGCAACATTGCCATCATAAGGATATGGAAGATCAATAGGCTCGTCAATCTCATGACGCTTACCCGAAATAGAGACTCTTGTCAAATTGATTATCGGCGCAACAAGATTTCGCTTGTCATATTGCGAAATATAGTGAACAACGCCAGTCGATGACGTGAACCACAGGTCGCCAGACTCATCGGCATAGACATTGCTGAATTCCTGACCTACACCGTTCGACACGTTGAATGCACGAATAACGCCATTGCTGAGATCAATGCTACTCAAACCCGGCTGATGGCAGACCCACATTCGGCCATTGCCGTCCGATGCAATGCCATAGCAATAGTTCTTTACAAGACCGTCGGCAACCGTGATAGGCACAACAGAGTCGTTGCTCAAACAGAAGATACCATTGCTGACAGTTGCAAGCCATGAACGGTCGCGATCATCGATAGCCATACCGGCAACATCGATACGCACATCTTCCGAAATACGATGCACATCAAAACCTTCTTCGGTAAACTGCGTTATGCCGCTGTCCTTAGGACCCATCCACACAGCACCGTCATTGTCAACATAGACAAAGTTTATGTTGTTATGTGGCAGACCATCCATTGTCGTATAGCAACGGCTATCGCCTGTTACGACATCATAGGTTATGAATCCGCCCTGACTGGCAATATACAAGTTACTCTCATAAATTGCCATGCCGTTGATCATCTCGCTCGTACGCGACGACTGGCTATATTCAATTTTCTTGAAATTACGCGATTCCTTGCTGCGGCGGTAGATACCACCCATCGTTGTACCGACATACTGAACACCACGTTTCTTATCAAAGCAGATGGAAGAAATTGAAACATCCATAGGCAGACCCGAAGACGCATCAAAATAGTCGAAATCTTCCATACACTGCTTGTCCATTCGGATAAGTCCGGCATCGAGGCCCATCCACAACGAATTTTCATCAACAGTTGAAGAAACGATCTTATTGCGCATAAAACCGATATTGTTCAAATCGTACTGCGCAAAGTAGTTGTTAATCCATGCAACCGCACCTCCACCGTAAGTTGCAAACCAGAAGATACCTTCGCGGTCGAAAATAATGTCAGTAACAAAATCGCTGCCCAAGCCATTATCTTCCTTCAAGGTAATTCCCTCGACATACTGATTTCTTTCTGCAGAAAACTTCCACTCTTTCAAGCCGCTACCCCATGTACCAATGTAGATATCGCCGTTTTCTGTCTCATAAAGCGAACGTATGTCAAACACCGAATTGCTTTCAGAACATGAATCCGTGCACTTCTCAATCTTACGTGCACCTGCAGCAATGGAATATCGATAGACCTCACCGTCTTCTGTGCCGACAAGATACTCACGACCATCATAAGTCGTTGTGATACAGTTGACACCCGACGAAGGCAGATCTGCGACATCCTCTGGATCGTCAACACTTCCATCGGTATTCAATTTGACAATCATAACGCCATCAGATGTACCGACAAGCAATGTCATCGCATTGACCGCACGGATGGAATAGTAGATACGTCGGCCGAATTTCTCACGATCGAAATATGTCGTCACAGCAAATGTCGGATCAATCTTGATGATACCCTTATTCTGCTCAATGGCCCATACATTGCCTTTGTCATCAAGACACATATCCTTGATTGGCGATGCGACATCCGGAACCATGACCTTGCGGAAACGGCCATTGTGATGAACAGAAAAATTACCATTACCATGACCACACCACAAACGTCCGTCGGTGTCAATGAGCATCGAACTGACATAGTTGTCGGCGAGCGAATCTCGCTTCGTATAGTTTGTAAACTTGTTTCCGTCGTACTTCGACAAGCCTTCGGAAAGACCAATCCAAATAAATCCGTTCTGGTCCTGAACAAGGCTATAGACATAGTTGTTAGGCAAGCCAGAAGACACGTTGGTATATTTCGAGAGATTGAATGTCTGGGCCAATGACGTCAAACAGAAGGCCATGACGACAATCGCCAATGCCAATACTCTTCTTATAGAATTGATATTCATACTATTCCTATAAATCATACTTTGCTGCCCGACACAAAAACAATTGCGCCCCGGCAGAATATCCACCGAGGCGCAATTTAGCAAATTTATTTGGTTTTTTGCTTAACACCAATCGTATATTTATACTTTGGAATACCACCGATAGGCACACTATAGAATGGCATCAGTTCGCCGTACTGGTTTTCAAGGAAAATAACCACGTTGTTGTTTTTCAATGGCTTGTTCTTGAACTTAACCATCTGGATATCCCATGATGTACCTTTCTCTGCTTCGTCAACCTTATGCGTACTTGTCTGCCATTCGTCATTGTTGCTGACTTTCATCTGAACGCCGTTCTTTGCAACAGAAATGATACGAATCATACCATCGTTATCCCAGTCGAAATTTGACTGCTTGATAGAGACAACATCGTTGTTGATGTATGGATAGATATGCGACACTTCCGAACCAGAGTCGTGCATACGGAACTTATACTTGAAGTAGAAGGCAAATGCACCATCGACCTTCACATTGTCATCGGCCTTGCGCGAAAGGAACATTCGATACATATTGCCATCATCGCCGCTGAGGCCTTCGACAACAATCTTGAAAATACGGCCACCGAACTCTGGAAGATTTTCACCTTCAGACGGGTTTATAGGGCCGAAAGTATACCACTTGTTGTCATACGTTGCCTCACTTCCGAATGTCTTCGACGAAATGAGCGTACCGCTATCGTAGTTGCCTTTCTCGTTGCACTTCTGTGCATCTTTGTTTGAGCATGAATTTGCGCCACCATAAACGGAGAAACGGGTTTTTGTATTCCATCCGCCATTGAGCTCATCGTGCTGACCACCAATTTCTGGGTCAAACACACGAATATAGACTGGCTGCGTATAGTCAGAAGGGATTGAGAAGAATATAACCTGCAAACAGTTATCGTCGCCCCATTCCGTCTGCCCGTTTTTGCCGAATGTCATCAAGTATGGAATATTCTCATCCACACCAGGAACCGGCTGAGCCAATGCGATCTGCGCACCTGCAAAAATGGCGCACAAAGCAATAAAGATTTTCTTTTTCATCGTCGTTCGTTTTATATTTTTTCGGCCAATGCAATTATTCTACTGTTACGTATACCCAAGTACAAAGTTTGACCGTCCAATCTTCATCAGCAATCGTGCCACAACGTACTCTGTAAGTACCACTTTTTTTGAATTTAACTTTTACAGTCTGTCCTTTCATCTGGACTCCATTGCCGAAATCCCAATAGTAAGTCGTTGGCGTAAAGGCTGTTATATTCTTATCGTCGGCTGTAAACACGACATCTTTTCCACGCTGAATATTTTCAGGAACATGTATGTTGACCTGCTCTGGTTTGCGGAGTTCCATGTCGTAGTCAGCAATTGTAAAGAGTTCCTCACCCGATGTCTTGTCGAGTACATTGAGTGCAATATTATAGTCACCCGGACCGGCAAAACAGTGGTCAATTTCAAGACCATTATACTGATGTCCGTCACTGATAACCCATTTGAATCCGAATTCTGCAGGGTCATAATTCTCTGCCGATTCTTCAAAGAATGTATAGCAATAATTCTCTTCAACCATTTCGTTCTCTTCGTCGAAATGAGGGAACAACTGCTTGAAATAGTATATCTTATCACGTCCGTGACGATTCGATGTGAAGAATCCCCACTCTTCGTCGTCGCTGTAGTAGAATCCGAAATCATCGCCAATGCTGTTTATGCTGATGTCGAAACGCACAGGCTCGGCAAATTTGCCGTCATCGTTGCGGAATGTGTAATAGATATCGAGCTTCTTACTGTCCGAACGGCCATTCGATGCAAAGAATATTTTGCCCGAAGAGTGAATAAAAGGCGTTGTTTCAGCACCCGTAGTGTTAATGGCATCGCCCATGCTTCGTGGCATAGTCCATCGGCCGTTTCGTTTTTCGCAATAATACAAGTCTGTCTGTCCGCGTCCGCCAGGTGCGTCAGAGACAAAGACCATCAAATTGCCATCAGGCGAATAGGCAGGATAACCGGCATTTGCAAAACGTACTCTTGTTTCGCTTTCGATGCCATCTGTTCTGTCATTCAACGATCGATAGTCGAATATGGCTAACGGTGCGCCCTGAATCGTTGACTGTTCCTTTGTATTCTGTGTGATATGAATCTTACCCTCGGCATCAAAAGTGATGGCAGACTGGTTGTAAGGACGGTTGTGACGTTTCATGGCAGGCTTTGGCGATCCGGCCGGGAAACTATTCTTCAATGGCACCTTGAAAAGCTGAAAGAGGCGATTGTCGGATTCATCGTAATAATTGACCGTGATATTCGTCTTGACATTCGACGAAAAATATAGCGTAGAGTCAACAACGAACGGACAGACCTGACTTCCGTGCGAGAAGAAATTCAGAGGCGTCACCTCGACGTTCTGTGCTTCGGCAACAACCGAAACTGCAAGAGCCGAAACAAATGCTATGATGTATCTTTTCATCTCTCAAACATATTAATAGAATCGTGGAGCAACAGTCTTCACTCGATAGACGAGATCATATTGAATTGAAATCTCGTGTGAGCCATTGTTATACTTGCTGAGGTCGCCCGTCACAAATCCGTAGTTATATGCAACACGAAGCTGCGGAAGAGCCTGAACGGCAGCGCCGAAGCTCATTTCGTTTTTCGTTGTATAAGCCGCATCGACCCAAATGAAATTGCGCCAGATGCCTGTCAACGTACCAGTTGCATCGATATCGTTTTTACTGCTATAAGTAGCCATTGCCGACGGCTGTATTCCAATGTCGCCGATCGTGAAAAGATAGCCACCCGTTGCGACGTATTGTGCATCGGCCGGATTGAATTCAGCCTTTCGCGTATCGAAATCGTCTGAAAGGAACAGCGATGTCACCGAAACGCCAAGGAAGAATTTCCTGCCATACCAGGCCATACCAAATCCGAGCGTCGGATTGATATTCTGTTCGTTTTCGCTGAAAGCTTCATCGCCATCATCAATCAAGTGAACTTTTGTCCAGTCCGTGTTGCGTATTGAAACGCCAGGCAGCAAGGCGAATGACATCCAGCCAAGCTTGCCTGTTCTGAAACGATAGCCTATTTCTGCAGCTGCACCGGAGTTTTTCGACTGATGTATTTTCTGATTCCACACCTGCAGACCAAGTGTCAGATTCTCTCTTTTGAGAGGTGCATGAGCGGTGAACAGAAGGCTCGTCGGCGTGTTTTCGATACCTTGCCACTGCTTGCGCCAGCTACCGAAGAAAGTCAAACCATCGCGACTGCCCGCAAAGGCCGGATTGATGGCGAACTGATTGTGGATGTATTGTCCGACAATGAGGTCGTTCTGTGCATATAAAGCTGACGAGCAAAGCAATAGCACCAATGCTCCAAATATCCGTGATGTTATCGAATGCCTCATTTTTTGCTACGTTTTATAACCAATGTTTCTTTGACCGGCTTGATGCCGTCACCAGTGAAGACATAGACGTAATATCCATCTTCAACATCTTCAGCACGCCAGTTGTTGCGATAGTTTTCTTTTTCAAAAACCATCTTGCCCTTGCTGTCGAGGACCATCAAATGGTTCTGCGGCGGAATGCTTTGAAGCACGAATCTGTCGTTTCGTCCATCGCCATTAGGGCTGAATCCGTTTGGCGCATTTATCGTTGCGACACCATCAACGTATTGCGTGAGCGTATCGCTTGGGCAATCTGGCAGACGCTCTTCGAGTTGAACGCCATAGACGTTGCTATACGACACCGAGTCGGACTGCTCGAATTCGAGATATTTGAGAGCGATCAGTCCTGTTATGTTTGTTGTAAACGATGTTTTGCAGCGGTTTGCGTCATACCACCAATGAAGTGCAGGTATGTCATAGTCGCTATATTCCTTAGCGACCCACCATTTCGATGCGTCCCAGTTGTAGGCGAGTTCGCGTGAGAATTCGAGCTTGCGGCCTTCGAAATGAATCGTGTCGGTAGGCATTGTCAGTATCGGCTTGCGGTCGATAACCGTGATTTTGCCGCTTATCTCTCCCATGTTCGTTGTAACGACGCATCCGTTCAAGTCGGTCATTCTCGAGATGACGACATCGCCACCCTTTTCGACATGAAGTTCGTGAGTCAACTCGCCTTGCGGAAGGTCGAGGAATGTCTGTCCGTTGCTCAGTTCGATATTGAATGGCTCATGGCCCGTCAATGTCATCACTCCATCGAAGTTAAATGCTCTGTCGTTGATTGACGAGCAGAGGATGACCGGACTCTCTTCGCCTTTGTCGTTGAGGTGAGCGAGCGTTGCCTTTGGATTGACAACGAATCGCAGATTCTTTTCGATCGATGCAGCGCATTTGCCGTTGCCTGTCGATTCAGTAAGTTTGATTTTCGTGGCATGATCGGCGATGCTTGCCAGAGTCAGTTGACATGAACTTTTGTCAGCATCGTCAATTGCGACCTCGCTATCGTCGATTACCCATGAATATGCCGAGACATCAGACCATTTCGTATCGGCTTCGATGATGCCCTTGTTTCCACAAATCTTCTCTTCAGAAACGATTGACGGCGTTGGTGTTGTCCAGAAATCGACGGTCAATGTCTCATCGAGGTCAACAGTGTTGCCAGAATGCTCTGAGAGGCCCTGCTGGCTATAGAGTTTCGTAAGTTTGATTTCGTAGTGAAGATGCTTGCCATCGCTGGACTTGAGAGGATCGTCGGTTATCTTAATCTCGCATATGTGACTATCATCCAATGTGTTAGTAGCAGGAGTGTCGTATTGAACGGCAGGCTTGTCGTCACTCGGATCGTCGATTGAATAATAGAGTGTGTATGGTTTCGTTGCTGGAATGTCGATATAGACTTTCAGTACTATCGTACCGGCATCGCAGAAGACCTGGTTGTTCTCGCTGAGGAAGTAAGCGGTACCTTTCCTCTGGGCATTGACCGCGACAGCCGACAAAGCGATTAGGGCTAAAGCCGTGATATTCTTGAAAAAGTTCATTTGTTCGAGTTGCTTGAAATAATGCACATATTTTGAGCCGTGCAAATATAGCATTAATTTTGAGAATATTCCATCAATATAGACAAATAGCATATGTCAAATTGCTGAAATATGCATTCTTGCCTACAAAAAAAGCGGGATTTTGCGTCCAAAAATTTGCGAGAATGACAATCAGGCATAAAAATAACATAAACGACTGAATTACAGCACAAAAAAGGGTGTTCAAAAATAAAAAACAAAAATTGGTTTGAAGTGGCAATTGTAAATTGTAACTTTGACGTGCCAAAATAGCGTCTGACGAAAAAACGCATTGGCAGAGAGAAAAGACAGAATATAGGCAAAACATGGCAGAAACAGCTGGAACATATCATGTTCCGGTGCTCCTTAATGCATCGGTTGACGGTCTTGAAATAGATCCGAAGGGCACGTATGTTGACGTGACATTTGGCGGTGGCGGACACAGCCGCGAAATATTGCGTCGTCTTGGTCCGGAAGGAAGACTTATTGCGTTTGATCAGGATGAACATGCGTATGCAAATCGTCCGGACGACGACCGATTGATTTTTGTCCGTCATAATTTCCGCTATATTGCACAATTCCTGCGCTACCTCGAAATCGACAAAGTCGATGGCATCTTGGGCGACCTTGGTGTCTCGAGCCATCATTTCGATGCTCCAGAGCGTGGTTTTTCATTCCGTTTCGATGCGCCGCTCGACATGCGCATGGGTCAGGGAATGAGCAGGACGGCTGCCGGCATTGTCAACGAATATGACGAAAAGGAGCTTGCACGTGTTTTCTCCGAATATGGCGAAATCGATCGTGCGGGAAGGCTTGCCTCCATCATTGCAAAGAGCCGCGCGGAGAAGAAGATCGTCACTACGTTTGACTTGAAGTCGATTGTTGCGCCAACCGTAATTGCTCCGGAGCAGACGAAGCTGCTGACAAAAGTGTTCCAGGCTTTGCGCATCGAGGTCAATGGCGAGATGGACGCGCTACGCGAAATGCTCAGCCGTACGCCAGATCTGCTTCGCAAAGGCGGCCGATTAGTGATAATATCATATCATTCGCTTGAAGACAGGATGGTCAAGAACCTCATCCGCAGTGGCGACACACGCAAGGCCAATGCCGAACGCGATGATATTTACGGACACGTTGAAGTGCCTTTTGAAGCCGTCTGCCGAAAAGCTATCGTTCCGACGGCCGAAGAAATTGCAGCCAACAGCAGAGCACGAAGTGCAAAACTGAGAATTGCCGAAAAATTGTAGTCAGAGATGAAAGAGTCGATATTGAAGATACGTGAATACTGGCATACGGCGATAGCAGGTCGTATGTCGATGATGGGGTTAGCCTCGCCGGGCTACTACATCTGTGTCTTCATATTGGCCATGATTTACATATTCAACCATATCAGTGTTGAAAGCGATCTTCGCGATATTGCGAAGCTGACGGCAGAGATCAAAGATCTTCATGACGAATCGATTTCGGCTTCGTCGGAGCTGATGAACATGAGCAAGCAGAGTGAAATTCTGCGGAGGATACAGGCTGAAGGTCTCGACCTTAAGGAACTCACGGAACCACCACGAATCATTGAAAAATAGGAGGGAGAGACGATGACAGCCGGAACGAAATTTACGATCAACGTGATTTATCTTCTGATAATCTGCATCTTCATTGCAGTGTTTATTCAGACGATAAACCTGAAGATATTTTCGAGCGCGAAGTATGTGCAGCAGGTCAACAGCCGCAAGCTGCATACGATTTCGGCACGAAGAGGAGACATATTGGCAAAAGACGGTCGCATATTGGCATGCTCGGTGCCAAACTACAAAATCGTGATGGACCCAAGTTCCAACGGTTTGAGCGACGAAGTGTTCAATGCAGAGATTGACGACCTTGCACGCAGTCTTTCGGATTTTTTCCGTGACAAGAGTGCATCGCAGTATAAGGAACTGATAAGTTCTGCCCGCCACAACAAACGTCATTCGCTGGTGATAAATCCTCGGCGCATCTCGTATGCGGAGATGAAAATCGTCAAGGAATTTCCGATTTTCAAGCATGGCCGCAACAAAGGCGGTTTCACGCCAGAGGAGACGGGAATGCGCAAAATGCCTTTTGGAATGCTTGCGGCACGAACAGTCGGCCGAATGTATAGCGACAAGGAAAAGGGCGGCTACGTCGGCATTGAACTCGCATACGAAAAGGAGCTTCGCGGCATTGATGGACAGAGCCAGTCGCTTCGCATCGGTCGTCAATGGGTTCCGAATGAGATTTCGGCTCCGGTCAACGGAAAAGATATTGTCAGCACGATAGACATTGACATTCAAGACGTTGCAGAGAATTCGCTGAAGCAACAGCTTGAGAGATATGCAGCAGACCATGGTGTTGCAATCCTGATGGAAGTGAAGACAGGAGCCATCAGAGCCATTGTCAACCTACAGCGACAAAGCGATGGCAACTACAATGAGAACTGCCTCAACTTTGCAATTGGCGAGGCGATGGAGCCTGGTTCGACATTCAAGCTGGCGACGGTCATGGCGTGTCTTGAAGACGGCGTGATCAGCGTTGATGACACGATAAACACATTTGCCGGCGAATTCAGGTTCTTCGACCGCACGATGCGTGACTCGAAGAAGGGCGGCCACGGAATGATAAAAGTTGATGAAGCATTTGAAGTGTCGTCGAACATTGCTTTTTCGCGAATTGTTGACAAATGCTACCGCAAAGATCCTCAGCGATTTATCAATCGTTTGCGCAGTCTTGGAATATGTGATTCACTCGGCATAGAACTGCCAGGCGAAGCGCGGACATTCCTGAAGAACTACAATGAGGATGGATGGAGTAGAACATCGTTGCCATGGATGTCGATTGGCTATGAGATGACGATTTCGCCTCTGCACATACTGACCCTCTACAACGCAGTGGCAAACGGTGGAACAATGATGAGGCCGATGTTTGTTGAAGGCATTTCCGAAAACGGTGAAATCGTTGAGCGCAAACGTCCAAAAGTGCTGCGCAATTCGATTGCATCGCGCAAAACAATCGAGACGGTCAGAAGAATGCTCGAAGGTGTCGTTGAAAAAGGTACTGCCATAAACATAAAGAACACGAAAGGATATAGCATTGCGGGAAAGACTGGTACGGCACAGATTGCCAACAAAGGCCAGTACACAAACCAGGGCGAGAAGAAATATCTTGCATCGTTTGCCGGCTATTTCCCGGCCGACAAGCCTGTCTATAGTTGCATTGTCTCGGTTACAGGTCCGAACAATGTTTATTATGGCAATATCGTGGCCGGAAGCGTGGTGAAAGCGATTGCCGACCGCGTATATGCTTCGGAGTTCAAGAAAGGCGAGATGCGTCAGAAATCATCGCGCGAATATGCCGATGTATTTCCATATTCGAAAGGTGGCCGCATGAACGACTTGTTCACGGTCTTCCGCACGCTGAACATTCAATACAACGACAATGTCAGCCGCCATGCATGGGTATCGACGCAGGCAAAAGAGACGAGCATCGCGGTCTCGACCAAACCTATTGTCGATGGAATGATGCCAGACGTCAGAGGCATGGGCGCCAAGGATGCAGTCAGCCTTCTCGAAAGTCGCGGATTGCGCGTAAGGCTTCGCGGATATGGCAAAGTTGCAACGCAATCGATTCCGCACGGAACGAAGTATGAACGCGGAACGACAGTTGATATCGAACTTAGGATATAATATATAGTAAGATCAGAATAAAGGCATACGCCATGAAAAAGATAAAAGACATAATTGCCGGTCTTGACTGCAAAATTGCAGCTGGCAACGGTGAAAAAGAGATAGCGAGCATTGAACTCGATAGCCGCAAATGTGGCGCAGAGTCGATGTTTGTTGCACAGAAAGGCGTGAGCGTCGATGGCCATAGCTTCATTCCAAAGGTTATCGAACAAGGTTGCCGCGCCATTGTGTGCGAAGAGATGCCATCAGAATATCCGGCAGATGCGACGATCGTCGTCTGCGCCGACACTCACGAGGCTCTTGGCAAGATAGCATCGGCATTCTACGACTATCCGTCGCAGAAGATGAAGCTCGTTGGCGTCACAGGAACGAACGGTAAGACTACAACTGCGACATTGCTATATCGCCTCATGATGAAGATGGGGCATAAGGCTGGACTCTTCTCGACTGTTGCAAACTACATCGGCGAGAGCAAGGAGGATGCAAAACAGACAACACCAGATGCCATAACGCTCAACAAGATGATGCGTCAAATGGTTGACGAAGGATGCGAATACTGCTTCATGGAAGTCAGCTCGCACAGCGTTGTCCAGCAGCGCATCAGCGGTTTGGATTTTGACGGTGCAATATTCACGAATATTACGCATGACCACCTTGATTATCATAAGACATTTGACAACTATATTGATGCAAAGAAGGGTTTCTTCGATTCGCTGAAGAAAGGTGCATTTGCAATTACAAATGTCGATGACAAGAACGGCATGAAAATGCTTCAAAACACGAAAGCGGAACGCATGACATATTCGCTTCGGACTGCAGCCGATTTCAAGGCACGCATAGTAGAACATTCATTTGAAGGCATGCTGATTGATTTTGATGGCGAAGAGGCATTCATGCAGTTTGTTGGCCGATTCAATGCATATAACCTTTTGGGCATCTATGGTGCTGCGCGAAGCCTTGGCTTCGACAAGCGCGATGTGCTCGTTGCCTTGAGTGCTTTGACACCTGTTGATGGCCGTTTCGAGGCTATTCGCTCAAATGATGGCCGAACAGCGATTGTCGATTATGCCCATACGCCAGATGCTTTGATGAACGTTATTTCGACAATCAACGATATTCGCAAAGAGAGCCAGAAGCTCATTTGCGTAGTTGGCTGCGGAGGCGACCGCGACAAGACAAAGCGTCCGGAAATGGCAAAAGAGGCTGCCAAGGGTTGCACGAATGTCATTTTGACAAGCGACAATCCTCGCAGCGAGGAGCCTGAACAGATATTGGCAGACATGAAAGCCGGCTTGGATGCCGATGACATGCGCAAGACACTTGTGATTGCAGACCGACGTGAAGCCATCCGCACTGCACTCACAATTGCTCAGGAAGGCGACATCATTCTTGTGGCCGGCAAGGGCCATGAGCCATATCAGGAGGTGAAAGGCGTAAAGCATCATTTTGATGACCGCGAGGAAGTTCGTAAAGCTATGAATCTATAAACCAAGTAAATAAAGAAGAAAAATGCTATACTATCTATTTCAGTATTTGAAAGAACTGGGCGTTCCAGGCGCAGGTGTATTCCAATACATATCGTTTCGCGCCGGACTTGCAGTGATTGTTTCGCTCATCATGGCAACCGTGATTGGTCGAAAGATCATCAACAGACTGCAGAAACAACAAATTGGTGAGATTGTCCGCGATCTTGGTCTTGAAGGTCAGCTTCAAAAGAAAGGTACGCCAACAATGGGTGGTGTGATTATCATCTTCTCAATTTTGTTGCCAGTATTGCTTTTCAATCAACTTGACAATGTCTATGTCGTTTTGATGATTATAGCAACATTGTGGCTCGGCACAATTGGCTTCATCGATGACTATATAAAGGTATTCCGCAAGAACAAGGAAGGTCTTGCAGGCCGATTCAAGATTGTTGGTCAGGTTGGTATCGGACTCATCATTGCCGGAACAATGTATTGCAACAGCGAAGTGATGGTTCGTGAAAAGACTTCGATCGAGATAGTTTCGGAAAATGTTCAAGACGAATCGCAGACAATCATAAAGACGAATAGCCACGACGTCAAAGCTCCAATGACATCGGTGCCATTCTTCAAGAACAACAAGTTCGACTATCGTTCGCCGTTTGCTTTTGCGGGTGAATATCAGGATACGCTCGGCTGGCTTTTCTATGCAATTATTATTATTATAGTAATAACAGCAGTCAGCAATGGTGCAAACATGACTGACGGACTGGACGGTCTGGCAGCCGGAACGTCGGCGATAATTGGCACGGCGCTTGGCATCTTTGCTTATGTATCGAGCCATACAGAATATGCCAACTACCTGAATATCATGTATATACCAAATTCTTCGGAACTCGTAATCTACATTGCTGCATTCATTGGTGCAACAATCGGTTTCTTGTGGTATAACTCATATCCAGCGCAGGTTTTCATGGGCGACACAGGCAGTTTGACACTTGGTGGCATCATCGGTCTCTTTGCCATTCTGGTCCGCATCGAGTTGTTGCTGCCAATCTTGTGTGGCATCTTCCTCGTTGAAAATCTGTCTGTTATGATTCAGGTTGGATATTTCAAATATACAAAGAAAAAATATGGCGAAGGTCGTCGCATATTCCTCATGGCTCCACTTCATCATCACTTCCAGAAGAAGGGCCTTGTCGAGCCAAAGATCGTTACACGATTCTGGCTTGTCGGCATATTGCTGGCCGTTGCGACACTCGTCACGCTGAAAATTCGTTAACCCAAAAGGACAATCATAAAGATGAAAAAACTGGTCATATTAGGCGGTGGTGAAAGTGGAGTCGGTACAGCTCTGCTTGCAAAAATGAAGGGCTTCGAAGTCTTCCTTTCTGACAGCGGAAACATGAAGCCACATCTCAAGGAAGAGCTCAACAACGCAGCCATTCGTTTTGAAGAGGGCGGACATAGCGAAGAAGAAATCTTGTCGGCAGACGAAGTTGTCAAGAGTCCTGGAATACCTGAAAAGGCACCAATCATCAAGGCTTTGCGCGCAAAGGGAGTAAAGATTGTTTCTGAAATTGAATTTGCTGCCCGATATACCACGGCTCGCAAAATTTGCATCACGGGTGCAAACGGCAAGACAACGACAACGCTCTTGACGCACCATATCCTGAAAGAGGCTGGTTTCAAAGCTGAATTGGCAGGCAACATCGGCACAAGCCTTGCACGCCAGATTGCTGCAGGCAACGAACCTGACTGGTACGTGATTGAGTTGAGCAGTTTCCAGCTCGATGACATGTATGAGTTCAAGGCCGACATTGCCATTCTCACGAATATCACTCCAGACCATTTGGATCGATACGATTATAAGTTTGAAAACTACATTCGTTCAAAATTCCGCATCACGCAGAATCAGACTGAAAAAGAGGCATTTATCTATAATGCCGATGATCCTGTCACAAACGAATGGTTTCCAAAGATTCACACTGGCGGAACGAATTACGGCGTGACAACGAAAGGCACGTTCACCGACATTTTCACAGACAACGGCGTGATGAACGTATGCACACGCAAGGACAACGACCTCATCTTCGTTGCCGACAACATGACAATCAAAGGTCTGCATAACATCTATAATGCAATGCAGGCTTGTGCAGCAGCTCAGCTTGCCGGCGTTGACAATGATTCGATTGCACACTCTCTGACGACATTCAAGAATGCCGCTCACAGACTTGAATTTGTTGCAACCGTCGATGGCGTTGACTATGTCGATGACTCGAAAGCTACGAATGTTGACGCTGCATGGTATGCACTCGAATGTCAGAAAAAACCTGTGGTTTGGATTGCTGGTGGAACAGACAAGGGCAACGACTATTCGGTGCTCAACGAGCTTGTTCATCAGAAGGTTAAGACGCTTGTGTGTCTCGGTCTCGACAATAAAAAGCTTATTGACAATTTCACGGGCATCATCCCTATTATTGTTGAGGCAAAGAGCATGGAAGAGTGTATCGAGAAATGCCATCAGGCTGCCGTTGAGGGCGACGTTGTTCTCCTCTCGCCATGCTGCGCAAGTTTCGACCTTTTCAACAGCTATGCTCATCGAGGCAATCTTTTCCGCGAATACATCGAAAAACTCAAATAGGAAATGCACGAACTACTGAAAAAATACGTCAAAGGCGACAAATACCTGTGGGGTGCGATCTTCATGCTGATTCTCATCTCGATAGTATCTGTGCTGAGCTCGTCAACAATGCTCATGTACAAATATGAATCGGGCGTGGCGAGATTTTTCGGCAAGCATACCTGCATGCAAATTGTCAGCATTTTTGCGATGATTTTCCTCAGCAGGACTCACCCTCGTTTTTTCAGTGGTTTAGCACCATTCACATTGTCAATCGGAATAATCGGTATTTTTGCTGCATTGCTGGTCAGCGAGTCTGTCAATGGATCAACACGATGGCTGAATCTCGGATTCATGTCATTCCAACCTTCTGAGATAGCGAAGTTTGCGTTGGTGGTCTATGTTGCCAAGACGCTTGCGAAAAATGACAAGAATCCGGACGATGCTTTCTGGCATCTGATGATAGTCATTGGCATCACGTGTATCCCGATCATGCTCGAGAACCTTTCGACGTGCCTTTTGATTTCGGGAACATGTGGATTGCTGATGATAATCGGACGCATTTCAGTGTGGCGTCTGGGCGGTGTCGTTTTGGTTGCCGCAGCCAGCATTTCACTGATTATTCTTTTTGCGCCTGTCATGCAGAATTTCTTCCCTCGTGCAATGACATGGCGTGCGCGAATCGAGCGATTCATCGGCAATGAAGACAGCATTGGCAAGAGTGATGACTATCAGTCGGAGCAGTCGAAGGCAGCCGTTGCAACAGGCGGCATCCTTGGCAAAGGTCCGGGCAACAGCTACATCAAGAACTTCCTGCCAGAGGCAACGAGCGACTTTATTTTCGCCATCATCCTTGAGGAGTATGGCATTTTCGGCTGTTTGGTTGTTCTGGCTTGTTACGTGACCATCATCGGGCGAATAATATCGATTTCGAAACGATGTACGAAGACGTTTCATTTCTATACGATATTGGGGCTTGGCATACTGATAACGCTTCAGGCGTGCATCAATATGTCGGTCGATGTTGGAATTATACCAGTGACGGGACAGCCATTGCCTCTTGTCAGTCTTGGCGGTACGTCGAACATACTCACGGGATGCGCAATGGGCATAATATTGTCAATCAGTGCACAAGTAGAGGAGGCTGAGGCGCAACAACAGGCTGCTGCTGTTCAGACAGCGGTGCCGATTGAAGAAGAATTTGAAGAAGACGCAGATTTATAATGAATTAAAAATATAAGCAATATGCGAGTGATAATAAGCGGCGGCGGCACGGGCGGCCATATATTCCCGGCCATTTCGATAGCAAACGCGTTGCGTGAAATCGATCCTACGACAGAGATCCTGTTTGTGGGTGCAAAAGGCAAAATGGAGATGGAGAAGGTGCCAGCAGCCGGATATGACATTGTTGGTCTGCCTGTTGCCGGATTCCATCGCAAGTTGAATCTGAAGAATATCGGTCGCAACCTGCTTTTCCCGTTCCGACTGATCAGCAGTCTTGTCAAGGCAAGTTCGGTAGTCAGCAAATTCAAGCCGGACGTTGCTGTCGGCGTTGGCGGCTATGCCAGCGGTCCTGTGCTTCAGCGCGCAGCAAAGAAAGGCGTGCCATGCCTCGTGCAGGAACAGAATTCATATCCTGGCGTGACAAATAAAATCCTTGCAAAAGAGGCTAAGCGCATATGCGTGGCATATCCAAATATGGAACGCTTTTTCCCTGCAGAAAAGATTGTCATGACTGGTAATCCTGTCCGTCAATCGCTTCTTGCAGCTGTTGACCGCAAGGAAGCGCTCGAAGCATTCGGCCTCGAGGAGGGGAAGCCTATCATCCTCGTCATCGGCGGCAGTCTTGGTGCTCGCTCGATAAACCAAGGCATACTCAAGACTCTCGGCGACTTGCCTAATGATGTTCAGCTCTTGTGGCAGACTGGTAAGATATATTTCGACGACATCAAGAACGAAATTGCCAAGAATCCGCGACCAAACATCAAGGCTATGGATTTCATCAAGCGCATGGATTTGGCATTTGCCATTGCCGACATAGTCATCTCACGTGCGGGAGCAAGCAGCATCTCGGAACTTGCACTTCTCGGCAAGCCATCAATTCTTGTTCCATCGCCAAATGTCAGCGAGGACCATCAGACAAAAAATGCGATGGCACTTGTCAACGAAAACGCTGCACTCATGGTTCACGATGCCGAAACCGAGACGCTCATTAAAGAGAGTCTCAAGGCGCTCGAAAACCGCAGCGATCTTGCCATGTATGGCGAGAATATTCAGAAATTCGCAAGACCAAATGCGGCAACCGACATCGCAAGAGAGGTTATCGCATTGGCAAAGAAAGCATAAACAGAAACCTAAATGGAGGGCTTAGGAATGAAGGACTTCAAAAACGTATATTTCATCGGCATCGGAGGTATCGGAATGAGCGCACTCGCACGTCATTTCAACACCTTGGGCTACGCCGTTGCAGGTTACGACAGGACACAGACCAAGCTGACCGACGAAATCGAAAGCGAGGGCATCAAAATTGTGTTCGATGACAATGAACAGACCATTGCCGAACCTTTCCGCAATGCTGCCGAAACAATCGTCGTCTATACACCGGCCATTCCCCGCGACAACAAAATCATGCAGTTTTTCGCAAATAACGGATTTGAAATGGTCAAACGCGCAGCTATGCTTGGCGTGCTGACACAGAAATCCGATGCTATCTGCATTGCCGGCACACACGGGAAAACGACGACATCAACATTGACTGCTCATATCCTGCGCAATTCACAGGTCGGATGCTCGGCTTTCCTCGGAGGCATTTCGAGCAACTATGACACAAATTACTGGAGCAATACGCAGTCGTCATTTGTTGTGACAGAGGCCGATGAATATGACCGTTCTTTCCTCCAGCTTCATCCATATCTGTCTGTCATAACGGCAATGGATGCCGACCATCTTGACATATATGGCAACAAGAATGAGGTCGTCAAGGCCTTCCGCCAATATGCAGGACTGACAACAATAGGAGGTTCGCTCGTCCACAAACTTGGACTGCCACTCAGCGAAAAAGATGTTGACGAAGACGTTGAATTGTTCAGCTATTCTGTTGACAATGCCGATGCTGATTTCTATGCATTTGACATTCGCTTGAGCAATGGACGCTATAAGTTCAACATCATGACGCCGTTTGGTGCCGTGCGCAATGTCGTGATGGGACTTCCTGGCCGCCACAATGTCGAAAATGCCGTGGCCGCATGCGCATTGGCAATGCTTGCCGGTGCCGAAGAAGATGAAGTCCGCGAGGCTATGAAGACGTTCAAGGGCAATCGCCGCCGATTCGACTATAAGATTGAAGAGAAAGATGTCGTTCTGATTGACGATTATGCCCATCATCCTGAAGAGATTCGCACGATGCTGACATCGGTGCGCGAGATGTATGACGGCCGCAAGATTACAGTCGTCTTCCAGCCGCATCTCTATACCCGCACACGCGATTTTGCCGATGGATTTGCAAAATCACTGTCACTGGCCGACCGCGTCCTGCTCCTCGACATCTATCCTGCACGCGAATTGCCAATAGAAGGCGTAACAAGTCAGCTCCTTGCCGACAAGATGAAGAATACAGATGTCAGCCTGACAACTAAGGAGACATTGCTCAACGACCTTCTCGGATCACAATTCGACGTGATTGTCATGATGGGTGCCGGCAATATCGACGCACTTGTTCCCGTGGTTGAAAAACGCATAAGAGAGATTAAATCACTATAAGCAGAATTGTTCGTCATGGCAACAAAAGAGAATAGCAAAAAAACAAGCATCGGCAAGAGGATCGCGTATATCGTGATGCTCATCATCGCCGTTGCCTACTATCCTGTTGTCATGTCGTTTGTTTCTAGCGAAAAGGCATTGGCAGAATGCACAAAAGTCGTAACTTCGGTTGCCAATAGTTCGGCCGACGTCATGATAACAGAGAAAAATCTCGAACGTATCATCGACCAGAATTGGCCTGCCATCAAAGGCACACTGCTCAACGAGATGAACCTCAACGAGATGGAGAGCCGCATTGAACAGCTGCCAATGGTGAAACGATGCGAAATGTACTTCACAGCCGGAGGCGTATTGCACGTTGAAGTGCTTCAACGTGAGCCACTTATGCACGTGTTCAGTAGCGATGGCTCATACTATATCGATGCCGAAATGAATAAGTTTTCATCCGAACGCGGAATGATGGCAAACACCATCGTCGTCAATGGATATGTGAACAGCGCTGTTGACACATCAGAGCTTGTGGAACTTTGCCAGTTCATTCATGACGACTCATTCTGGCGCGCACAGATTGAACAGATCTACGTGACTGAAAAGCAAGAGTTCATACTCGTGCCACGCGTCGGCGAACACATCATCGAAATCGGAACGATTGAACGACTCGATGAAAAGATGACTAACCTGCGACTGCTCTACACAAAAGGATGGGCACCGCGCGAATGGAATCTATACAAGAGAATCAATCTGAAATATAAAGATCAGGTTGTCTGTACAAAAAAGTAAAACCAGAATAATAGCAACATATATGGAGAATTACGTTATTTCACTCGATCTTGGAACAAGTTCCACGAGCATCATTGCCGGACTGATTGACGAGTCTGCGCCTTATAGCATCAGAATATTACACCAGGAAACCGTGGCTTCGCAAGGTATCAAGCGCGGAGAGGTTTACAATATCGATGCTGCACAGAAAATTATCACCAATTTGATTATCGGTGCTGAAAAGAAAATAAAAAGAACAGCAAATACAAAACGCTGGTATGTTGCTAATATCGGAGGCATGAGCTACAGATGCGAGCAAAGACGCTCCGACATGAACACGCAGGGACAAACAATACAGGAGATAACGATAAACCAGCTCAACGAAAATGCCAAATCGGCTATTTTCCTTAGCGACAATGAAGAAGTAACTCGCTTTATACCAATGTATTATTCACTCGACAGCGGAATACCTACACGCAACCCGATAGGCATGGCTGCAACGAAAACAGAAGGCACATATCTGGTATTCATCGCCGACAAGGAATCGATCGGAAAAGTCAATTCGCTTCTTCAGAAAGACAGAACTGCAACTTGCACATATACAAGTGCATCGTCAAAAGGTGCTATTCTCCTCACAGAAGATGAAAAGAAAAATGGTTGCGTAATTGTCGACCTTGGTGCCGGCACTACAAATGTTGCTGTTTACTATAAAGGTGTTGTCAATTTTGAGACAACGATTCCATTTGGCTCTGACACAATCACGTCCGACATAGCTCATGGCCTAAAAATTGACCGAATGAGAGCTGAAAGCATCAAGCGTCACTTTGGATTGTGCGGAACTGAAGTTCAAGACAACGAGCGTTTCGTCATTGTAAATACAAATGACGGCAACAGCGACTTTGAATGCGACAAGAACAAACTTGATTTCATCATCCGTGCCCGCGTCGAAGAGATTGTCAGATATGTAGATTCTGCAATTTTTCAGCAAAACCGTGCATTCAGAAGCATGAAGTCAATCGTCCTCTGTGGTGGCGGAAGTGAACTCAAGAACATCGACAAGGTATTTTCCGACAACTTCGGACAGATCGCTGTCAGAAAGGCAAAAATGCCACCTGCCACAGATGATATTGCGGAAACACTCTCTGCAGCATTCGGCATGGCAACGATTTTCATTCGCGAGAATAAGAAACTCTATGATAATCGCATGGAGCAGAGCCTTTTCTCGCAGCCTGCACAACCGGATGAAAAAAATCAAGAGACAACAACATCGGAGCCACAAGATACAGATAACACCCAGGATAAAAACGCAAAAGGCAGTTTTTGGGACAAATTCAAAAATGGTTTCAATGGACTCATGCAAGAGCCAAACGAGTAATTAACACCGAAAAAAATAGAACCCTATGGAAGGAATAGATATAACAAGCTGCGTTGCAGAAGAAGAGGCAAGCCATTTGTCTTCGATTATTAGAGTAATCGGTGTCGGTGGTGCTGGCAGCAATGCTGTCAACAACATGTATGAAATTGGCATCACTGATGTCGATTACATCATTTGCAATACCGACAAACAGGCATTGGACCACAGCCCTGTGCCTATCAAAGTCCAGATTGGCAAACGCCTGACAGAAGGCCTTGGTGCAGGAAACAGACCTGAACGCGGACGCGACAGTGCACTCGAAGATATCGACGAGATAAAGAGCGTTCTCAAAGGTGCGAAAATGGTCTTCGTTACTGCAGGCATGGGCGGTGGCACAGGTACTGGAGCTGCCCCAATCATTGCAAAGACAGCCAAGGATATGGGAATCCTGACAATCGGTATTATCTCGATTCCATTCAAGAACGAGGGTAAGCCGCGTATCAGAAAGGCAATTGCCGGAATGCTCGAAATGTCCGAATGTGTCGACTCGCTCCTCGTCATCAAGAGCCAGAGCCTTATCGACATGTATGGCGATATGGACATCGAAGAGGCCATGTTGAAAGCCGACTCTGTTTTGGCAATGTCTGCAAAGGGACTCGCCGAAATCATGTCGGTTCACTCGCGATTCAATGTCGACTTTGCCGATTTGCAATACGCAATGCAGGACAGCGGTGTCGCAGTCATCGGTCTGGGCACTGCGCGTGGCGAAAACCGCGCCATCGATGCTGTTCGCGAAGCACTCAACTCGCCATTGCTCAACAACAGCGACATCAGAGGTGCTAAAAACATCATCGTCAACATTATGAGTGGCAATAATGCCAGAATAAAAATGTCTGAGCAGGACGCTATCACATCGTTCCTTCGCAATATTGCCGGCAACGAAACAGAAGATGAGCTCATCTGGGGCGCAGGATTTGATGACAAACTCGACGATGAAATCAGAGTCACTGTTGTTGCAACAGGCTTCGCTGCAGACATCATCACTGGCGAACCAACAACTCCTCGCGAACGCAAGCAGGTAACTATCGACGATGAAGGAAACGTTGTCAATAATCCTACAGAAGAAAATATCGACAGTTTATCTTCCGATTCGACAAACAACGGCAACGAAGATAATGGCAAGTTCGGACGCGAAATTGAGGAACTTTATGAAAAGCCAAAGAAAAACAACTTCGCTTCAAGTGAAGATTTCTCGACAAGGGTTTTATCAGATCCTAAAGTCTTCAGAATCGAAGAATTGCGCAAAGATGACAGCATCCTCAATGACATCGAAATTGTGCCTGCATACGAGCGCAGAAGCAATGGACAGATAACTTTCTAAAGACAGAAATAACGACTAAAAACACATAAAATCATGAATCTTTTCGATCAGATCAGCAAAGACATCATGGCTGCAATGAAGGCTCACGACCAGGTTAAGCTCGAAGCCTTGCGCGGTGCAAAGAAAGAGTTGCTCGAAGCAAAGACAGCCAAACCACAAGGTACAGAACTCGAAGATGCAGAGGCCATCAAGGTTCTCAAGAAGATGGTTAAGCAGCGCAAAGATGCTGCACAGATTTTCATCGACCAGAATCGTCAGGAACTTGCCGATGGTGAATTGGCACAAGCTGGCGTCCTCGAAGCATATCTTCCGGCTGCAATGACTGCAGAACAGCTCGAAGCTGCAATCAAAGAGATTATTGCCCAGACTGGTGCAACAAGCATCAAAGAAATGGGCAAGGTCATGGGCGCTGCAAACAAAGCACTCAATGGTCAGGCAGATGGCAAGGATATCTCTGATTGCGTAAAGCGTCTTCTTGCATAATCAACTCAATTACATAAAAACAGCAGAGGCGGTTTCATTAAGAAGCCGCCTCTGTCATTTTTATCTATGTTACAGATTACATACGCTCTGGAACGTCAATGCCAAGAATCCACATTGCATTCTTGATAACCTGAGCAACAGTCTGACTGATAAGCAAACGATTGCTACGCTTCTCAACATTCTCCTCTTTGAGGATTGAGAAATCGTGATAGAATTGGTTATATTCCTTTGCAATGTCGTATGCAAAATTGGCAATGAGAGCTGGACTATATACCTGACCAGCCTCTGCTACAGTCTCTGGGAACTGCTCAATATGACGCAAAAGCTGAATCTCCTTGTCCTCAAGCTCCGCTGCATTTGCCTTCAGCGGAATTGAATATCCCTGTGCCTCAGCCTTGCGTAAGACTGAGCGGATACGCGCATACGCATACTGAACAAACGGACCTGTATTACCATTGAAATCGATAGACTCTTTTGGATTAAAGGTCATCGTCTTCTTTGGATCAACTTTCAAAATGAAATACTTCAAAGCACCGAGAGCCAAAATCTTGTAGACCTCTTCGGCTTCTGCCTCAGTATATCCATCAAGCTTGCCAAGTTCCTTGCTCATTTCACGAGCCGTAGAAATCATGTCGCCAACAAGATCGTCAGCATCCACAACAGTTCCCTCGCGACTCTTCATCTTTCCTTCTGGCAATTCAACCATGCCATACGAGTAATGAACAAGCTCTTTGCCCCATTTGAAACCGATGCGATCCAAAAGGATAGAGAGTACCTGGAAGTGGTAATTCTGCTCATTACCAACGACATAGATCATTTTGTCGATTGGAAAATCACGGAAACGCAATTTTGCTGTACCAATATCCTGAGTCATATAAACACTCGTTCCATCCTTACGCAGCAAAATCTTCTTGTCGAGGCCCTCGTTAGTCAAATCTGCCCATACAGAACCATCTGACTCACGATAGAACTTACCCTCGTCAAGTCCCTTCAAAACAAGCTCCTTACCCTCTTTATAAGTATTGCTTTCGTAATATATCTTGTCGAAATCAACGCCAAGCAACTTGTAGGTTTCATCGAATCCTGCATATACCCACGAATTCATCTTCTCCCACAAACCACGTACTTCTGGGTCGCCTGCTTCCCATTTGACAAGCATCTGGCGAGCCTCCTGCATAAGTGGCGATTTTGCCTCGGCTGCTGCCTTGCGAGCTTCCGCAGTCTTCTCTTCATCGTCACAAACGATAGCTTTCACCTCAGGATCATTCTCAAGAATCTGCTTCAGTTCAGCTTTATATTCCTTGTCGAATTTCACATAGTAGTCACCAACCAAATGGTCTCCCTTTTGACCCAGACTTTCTGGTGTACAACCATTGCCCCATTTCTGCCATGCGAGCATTGATTTGCAAATGTGAATACCACGGTCATTGACAATATTTGTCTTGACAACCTTATTGCCATTGACAGCAATCAAGCGTGAAAGCGAATAACCCAAGAGATTATTGCGAATATGGCCCAAATGGAGTGGCTTATTCGTGTTTGGCGATGAATATTCTATCATCACAAGCGGCGAATTTTCATCAGCCTTCTTATAGCCATAGCTCAAATCGGCTGCAGCCGCATTGAGTATTCCTGCCCAATATTCTTTCGAAAGCGTAAGATTCAAGAAACCTTTAACAACCTCAAACTCAGCAATTTCAGAAAGTTTTTCCTTCAACTGCTGGCCAATCTCAAGACCCGTTTGATCAGGCGATTTCTTAGAAATCTTAAGCAATGGGAAAACAACAACCGTATAATCACCCTTCTGATCCTTGCGAGTAATATTCACCTGAATATTCTTAGGATCAAGTTGCGCACTATATAGCTCATTGACAATGGCCGATACCGCTGTCTGTATCTTAATCTCTATATTCATATCGTATATTTAGAATGGCAGATCTTCGTCAGGATTTCCTGTGTTCTGGAAATCAGGCTGAGCTGCTGGTGCTGCTGGCTGACTAACTTGCTGCTGATATGGTTGCTGAGGCTGATATGCCTGCGAACCCATTGGCTGACCGCCAACCTGTGGACGGTCAACACGCCATGCGTTGAGCGAAGTGATGTAGCGAACCGTTCCGTCTGGAGCAGTCCATTTGCGACCACGCAGATCAAATGTAATCTGAATCGTTTCTTGAAGCTGATACTGGTCAAGAAGTGCGCATCTGTCACCAGTAAGCTGGAACAGCAAGAAATCGTTGTAACGTGGATCGCGCTGATTTTCAACCTCTACCACAAATTCGCGTACTGTAAATGTTGCAGAAGGCTGACGCGTCTCCCTCTTTTCAATCAATTTTCCGATAATTTCCATTATTATTGTTTTTAGTGTTTCTCTTTTTGTTCTACGAATGTTCAAAGTTAACCAATATCATTAACATTCAGTTTTTTCTTCCACCAAAAGTTCATCATATTTCAATATTAGTCTGAATTCCATCCGAATTATTCTGATATACAGATGGCAAGACGCCAAATTCATCGCGGAAATAACGACTGAAATATTTCGGATTATTAAATCCAACAGCATATGCGACGTCGGCAACGTTCAACTGCTTGTCGCGAAGCATCTGGGCTGCTCGCTTGATTCTTATGACACGTATGAACTCTATCGGCGAACGACCGGTTATTGACATTGTTTTCTTGTAGAAATGGACACGACTCATGCCAAGACTTCGGCTGAGTTCCTCAACAGAGAGGTTCGGATTTTCGATGTTGTCTTCAACATATTTAATAGCCCTCTGTATGAGTTTCTCGTCAATTGGCGTGATTGTTATCTGGCTTGGCTCTGGCTCAATCTGACTCTTGAAGGTCTCCTGACGCTTCTTTGTCTGATTGGTCAACTTCTCAATTCTCAATTTGAGAATCTGAGGATTAAATGGCTTTTCGATATAATCATCGGCACCAGACATGAGGCCTTCAATCTTGTGTTCCTCGGCTGTTTTCGCCGTCAAGAGAATGACTGGAATGTGCGATGTCGTTATGTCGGTTTTGACTGCTTTGCACAGCTCATTTCCATCCATGACTGGCATCATTACGTCACTGATGATAAGCTCTGGAATCACTTTACGAATCAATTCGAGAGCCTCTTGACCATTCTTGGCTTGAATGATTTCAAATGAATCCGATAACGTGTCATTGAGCAGTGTGCGGAAATCAGCATTGTCGTCAACAATGACAATCTTGCTTTTCCCGGAAGCAATTTCTGCTTCTTCTTCAAGCACTTCTGCAAGGTTTTCGCTCTCAAGCTGATGAATTGGCAAAATTATTTCGAAAACAGTTCCTCCACCAATATTGTCATAAACACAAATGCTTCCCTTATGCATATCAATGAATTCCTTGACGAGATGCAATCCGATTCCGCTGCCTCCGTATGGCGATGAGCTACTGCCAACTTGATAGAATCTCTCAAAAACATGAGCCTTATGCTCATCAGATATTCCAATACCCGTATCAGCAACCTTCAAAACCGCATTTTTATGCTGATTATCAACAGAAAGCATAACATCAATGCGACCTTCATCTGGAGTAAACTTAAAGGCATTTGAAATTAAATTGTTAAGCACCTTCTGCATTTTGTCGCTGTCAAATTCCATGTAGAGCGACTCAAGATCCGTCACAAAATTCAGCTTAGTGTTCTTATCAAGCAACTCGCGGAACGATGTGCAACTTTGCTCCGCAAAAGCAACCATATCGCCTTCCGAAAGATTCAACTTCATTCCGTCAGAATCGATTTTACGGAAATCAAGCAATTGGTTTACCATGTTGAGCAGACGTTGCGCATTGCGATGAACCATTTCCAATCGCGGACGGAGTGATTCATGTTCATGCGACTCAAGTATATTCTCAATAGGCGATATTATCAGGCTAAGCGGTGTGCGAAGTTCATGCGAAATGTTTGTGAAGAAACTGAGTTTCATATCATCCATTTCATGCTTCTTTGTCGCCTCAACTTCAATCTCATGCAACCTGTATTTCTCCTTTTCGCGCGCAAGTACTGCTCTATATACCAACACCAGAATAAGGAGCAGCAAAGCAATGTAGATAACGTATGCCAATGGCGTTCTCCACCATGGAGGAAGTACGACAATACGCAATTCCGATGCCGTATCACTGCTAAAACCATCGCAATTGACAGCCTTGACCTTAAGCGTATAGGTTCCAGGAGCAAGATTCGTGTATGTCACATAATGCTCTGCTGTCTTTATCCATTTGTCGTTGAATCCCTCAAGCATATACTCAAAAGAGACCTTTTCAGGAAGAATATAGCTCAATGATGAAAACGAAATGGTAAACATGTTCTGATTATCCTCGAATACCACCTCTTCGCAATACGGCATTTCAACCGGCATTTTAACCGGATTGCCAAGCACATAGACACCTGTAAACCTGACATCTTGAACTTCACGGTTATACTTGATCTGATCTGGTCTGAAGATATTTATACCCTGTGTTCCTCCGACCATAATCTCGCCATACGAAGTCTTCTTGATAGCACGATTGTTGGTCGAGCTATTCATAAAACCATCAAGATGATTGTATTTATATGTCGAAAAAGTATAGTTCTCTTCTCGCGGATTAAGCGTCACAACAATATTCGTCATTCCAGAAATTGTCGTGACCCACATATTCTTATCATTATCTTCAATTATAGCAGTAACGACATCATTCTGTAATCCCTCATTCGTATTAAATCTCGCAACACTTGAATATGTCTGACCGTCAAGTACATACAACCCGTTGGTTGAACCGACCCACAACAATCCTCGACTATCCAGATAAATATCTGAAATATTTTCTCTTCGAATAGCATCATTGTCGACAACCGTAACATCAAGGCTCTGCATATCAATGACAGACAAGCCATAAACTGTTCCCACGAATATACGGCCATCCTTGGCAGGATATATCTGGGTGATATAATTTGATGTCAAAGCAGAATTTTCTCTCAAAAACTCTTTCCACGTGTTGTCACTTGCATCGTACATTGCCAGACCACGTCCCAGCGAACCTATCCACATTCGATTTAACTGGTCCTCAGCAATCGACCATATATTTTCCGATGCGGCAGATTCCGGAATATCCGTACGGCCCTTATACGAATGGAAATGCGTTCCATCATAACGCGAAAGACCACTCAAGTATGTTCCAATCCAAATGTTGTCGCTATGATCAGCATATACTTCAACGACAATATTTCCAGATATGGTATTCTTGTCAGAATCAGAATGTCGATATATGATTTTCTCGCCCGATTTTTTCACCGAAAGAAGGCCAAAACCATTGGTTCCATACCACATGTTTCCCTTCCTGTCTTCATCTATGGAATTGATATGTGCCAAAAAATCCGGATCAAGATTGTAATCATCAAAACGCTCCAAATCGAACTTGAAAATAGCTTCATTGTACAACGAAATGCCGCACTTCACATCACCAATCCACACATTGTCGCTGCCATCGCAATATATACAACTAACGCTGTTACTTGGAATGCAACGGTCATCATTCTGACGGCTCTTCAATCTCGTTACAGCATGTGTTCGCTTGTCAATAATGTTGATACCACCATGATCACTTACAATCCACATCTTACCAGAACGGTCTTGCGCAACTCCATTCACAACAAACGACGGCATCATATAATACGAATCCAGGTCTGACGTACACAGATACCATTTATCCGTCGATTGTTCATAAAACCACAGACCACGACCACCATCAGCAATAACCCAATAGTCGGAATCCGAGTCAATAAAAAGCGAATGAGAGCCTGAACCCATTGGCGTATGGACAATTCGTGGAGTACGCTGCGGAACTCCGTTTTTCATGGCATAAAATAGCATCGTACCATCATCATAAAGAAGCACTACCTGACCATACGACTCAGCAAAGGATACTATTCTTGATTTGTCATACGCCTTCATTCCATTGTCACTGCAAACAAGCTTCTGCTCTCTCTGAGAATATACATAACACACGCCACCACACGCTATCCAAATGTTATCCGAAGAATCGACGAACGCCTGCGATATTGTACCATCGACACCTTTTGAAGCAAAAAATTCCTTTGCATTACTAAAAGTTCCTGTTTTCTTATCAAAAAAAGCAATCTCTGAAGATGATTTCAGAAGCATAATATCATCGTCCAGTTCGCGAATCCAATCAACGTAATTGGTAGGCAACGAATCATTCTTAGGAAAGAACGTCTGGATTGAATAGCCATCGAATCGGTTAAGGCCCCAGGCTGTTGCAAACCACATAAAGCCATCGCTATCACGAAAAATATCATTCACCTGATTATGAGACAAGCCCATATTCATCGTGATATGCTTGAATGAATACTGTCGCGGCGAAGCCACAGACATCAACGATGCCAGAACAAAAAAGATTAATAATACAAAACGACTCATTTCAATATTGATTAGCTATGATAGATCTATTGCAACTTCAGTCCATTGACCATCGTGCATCTCCATGACAGACTTATAACCGCATGAGACCAAATGACGCAGTCCGTCAATACGACCGGAATTTATTTTGTCACACGAATGTGAATCCGAATTAACTACAATTTTCGCTCCTATAGAATTTAGGAATTTATACCAACTGGCATCAGGAAAAAACAGACCAGTTTCAACATATTTCTTTGTATTCATTTCAATCATTATTCCCTTTGAAACTATCAGAGAAAAATACTCTTTCATAGCTTCTACATACCATTTCTTAGAACTCAAACCCTTACAATACATATCCGCTAGATAGTGCATCTTATCTGCATGACCTACTATGTCAAATCCACCAATCTCAACCATTCTCATAAGTCTCTCCACATACACTCGTAGAATAGCCTCTGCATCGCCGTTGAAATATTCATCTACAATCTCTTTGAATCTCTCATATTTGCAGTCTATCTCAAGAATATAACCAGGTTCAATAACAATAGTATGAAGAGAACCAATTCGGTAATCAAGATTTATAGATTGAAATATCTCGGATGCTGAATTATAATTATCGTCAAGAAAATCTATTTCGAGACCACAGTATAATTCTATCTGATCCGAATACTTATCCTTAAGTCGTTTTGCCTCAGCAACATAAGCATTCATATTTGATGAATCCATATTCCATCTAGTGTGAAAAGGAAGTGGAGCATGCGATGAAAAACCATAAGATACAAATCCCTGAGCTATAGCAGCCTGAACCATTTCTTCCATCGAAGAACGTCCATCACAAAAGGTAGAATGACTATGGTAATTCGTAAGATTCATACAAAGGAATATGTGTTAGCAAAAATACAAAAAAAACGAAAGTAGTAATTAAATAAGATAGACAAAACACGAAGACAAACAGCGAAATAAGAAGAGACACAAGTATAAAAAGAAAGGAATCCCCCGGA